>JAGOPD010000012.1 GCA_017992175.1 Candidatus Saccharicenans sp.
GTCGCATAAGTTATATTATGTAAACTAATATCAAAACTTACAGTCAATGGCCAGCCATAGAGTTCAAGCTAACCAACTTAGGATGCAGCCTGGATCCCGAATTTTGGTTTATCGAAAACGCCTTTAAACAAACAGCAGATATTATGGGAATTTTAAAACTGGTGACTTAAGTTTTTTGATGACATCTTCCAGTATTGAAATCAGTTCCTGCCTGGTAACGACTTGTTTTTTGAATTCAATCCTTAGTTTATAGGTTTTGCTGTCCGGTGGAATATAGTTAAAAACATAGGGCTTGCTTTTCGTCTGTTCTCCCTGGTCTCTGTCTTTGATGAGTTTATTCAGGTCCCGGGTATCTGATCTGGTCAATTTTCTTTCTATTATGGTTTCGACGGCCTTAGCCATTGTAACCTGGTCATCAATCTTGGCAATCTCTATAATAGTGCTTCGGCTGGTAATTCCGGCTGATTTAATCTTCTGGCGAAGTTCAGAAGGAATTCTGGAGACAGAGATAATTTCGGTAATAGTCGACCTTGATTTGCCAATTCTCTCCGCTATCTCCTGGTGACTATAATCATAAAGATTAATCAAAGCCTTGAGGCCATCGGCCTCCTCAAAAATATCAAGATCTTTCCTCTGAAGGTTCTCAATAAGCGAAATCTCCATTGCTTCCTGGTCATTTACGTCCATCTGGATACATGGAATATCCTCTAAGCCGAGATTTTTTGAAGCGAAATAGCGCCTTTCTCCCGCGATAATCTCGAACCGGGCCCCTTTTGATCTGATAAGAATGGGCTCAAGGACGCCTTTTGTCTTAATGGATTCCATTAATTCCTGAATGTCCCCCAGTTCGTTTCTGGGCTGCTTCGGATTCGGATCAATCCTGTCTATAGGAATTAATCTCACCATTTGACCTGAAGATCTCTGGGAGATAAGCTCCACAAAATGAGGATCATGCCTCATGCTTAATGAATCAGGTAAGCCGCTTTTTTTAGTTTTGTCCACGTTCCAGCAACTCCTCGGCAATTTGTTTATATTGATTTGCTCCAATCGATTCAGGAGCAAAAGTAAATATACTTTCTTTATAGGCAGGGCTCTCCTCTAGTTTTACGCTTTTGGATATATAGGTTTTAAAGACCTTATCACCAAAGACCTCAATTATCCTCGAGACCACGTCCCTGGAAAGGTTTGTTCGCTTATCATGAAGGGTAATTATCACGCCAACTATATCCAGAGCTGGATTAGCAATCCTTTTAACCTTATCTATGGTCTCGAGCAGGTCATCCGTTCCTTCAAGACACAAATAAGAGGACTGTATAGGGATTAAAATATGAGTCGCTGCCACCAGGGCATTTAAGGTTATCAAGCCAAGTGTAGGAGGTGTATCAATGAAGATATAATCGTAGTTATCACCAACCTCGCTAAGCGCATCCCGCAGACGGTAATGGCCATCGAACTCACCTATTAGAGAAGGCTCGAGTTTGGCCATAGATATTCTTGATATGGCGACGTCAAGCCCGGGCACAGTTGATCTAACGATGACCTCAGACATTTTAGTGTTCTTATCCATCAGAACGTCATAAAGTGTCTTTTCAAAGTCAGCAGGGTTTTTAACAATTGAAATCGTACTGTGGGCCTGAGGGTCCATATCAACCAGGAGAATCTTTTTTCCCATGAAGGCCAGAGCAGCAGCCAAATTAATGCAGGTAGTTGTCTTGCCGACACCTCCCTTCTGGTTAGTTACAGCAATTATCAATCTGCCCTCCAAAGGTTATTATATCAATAAATTTTATACATAAAATGAATAAAAAAACAAGTGGTAGATAAAAAAAATTAGAAGCCGGAGTCGGCCGGCCGACATAGGTATAAATAGTTGATAATAAATAAGATATGGCAATGATGGATAATTTGTTGGGCGGACAATTAGATTTTAGGCTTTGGTCTGGTCTGGGCAGTTGAAACAGCCTGGAAATTTATGGTTTTATTGGGGTTAAAATGAAACTGGTGGCAATTCAAAGAGTAGTTTGGCTGAAATAAAAGGCATTAAAAGCAATCAGGCTGAGTTGCCTTTCGGATATCTGCTTATTCACCGCCAATCTGCAAGCTCTTGATCCTGATGGTCGGAGCTGTTAATGACCGGTTGAGGTCAAGATCATTGCCTATCAGGTCTATTCCATTAAATATTTCATCAGCAGTGCCGGCAATAGTGATTCCTTTAACCGGAAAAATTATTTTTCCATTCTCGATGAAAAAGCCAGAAGCTCCCCCACTGAAGTTTCCGTTGACAGGGTTTATCCCATAGCCGGTGACCTCTTTTACCAGTACTCCCCTGCTGGTATTCTGGATTATGTCTTCAGGCCTGACCTGGCCAGCAGCTAAATAAAAATTATGCGGCCCAATGCCTGGCAAATCGGCAAAACCTCCCCGGCTGGCATTACCTGTACTTTTGGCACCCGCTCTGCGGCCAGCATAGGTATTATATAAGAAGCCCTTAAGAACTCCATTTTCGACGATGATTCTATTCTGGGTAGGTACACCTTCACCATCAAAAGGTGCACTGGCCAGGCCTTTTTCCCTTGTTCCGTCATCAATAATAGTGATCAGCTCAGAACCAATTTTTTGTCCTGCTTTTTTCCCGAGAAAACTGGCCCCCTGTAAGACGCTCTGGCCATTAATCGCTTGAATAAACCCGCCTAAAATGGCGTAAGCTACGTCCGGGTCAAGGATGATAGCCGCTCTCTGCGTCTTTAGTGGCTTGGGGTCGAGCATCTCAACCGCCTTCCTGGCAGCTACCCCAGCCAGGTCCGTAGCCGGCTTAAGATCGGCAAAAAAGCGGCGGCTGGCTGATTCATAGCCAGCTGATTTTTGCTGGCCCTTTTCAGCAATTACCCCCAGTCCATAACCGCAGCCAGTAGATTTATAGCTTTTTACCCAGTTAAAAGAATTGGCGATTATGATCTGGCTTTCACTTTCACCGTAACTGGCACCGGCACTTTTGGTTACTCCTGGAATATTTAACGCCAGTTTTTCGACCTCCTGGATTAAAGAGATTTTACGGTCAATAGAAATGGCGGAAAGTTCCGGGTCATAAATGGCCTTGATCTCGGTCAGGGCCGGATCGGCCGGCAACTGATTGTTTTCATCTGGACTTACTGCCCGGGCAAATTCGACTGCCCGGTCTATACTCTTCTTCAAGCTTTCCGGTTTAAAATCGTTGACAAAAGCGAATCCCAGTCTTTTCCCGGCAATTACCCTGATTCCAAGGCCATAGCTCTGAGCCTCCTGGACGCTTTCTACCTGTCCGTTTCTTACCTCCAGACTAAGCTGGCGATTATCTTCAAGATAAACCTCGGCCTGCTCAGCTCCTTTTTTCTGGCAATCCTTTATAACCTGTTCAGCCAAGTCTTTATAATCCATGATTTCCTCCTAATCTCTCGCCCGTGTTCCACCGACATTAATTCCCCTGATTCTAACTGTTGGCTGGCCAGCGGTGACCTCGGCCGACTGCCCTTTACCGCAGATCCCGGGGCCAAAAGCCAGGTCGTTTCCTATGGCGTCAATTCTGGTGATTATATCGAGGCAGCTGCCAATCAAGGTTGCACCTTTGACAGCTGCGGTCTTCCGGCCATTCTCAATGAGATAAGCTTCCCGGCAGGTAAAATTGAACATCCCGGTTGTTGGGTCGACACTGCCTCCGCTCAAACTCTGGACATAAAGGCCGCTTTTAGTAGAGGCGATAATATCCTCCGGCTTATCCTTGCCTTGCTCAATAAAAGTATTGGTCATCCTCGGTACAGGATAGTAACGGAAGTTCTCCCGCCGTCCGTTACCTGTTCTCTCCATTTTAAGCTGCCGGGCTGACAGGATATCGGTCATAAACCTGACTACCACTCCCCTTTCAATCAGCACGTTTCTCTTCATCTGGGTGCCCTCATCATCAAAATCAGTTGTTCCGCGGAAACCGGTCAGGCTGCCGTCATCAACCATGGTAAAAATATCTGCTGCCACTTTCTGACCCAATTTGCCTACAAAGGCTCCGGTTTGCTTGGCGATATTGTCCGCCTCCAGCGGGTGACCGACTGCTTCATGTACCAGCACTCCGCCCCAACCGTTTTGGATGACCACATCCATCTTGCCAGCTGGCGCCTCCTTAGCTTCCAGCATGGCGATCGATTCTCGGGCGGCTTCTTTAGCTGCTTTTTCCGGTGTATCCTGGTCAAACATCTCCAGGCCGGCATGGCGGCTGAGCCTTTCCCTTCCCAGGTGAGAGGTATTGTTGCCAGTGGCCAGCGTTTGAACAATGAAGAAAATGAGAGGCAGGCTGCTTTTCAGCAGCAAGCCTTCACTATTCGCTATTATCCGGTCTCTGGTCTCATCATAATAATCAATCGAGGCCATTTTAATTCTGGAATCGTAGCTGAGAGCTGCCTCCTCGGCCCGCTTCATAATTTCCATCCTTTTGGTCTCAGCCACTTCTTCCAGATGAATCTTGACGGTGACGTATGATGGCCGTCTTTGTTCTTTGATGCTTACAGCTTGAGTTTTTTTACCGGAGGAAGCAATAAAAGAAGCTACTTCAGCTGCCCGTTGAAGTTTTTCCTCAGTCAATTCATCGCTATAGGCATAGCCGGTTTTATCACCATCAATCACCCTGACCCCCGCTCCCCTGATCAGGCCGAAAACTGCGCTTTTAAATTGCCCTTCTTCCAAAATAATTGAACGGGAAACCCGGTTTTCAACATAGACCTCAGCCAGATTCCCGCCTCTTTTTAAGGCAGTAGCGATAGTTTTCTGAAGGAGCCCTGGGCTGATTTCCAGCCGTGACCGGTCCTCACCAGCCAGAAGATTTTTGACCATAGCGGGGCTAACGGCCAGGGCCACCGCCCCCTGAAGGCTCAGGCTCATAAACCTCCGGCGAGCCATCGGTTTTAATTCTGGCCAAAGATTAGTCATGGGGACCTCCATCTTTCATTTCCATTGTTTTTATTCAAGTTTTTTGGCGATAATTTCTTTCAGACTTATTTCTTTAGCTTCAGCCGAGATCTTCTGTCTCTTAACTTCTATCCTATCTTCAACTCAGGGTCAAGCTCAAAAATTTAATCTTCAGCCCAATTCAGCTCTGACCTCATTTATCTTGACAGCCTATTTGTCTCCGGATAAATTATCATTAGCTTATTTGGCAAAATGATAAAACAAGGATTAAAATCAACCGAAAAATTACTGTCGGCTCTGGCCGAGCCCGGCCGTCTTCGTATTTTAATGATGCTCAAAACCAGGGAGCTGACGGTAAGTGACATCCGGGAAATTCTCGGGCTTTCTTTTTCAACTGTTTCCAGACACCTTTTTCTTCTCCGGGAAGCAGGCCTGGTTAATTCGGTCAAAATCGGAAAATGGGTTAAGTACAGTTTCAATCCAGAATGGCCAGAAGCTGTTCAGGGCTGCCTGGCTCTGATCCTGGAAGAGCTTTCATCCGATCCTGTAATTCAACAGGATAAAAAGAAGGTGGCTAAACTTAGTAAACATAAAACTGGTCAGAAGATCAGAAAGCCAGAGATTAAAATCAGATACTGGTTGGCCTGAAAGCAAAAGGCAGCTAAACAGCTTTATTCAGACCTAATCTAAATCAGCTTCGTCGAGATAGCCAGGCGTCCTGGTAGACCAGCCGGTTTTTGCTCCAATCTCTTTTGAAAAGGTCTCCAGAACTTCTTTTTCACCGTGAACCAGAAAAAGCTGGCGCGGCGGCTGGTCAACAAAATAGCTCAGCCATTTGATCAGCTGTTTATGATCGGCATGGGCAGAAAAACCCTGGATCTGTTCGATATTAGCTTTAACCGGATAATTCTGGCCATAGATCCGGACCGGCGACTGACCTTCCAGTATTTGCCGTCCGAGGGTTCCCTTAGCCTGATAACCGACGAACAAAATAGTTGATTCCCGCCGGTTAATATTATTAACCAGATGCTGTTTAATGCGGCCTCCGGTACACATCCCTGAACCAGCCATGATAATTGCTGGTGTTTTCATCTTGGCTATGGCCTGTGAATCCCGGAAGTCACGGATTAACTTGAGACCCGGGAACTCAAAAGGATTTTGGCCGGAAGTAAAAAGATGTCTGGCCTCGGCATCGAGACTGTCGAGATGATGGCTGAAAACATCAGTGACATTGACAGCCATCGGGCTGTCCAGAAAAACCGGTACAGCCGGTATCTTGCCTTTTCTTACCAGGTTGTTCAAATGGTACATGAGTTCCTGAGCTCGTTCGATAGCAAAGGTCGGGATAATCAGATTGCCCTTCTGCCTGATCGTCCGGTTTATAATTTCAGCCAGCCTGTCCGGGATCCTGCCTGTTTCTTCATGGTCGCGGTCGCCATAAGTTGATTCGAGAAAGATGTAATCTGCCTGAGGAAAGATTTCAGGGTCACGCACCAGGGGTTTTTCCCATTGCCCCAGATCGCCCGAGAAGATCAGACGACGCGACGAGCCATGGCTGCTGGCTATAATCTCTATTATGGCCGAGCCAATTATGTGGCCGGCTTCATGGAAGATAACTTTTATCCCCGATCCCAGGTCAACCTCTTGATGATAATCGACAGCCTCCACTAAGGGCAAAGCTCTATCAACTTCAGCGGCGGTGTAGAGAGGCTCTTCCGGATGAGGGCCGGTCCGCCCTTCCCTTTCATGCCGTTTTCTTTTTAACTCAGCGTCTTCTTCCTGTAATTTAGCAGTGTCATAAAGAACAATGGGCAAAAGCTCGGCAGTTGGCAGCGTACAGAGGATTTTTCCCCGGAAGCCGTCTTTAACCAGTTTGGGAATGAGGCCGCTATGATCGAGGTGGCCATGAGTTAAAAGCAGATAATCAATTTTATCCAGAGGAAGCGGGAAGGGCTGCCAGTTGCGGTTGAGGAACTCTCTTTCCTGGTAAAGACCGCCATCAACTAAAAAATTCAAACCATTAGAAGATAGATGATAGCAGGAGCCGGTGACCTGAGAAGCGGCTCCAAGGAATTTAATTTTAACCATCAGGTCTCCTTTCTGACTGAAAAGTAACTATATTCCACTCCGATCAAGACCTGCCTGGCCAGCAACCGGAATAAAATATAAGCCTGGTACAGAATAAGTATAATCATCAGACCAGCCGGGCTGGCCGGAGATAATAGCCTGACCAGCAGCAGCCAGCCAGCCGAAATCAGAATAACGGCCAGAGCGATAAGCAGATAGAGGCCCCAGAGGCGGAAAAAATGACGGCTGAGAAAACGTAGCGCCGAAAGGTAAGCAGCTATTACCTTTTTTGACTCAGCTACGACCAGGATTCTGGCCAGATCGAGCACCAGTCTGAAGGCCGTCCAGAGAAGGGCCAGCAACAGGACAGACAGCCAGCTGGCCAGAAGGACCGGCCATTCAGTTACCGCCCGGGCCGACCACTGCTCTAACGGGGCTGAAAGTAATCTGAAGATCAGAAATAATACCAACAAAAAGGGAATAAAAATAATAAGAGACAGAAGAAATTGCCAGAAATGCCGGCAGCCAGCTAGCAGAAAATTCCTGAATGAAACTCCGGTTTCAGGACTGAGCATTTGGCCAAAAAGCCCGCCATTAAGAAAAACAGACAGCAAGGCTGACAACAAAAGCATGGTGATGATAAAAACCAAATAGGAAGCTAAGAGATTCTGGTTAGCCAGGAGTATCTCGATCAGGTTCAGCTCAAAAGGCATTAAAGGCTTTTCTGTCCAGGCCAGGTGGCCCAGGTTGGCCCTGAGCTCAAAACTGACCGGCACGATGATGATCAGGGAGATGATGAACATTATCAGCCAGAGATAAAGGGATAACCTAAATTTGGAGACAGCCCGATTAAATCCAGATTTAAGGAAATTAGCCGACATCATCCGACTCTCCTTTCCATCATAACCAGCTAAAACAGGTTACCAGGACATCCTGGACCAGCCAGAGTAAGTTAGCAGTTACGCCCAGAATTCTGGTCCCCGGCCCCTGGCGGGAATAACTGTTATTGGACAGATTAGTATCTATGAGCCACAGGCCTTCAGGATCGAGCCAGGCCCGTTTGACCTTTACCGGTTTCTCAAAATAGATGCGGTGCCAGCGGCTCTGGCCGTCCCATTCCCTCCACTCAGTACTGCCATCTTCAAATTCAACTTTCAATTTAAGACTGAAACCGGGTCCAAGCTGAATTTCACCATAACGTCTAAGAGTGATAGCGGTTTCGTATATTTTCTGCTTAGAACTGCCTTTTTTTTGCCCGGCAGCTGGACTGATAGCTTCTCTCCCCTTTTGGGCAGTTCTGGCTGGCAGCTGATCGCTTAGACCCTGATCTTGCTCAGGTTTGAGTTTTGTCTCGACAGAGCTGATGGCATAATCAAAATCCTTGGCCTGATAGAAAAATTCCTGGAAAAACCAATTTAAATCCTGTCCTGAGACCTCGTTTACCACCTGGATAAAATCTTCAGTCCGCGGATGTCGAAAGCGATATCGCTGGTGATAGGTGCGCATTACCCTGGCCCAGATTTTGTCACCTAAAACGCTTTCCAGAGTGTAGAGAGAAGCGGCTGCCCGGTAATAGACATTGAGCGAATAACTGCCTGAATTATAAAATTTCCAGGAAGGGGTGATGATTGGATCGAGTTTAGTCACCGGAACAGAAATAGTTCTGGCTAATTGCCAGTCATAAACTGCTGGCGTCTTAATCAACCAGCCCAAAGGCAGGCCATTTATTTTCAAGGGAAGCCTGCCTGCCCCGTAAGCAATTGCCGAGACCTTTGAAGTCGAATAGGTATTAATCCCTTCATCCAGCCAGGCTTCTTCAAACTCATTACTGGCCACCAGCCCATACCAGTAATTGTGGCCGAATTCATGGATAATTACCCCTTCAGGAGACAGAACGTCCTTTTGCAGGATAACCGAAGTCCCGGCCGTAAAAAGAGTTGGATATTCCATGCCTCCGCTGCCGGTCCGGAAGGGCGGATCAACCAGGGTGATTGTCTGGTAAGGATAAGGACCATACCAGAGGCCATAATACTTCATAGCCGCTCTTAAAGCCCGGAAATGACGCTCGACCTGATTTTTATGCTGCTTTTCAATGAGAAGGATCATCCGGACATCAGGCAGCTTGATATCTTGAACAGTCAGTCCGAGAAGCGCGGCTATCTGCTGATATTCCTCTGGAGTAACCTCCTCTTCCCCTTTGAACCAGCGCTCGATTTTGATAAACCGTGGAGAAGCTGTCCAGGCAAAATCGTGAATGTTTTCCTGAGCATAGGTGTAGGTGGCCCGGCCGGCGGCCAGATCTTCGGTCTTCTCAACCTCCTGCCCGCAGGCTCCAACCACGAAATCTTTCGGAACGGTAATTTTCACCAGGAAATCTGCAAAATCTGCATAAAATTCAGAATTAAGGTGGTATTCATGGCAATTCCAGCCACGCCCGTCTTCATAAACACCTGGTTTGGGAAACCACTGGGAGATAAAAAATCCATTCTGGAAGTAACCGGTCCGCAGCCCGTTTTTCGGCACCTTGGCTTGAAAGTCAATATTCAGGGTCAGTGATTGCCCTGGAGCCACCGGCTGGGGCAAAACTACCCGCAAGACGGTTTGATCATCAGGGTTAGGCGGCTCATCGGGACTGATAAAAACCGCCGCCGGCAGCAGATCCTGACCGTCAGAGGTTGTCAGCGAAGTTATTTTTATCCAGCCCCATTCGCCCTTTTCTGCCTTGAATCTTCTAAATAATTTTTCCTGGCTGGCTTCCTTAGCTAAAGTTGAGAGTTCATTTTTAAAGGCATTCCAGTATAGATGAAGATGAATGTCGGGCACATAGTCATGGCTAAGATTTGTCCAGATAATAGTTCCTTTAGCTTGCAGGCTGGCGGTTTCAGGCAGAAGCTCAACCGCCAGGTTATAGATTACCGGGCGTTCCTGGGCCAGGCCGGGAATCAGGCCCGGAAATAAGAGTATGGAGATAAATAAACAGGCCGGTATCGTTTTTGACTTGTTTCTTTTTTTCATCTAAACCTCACTTCAAGGCCTGACTATTCTATCAAAGCTGGTATAAAATCAGGCCCGGCTTGATAGCTAAAACTTAATAATTCGGGGACTCTCGACAAAGACTGGCCTTTCGTAATTCACCTTTGAGTTGATATCCATTCTTCCCAGTTGTGGCGTCGCGGGAAAAAAATAAACAGGACAGCCACTGATATAATTAAAAGAACATAAAAATCACGGTTAAGCCCGGCTATTAAAAACAGGAAAAGGCCAAATAAAGCCGGCAGCTCGCTCATGATAATCATAATAATTGAGGTCCGGTGAAGTTTATTTAACAGGGTTTCAGGCGTATCTCCGGGCTTCTCTTTGAGCAGAAATGATTGCAGCCATCTGGCCAGAATGATTGAGATAGCTGCTAAGCCATAAAAAATATATCTTAGTGTCTGGCGATTGGCTGACGGCGAAAAACCGGAAAAAGGGGCCAATTCGTTTCTGATCAATTCTTCCAGGACAAAATATAAAACCAGGGCACCAAAAACCGAATAGCCAATGGTGGCGGCAATCCGGTGTGTTTTTTTTATAACCTCTTCGAAGTCCATCTCTGTCTCCTGCTGTGATTATATGGTTTTTACTTTAGCGGGGCAAATACTATTTAGGCTCGGGCCGTTACCTTAACATCTTCAGGACAATTTATTAGCGGTTACTGGCTTTATTTTTTGGCCATGATCTGGACAGCCAGTTAACCCTCCGCCCTGATCAGCTGACATAAAGCCATAAACCCTTTAAATAATCACTTTCCGGGTGAAAGACACTGACCGGATGATCATAAGACTGGCGGTGAGCAGTTAAAATTTTTACCCGACGGCCAGCCTCCAGAGCAGCTTGAAAAATTATCTTCTGAAACAATTCACGGCTAATATAATAAGAGCAGGAAAAGGTCAGGAGAAAACTATCTCTTTTCATCCTGGCCAGGGCCAGATAATTTAACCGTTGATAAGCCCGCCCGGCCTGTTTTTCATCTGCTTTTTTTTTGGCAAAAGCAGGCGGGTCAAGAATCACCAGATCATAAGCCAGTGATGATTGTTCAGTCAGGAAGTCAAACATATCCTGATTGATCAGCCTGAAGGAGGAGTTTCCAAAACCATTGGTCATCATATTTTCTTTAGCCACTTCGAGGGCCTGAGAAGAATAATCTACCAGCGTCACCGCGGCCGCCTGACCTTTCAAGGCTGATAGGGCAAAACCGCCAGAATAGCTAAAGCCGTCCAGAACCTTTTTCCCGGCAGCTATTTCCCGGACCAGCTTTCTCATTTCCCGCTGGTCGAGAAAAAGACCGGTTTTTTGAGCTCCAGTCAGATAAACTTTGAACTTTATTCCCTCTTCATCTATTAAGATTGGTTCAGACAGTCGTCCGGTTGACAATCCTTCCCGTTCCTTTAAGCCCTCTTCTTTTCTGGCTGGACTTAGAGACTTTTCATAAATAAACTGGGGCTGGACCAGTTCAGATAAAAGTTGAATGATCAAAGGCTTGAGCTTCTCCATCCCCAGAGTAGAAATTTGAATGACCAGACCAGGACCATAACGGTCCACGATAAGCCCGGGCAAGGAGTCACTTTCACCGTTAACCAGGCGGCAGGCTTCTGCCTGGCTATAAACCCTTTTTCTCAGCTGAAGAGCTTCAGTCAGATTTCTTCGGATAGCTTCTTCCGGTCTGGCCTGGCCAAAGCTCACCAGCCGGCCGCTCAATGAACACTTGCGATTAAAATACCCATAGCCCAGAAGCCGGCCTTCGGCTGAATAGACTGGATAAAGGTTACCATCAGTAAAACCAGGAGGAAAAGATTGAATAGCTCCAGAAAATAACCATTGATGGCGGTTGGCAACGGATTTTTCCCGCCCGGGCTTGAGGATTACCCCGGGGGTTTCCAATGGTTTCCCCGCTAGCTGGCTGTCTGGCTTTTTCATGTCACTTTTAACTAATTCTGCTCCAGGCAGTTCTACCTGTCAACTTGAATCTCTGCCATGTTATTTACAGTTGAAAGGTGAACCGGGGGTGAGACAGTCTATTTAGAAGAAGATTGGCCTGAATAACCTGACAGGCATTAGTCTAATGGTTAAACAAGTTTTGCTGGCGGTTGTCAATCCAGCTGAATGCTGATAGAATTAACGGATTAACGGTCTAAAAGTTTTTTAATTAAAGAAGAAAGATGGCAGACATGGGATCCGGCCTGATAAAACCTGAGACATATTACTGTTACCAGACTCCGTCACACCTTGAGATTAATGGCGACCTGGACAAACCAGCCTGGAAAAAGGCCAGGAAGTCCCGGAGATTTGTAGATCTGGTTACCGGCCAGCCGGCTTTTTTTGAGACCAGGATAGCTGCCCTGGCCGATAGCCATTATTTTTATTTAGCTTTCTGGCTGGAAGAACCTGACCTTCAGGCTCATTTAACCGAGAGGGATTCATTCCTCTGGCTGGAAAATGATGTCGAAGTCTTCATCGCCGGTCCTAACTGTTATTATGAGCTTCAGGTCAACGCGCTGGGAACTATCTATGAAGTTTTTTATATCTGGCAGGACGCTCTTAAACCGGGTAGCTTTTTTGACCGGCCCGAGTTTGATTTGACCGGCCGGAAAGTCGATGTCCTGGGCGGCTTTCAGGATAGCAGCCGATATGGACGTCATCCGCGAGGCCGCCGCTGGGCTTTTATGGACTGGGATCTTCCCGGCTTAAAATGGGCGGTAAAACTTGATGGTAGTCTTAATAATTCAGCTGATGTTGACCGGGGCTGGACAGTCGAACTGGCTTTTCCCTGGTCAGGTCTGGAGCTGCTGGCTGAGGACCGTCTCCTCCCGCCAGATAATGGTCAGACCTGGCTGATGAACTTTTTCCGGTTTGAAACTCTGGAAGTTAATGGCCGGAAGATTGAGCCTTCGTTTGGCTGGTCACTGAGTCCTCATGGAGTTTATGACTCCCACCGGCCCGAGTTGTTTTCAAAAATAGTTTTTCTGGAAGACTCTATTTAATTTTTTTTTAAATCTTTAATTCCGAGGTCAAGTCATGGATCAAGCTGAATGTTTAAAAGTTGCTTTTATAACTCCGGAGATGGCTCCCCTGGCCAAGACAGGTGGCCTGGCCGATGTGACCGGAGCTTTGCCCAAATATCTCAGTCGCCTGGGCCAGCTGGAGGTTACGGTCTGGCTGCCATTTTACCGGGAAATAAAAAATAAAAATCTTGAACTGAAAACAGTTGCTTCTAACCTGAAGCTGAACGTTTTTCCAGCTGAAAAAACCTTTTCAATTCTCGAGTATCAGGCGGAAGGCTTTAAAGTTTATCTGATAGAGAACGACTTTTATTTCGGCCGTGACTATCTTTACGGCACTCCCGAGGGTGATTACCCTGATAATGGCCAGCGTTTTGCTTTTTTTAGCCTGGCAGTTTTAACCGGGTTTAAAGTAATCAACTGGCCTCCTGATTTAATCCACGCTCACGACTGGCAAGCGGCCCTGACTTTAGCCTATCTAAAGCATTCTCTGGCTGGGGACAGCTTTTACCAGAAAACCAGGTCGCTTTTTACCATTCATAACCTGGCCTATCAGGGACTTTTCCCGCCCGACATTCTGAATCAGGCCGGCCTGCCTGGCTATCTTTTTAATCCGGAGGATCTGGAATTCTATGGTCGGGTTAACTTTTTAAAAGCCGGGCTGCTTTATTCACAAGCCATCAGCACAGTCAGCCCGACTTACAGCCGGGAGATTCAATCAGCCGAATTTGGCTTCGGTCTGGATGGAGTCTTAAGAAAAAGATCTGACCGCTTGTTTGGAATTTTGAATGGCATCGACTATCAGGAATGGGACCCGGCGACTGATCCAGCCCTGCCGGCCCATTACTCGTCCCGGGCTCCAGCTGGAAAATTCCTCTGCCGCCAGGAACTTCTCCGCTCATTCAATTTTGAAGCGGAGAGCCAACGGCCGGTGGTCGGACTGGTTTCGCGTTTGGCCGGGCAAAAAGGATTCGATCTCCTGGTCAAAAGCCTGGATGAAATATTAAAAAGGGACCTCTACTTGATTATCCTGGGAACGGGTGAAAAACCAATTCAGGAGATGCTGAGTCAGGCTGCCAGGAAATATCCGGAGAGATTCGGCCTGAAAATTGCTTTTGATGACCGGCTGGCCAGGCTAATTTATGCCGGTAGCGATTTTTTCCTTATTCCCTCCCGCTATGAGCCCTGCGGGCTGACCCAGATGTATAGCCTGAGGTACGGAACTATTCCTGTAGTTCGAAGCACTGGCGGTTTAAAAGATAGCATCCAGGAATTTGATCCAGACCGGCTGGAAGGCAATGGCTTCAAGTTTGAAGACTATGAGACCCAGGCTTTACTGGCTGCTCTTGACCGGGCTCTCAGTTTTTACCAACGAAAACCTTTCTGGTCAAGACTGAAGAATAATGCTTTTAAGAGTGATTTTTCCTGGGAAAAAGCGGCTGCCAATTACTATGAGCTTTATTTAAAGATACTCAGCTTTTAGGTTGTTCGTTTTTTCTGAGGTAGTCAGCAGCTGATTCTGGCGGGACAGGGTTGATATAGAAACCGGTCCCCAGTTCAAACCCGGCCACCTTGGTCAGGATCGGTAAGATTTCTAAATGCCAGTGATAATAATAATCGATTCCCGGCCAGGCCTTTTCAGCCACCTGGGGATTAGGAGCCTGGTGAAAGACCAGATTGAAGGGCGGGTCAGACAGTTGAGCTTTTAACCGGCTGAGAGCCTGCTTTAGAGCTTCAACTAAGGAAGTGATTTCTTCGTCAGCTATCTGACGGAAAAAGGCAGAGTGCCTTTTAGGCATAATGGCCATCTCAAAGGGAAACCTGGAAGCAAAAGGTGTCATAACCACGAAAGACTCATTCTCAAAAACCAGTCTTTCGCCTGATTGCAGCTCTTCCCGCAACTGGCGGCAGATAGCACATTCCCGGAAGGAATTCCGGAACAATCTTTCAGCACCATAAACTTCTTCTTTGATCCTCTTGGGTACAATGGGGGTAGCAATGACCTGAGAATGCGGGTGGGAAAGTGAAGCCCCGGCTTCCTGGCCTTTGTTTTTGAAAATCTGGACATATTGATAATGTAACTGCTGCTCAATGACGATGGTCCGCTGGCGGTAAACCTTAATGATTTCGGCTAAATGATCAAGAGGCAAATCAACCATCTCCACGTTATGATCCGGGTTTTCAATTATTACCTCATGGATACCAACCCCGGCCATCCATTGATAGCTGCCTCTGGTTTTTCTGGGAGGAAGCGAACCAGGAGTCAGAGCCGGAAATTTATTGGGAACTACTCTGGTCTTCCAGCCTGGCTGATCTGGCTTAGAGTCATTATCTCTGATCGAATAGACTTCGGGTGGCGTTTTGGCTTCATTCCCCGGACAGAAAGGACAAAAAGCCAGATTTTCTCTTCTGATTTCAGCCTGGGCTGAGGGCCGGAAGTCATCCGGCCGGCGGCTCCTTTCAGTCGAAATAATTACCCACCTTCCGGTTAACATATCTTTTCTTAATTCTGGCATGACTTTACTTCCTTTTAGAATAATAACCAAAGATAACTGAGCTTTAGCTGCCGATTAGTTCTTTGATCTTAGCCTTTAATTCCTCAAGAGATGAAGATTTGATAACGTAAGCATCGGCTGCCCAGGTCATAAAATCATCTTTATAACTCTGATAAGCGGTATTGATGATAATTGGAATGTCCTTGCGCAGACCCATAACGTTAGCAATAAGTTCTATACCGTCTTTTCCTGGCATTCTGATATCAGTGAT
The DNA here is from genome assembly GCA_017992175.1 of Candidatus Saccharicenans sp. Classification (GTDB taxonomy): domain Bacteria; phylum Acidobacteriota; class Aminicenantia; order Aminicenantales; family Saccharicenantaceae; genus Saccharicenans. The sequence continues at coordinate 15,801 of JAGOPD010000012.1, forward strand.
AATAAGATCAAACTCTTCCTTCTGGACCAGTTCCAGAGCTGAATCGGCATCATGGGCTACTACCATCGTATAGCCTTCATTTTTTAATTCTTCCTCATAAAGCAAGCTTAAAGCCAGATCATCTTCAATCAGGAGTATTTTTTTCATGACTGTCCCCTTTCCCGGACTTTGAAATATAGCTTAAACATGGTCCCGCGGCCGGGCTTGCTCTGAACTTCCAGTTTTCCGTCGCAGGTATCAATGATCCGCTTGACAAAAAGCAGCCCCAGCCCGATGCCATTTTCTTTAGTCGTATAAAAAGGAGTGAACATTTTATCCTGGCTTTTCTCATCCAGGCCGGGCCCGGAATCTTTGATAATGATCAAAACATATTTATTGTTATATGGCCTGGCTCGCAAATAAACCTTGCCTCCTTCCGGTGTAAAATCAAGGGCATTATCCAGCAAATTGACCACCGCCTCTTCAAAATAGACCGGGTCACACTGAATTAAGGGCAGCTCCGGAGCCAATTTCAAGGAGATAGCCTTCCTGGCTGCTTTAAGTTTTATGTCCGGTCTTTCCACCAAATTCAACAGAATCGGTTTGACATCGACCGGCTGAAGTTCCCGGATAGTTATTTTTAAAAAATGACTTAATTTATAAATTATATCTTCGAGGTGCTTAACCTGTTCCTGGATGATATTCAGATTGCGGCGGCAACGGTCGGGCTGACAGGGGCTGGCCAGCATTTGCTGGGTAAAACCGCCGATTGCCACGATCGGATTCCTGAGCTGGTGAGAAACGAAAGCAGCCATCTCACCCAGGGCAGCCATCTTTTCCATTTCAACCACTTTTTTGTAGAGGTTGGTGGTATAAATATAGTTGCCGGCCAGGAGGGCACACAACCTGGCCAGTTCGATATCATTAAGGTCAATTGGAGCGTGGGTAATTCCTTTGTCCACCACAATCTCTCCCAGAACCTCATCCTGAGCAACCAGGGGCAAACAAAGGAAACTGTCAACCTGAATAAAGTTCATAAAATTTGGATCTACCGCCGGCTCTTTTCCGGCTTCATTAACCAGGATGATTTCCTTGTTCAGAGCAGCTAAAGCCGGCAAGGGCAAAGACTGATCTTCCAGATCATAAATGAAGTGCTTGAGTTTAGGCTGGACATCTTTGACCATCCTGGTGACCAGGTCACGGTTATAGGCTACTATTTCTGCATAACCAATGCCAGGTGAAGACAGCATAGTCCAGATAGCCTCAGCTTCTTCCGGGGATCTCGGTCCTAACCAGGTAGTGGCTTTTAACCTCATTCCATCTTTCAAGAATAACATAGCCCGGTTAAATCCAATCCCTGAACCTGCAGTTAAAGCAGTCAGAATGACCAGGAGGTTATCTTCCAGTGAAAAAGGCTGGAAAAAGCTTTGAGCTATGATTGACAGCAAGACAAATTCTTTGGGAGTATCAGGATTAAAATTATTCGGCTGCAAGCTGTATCTTTCGATCATTCGAGCCTCCAGCCTTTAGGAATAACCCTTATGCCACCCGGGCTGACTTTGAAATTACTTCTGTCTTTTTCGAGTTCAAAGCCAACTTCAAAAGCTTCCGGGATGATCACCTGTTTATCAATTATTGACTGGCGGACCCTGGCTCCTTTTTTAATGACCGTTCCCTCAAGGATTATTGAATTCTCTACCTCTACCTCATCTTCTATCCTGACTCCTGGAGATAGAATAGAATTCTTAATCTGGCCGCCAAGAACCTGACAGCCCGAGCCAATAATCGAACTGGAAATTCCTCCAGCCAGAAAAAAAGATGATGGATACTGTGGTTTATACGTCCGGATAGGCCAGTCAGCCTCATTCAGGCGGAAAGGAGGTTCAGGAGCTAAAAAATCCAGGTTAGCCTGCCAGTAGGCATCTATGGTTCCGATATCCTGCCAGTAATCTTCATAGATACAGGCATAAGTTTTATGACGCCTGATCAGCTCTGGAATGACGTCGTGTCCAAAATCATGGGTTGATTTGGGGTTTTTGGCATCAGCAATTAAAGATCTGACCAGGACCGGAGTCTCGAACATGTAGACTCCCATCGAAATAAGTGAAACCCGGGGAGACCAGGGCAGGCCAGAGGGTTTTTTGGGTTTTTCGCTGAAGCCGGTAATCAGCTGGTTATCATCTACGCTAATCACCCCGAAGCGGCTGGCTTCCTCTACCGGACAGGTGTGGGCCATAACTACCGCTTCTGCCTGTTTGTCAAGGAAAAACTTTAGCAATTGGCGGTAATCAGCCCGATAAACGTGATCCCCGGAAAGAACCAGAATGATATCCGGGTTTTCCTGCTGAATGGTGTAAATATTCTGAAAAACAGCATCGGCTGTTCCTTCGTACCAATGCTCGCTTAACCGTCCCTGGGCTGGCAGGGAGATTATAAATTCGTTACTTTCTGGATGGAAAATGCTCCAGCCCTGACGGATATGCCTTTCGAGGGAAAGTGACTTATATTGAGTTAACAGGGCTATTTTTCTAAAACCGGAATTCAGGGAGTTAGACAGGCTGAAGTCAATTATCCGGTAACTCCCGGCAAAAGGAACAGAGGGCTTGGCCCGGTCTTTGGTCAGAGGATAAAGCCTCTCCCCTTTTCCTCCGCATAAGATCATGACCAGAATTTTTTTATATGATGTTTCCATTGGGAAGCAAGACCTCCCTGAACAAAGAATCTTCTGACTCAATTTCTTCTAGCCAGAAAAAATCTTCAGGAGTTAAATTACCGGTCCTGGACAACCAGTTAAGTAATTTCATAGACCGTTCAAAATGGAGACTGGCCCTGGTCTCAGCATAATCCCCGGCGGTCATGGTAGAAATCAAAAAAGGCCAATCCGAACTTTCCAGTAGAAATTTTTCCTGACATAAAAGCTTCAGCAGCCTCAAATCTAAACTCCGGCCCGATGCTCCATTTTCCCAGAGCGGCCAGAATTTCTTTTCCAGTTCATAAATTCTCGACCAGATCCAGGCGGTCTTATCATTTAACCAGATCCAGTGGAACCCGCCTTCACCCCAGGAACCCTCAGGCAGGGAGACTAAAATCCCGGGCGGTACAGCCTCAAGGCAGCTGGAGGCTGTGGCCAGTTTAATGTTCGATTCCGGAGCCGACAGCTTTTTTATGACCTGGTATAACCATTCAGGTCCTTCAAACCACCAGTGCCCGAATAGTTCAGTATCATATAGCGAAGTGATTATTCCCTGTTCTTGGTCCTTTAAAACTTCGGCCAGGAGCCAGACAAAATGACGGGCATGCTCTTCGACTCTGGCCGCAGCTATCTCTGTTTCGTAAGGCAGCTTATCAGCCAGATCTGAGGAGGAAGAGGTTATCCGCCAGTAGCGCAATCCTCCCGGAAAATGCTTTTTATGAAATTCCAGATAGTAACTGTCTCCCGGGTAGCCGGAATGCCGGCTCCAGACTTGCTGGCCGGTAATTTCATCCCTGGCCATGAAGGCTACTCCCGCCGGATAGGTCAGATAAGGCAAATAAGGAGTCTGTGGCCTGACTGGACCCGATTCATAATTTTCTTTATACCTGTCCCACAAATGCTGGAGAGCCGGAAATCTTTCTAAATATACTCCTCTGGCTTCTCCACCCCGCAATAAGTGATTATCAACAAAGAAATAGTTAAGATTTTCCTGACTTAAAATCTGGTCAAGGCCAAGCCGGTCATAAGGTCCAGAGCTGCCCAGAGGCGGCTGCCAGCCATAGGCTGGACGGTAAGCACATTCCGGCAGCCAGAAACCAGCCGGTTTTCTCCCGAAATATTTTTCATAAATGAACCTGCCCTGCTGGACCTGATGTCTGACACTCTGATCGCTGGCCAGCAGGGGCAGATAACCATGAGTAGCGGCTGAAGTTATAATTTCAATTGAACCGGTTTCTTGAAAATGACCAAAAGCTGAAATCAGATCAGAATGGAACTCATCAAGAAACAGATGGTAAATATTTTCGTACCACTTCCGCCAGTACAGAGCCAGATTCATTAACTGCTTTTCGCCCGTCCGCTGGAAATAAAGATAATCACTGGCCGAAGCTTCCAGTTTCATGGTCAAATAATCGAGGAAACTTTGTCTGAAAGCCTGGCTGCTGAGCTGCTCTACCAGCACCGGGGTTAAACTGATGGTCAGTCCCGCCCGGAGGCCCTCTGTTTCGAGGCGAAGCAGAACTTCGAGTAGCGGCACATAAGTTTCAGCCGCTGCCTCAAATAGCCAGTCCGTACCATGGGGCCAGGTACCGTGGCCCATCACATAAGGAATGTGGCTGTGCAGGACAAAACAAAGCAATTTGTTATTCTTATTCAGTTTTTCAGCCATACCTTCTCTGAGCAATATTTTTTTTTATTATAGCATATAAACTTCAGTTGAGTATCATTTCTTTAAAGTTCAGCTCACAGCTGGAGGCCGGTCAGTCTTCAGATAGCCCTTGGTTAAGAGTCAAGTAGAGTAAACTGGTTTGCCTGGAAGCCAGTTTTAACCTCCAGAGAAAATGGAAACTAATTCCCTGAGTGATGATTTCAAACTCCTTTTCTGATTGAGACACCGTTTTGACCGGAAAATCCCAGATTTCAGCTGAAGCCACCGCCGCCAGGTTTAACTGCCAGCCGGGAATCTCCAGCCTGTTGGGTTTGATCTGATATTGATCCTCAAACAGGGCCAGATTCCATTCTGAACTAAAAGAAAAACTCAGGTCAGCTTCTCCTCTGTTTTCTATTTCCCAGGCGAAAAGAATTGAATTGCGGCCAGGTCTGATGATCTTTTTAATTTTAATTCTGGCCTGACTGCCTTTCAGATTGACTTCATCTTCTCTTTCCAGGACCAGACTGTCTTCTTCCAGCCTGGCCTGATATTGCCTGCCGATAAAATTTTCAGCCTCCTGGTAATAAGTCTTTTCATACTCTTCCCGGTTAATATCAACCGGAAAAATCCTGTCCAGAAAAGAATGGCGCTGGTAGCTATCAAAAATCAGCCAGCGCTGAGCTTCAGCCGGTAAAACCCGGTTAACCTCATGAATTGACTTAGCTTCACCGGCCTGTCCCCCGCTGGTTGAATACAGATGATAAAATTCCTGTCGCCTGGTGAGGACATCAGTCAGATTAACACCTTCAAAACGGTCATCAATTTCAATTACCGAACCGCCAGCGGCAGGTTTTACCCAGACAAAAAAGGCCGGTGTCCTAAGTTCATATTCGTCCTGGCCGTCCAGGTCAAAATCTGACTTTTCCCAGCCGCTTTCAAATGGCAATTTGAGCTCAGCAGAAATAAGCTGGCTGGAGACTGCCCGCCTCAGATGAGGCAGGTATAATCCGCCGAAGACTCCGTGCCAGTAAGCATCATTACATTGAGCCCGGTAAAGGTCCTGGCTGGCCTCTTCCGCCTGGTTCTTATCAATTTCAGCGGCCACCTGAAGTGCCCGGCAGCGCAGTTGATGGCTTTCAGGATATTTCAGGTCAAAATCCCGGAATTGTCCTCCTCTTAGAAAAAGCCGGCTGTCTTCGGGCAAACTGGTTTTTAACCGGATGAATTCAGCCTGCCTGGCTGGCGGCAGAACCCATTCCATCATCTCCTCATAAGAGGCTGGCGGCAGGTAACCCCGCCCCAGGGCCGGAGTCTGGTTCATAAAAGCTGAAAAGGACAACATCTCCACCTGGTTTGATTCAAGATACTCCAGGAAAGTCTTCAACCAGCCCTGTTCATAAACCCATTTATTGGTTCCGGGCCACAGTCCGAACTTCTCCCCATCATCGCCAATAATGGCCACTTTTCCGCCCTGGTTATCTATTTTCCGGAAATAAGAATCAATCTCTTCCAGACTTCGAAATGGGATCAAATAACGCAATTTTTTATCAATGGGGAAAATACCCAGACTCAGGCCTTCATCCTCAGTCAGATAATAGCCATAAATATTTTCCAGGCCAGCATAGTGAAAATGTTCTTCATCGAGAAGCGTATAACTGAAACCGGCCCGGTGGAGGAAGCTGGCCAGCTGAGGCTCCCAGACCCTTTCTGCCAGCCAGAGTCCTGCTGGCCTCACGCCAAATTGCTCCTGTAAGAAGTCGTTCATCAACCTTATCTGAGCCTGGCGGTCTTTTTCGGGAATCTGGGTCAGGACCGGCTCATAAAACCCGCCGCCCAGAAGCTCAACCTGGCCGGATTTAACCAGCTGCCTGACCAGTTCCAGTCCTTCCGGGTGTTTATCAAGCATAAACTCCCATAAAAAGCCGGTGAAGTGGAGGGCAAATTTAAAACCGGGGTACTGGCTGGCCAGTTGCAGGAAAGGCCAATAGGCCTGGGAAAAAGCCTGCTCAAACACATGGGTAAAGTTCCCGAGAGGCTGATGATTATGAACAGCGAAAAGAAATTTAACTTTATCCATTTTCCCCTCTTTGCTCACTGGCTTGCTGAAGATAAGCCAGAAACAAAGTCTCAAATTCTCTTTCTTCTGTTTCTCCTGCCCACCAGAACCAGTCAGAGCCCTCAGCCACGGCCAATGGTCTGGAAAATCCGTATTTGGCCCTGGATTCAGATAAAAGTTCCCAGGCCTTGACTTTATCTGGATGGCCAACCCATTTAAAAAAATCTCCCATCCAGCTGCCAGCCGGCAGGTTGAGACTCTTTTTTATTCTGTCTCGGGCCAGATAGTCAGAAGGCAGGCCGGGCTGAACCAATGGACTGGCTTTTATCCTGGTAAAGAGCAGCCGTAAAAAGTCAACTCCATTGTTGGCGTAAGCGCCCCAGGGATTTTCTCCATCAAGAATAATGGAACAAATGGCCTCCTCTCCGGCAATTCTGGCTCTGGCTTCCAGTCTTCTCAGGAAGTCAGCAACTGCCAGTTCGGCTGGCCAGCGCTGATACTCAAACCCAATTAAATCTGACAGCTCCCGGTCTCTGAAAAGAATAGCCGTTCCTCCGCACTGATATGGGTGATAAAGAAGACCCGGATCAGGTCCAGCCTTGAGGCTCTTCCATAAAATATGCTCATCGGTGAAGGTCAGGCTAAAACCGGCCGAAGCTATTTCTTGACAGGCCGCCTGGCTTAAAGCTCCTTCAGAAGGCCAGAGCCCGGCCGGAGCAAAACCAAAAAGCTGATGGAAATATTCCCTGGCTTCCTGAAGCTGCCAGCGGGCATCTTCCCTGTATTTAAAATCAGGCAAGCCAGAGGCTTCAGGGCTGGCCTGGTTCAGGTCGATTAGCAATGGCAAAAGAGGATGATAATAGGGAGAAACCGTGAGCTCGATGATTTTTTTCCGGTAGAGACGCTGGAAATAGTTAAACAGGTCAGAAAGGATTTGTTGCCTCAGGTTAAGCAGCTCTCTTTTATCCTTTTTATCAGGCAGGAGCAAAGGTGAAAAGAAACTGCGCAATACTTTATCCTGAAGCTCTCGCCCCGAAGCTCCCTGCGCCTCTTTGGGGAAAAATCTTTTTAATCTCAAGATGTCTTCTTCCGATAAATCATCAGCTGATCGGGTCAGGGAAGCAAGAACCGGATCGGAGGCCAGCTGATTCTGGTAATCTTTAATCTGCTCAAGCAAACAAGGAACCAGGTTGATGGTGCAGGGGAATTCATTCTCCTCAATCAATTTAAGCATCTGCCAGTAATTTTTGGTCGTGTGATAATTCACCCAGGGCAAAATAGTTTGCCCCGACTTGGGAAGGCGGTAAATTGGCTGATGAAAATGCCAGAGAAAGTTAACTAACATTTTTAAATTCCTTCTTGAGAAAAATACAAGCTGGCAATCGCCAGAACTATAGCCTGAAGCTCTAATTCCCGGGGATGGACAGCTGATACCTGATCAAGAGAAGAATGATGGAAATCAAAATAGCGTTGTGATTCAGGCACCACACTCCCGGCGGCGACTCCGCTTTGAATTAATGGACCGATATCTACTCCCCCGCCTCCAGTCCTTATCCAGTTAATTCCCAGAGGGGCTAAAATCTCTTTTAGGTTATTCGCTTTTTCAATGATTTTTTCACCTCCCCTGAGTCCCAGGCCCACGGGAGCTCCGCCACCGCTGTCCTGTTCAAAGGCCAGCAGATGTTTTTCAAGCTGTCTGCTGTCTGAAGCGGCATAGGCCAGTCCGCCTGTCCCGCCAAATTCTTCATCCATAAACAGGACGGCTCTAATTGTCCTTTTAGGCCGCAGGCCCGATTCTTGGATCAAGCGCAAAGCTTCAATGGCCACTGCACAACCGGCAGCATCATCGTTGGCTCCAGGGCTCAGGTCCCAGCTGTCCAGATGGCCGCCAATAAGAATAACCTCATCTGGTTTCTCGAGACCGGTTAACTGGCCCAAAACGTTAGCTGAGATAACTGGGGCCAGCTGCTGGCAATTCATTTTCAGGTAAAGTCTTAGACGCGGTTCTTCTTTTAACCACTGGCTGAGCTGATCAGCCTGGCTGGTAGCGACGGCTGCCGCCGGGATCCTAGGGAGTTTTTCATCATAGGTCATCAGACCGGTATGGGGATGATCATCCAGCCGGAAAGTGACTGATCTAATCAGAACAGCCCTGGCTCCATATTTAGCAGCAGCTGAAGCTCCATTCACCCTGAACTGAGCTGCCCGCCCATAAGCGGCGAAGGAGTTAAGCTCGCCTCTGTCCATTGGAACATTAAAGAATACAATTTTGCCCTTGACGTTCTCTCCGAACTCTTCCAGCTCTTGAAAAGAATGGATTTCAATGGCTTCAGCTTCGAGGCCAGCGGGCGGGGTGCCGACACTATTACCCAGCGCACAGATATTTAGCTTTAGCTCGCCCTTTTTCTGACTTTTAACTAAGGCTTTTTCAGCTGAACCGCGCACCCAGCGGTTAACCTGGACAGGCTCTTGTCTAACCTGATCAAAACCAAGACTGGTCATTAAATCCATGGCCTGAACAACAGCTCTGGCCGCTTCTGGACTGCCTGTCAGCCGTCCGCCAGCCGAAGCCAGAATCTTTAAGAACTCGTAAGCCTTTTCCCCCTTTAAGCCGGTCTCAGACATCTTTTTGGCCACCAGGTTAAATTCCTGCTGGTCAACCTCACTGCCTTCGCCCGGGAAAGGAAAAATTAAAAACCATAAAAGACAGAAGATTAACCGGTTTCTCCATAGGAATGTTTTTATCACAGGTTGCACCTTAAATATTCAATTCCCGATATCATTTTTGGGGTCAGATTCTTTCTTCTGGTCTTTATTCTTAAAAAAGAGCCACAAATTCTTTCCTTCCTGATTCCTGTCCTTCAAGCGGATCAAGCTGTATATTCCATTTAGTTTTTGGCCGGACAGGTAAATTTCCAGCTTATTTTCAGTTTTGTTCAGCAGTTGATAAAAACCTTTGTCCCAGGTTTCGACTCGGCCGGCCCCATACTGCCCTTCAGGAATCAGACCTTCGAATTTTTCATAACCGAGGGGATGGTCTTCGACTTCAATGGCCAGCCTTTTCTCCCCGGACCTGGCCGGCGGCTCTTTGGGCACAGCCCAGCTTCTTAAGACGCCATTATCTTCAAGCCTTAAATCGTAATGAAGATGGGAAGCCGAGTGCTTTTGAATGACATAGATAAATTTTTTATTCTTACCTGGTTTAGACTGATTAGACAACATAAACTAAGAAAGTCCAGAAATTTTCGACTTAACGGTGAAGGAAGCATCTTTCACAATCTATCTCACCCGGTCTTCTCGTAACCATCATGACCAGGCCAAGTTCATCAGCCCGGTTGATGACTTCCTGATCTTTTATAGAACCGAGAGGATAAATTATGCCCGTAATGCCGCTTCGGGCCGCTAATTCCACTACATCCGGGAAAGGCATATAGGCATCTGAAGCCATAACGCAACCCTCAGAACCGTAACCGCGAGCTGACAGCCGAATGGCATCCTCAGCCGCATCAATCCGGCTTCTCTGCCCCGAGCCTATTCCATGAATCTTATCTTCGGTGCCGATAATGATAGCATTTGATCTGGTAAAACAGGCCACTGCCCAGGTTAATAAGGCGGCTTTGAGCTGGCTGCCGGTAGGCTTCTTTTTAGAAACCACATCAATAAAGTCAGGGGAAACTATTCTTGAATCAAATCTCTTCTGGATAAGCAATCCTCCTGCCACCCGTTTAAACTCCAGCCCGTTGTCTAAGGCAGGTTCCTGGAGCGCCGCTCCCATCCTGACCACCCTAAGGACTTTTCTACTGCTCAGGATATTTAAGGCTTCAGGAGTGAAATCCGGGGCATAGACCACCTCGATATTTCTAGCGCTTTCCACTAACAAAGTAGCCAGCTCCTGGCCAATAATCGTATTAAAAACATCAACGCTGCCAAAATTGGATAGAGGATCTGTCTGCCAGGCTTTCTGGAAAGCCTCAAGACTGTCTTCACCAATGGCTACTCCGCTTGGCATTTCATGTTTGATAATGACGGCTATTGATTTTCCAGGAAAAATGCTGGCCAGCTTTCTGGCCAGTCTCTGGCCGAGATCCATATCGCCTACATTGATGTAGCTCAGGCCCTTTGTTCCCTCCTGAATGACCTCCAGGCTGGCCAGATTGGGGCCGGAAGCACCTTCTTCTTGATAAAAAGCGGCTGGATAACCAGGGTTTTCTCCATAACGCATTGACAGTTTTTTGATAAAATGACTGTCACCGAAGGTTAAGGTTTCCGGAAAATCTTCACTGGTTTTTGTCTGATATTGGCTTCGGGCAGTTCTTTCTTTTTTTTGTTCCATAACTAAGCATCCTCCCGGTTGATAATTTTGACCTGCTGAAGCTCCAGGCTGCCAGCCGAAGCTGTTAGCCCGGCTACAGACACCCGTAAGTCCTTCTTACCGGTTTCAGGTTTTAATGATTCATAGATGCTGCTGACTAGCTCATCAGCCCCGCCATCAGGAAATTCGAGAGAAGCAGGTTCGCCAAAAAATGAGGGGACAGGGTCAGTGTTTATACCCATATAAGTCATAATCAGCCAGCCTTTTCCGGGGACCAGCGGCAACTCAAAAAATTCTCTTAATACCTGGCCAAACTCGCCCCTCTTAATCAGACTGAGTCCGAGATTAAATCCGCCGGCGAAAGCCAGGCTGATTCTCGGGGTGTAAATAGGTTCATCAGGTTCATACTTCCAGTCTTTGAGAGCATGGACCAGAGCTAAAACCGGTTCTTTGGCGGTATCCATTGCCCTGAGGACATCCAGGGTTTGCTTGCCATTAGAGGCAGCCAGTCCACGCTGACTGAACAAAATAGCCGGGTAAATCAGCAGATCGGGATTGCCCATAACTATCAATTGAGGGTCGGTTGGCTCAACCCAGATGCCATTTTCTCTTTTAACCATCCGCCTGGCCTGACTGGCCGGTGAACGCCCGGTAATGCCATAGGCCAGGAAAACATCATCGGAGTCTCGTGACTGACCGCCGATGATAAACCTGCCTGGATATTCCAGGCCAGAAAGAAAGTTTCTGGCAGTTTCCATGTGACACCTTTGATTTTTACTATAGCAGAAAGTTAGCAACAGTTAAAGAAAAAACTGTTGATCAGGCTTGTTTTTAATCTTAAGGCTGCTACAATATCGCCTATATTTGATTAGGATTGGTACCGTTGGGATCGCAGAAAAAACTAATCTATTTTCTACCTGTCATTGCTTATTGTACTTTAATCTTCTTTCTTTCGGCCCGCTCTTTAAAACCAAAATTCCATTTTATTTACTGGGATAAAGGAGCTCATTGGGCTGAGTTTACGGTTCTTGGTTTTCTCCTGGCCTTTGCTTTTTATCATTACCTTTCCCGGCGGTCGTTTCTGACCTTTTATTTGAGCCTGATGACCGGTTTGTTTATCGGTCTGTCTGACGAAATTCACCAGCTATTTATCCGGGGCCGGCAATGCGACTGGACAGATTGGCTGGCTGATACAGCCGGCATCCTGACTGGCTGGCTGCTGTTCAGTCTGGTTTTCAGACAGAAGAAGAAGGCTAAAGAAGCAGTTAAATTAGCTTGATTATCTATCAGCACATCCACCTATTTCGGGCAGCATCTTTTTCAGGTATTTAAAGGTCTCTTCTGGCGATGAAAAGACTGTAAAAATCTGAGCATCTTCGGCTGAAATGGCCTTCATTTCAACCAGTTTCTCAAAATTAAGTATTTTAGCCCAGTAATCTTTTCCATACAGGATTAACAGCACTTCTTTCCTCGAGACTTTGCCAGTCTGCAAAAGAGTGACAATCTCAAAAAATTCGTCCAGGGTCCCAAAACCGCCGGGAAAAGCGATAACGGCTTTAGCCTTGTACATCAACCAGAATTTACGCATGAAAAAATAATGAAAGGTAAAACTGAGATCGGGGGTAATATAGGGATTAGGCAGCTGAGGTTGAGGCAACAAAATATTCATCCCGATACTTTTAGCTCCAGCTCTGGTTGCCCCCCGGTTAGCTGCTTCCATTATACCTGGGCCGCCGCCGGTGCAGATGACATACCTTCTGCCCTTGGGTTTTAAATTCATGCCCCATTTTGAAATCTGATAGGCCAGTTCTTCGGCCTGCCAGTAATACTTATGCAGGGGACTGTCGGCATCTGAACCCCCTGGATTGGCTTTAGCTGAGCCAAGAAACAGAATAGTGCTTTCTACTTTGCATTTTTGTAGCCTGGCCATTGGCCAGGCATACTCGCTTAGAATTCTCAGCGTTCGTCCTTCTAATGATTCCAAAAATTCAAGATCGCGGTAAGGTGATTCTGGCAATTCAATTTTTCGCGGCTTATTGCTTTTCATTTTTTGCTCCCGTTGATTGAACTTTCAGGCAGATTATTTATTATTTCTAGCTGAAAAACAAGCTTGATGTCAAATAAATTGAACTTTATAATCTGACCTGGCAGGTAAAAGCAATCATGAAAAATAGGCGTCTTCTTCTGGTTCTGATCAGCCTGCCCTTAATAATATATTCCTGTCACAAGTCAGAAAAGCCAAAGACAGTGCCAGCCTCAGGCTATGTAGAAGTTGGCGAAGCTTCCTGGTACGGTCCTGGCTTTCATGGTCAGCCGACCTCCAGCCGGGAGATTTTTAATATGGAAGATTTAACAGCAGCCCATCCGACTCTTCCTTTCGGGACCATGGTTCAGGTGACCAACCTGGAAAATTCGCGGACTGTTATGGTTAGAATCAATGACCGGGGTCCATTTGTGAAAAACAGAATTATTGACCTTTCTTATGCTTCGGCCAGAATGCTTGGATTGATTGGACCCGGGACAGCCAAAGTCAGGCTGGAAGTCATTGGCTTTAAGACTCCTGATTCTGAGTCAGGAGAAAAGGGAAAGGTCATCCTTCAACTTGGCTCTTTTTTGGACCCGGAACGGGCCAGGGCCCTCTATCGTCAACTCAAACCAAAATTTCCAGCTGTCTTCATTTCTCCCTATCAAGCGGCTTCGGGCCAGGTTTTTTACCGTGTCCGCCTGGGAGAAGTCAGCCAGCAGCAAGCTGACCAGCTGTCCAGAGAACTTTCTGCCTCCGGTTATCCGGTTTTATGCCTGAAACAATAATTATGCCGGTCAGATAAATCCTGACAGGAGTCCTCAGTCAGAGACGATAATTACCAGGCGGTGCTCCCCCTCTGGCACCTGAGTCTTGAACCGGCTACCGGAAAATTTGCCCGCTTCCTTGCCGTCAAGCAATAACTGCCCCTGCCTTTCCCGGCCGAGAAAAATATCTATCTTTCTTTTTTTCAGGCTTTTTATTTCAAAGGAGATTTCGCGGTCAGAGTAAAGAAAATGGCGGAAAACTGCTGGTCCATCAGTTTTGATTAGCTCTTTTTTTTCTTCGACCAGTCTTATTCTGTCTGGAGAAATTTCAACCTCATAATTTCTTCCCAGAATACTCATTCTTCGCAGCGAGCCTTCAGCTTTGGGCTGCAACTGGCCAAACCTAAATCCATCCCAGGGGGTCACGTCGAGGTATTCCTGGACAGCCATCAGGGTAAAAAGTGGCCCCCAGCTTTGATAGCGCTGCCCTCCCGGCTCACCAGTCCTCGAATCAAAATTTTCAGGGCAAAGAGCATAATTCTTCCAGATTCTAAGCAAGAGCTCAGAGCTTTTCTGGGCTAAATCAGAGGCTATTTGATCATAGCCATAAGCCTTTAACCCCTCATAGACCAGATAATTGGTTGGAGGCCAGATTGTTCCCCGCCAGTATTGCTGGTCTTTATAAGCCAGATCGTCCCTGGAGATGGTCGGTATTATATAATCTCCCCAGAACTCACGGGGATTAAGCAGGTGCTTGAGCATTTTTAAAGCCTGCTCTTCGTCAGGAATTCTGGCGATTAATGGGAAAAAATTAGAAGCTGCCCGCCGGCTGGAAAAGCGGCCATTCCAGTGGCGGTCAAAATAGAAGCCCTCTTTTTCATTCCAGAGGAGGTCATTCATCAGCTTTTTCGTTCTTTGGTACTCATTCAAAAACTGGTTCTGATCTCGTTCCTGGCCAAGAAAACCAGCCAGCTGGGACAGGCAGTAGCAGTCAAGAGCATACAGGCTGTTGAGATCAACACAGTCCATTTCTAAAGTGCCTGTCGCGTCATTGAACGTTGCTTCGTCCCAGTTAGGGAGATCATCCTGGCCTGATTCCCACTTGGCTTTCTGCTGGCCGCTGGCCTCCTTTTCCCAGGCAGGGACTTCCTTGGCGGTCAAATGAAGGTCGCTCCCCCATTCTAATAACCCATTGCCATTTCCATCGCGACGAGCCTGACCACTGGCTAAAGGCCAGGTCCAGAATTCATGCCACTTGACAAGATAAGGATAAGCTTCCTTTAAAAAATCCATCTGGCCGGTTCTAAGAAATAATTTTAAAACCACATAACTGCCAACTGGCGGCTGTGACCGGTCAGGAGTTCCCCCGTAACGGCTGCGCCAGTTAGGTATATTCCCGTTTTCATATTGAGTTTCTAAAACTGATCTAACAATATCAAAAGCCAGATGAGTGTTTTCAACTGCCACTTCCAGGGAATTAAAAAATGAATCCCACTCAAAAATAGTCCAGTCATCCGGCTGGCCATCCGGTCTGGGAAAAATCCAACCCCGTCCGGCCGGGGTATAAAACCGGTGGTAACCATTTTGATAAAGAGTCAGCCAGAAAAGATTGTTGGTGATAGACTGAAGACTGCCTTCCAGGGGGCCGGTCAGCTGGACTCTTTTTTTCTCATAACCTGATTTTTCTTTAGCCAGAATTCTACTGACTGTCCGGCTCTGGCGAAAACGCTGGAGGTGCTCACTGATTGCTCCATACTCCTGGCCAGCCGAGGCCGCCAGATAAAGTTCAGATTTTTTTCTGGAATCAAAAACCAAATGCAACTCAGAGCCAACCGTCAGGACTTCCTGAGGCGGCTGACTAAGCCAGCAAAGATAATGGCTGCCTGGCTGGCTGCTACTCTGGCCATAGACACAGGCGGTCTCAGGGTGATAAACATAAGACCCCTTAAAATTCCAGGGAAAATAAAAAATCAGAATAACTTTATCTGCCAGGCGCGGGAAATGATATTTGCCCAGTATTGTATTTTCATCCTGACGGCTCCATTCAACGGACATTTCATTTTCAGCCAGGGCTGGCTTTAAATAAACAGGAGTTTCCCCGCGTTTTTTAAAAGGCAGATGGAGATCAAATTTCATGGAAGCATAGGAACCATCAGGTGAATGGCTGCCAACCTCAGACACCAAATAAAAAAAATCATGAAATTCCGCTTTGGCTTCACTGCGAAGGACAGTCGGGCTAAAGGCAAAGGCTGAATCTGGACTGGTTATAATCATCAGACCAGGCCAGCTCTTCGGATCAAGGGCACCGATAAAAGTACTTTTCCAGGGATAATAAACTTCGCTCTTTAATCCTGGCCCTGAGGCTAAAGCCAAAAAAATCAGCAGGCTAACAGCTTTGAGCTTTATCTTTTTATCTCTCACCATGTTAATTTAAATGATTTGAGTCTTCAAATCAATATCAAGGGCCAGAAGCAGATTAATAACAAAATCTATTCTTTTTTTCTATCTTAAATCTTATTTTAAAAAATCTCTAAAATTATTATAATAAAAAAAACACAAAGGCCGGCCTGAGCTTTCAGCGGACAAAAATCGGCCTGGGAACAGGAGGTAAAATGGATTTTTTGCGATATTTCAAATCCCGACAGGGAGAAATGGTCAGCCGGCTTAAAACTCTGGTTCAACTCGAATCGCCAACTTCTGATAAGAAGGCAGTGGATAAGTGTTCAGCTGCTATTATTTCTGAACTCAGTCAAGCGGGCGTCAAAATCAAGAAGATTCCACAAAATGATATTGGTGATCTCTTCCTGGCCGAATATCCAGCTGGAAACCTGAAGGAAAGCGACCAGCCAATTTTGATTTTAACTCATACTGACACCGTCTGGCCCGTTGGCACTCTTGAGCGGATGCCGTTTTACCTGGCTGGAGACCGGCTGTATGGGCCAGGTGCGCTTGATATGAAAGCTGGAGTCACTTCAGCGGTCATGGCTTTAAAGACCATTAACAGCCTGGGACTGGAGCTAAAAAGAAAGGTCTGGCTGTTTATCAATTCGGCTGAAGAAACCGGTCATGAGGAAGCTCACCGTCAGATTGTTTCGCTGGCCAAAAAAGCAGGAGCTGTTCTGTGTTTGGAGCCGGCCCTACCTGGCGGAGCTTTAAAAATGGAAAGGAAAGGACGCCTGGTAGTAAAACTCGAGGCCAGCGGCCGCCCGGCTCATGCCAGTACCCCGGAAAAAGGAGTCAATGCCATTGAAGAACTAATCGCTCAGTGGCTCAAGGTAAAAAAATTAAAAATTAATGGCCTGACGGCCAATCTTGGTTTGATAGGAGGCGGGGAAAAAGCCAATGTTGTTCCGGAAAAAGCCTGGGCGATAATTGATTTCAGGTTCTGGACCAGCCGGGATTTAACTCAAATAAAATCCTTCTTACGGGAACTAAAAGCTGCTAACCGCCAGGCCAGAGTAAAAACCTCGATTGTCAGTTTTACTCCGCCAATGGAGTTCAGTCCGGCTTCCAGGCAACTATTTGCCCGGGCCACAGCTCTGGCCTCCTCACTTGGATTAAAGCTTGAAGCCGGGCGTAGCGGAGGCGGATCGGATGCTTCCCTTGCTTCTCAGGCTGGTGTCCCGGTTCTTGATGGACTTGGCCCAGACGGTGAAGGAATTCATGCCGTGGATGAACATCTCCTGCTTCCTTCTTTCATCGAACGAACTGCTTTGCTTACTAAGCTCCTGATTGAATTATAACCTGCCTTTTAAAGGTTGACTTCAGAATTATTTTAGGTTTTACTATGATCTTGGCCTAAAAATTCAAAAGGAGGAATTGTTATGATAAAAAAATATTACCTTCTGTCTCCTGGTCCGACACCGGTTCCGGAGAAAGTCCTGGCTGCAGCTGCCGAGCCGATTATTCATCACCGGACAGCTGAGTTCAGCCAGATTTTTATGGAAGTGTCGGAAGGCTTGAAATATGTTTTTCAAACCACGGAAGATGTCTACATTCTAGCCTCATCGGGGACAGGAGCCATGGAAACGGCAGTCGTTAATACTCTGTCTCCAGGTGATAAAGTTCTGACCATTAATGGTGGAAAATTTGGAGAAAGATGGGGTAATATCTGCCGGGCCTTCGGACTCGAGACCAAAGAAATAGTCATAGCCTGGGGTGAAGATTATTCGCCAGCCGAACTGGCTGAAGACATCAAGAAAAATCCAGGTATCAAGGCTGTTTTTGCTACCCTGTCTGAAACTTCAACTGGAGCTATTTTTGATATCAAAGGATTTGGCGAAGTGGTTTCAAAAACAGATGCGATCCTGGTGGTGGATGGGATTTCCGGACTGGGCGCCACTCCCTGCCAGATGGATGACTGGAAGATAGATGTCCTGGTGACCGGTTCTCAAAAATCATTTATGATCCCGCCGGGTCTGGCTTATATTGCCTTTAGCCCTAAGGCCTGGAAATTGGTTGAAAGCTCCAAGCTGCCCAAGTTTTATTATGATATTAAAAAGTACCGCAAGAATCTTGAGAAGCAGACGACACCCTGGACTCCGGCTGTTTCTTTAATCATTCAACAAAACAAGGCTCTTGACCTGATTAAAGGCCTTGGACTGGAAAAGCTCCTGAAACATCATGCTATTCTGGGCGAGGCTACCAGAGCCGGGGCCAAGGCTATTGGCCTTGAACTTCTGCCCAAAAAGCCAGGCAACATCCTGACCGCCATTAAAACTCCGGCCGGCGTTGATGGCAACAAGCTGGTCAAAACCATGCAGAACAAGTATATGGCCTATATTTCCAATGCCCAGGACCCTCATAAAGGAGAGTTTTTTAGAATTGCCCACTTAGGCTATATGGGCGGGTTTGATATCACCACTGCCCTGACTGCGCTGGAAATGACCCTGCTTGACCTGGGTTATAACCAATTTCAGCCTGGAGCCTCAGTAGCTGCCGCCGAAAAAATTCTAAGGGAGGGATGGGAATGACCACCAGAATCTTAATTGCCGATCATTTTGATGAAGAAGCTGCCAATGAGCTTCGGACTGTGCCGGGCTTTGAAGTCACCGTAAAAACTGGCTTGAATGAAGCCGAGCTGGCTAAAATAATTCCTGATTTTGAGGTAGTGGTGGTCAGAAGCGCGACGAAAATCACCAGGCCAGTCATTGAAGCCGGCCAGAATTTGAAGTTAATTGTTCGAGCCGGGATCGGGCTTGATACAATTGATGTCCAGGCAGCCAAGGAGAAAGGCGTAGCAGTGGCCAATACTCCTGCTGCCACCTCTATTTCTGTGGCCGAACATGTTCTTGGCCTAATGATTGGAGCTGTCAGGTATCACGGGCCGGCCAATCTATCTATGAAACAGCATAAATGGGAAAAGAAGTTATTTACCGGTACCGAATTATATGGCAAGACTCTGGGCATTATTGGTTTTGGCCGGATTGGACTAGAAGTTGCCCGTCGGGGGTTAGCCTTTGGCCTGAATATCCTGGCCTATGATGTTATTCCGATTAAAACTGATCTGGCTATCAGACAGGTCAGTCTGGATGAACTCCTGACTCAGGCCGATATCATCACTCTCCATGTGCCTAAGACCCCTCAGCCGGTTCTGGGCGAAAAAGAATTTCAAAAGATGAAAAAAGGTGTGGTCATAGTCAATGCCGCTCGCGGCGGAGTGGTTGATGAAAAAGCCCTGCTGGAGGCTCTTAATTCCGGGCAGGTTAAAGCTGCTGCTCTTGATGTCTTCAGTCAGGAGCCCCCTCAGGACTTCAGCCTGATTGATCATCCCCGGGTGACTGCTACCCCGCATCTTGGTGCGGCCTCCGAAGAAGGACAGAAAAGAGCCGGGTTCGAAGTGGTCAAAATCATAAAAGAAAAATTTGCCGGAAAAAATTAAATTTAATTAAGCTGGCTCTGAATGGTCTATCTTGATAATAATGCCACTACGCCTCTTGACCCCCGGGTGGCTGAGAAAATAGCCTGGTTTATCAGGGAACACTTTGGCAATCCCTCCTCGCTTTATCCGCCTGGCCGGGAGGTTAAAAGCTTGATGACTGAAGCCAGAGAGGAGATAGCCGGGGCTTTAGGAGCCAGTCGCTCCGAGATTATATTTACCAGTTCAGGCACCGAAGCTGACAATCTGGCAATTCTCGGCTGGCTTGAAACTCAGGCTGAAAAGAGGGAATTTATCACCTCTTCCTTAGAGCATCCAGCTGTCCTTCAAACGGCTCGCTATCTTGAAGGCCAGGGCTATACCGTTCATTATTTGCCTTGCGATCAAACCGGAATAGTTGATCTTGATTGCTTAAGATCAGTCATCTCGCCTAACACAGCTCTGGTCTCGGTCATGCTGGCCAATAATGAAATTGGCACCATTCAGCCCATAGAGGAAGTGGTTAAAGTTGCTCATCGTTATGGAGTTCCAGTTCATACTGATGCTGTTCAGGCTTTTGGCAAAATAGAGGTGAAAGTTGAGGCGCTGGGTGTTGATCTTTTAAGCCTGTCGGCCCATAAAATCTACGGGCCAAAAGGAGCAGGAGCTCTTTATATCAGGAAAGGAATCGACCTTAAGCCTGTTCTGCATGGCGGACACCAGGAATTCGGGCTTCGGCCCGGGACGGAAAATACAGCCGGGATTATCGGTTTTGGAGAGGCCGTTAAGATTTTAGGAGAACGGTGGCGTCAGGATAAAGACCGGATAGAAAAATTAAGTGACCGGCTGAAAGCTGGCTTTGAAAAAAAGATAAGGGGAATAAAATTCAATGGCCATCCAGAAAAAAGAGTAAAAAATACATTAAACTATATTTTCCCTGGCCTGGCGGCCGAAGCTATCCTGCTAGCTCTGGCCACTAAGGAGATTTACGTCTCGAGCGGTTCAGCTTGCTCAGAAGGTTCGGGCGAAATATCTCACGTCCTTCTGGCCATAGGCCTTAGTCCCGAAGACGCCAGTTCAGCCCTCAGGTTTTCCCTGGGCCGGTTTAATACTGAGGAAGATATTGACCGGGCTCTGACTGAAGTCCCCGAGATCATTAATGAGCTGAGGAAAAATTCCGCTGAATAGACTAAGTTGACTGCCCGGCTTTCAGTTTTTTTAGCTGGCTCAAATAGCTTTTTCTAACCTGTAAGAAAAAATCCTGATAGCCAGCCTGATAGAAATCAGGATAAGTCCAGCTGAGGGTCCGGGCCTGTTGTCTGGTAAATAAAAGTTCAAGATGGGCATAGATGCCGGCGGTTAGCGGGATGCGGTGAGCAAAATCTTTGGTGGTGGCCATAATCAGAGCTGAGGCTTTGAGATAGCCAGGGTCAAGATTAACAGGCCGGTTAACCCCGGGCAAAAGCAACCTGAAATCCTCTTCCATTACGTTAGTTTGATGTTTAATAACTGGCAGGTTCTGGGGATCTATCAGAGATTCAAAACTCATAAAACATCTTTTGAGATTCTGCCCCATGTCCTGGTCATAATAATGGCTAAAGTTAAAGGGAAAGGACTCACTCTGGGCATCAGCCAGACCAAACTTTTCGATCAGCCTGGCCCTGGCCTCTTCTCTTATGAGATCATCTGAGAAAATTAATCCACAGATTAATTTAACCGGCGTAAACTTTTTTATTTCACCCATGGCTAATAGATTCTAACTTAAACCAGACTGATTAATTTTTCAACTGGCCAGCCAGCTTGATTCTGTCTGGCTCTGGCCCCGGTGGTCCTGAAGCTATCTCCAGTAGCCGCGGTCAAGATTCAAAACCGGCCGGTTGGCCTGCTCGGGATTGAATTAAAAGTCTAATTTGGTATAATTTCAGCACTATGAAATGGGTCTATATCGAAGATATAAGTCAATATGATGGACAGGAAGTCGAAATTCGCGGCTGGGTTTATAACAAGAGATCAAGCGGTAAAGTCCGCTTCCTGCTAATCCGGGATGGTACCGGCCTGATTCAAGGAACAATTTTCAGTCAGGATAAAGACTTTCCTCTTTTCCGGGTCTTTGACGAGTTGACTCAGGAGTCATCAGTTGTGGTCCGCGGCCTGGTCAGGCCAGATAAGCGGGCTCCGGGTGGATATGAGCTGGGAATCAAAGAAATTGAAGTTATTCAAATTGCCAAAGACTATCCCATCACTCCCAAGGAGCACTCGGTTGCTTTTTTGATGGAACACCGGCATCTGTGGCTGAGATCTCAAAAACAGCATGCAGTTTTACAGGTCAGGGCAGAGACGGTCAGAGCCATCAGGGATTTTTTTAATGACCGCGGGTTCCGCTTGATGGATACTCCGATACTGACTCCAAGCGCCTGCGAGGGCACCACTACCCTGTTTGAAACTTCTTATTTTGATCAAAAAGCTTATCTCAGTCAAAGCGGCCAGCTTTATAATGAAGCTACAGCGGCCGCCTTTGGCAAGGTCTATTGCTTTGGGCCGACCTTCCGGGCAGAAAAATCCAAAACGAGGCGACATCTTATTGAATTCTGGATGGTTGAACCTGAAGTGGCTTTTGCTACTCTTCAGGATATTATCGAACTCGGCCAGGATTTAATCATGTTTATCCTGGAAAGAGTTCTGAGAAAATGCCGG
>JAGOPD010000034.1 GCA_017992175.1 Candidatus Saccharicenans sp.
CATAAAAAAAACTACCCGGGAATGCGGATTATCGGGCCAAATTGCTTGGGAATCATTTCCCCTAATTTCCAGCTAAATGCCAGTTTCGCTGCCTCGATGCCTCTCAAAGGGCAGATTGCTTTTATCTCTCAGTCAGGAGCCCTGTGCACTTCCATTCTTGACTGGTCACTTCGGGAAAAAATCGGCTTTTCCTATTTTGTGTCTTTAGGCAATGCCATTGACATCGACTTTGGCGATCTCATCGATTACTTTGGAGAAGACGAGAATACCAGATCTATTCTTCTATACATCGAATCAATTGCTAATCCGAAGAGCTTTATGTCGGCCAGCAGAGCTTATGCCAGAACAAAACCTTTGGTGGCTTACAAAGCCGGCCGTTTTCCTCAATCAGCCCGAGCCGCCACCTCTCATACTGGAGCTTTAGCCTCGGAAGATGCTATTTATGAGGCCGCCTTTAAAAGAGCAGGAATAGCCAGAGTGTTTGAAATCGGTGAGATGTTTGATGTGGCTGAACTCATCGGCCGGCAGAAGATTCCTAAGGGGCCGAGGCTGGCGATCGTCACCAATGCTGGCGGCCCGGGGGTGATGGCTTCCGACACTTTGATCGAAACTGGCGGCGAACTGGCTGAACTTTCTCCTGAGATTGTAGAGCGTCTTAACGAGATTCTCCCTCCTGCCTGGTCTCACGGCAATCCGGTTGACGTTCTGGGCGATGCCAGATCAAAGACCGTGGCAAAAGCGGTCCAGGCTGTTCTTGGCGCGCCGCAGACTGATGCTGTTCTTCTCATCGTCACTCCCCAGGCGATGACCAATCCGGCCGGCATTGCCAAGGAGTTGATCCCGGTGGCGGGCGAGACTCAAAAACCGGTTCTGGCTGCTTTTCTAGGAGGGCCAGCCATGGATCAGGCAGTCGGGCTGCTGAACGAAGCCGGAATCCCAACTTATGGGACACCTGAGCAGGCTGTCCGGGCCTTCATGATTCTGGTCAATTATGCCCGGAACCTGGAAAACCTGTATGAAACTCCAAGAGAAATCTCGGTCGAATTTCCGGTGGAAAGAGAAAAAATCCGGCAGGAAATTCTTCCCTGGTTGACTCAAGGGCCGGAAATTCTGGATGAGTTAACTTCCAAGAAAATTCTAAAGGCCTATGGCCTGGAGACTACTCTGCCCCGGATTGCCAGAACAAAGGAAGAAGCAATCAAGCTCAGCCAGGAAACCGGGTTCCCGGTAGTTTTAAAAATCCATTCTCCTGACATTACTCATAAAAGTGATGTGGGCGGAGTGGTTCTCGACCTTGAAGATGAGCACATGGTCGAAACTGCCTTTGACCGCCTCCTGACCACGGTCAGAGAAAGAGCTCCTCAGGCCAGAATAGAGGGAGTCACTGTTCAAAAGATGATTAAACGTCAGGAAGCAGTGGAGATGATTCTGGGCAGCAAAAAAGATGAGACCTTTGGGGCCGTCATCATGGCTGGTTCAGGCGGAATAGCAGCTGAGATTCTGGGTGACCGCTCATTATGTTTTCCACCTTTAAATGAAAGGCTGGCTCGCCGGACTCTGGAGGAGCTTAAAACCTGGCCTCTGCTTAAAGGCTATCGCGGGAAGCCCCCCGTGAACCTGGATAAACTGATTGAAACTATTATCCGATTTTCTTATTTAGTAGCCGATTATCCTGAGATAAAGGAGATCGATATCAATCCGCTGCTGGTTAGCCCGGCTGAGGTCATTGCCCTTGATGCCCGGATTATAGTTGACCGGACCATTCCGGCTGAAAAAGCCAAACCTTATGAACATCTGGTTTTAAGGCCTTATCCGGAGGAATTCATCCGCCAGGTTAGAATGAGGGATGGCACAGAAATTATTTTGAGACCGATCCGGCCCGAAGATGAACCTGCCTGGATGGAACTGCTGGGAAGTTGTTCTCAGGAAACAATTTATTCCCGTTTCCGCTACTTCTTTTTCTGGCAATCACATGACGTGGCTTCAAGATATTGCTACATTGATTACGACCGGGAAATGGCCATTGTGGCTGAAAAGCAAGAAGGAGACCGGCGGCGGCTTCTGGGCATCGGGCGTCTGACCGCTGATCCCAGCCGGTCGGTAGCTGAATATGCTGTCCTGGTTCAGGATGACTGGCAAAATAGAGGCCTGGGAGGCCTGCTGACCGATTACTGCACCGAAATCGCCCGGGCCTGGGGCGTAAAAAAAATCATCGCTTATACTACCACTGACAATCCGAGGATGATAGCTGTCTTCCAAAAGCGCAATTTTGAGATTCGCCACGACCCGGTCTCCAGCCTGGTTGAGATCCAGAAGAATCTTTAGGACACGTTTTTTAGCCTCAAGGTTCTAACCCTAATTTTAGATCTCTCAATTTATACCGGCCAGCTAATTAAAAGCTAATCAGGATTAGACTGGACTCAATTTATTTGTTATAAATAGCATCATTATGAACAGGAAAAGAACTGACCCAAACTCTAACCGGCATTTATTTTTTCTTCTTTTGATTTCGTTCTTCCTATCCTCCGGCGGCTTCAAGCTTCAAGCCGAAGAAAAAGAAAAAATTTCCCTGACTTTTAGCGGCTATATCAAAACTGATGTCATTTATGATACCCGGCAAACAGTTAGCCTGAGAGAAGGGCATTTTCTGCTTTATCCTCAGGACAGGCTGCTTGATCCGGCCGGGCATGATCTTAACTCCAAAGATACTTTCCATATTCTGCCGATTCAAACCAGGCTGGTGCTGAAGATCAATGGCCCGCCGGCCCTGGGGGCTAAAACCTCAGGGTATATCGAAGCTGAATTTTTCGGCATGTCCGAGGCCGATATCAATGGTTTCAGACTGAGGCACGCTTATCTTAAGTTAAACTGGGATAAGACGGAAGTGCTGGTTGGTCAGTTCTGGCACCCGATGTTCATCAGTGACAGCTATCCGGAAGTCGTCTCCTTTAATACCGGTGCTCCCTTTGAGCCATTTTCCCGGGCACCTCAAATCCGTTTTACCTGGATGCCCGGAAATTTATCCCTGACTTTAACCGCTCTTTCCCAGAGAGATTTTGCTTCGACCGGACCGGCTGGAGTCAGCACCTCTTATTTCAGGAATGCCGCCTGCCCTGAGCTTGACTTTAAAGCTGCCTGGGGCAGAAAGAATTTCCTGGCCGGAGCCGGAATCAATGTGCTCAAAATTGTTCCCCGGCTGGCCACTGAGACAGGCTACGAGGCCAATGAGTCTTTAACTTCCTTGGCTGGCTATGCCTTTGGCCGGCTCAAAACCAGGCCCCTGACCATAAAAGCTGAAGGTGTCTATGGTGGCAATCTTCATCATCTGACCATGCTCGGCGGTTATGCAGTCTCAGAGATAATTGATCCGGTCACCGCTCAGCGTGATTATTCTCCAATTAATACCGCCGCAGGCTGGATTGATCTTCAGACCAATGGAGAAAAATGGCAGGCTGGACTCTTTTCAGGCTACACCAAGAACCTGGGGACTAAAGGCGAGATCAGCGGGCCTATTTATAGCCGGGTAGAAACCATGGATCATCTGGTCCGGATTGCTCCCCGCTTGGCTTTTAACGCCGGCCAGGTTCGCCTGGCTCAGGAGATAGAACTGACTTCGGCCGACTACGGGCCGGTCGTGAGCCGCGGCCGGGTCAACGGGCAAAGAACAGTCACCAACCTCCGTCTTCTCACCGCTGTCTATTATTTCTTCTGATGACTTTCCGACGGCAAAAACAGAGAACCGGTTACATCCCGTATCTATCAATAATTTCCTGTTTGGTCTTATGCAGAATATCAAACTTCTTCCCGACCTTGATGAAGGCGTCGAGGGCCCTGTCCAGGTGATGAATTTCATGGGCAGCCGATAGCTGCGTTCTGATTCTGGCCTGACCCTGAGGAACAACCGGGAAGAAGAAGCCAATGGCATAGATTCCCTCATCGTAAAGAGCTTTGGAGAAATCCTGGGCTAACTTGGCATTATAAAGCATGACCGGCACAATCGGCGTATCGCCTTCTTTAAGAATAAAGCCGGCTTCGGTCAGCCCTTTTCGCCAGTAGTTAGTATTTCTTTCCAGCTTATCCCGGCGCTCGGTCGTAGCCGAAAGAATCTCCAGGACCTTTAGAACTCCGGTAATAATCATCGGAGCAACTGTATTGGAGAAAAGATAAGGCCTGGCTTTCTGACGGCACATCTCAACCAGCTCTTTCCGGCCAGAAACACAGCCGCCAGTCGCCCCGCCCAGAGCTTTGCCGAAAGTCGTCGTGATGACATCGATTTTCCCCATCACCCCGAACTTCTCGGGTGTGCCGCGTCCTGTTTTCCCGATAAAGCCGGTGGCATGAGAATCATCTACCAGGAGCATAGCCTTGTATTTTTCACACAGCTCAACCATTTTATCCAGCTTGGCCGCATCACCGTCCATGGAGAAAACTCCATCGGTCACCACCAGCCTCAATCTTTTATCCTGATACATTTGAAGTTTCTGCTCGAGGTGTTCCAGATCAGAATGCTTGTAAGTATCGTTCATAGCACTGCACAGCCTGATGCCGTCAATCAATGAAGCATGAACCAGCCGGTCGGAAATAATCACATCTTCTTTGGTCAGGATGGCTTCAAAGACGCCGGCATTGGCATCCATGCAGGAAGGAAAGAGAATCGTATCTTCAGTTCCCAGAAATTCTGTCATCTTTTCTTCGAGCTGCCGGTGGACATCCTGGGTGCCGCAGATAAAACGCACCGAAGAGAGGCCAAAGCCACGCCGGTCGAGCCCTTCATGGGCAGCTTTGATAACTTCTGGAAGGCTGGACAGCCCAAGATAGTTATTAGCGCACATATTGATAACTCTTTTTAAGGGCGAGCCAGCCGGAAACTCAACTTCAATCTCAGCGGCCTGAGGTGACGAAATAAACCTTTCTTCTTTTAAAATACCGGCTTCCCTCATACTCCTGATCTGATCCTGATATAGTTTCCTGACTTCATCAGAATAAGCCATCATTTCCTCCTGTTCCTCTTTTTAAAAAATCAGCCAGGCGAATAAAGATCACTCCCTGGCTGGCTAATCTTAACCTTTGACAAATTCTTTGACTAACTCAGCGATTTTATTGACCGAATCAAAGGCTTCCGGGGTAGCTTTATCGTCAGGAATTTGAATGTGGTATTTGTTCTCCAGAAACCTCTTGAGAGAAACCATCGAGAAAGAATCAACTATCCCGCCGGAAATCAGCGGAGTATCGTAATCGATGGGGTCACTGTCTGGCTCCAGATACTCGTTGGACACATAATTTTTGATGACTTCCTTGAGTTCATCCATGTTGTTACTCCTTTTTTATTTTTGTCTTTTTGTCAGATATTTTCAACTTTATTTTATCTATTCATTTTCCAGGGTAGAAGTATCACCAATTTCCTCGCCCCATTCTTTGGCATGAAGAATCCGGCGCATGATTTTGCCGCTTCTGGTTTTGGGCAGGAGCTCCACAAATTCAATCTCCTGGGGCATGGCTAAAGGTGAAAGTCTCTTGCGGATAAAGTTCATAATATCAAGTTCCATGTCTTTAGAAGGACTATAGCCTGGCTTCAAAGTTACAAAGGCTTTGACCACTTCCATGTTAATCGGATCAGGCTTGCTGACCACGGCCGACTCGGCCACCGCCGGGTGTTCCAGCAGGGCTGATTCAACTTCAAACGGGCTGACCAGATGCCCGCCAGTGTTGATGATGTCGTCGTCCCGGCCGACAAACCAGAAATAGCCATCGCTATCCAGGCGAGCCCGGTCGCCGGTCAGATACCAGCCGTTGCGGAATTTATTTTTATAGGCATCTTCATTCTGCCAGTAGCCTCTCATCATTGAGGGCCAGCCCGGTTTTATTCCGATCAGCCCTATTTTCCCTGGCTGGGGATAAGGCTCATAATTATTTGGATTCAGGACCGTGGCTGTTATGCCAGGAAAAGGACGGCCCATCGAACCAGGTTTGACCGGCATGCCTGGAAAATTGGTAATCAGGATACAGCCGGTCTCGGTCTGCCAGTAAGTATCATGGAAAGGCTTACCGAAGACTCGAATTGACCAGTTAACCGCCTCAGGATTGAGGGGCTCGCCCACACTGGCTAGATGACGCAGTGAGGACAGATCAAATTTTTTAATGATTTCATCGCCGGCTTTCATCAAGGATCTGATGGCGGTCGGGGCCGAATACCAGACAGTGACTTTGTTTTTTTCAATGAATTTGTACCAGGCCTCGGCCGAAAAACCGCTGTCCAGGACACATTGGGTCACCCCCAGGGCAAAGGGAGCAATTATTCCATAGGAAGTTCCGGTCACCCAGCCCGGATCAGCCGTGCACCAGTAGATGTCATCATCTCTGAGATCCAGCACCCATTTAGCCGTTAGATACTGGGAAATCAAGGAATAATGAACATGCTGAACTCCCTTGGGCATGCCGGTTGTCCCCGACGTATAATGAAGAACCGAAGGGGATTCAGCATAAGTTGGATAAACCTCATAATCTTCGACTCCGCCCAGGCCTTCCATCGAAAAAGCTTCTTCTCTCTCCTGAAGGGGGCTCTTGCCGTCATAATCAACAATAAAAATATGCTGGAGATGGGGCAATTTCTCTCTGATTTTTCTGACTTTGGAAACATGTTTTTTCTGGGTAAAAATGGCTGAAGTTTGAGCATTTTCCAGCCGGACAAAGAGGGAATCTTCGCCGAAAGCCGAGAAAAGAGGTTGAGCAATGGCGCCGGTCTTCAGGATGCCCACAAAGCCAATATAAAGCTCAGGTATTCTATCCATAAAGAGACAAACCCGGTCGCCGGCTTTTAGACCAGAGCGGGTCAGAAAACTGGCAAAAGTATTGGCATAGCGCCTGAGATCATTATAAGTATAAGTCTTTTTTTCTCCGCTAAAGCCTTCCCAGATCAGAGCTATTTTGTCTCCTTTACCCTGCTGGCAAATCCGATCGGAACAGCAGGCTCCGATGTTAATCGGCTGCCCGGGTTGATAACCGAGTTCCTGTTCGCTCACGGACCAGGAGAAATTCTTAATCCGGTCTTCGTAATCGCCAAAGTTGGACATTTTTCCTCCAGTCTTTATTTTTCTAAGATGACCGTCGCTACGGCCAGAGTTTTAAGATGTGACAGACTGACATAAAACCGGCTGATACCTTCAGTCTGACAGAACTCTTTAGCCCGGCCATAAACCTCTATGACCGGCTGACCTGATTCCAGGTTATGGACTTCTATTTCAGAAAATTTGACCCCCCGGCTCCAGCCAGTACCCAGAGCTTTCAGGAAAGCCTCCTTGGCCGCAAACCGGGCTGCATAATGCTGGGCTGGGAATTTTTTGCTTTCGCAATAGCCGATCTCAACCGGAGTATAAAGCTTGTCTTTAAGCCCGGGAGTCCTCCTCAGCTTGTCCTCGATTCGATCAACTTCGATGATGTCCACGCCTACCCCAAAAATCAATTGCCCTCCTGACTCACCGCCAACCTCTCTGAACTTCGCCTGAGCCTTTCTGCCTCCTCTTTAGCCCTTCCGGCCAAAAAGTTATTATAGAAAAAACCGGCCCAAAGTCAAAAGAGACGGCGATCAAGCCTGACCTAAATGGTCAACAAGTATCTTGAGCCCGATCATGATTAGAACCAGGCCCCCAGCCAGCTCCGCCCGGCGCCCCAGGATCTGACCCAGAGCCGGGCCCAGACGGCTACCGATGATGGTAATGATGAACGCCGTCAGACCGATGACCAGGCTGGCCAGCCAGATATTCAGGCCCAGGACCGGCAGGCTCAGGCCTGTTGCCAGGGCATCAAGGCTGGTGGCTATAGCCAGGGTCAGGAGCGGCCAGCCA
>JAGOPD010000013.1:0-29515 GCA_017992175.1 Candidatus Saccharicenans sp.
GAGGCCGGCCGCCCATGGCGGCTATATCACTCAGGTTAACTGCTAAGGATTTATAACCGAGGTCCCGGGCTGCTATTTTTTCTTTTAAAAAATGAACACCATCAAGTAAAAGATCAGTGGTCACCAGTAGCTTCTGATCTCCTTTCCAGGGGAGGACAGCGCAGTCATCTCCAATTCCGGTGAGGTCAGAAGGCAGAGACTGGCCTATGGATTTTGCCAGCCAGGCAATAAAACCAAACTCTCCCAGATCTGAAAGCTGACCGTCATTTTTCATTTTTCTCAATTTTTTCCTCAATTAATTTCTCAGTCTGGCCCCATCATCTCTGGTTTTTTTAGCTTCCAGAATTATTTTTTTAAGCCTTCGGGCCGCCTCTTCCGGGTCAGGGGATGAACAGATGGCTGAGACTACAGCCACCCCGTCGGCGCCGGCTTTAATTACGGCGGCGGCCTTAGCTTCATTAATGCCGCCAATCCCTACCAGAGGTAAAGTGGTCAGCTGCCGGGCAGTTTTCAGGCCATTCAATCCCCAGGCCGGGCCGGTGTCAGTTTTAGTTGGGGTGGGAAAAACCGGGCTGATAGCTAAGTAATCAACCGGTAGCCGGCTGGCCTCTGTAAGCTGGTCAAGGTTTTCGGCCGATAAGCCGATTATGGCTTCCGGGCCGAGGCACTGTCTGGCTACAGCGGCCGGGAGATCAGACTGCCCCAGGTGAAGGCCATCGGCTCCAGAAGCCAGAGCAATATCCAGGCGGTCATTAATAATGAGCGGAATGCCGGGCGGAATGCTCTGTTTGATTTTAAGGGCCAGTTCATAAAATTCGCGGGCCGGGAGATCTTTTTCCCGGAGCTGAATAACCGTTACCCCGCCGGCTATGGCTTTTCGGATTAAATCAGCTAAATCCCGCTGGCCGGCCAGCTGCCGGTCCGTCACTAAATAAAGGCTCAAATCCAGCTGCTTGCGATTTTTCATTTTATTTTTAACCTGGCTGAAATTTCTTCTGGAGATAGGCGGAAAAGCCAGTCCAGAAAAGCCACTTCGAAGCTGGCCGGCCCGTGGCAATCCTGAGCAGCCAGTTCACCGGCCAGGCCCATGACGGACATAGCTCCAGCTGCTGCCTCAAGATAGTTGCGATTGACGGAGGCGAAAGCCGCAGTCAGAGCCGTAGCCGTGCAACCCAGCCCCGTTACCCGGGGCATAAGAGGATGACCGTTATAAACTGAGATCAGGCCGGCTTCTTTAACTACATAATCAACCGGCCCGCTGACGCTGACCACCGCCCCGGATTTTATGGAAAGCTCCCTGGCAGCCTCAATGGCTGCTTCGGCTGCTTCCAGACTGTCCACTCCTTTGGTCCTGGCGCCGGATTCGACCAGAGCCCTTATTTCTGAAGCGTTGCCTCTCACTATGGCCACCGGCCCCGTTTCGAGCAGCCGCCGGGCAGTTTCTGTCCGGTAAGGTGTAGCTCCAGCTCCGACCGGATCAAGCACAACCGGAATGTTTTTCTTAGCGGCGGCTTTAATAGCCAGGGTCATGGCTTTTACCCAGGGCGGGCTGAGTGTGCCGATGTTGATGACCACGGCCGAAGCGATATTCACCATATCTTCAACTTCTTCCAGGGCCTGAGCCATAACCGGGGAGGCTCCAATGGCCAGAAGAGCATTGGCTGTGATATTCATGGCAACATAGTTGGTAATATTGTGGATGAGCGGGGACTGATTCTTGATTTTATTCAGATCGGAAATGACCGTCTCGGCCGAAAACATAGATAATTCCTCCTGGCCAAAAATCAAATGTTCAGAGGAGGCTGAGCTTTTCCCGGGAAGTTGTCTCCCTGCGCCAGCATTACCCGGGTCAGGTTCAAAGGGTCTGTTCTCAGCCCCGGCTCCTGCAGCCGGTAGCACCCCTGACAGGACGTGATTCTTCTACTACAAAGCCAGGCCAATGTCAATTTTTTGCCCGTTAAAGAATCAATACTCATTTCTTTGACCGGGAGCGGCCTGAATTATAGACTTTTTATCTGATCAAGGATAAAATTCAACCTTCAAACTATCCCGGGCTACCGGTGGAAAGTGAGTCGGAATGAGTGAGTTAAAAGGACTAATTATTGCAGCTGGCCGGGGAGAAAGGATTTCTAACCTCTGCCCGCTCAAGCCTCTGCTTGAAGTTAATGGCCGGGCTCTCATTGACCGGACGATAGACTCGCTGCTCAAAGCCGGCCTGAAGGAGCTGGTGGTGGTAACCGGCTACCGCGGAGAACAACTGGAAAGGCATCTTGAAGAGCGAAGCTATCCTGCCGGCGTAAAAGTCAGCTGGGTAAGGAATGAAGACTGGCAGAAGGAAAATGGCCTGTCTGTTTACCGGGCTAAGGAGCTGGCCGGAGATAAATTCATTTTATTGATGTCTGATCATATTATTGACCCTGAGATTATTTCCAGCCTGAAGCAGCAGCCCATCGAAGAAGATGGCCTGATTCTGGCAGTTGATTACCGGATCGATCAACACCCTTATGTTGACCTGGCTGATGTCACCAAGGTAGAAGCTAAGGCTGACCGGATCGTCAATATCGGCAAGGAGCTCTCTGTCTACAACGCTTTCGATACCGGTATTTTTTACGCTACCAGGGGGCTGTTCGAAGCCCTGAAGGAAAGCCAGGAAAGAGCAACTAATTTCACTCTTTCGGGCGGAGTCAGAATTCTGGCGGCCAGAGGCCGGGCTAAAGTCATGGATATTGGCAACCGCTTCTGGATTGATGTTGATGATGAACAGGCCTTTCGTCAGGCTGAAAGTTATTTAAAAAGCCGGGGAAATCCTTTTTGAGCTAAAATCCGGCTTTGATTAACCTGCCGGCTATTTCCCAGTCAAGACCGGTGGTTATTTTAAAATTCTGCTCGCTGCCTTCGACCAGGCCGCAGCGCAGGCCGGCGGCATAGGCCACCGACAGATCATCGGTAAAAGACATCTGTCCGCCAAGCTGCTGATAGGCTTTAAATAAAGCCTGGAAGCGGAAAAGCTGGGGAGTCTGAGTTTGATAGAATTTCTGGCGGTCGGGAAAAGAAACTATTTTCCCTTCCACAACTTCGGCCAGAGTATCTACGGCTGGAATGGCCAGGGCCAATCCGTCAGACTGATCATCTTCTAAAAGTTTAAGCCCTTTTTTCACTCCTTCCAGAGGGAAAAAGGGCCGGGCGGCATCATGAATGATGACCAGCTCAGTCTCTGGGGGACAGCTTTTCAGCCCGTTAAGGACTGAGGCCTGTCGCTCCTGGCCACCGGGAACAACCAAGCCTATCCCCGGATGCGGCCGATAATATTTTTGATAATCACTGATGAGAACAGCCACAATCAGGTCTATTCCCAGGGCCAGGAATTTTTCAACCGAATAATCGAGGAGAGGCTGGCCGCCTAAAGACAGAAATTGCTTGGGTGCAGGAAAACCAGACCTTCTTCCTTGCCCTCCGCCCAGAATGATCGCTGCTGTTTTCATCGGAAAACCTGCCTTTCACCCGTTTTAATCTTCATCGTTTTATTGAGTTATGGCTCTCAACTGACTACCGGCCGGCACCGGGGACCGGGCCAGTGGCCAGTCAGGCCGGCTCAGTCCTTCAGCGTAATCCTCTTGATCAGCATGGTGGCAAAAGCTCCACGAGGGAGGGTAAAAGATAAGACCAGAGATTTCATTTTAGGATAAAGTTCATCCTGTCCATAACCGATGACCTGCAACTCCTGAGGGTAAAGAAGTACCTGGCGCTCAAAAGACCTGAAGAAAACCCGGCTTAAAGCCCTGGTCCGGAAGGAACTGAAGCTGAGGTTATTGTCCTCAAGCAACTGGCAATAAAGCTGGCGGCTGAAGTCATCCGGGAAGTGCATTCTGGCCGCCGGAGTAGGCAGTTTTAGATCCCGCAGGTAAGCCAGAGTCGACTCGTCCAGCCGGTGCCAGAAAAGGAAAATTCCTGATTCGGCTTCGACTTCCTTCAGCTCGCTTATTTTAGCCCGCAGCAGCCGGCGCAAAAGTTCATTCCACAGATAGGAGCCAAAAGCTGCATAAGCCATGGAAATTTCTTCCCGTGGAATTTTTTCCAGGGCAGCTAAATAATCATCAGGCCGGAGGAGAAGCGTCCGGAAAATCCTTTTTTCGGTCAGGCCTTGAGCCAGCTCCAAGCATTTTTCCCAGTCTCTCCAGTTGGCAATGATTTCAGCCACTCTTTCTTTATTCGTTTTATCCGCAGCTTTTACGTTCTGTGATTGAAGAAAAATCTGGAGGGCGCCGTTGTAGTGTGTCCGGAGAACGCGCTCAGCAAAAAAGCCCAGCTCCCGGTTAACCCCGCGGAAACGCTGATCATCGAAAAAGTTAGGAAAACCGTAAGCTTCAACTTCTTTCAGGTTTTCAAACAGGGGCTCGACGGCCGCCAGCTGTCGGATAGTGATACAGAAGCGGTTACCCTGAATGAGGGCCGGACTCATCGGCTTTCTCATGAAGCCGACCGGTTTTAGAGAAAAATTGGGCTCCTCCAGACTGAAATTCTTCTGGCTGCGGATGGTGATGTACTGGGTGGTCAGACCGTGTTTATCTTTTTTCCCTCCGTAGGCAATAGCCTTAGGGGAGATAGACAGCAGTCTGGCTAAGAAATGAACCAGGTCAGGTGTGGTCCAGTTCTTTTTAGTCAGCCGGTAAACCTGGAATTCGCCCCGGTCAGTAAGAGGCAGGGAAGCAATCTCCTCTACGATGAAATCTTCAGGTCTGGCTTTAATCATCAAGACTCAATTTTAGAAGAAAACCAGCCAAAAGGCGAATGGTTTGCACTGACAGAGATAATTGGCTAAAATAAAACCAGAAATGAAAGGAGGCTAAGATGCAAGGTGATAACCAATTAATTGAGGTTCTGAATTCACTGCTGGCGGATGAATTAACAGCAGTCAATCAGTACATGGTTCACTCCGAGATGTGCCATAACTGGGGTTATGGCAAGCTCCATGAGAAGATTGAGAAAAGAGCTATTGATGAGATGAAACACGCTGAGAGCCTGATCGGCCGGATACTTTTTCTGGAAGGCCTGCCCATTGTCTCGGAGCTCAAAAAGGTTTTTATCGGCAGTGAAGTCCCGAAGATGCTGGAATTCGATCACAAAGCCGAGTTTGATGCTATCAAATCTTATAATGCAGCCATTAAACTGGCCGGCGAAGTCGCTGATTATGCCACCAGGGAACTCCTGGAGAAAATTCTTCAGGACGAAGACAAACATATTGATGAGATTGAAGAGCTGATGGATCAGGTCAAGCAGATGACTTTGCCCGTCTTTTTGACCACTCAGACCAAATAAGACTGCAGGTCGCCTGTGTCGGGCCCGGCCACTAACGGCTCAGGCTGGCAACCACTTCCAGATGAGCGGTATGAGGAAAGAAATCAACGGGGGTCAGGTTTTCTAATTTATAGCCGTTTTGAACCAGCAAGCCAAGATCTCTGGCCAGGGTTTCCGGATTGCAGGAAACATAGACTAAATTCGGGATTTCCAGCAAGATGATCTGCTTCAAACTTCGCGGGCTGAGGCCGGCCCGGGGAGGATCGATAATTAGCAGATCGAAAGAACCACGGCCAACTCCGGACAGAGCGGTTTCCACCGGGCTGGAGATGAACGTGATATTCTTGACCCCGTTAAGCCTGGCATTTTCATTGGCAGCTTTGATATTGGCCGGGTCCCAGTCAACTCCAGCTACCTCGCCGACTACCCGGCTGAGACAGATTTCAATTGCCCCTGAACCACAGTAAAGCCCAAGGGCTGATTGAGCCCGCAGTCTTCTGGCTTCATCGGTAATCTGCTGATAAACCAGTTCGGCTGCCCGGGGATTGGTCTGAAAGAAGGAAGACTGGTGAATTTTAAAGCGATAGCCCAGAAGATCATCTTCAATTACCTCTTCGCCCAGAATCAGATGAGGCTGTTCATAGGAGACGACATCAGCTGTCCGGTTGTTTTCTACCCACCAGAAACTCCGGAGACCAGGAAAAGTTCTGGCCAGCTCCTGTGAAAAATCACTCAGGTTTATTTCAGACTGGCTGGTGGTGATGAGACTGAGCATCATTTCACCGCTCTTTTTGCCTTCGCGGATAACCAGATGGCGAAAAAATCCCTGGTTGGTCTTGAGGTCAAAAGCCGGCAGGCCTGATTCCTTAGCCAGCTGCTGGAAAAGAACGAAGAGCTGAGTGGCCAGGGGTGTCGAAATCAGGCAGCGGTCAAGCCTGGCGACTTTTTTATCGCGCTGATGGGTTTTTATTCTCGTCTTTTCCCTCAGACCGAGATAAATTTCTCCCTCTGCCTGTCCAAAAGAAAATTCCATTTTATTGCGGTAATAATATTCGAGTGGTGATGGTTTGATCTCGGCTACTTCCAGATAGCGATAATCAGCCGGAAAATATTTTTTTAGGATCCGGATCAGATAATTTTTTTTCAGAGAGAGCTGTTCCTGATAAACCAGGTCCTGGAAACTGCAGCCGCCGCACTGACCAAAATGCGGGCAGGCAGCCGGCCTTCTAGCCGGGGAGGGGCTGAGAATGGACAGCAGGCGGGCCGGGTGAACTGTCCGCGGACTGGCTTCAAAGGCAATTTCTACCCGGTCGCCGGGGTAGGCACCCGGCACTAAATAGGTTATACCCGCCTCAGTTTCAATCAGCCCCAGTCCTTCGGGCAGAAGAAAACCGGTAACTTCAGCCGTGATTTTCTCTTCAAAAAAGAGGCGAATGAGCTGACGCAGTTTTCTGAGGGGCAGGCCGACTACATTGTAGTAATCACCCTTGATTTCTTCGAGAAATTTTTCCTTGACCTCCTGCAGGGCATAAGCCCCGGCCTTATCAGCATAGGTATTTAAATCAAGATAAGCCTCGATCTCTTCTGAAGACAGCGGCTTGAAGCTGACCGCGGTTATTTCATAATCAGTCAGGAGTTTTAGCTGGTTCTGGCAGAAAAGAACCAGAGCGGTGATCACCTGGTGCTGGCGGCCAGACAGCTGGTTGAGCATCTGGCGGGCTTCCTGGCGGCTGGCTGGCTTGCCAAGAATCAGGCCATCAATCGTTACCACCGTATCAGCAGCTATAATCAGGTCATCAGGATATTTTTCTCCGACTGCCCGGGCTTTGGCTTCAGCTGTCCGGAGCGCATAGCTAACCGGGTCTTTATCACTGATTGCTTTTTCGTCCAGGCCGCTGGGCACAACCGAAAAAGATTTAACAATTTTTCGGAGGAGGTGGATTCTTCTTGGAGATTCTGAAGCCAGAATGACCTTCATTTCTTGTCTGAGGCTCCAGGCTTGATTAAGGGCAGATTCTGCTGACAGAAAGGGCAACTCTCTGGCTCAAAGGCTTCAACTTTAAGTGACAGCAGGCTTTTGGCCGGTGTCCCATCAAAGAGCACTTCGCCACCGCTGCGGTCAACCAGACAATAAATCCCGGCCACTTTCACTTCTTTCTCCTGGAGGCAGTCAAGGACTTCCCGGATGGAACCACCGGTGGTCACAATGTCTTCGACAATGATAGCTCTTGATTTATCCAGGCCGGCAAAACCGGAGCGGATGGTCATTTTTTCATCAGTTCTCTGACTGAAGGCAAATAATTTGTTAAGCTTAAGAGCCGTTAAAAAACCAATGGCAATCCCGCCATAAGCCGGAGAGACAACATAATCAAAGGACAGATTATCCTGTCTGATCTGGTCAACCAGCAGGTTAATGATTTTTTCCAGGACAACCGGGCGTTCAATCAGCTTTATTTTTTCAAAATACCATTCAGAGTGTTTACCCGAAGTCAGTTTGAAATGTCCATGAAGAAGGGCGTTACTTTCCTCGAATAATCTTAAAATT
Organism: Candidatus Saccharicenans sp.; assembly: GCA_017992175.1. GTDB lineage: Bacteria > Acidobacteriota > Aminicenantia > Aminicenantales > Saccharicenantaceae > Saccharicenans. Next base: position 7,841 of record JAGOPD010000013.1, read on the forward strand.
AGCTGTGAGCGGCTTTCTGACATTTTTTCCTCCGGCCAGTAAGAGATAGCTGGTTAAGATGGAAAAACAAGTATAGCTTAAGGCAGAATCAAAGGAAAGAGATTTTTGCCGCTGAGTGGCGGTTCTGATAGAATTCCTGTATGACAAGTCAAGGGGTGGTCATAATTCCAACCTATAATGAGGCCGAAAACATAGAGCCCTTGCTCCAGAGAGTGCTGAACCTGGTGCCGGCGGTTGACACTCTGGTCATTGATGATAACTCGCCGGATGGGACGGGGGAGCTGGCCGACCGCCTCAGTCAGAAATACCAGCAGCGGCTGTTTGTTCTTCACCGGCCGGGGAAACTGGGTCTGGGGACAGCCCACCGGGCTGGTTTCAGCTGGGCGCTGGAGCATGGCTATGGGCAGCTTCTGACCATGGACGCCGATTTTTCTCATCCGCCCGAGATTATTCCGGTCATGCTCAATAAGCTCCAGGAGGCTAATCTGGTTATTGGCTCCCGCTATGTCCGGGGAGGGAGAACTGAAGGCTGGACGCTGGTCAGAAAAATAAACAGCCGGGCGGCCAACTTTTTGGCCAGGCGGCTAATGGGACTAAAAACCAAGGATTGCACTGACGCTTTCCGCGCTTACCGGGCCGGAGATCTGAAGATTGTCCCGATGGAAAGATTGATGGCCAGGGGCTATCCGGCTCATTTAGAAGTCCTCTACTATTTTGAGAGAGCAGGCGCCAGGGTAGTGGAGGTGCCTATTACTTTTGTCAACCGGCAGAAAGGGCAATCAAAAATATCGGCTGGAGAAGTCAGAGAAACATTCAGGGTTCTCGTCTATTATTTTCTCTTCCGTCCCAGGGTTCCTGGCGCCCGGAATGGGGTCGGGCCGGCGCATCTACCGCCGAATTAATAACTTAGGCCTGGGGGCTTTATTGACCAGGCAGAGTTAACTGAATAGAAATAATGGCAGCCAGGCCTTTTTAACTGATTATTTATCTAAATCTAAATGAGGGGAAAGAAAAAATAGGGGGTAAAAGCAAAGATCTGAAACAATGGAGATGTGGCTAAAAGAATCAAACCAAGCAAAAATTTCAGGATCAGGAGCTGGAAGAGAAAAATCAAGGAGTCCTGAATCACGGGGGAAAAACCCGGAAAAATTAGAGTCTTTATATTAAGTTTATAACTTGCTGATAATAAATAAAAAGCGCTGGCCCGACCCCATTTTATGGCAAAAAAGAAGATTTGAGATTATAATAAATGGCAAAATTTATAACCAAAGGAGTCCGAGATGAAGAAAACTGCTATCTTAAGAAAAGCTATTATGGAACGGCGGGCCGTGGTTCTACCCGGCTGCCACGATGCCCTGAGTGCCAGGATCATAGAGAAATGCGGCTTTGAAGCTCTTCAGGTCTCCGGCTTCGGCCTGGCCGGCTCTCTTCTGGCCAGACCTGATGTTGGCCTGGTTCAAATGAAAGACATTATTGATCTGACCTGGAATATTATCCAGGCAGTTAACATTCCGGTCATGGCTGACCTTGATACCGGTGGTGGCAATGCCGTTAATGCCGCCTGGGTGACTGAGCGAATTATCGCCGTCGGGGCGGCCGGGATGAACATTGAAGATCAGGTTTTCCCCAAGCGTTGTGGCCACATGTCCGGTAAAGAAGTCATCACCGCCGAGGAAATGACCGGGAAAATTAAAGCCTGTGCCCGGGTCAGGGATAGCCTCGATAAGGATTTTATCATCAATGCCCGCACCGACGCTTTCGCTGTTTATGGACTGGATGAAGCTATCCGCCGCTGTCAGCTTTATTTGGAAGCCGGGGCGGATCTGGTCTTTATTGACGGCATTAAAACCAGGGCCGATATAGAAAGAGCGGCTAAAGAAATCAAAGGTCCTCTGTCGGTTAATCTAATGGATGCCGTAACCGGAGTAAAAACTGAGCTGATCCCGATTCCGGAACTGGCCAAAATGGGTATCGGGAGGGTATCAATTCCGGTGGCTTCCATCATGGTCATGCATAAAGCCCTGATGGAATTCTTTACCGCTCTGAAAAATTCGCCAACCGGTATCCTGGCTGGCCAGACCCAATGGCTGACCTCTTTTGAGGATTACACCACTTTTGTTGGTTTAAAGGATTACCGGAAACTGGAAGAGGAATATCTGCCCAAAGACCGAGTTGAGACCAAGTATAAATAAAATCAGGACTGACCGCGGGTGACGGGTGAGGACGGAGCAGTGAGTGATAACTCTTGCTGCCCGGTTAAAAGCTGGCTTAAAAATGATTATAATAAAAAACAGAAGATTAGAAACTTTGGCTGAGATCTTATTTTAAGAAAGGAGGTAAGAGAGCAATGGCCATGACCATGGTGGAAAAAATCCTGGCTCGGGCCACCGGCCAGAAATCAGTTAAAGCCGGTGAGGTCGTTGAGCCAAAAGTTAGCCTGGCAATGTCGCATGAAAATGCAGCTCTGGTTATAAATCAGTTTCTGGAAATATATAAAGATACCGGACTCCAGCCTAAGGTTTGGGACCCGGATAAAATCGCTATTATTCTTGATCACCGGGTTCCAGCCGAAAGTGCCAAAACGGCTACCAATCAGAAAAAAATCAGAGAGTTTGTGACTGCTCAGAAAATCAAAAAGTTCCATGATATTCGCGGCGACGAAGGCGGCATCTGTCACCAGATTTTGCCCGAAAATGGCTATGTCCGGCCCGGAACAGTGGTAGTCGGGACCGACAGCCACACCACTTCTCACGGTGCTCTCGGGGCTTTTAGTTTCGGCATTGGAGCGACGGAAATGGCTTCGGTCTGGGCTTTAGGCAGGGTACTCAACGTCGAGGTGCCGAAGACGATTAAAGTCGTGGCCAAAGGCAAATTCAGTCCCTATGTCCTGCCCAAGGATTTTATCCTTCATCTTATTGGCCAGCTCTCGGCTGAAGGAGCTAATTTCAAAGTTCTTGAATATCATGGTCCGGCTCTGGAAAAAATGCCAACTTCGGGACGGCTGACCGTGGCCAATATGTCAGTTGAAGCCGGGGCAACTTCCGGTATTTTCCCGCCAGACCAAGAAACCCTGCGCTATCTCAAAGAAGAAGCCGGAGTGAAGGGGCTGGTTGAAATCTTTGGTCCCGATCTGGAAGCTGAATACGATCAGGTCATTGAAATCGATGTTTCCAGACTCGAGCCACTGGTGGCTTGCCCTCACACGGTTGATAACGTCAAGCCAGTCAAGAAGGTTGGGCGGGTGAAGGTCAACCAGATTGTTATTGGCTCCTGCACCAACGGCCGCCTGGACGATCTGGCCATTGCCGCTAAAATCCTGCGCGGCCAGAAAATAGCTAAGGGCGTCAGAATGCTGGTCTTCCCGGCCTCTTTCCGGATTTATCAGCAGGCTCTTCAACTGGGCTATTTAACCACTCTGATTAAAGCCGGGGCAGTCATTATGAATCCAGGTTGCGGGTGCTGTCTTGGCGTTCACGAAGGGGCTCTGGGAGATGGTGAAGTTGCTCTGTCCACCACCAACCGCAATTTTAAAGGCCGGATGGGCAACCCCAGGGCCGAAGTCTATCTGTGTTCACCGGCGGTGGCCGCCGCTTCTGCTCTGACCGGTTACATAACTGATCCCAGAAAAGGAGGCAAATAAGATGGCTAAGGTTGTTCTGAAGCTCGGCGATGATATTTCAACCGATATTATCTATCCCGGCCGGTTCATGGCGACTGTTCTGCCCTCCGAGACTCCTCAATACGCTTTTGCTGATCTGCCGGAATTCAACTCGAAGCTGAGAAGCGGCCAGATTCCAGCCGGAAGTGTCGTCGTCGCCGGAAAAAATTTCGGCTGCGGCTCTTCCCGTGAACAGGCAGCTTCAACTTTAAAAGGTTATGAGCTGGTCATCGTGGCCAGAAACTTTGCCAGGATTTTTATGCAAAATGCGATTAACCTGGGGCTCAGGCTGGTGGTTTGTCCCGGGATTGAAGCTGAGGAAGGGAATGAACTCGAGTTTCTGGCTGATAAAATTATAAACAGAACCTCCGGCCGTGAATTTAAAGTTGAACCTCTGCCTAAAGCCAGGCAGGCAATTATTGATGCCGGCGGACTTGTTGCCTATACCCGCCAGCGCTTGCTGGCCAGAGCCGGTTCGAAGAAGAAATAGCCCAGAACGGAAGACGGGAAATAAATAGGTATTGAGGCCGCCTGGCCGGAGTGGCTATTCTCTTCCAGCCTGGTCGGCGGTCAACTTAACAGACTTTCTGGCTTTCAGGTTTGAGCCCAGCTTGAAGTCAATTTCCTTTAGAAGCCTGGTATTTAAAAATCAGGATCGGTTATCTTTTTCTCTTCCCAGCGGCCAAATTTATCGAGAATGGTTTTAATCTCACTGGCCTTGCCCACGACTACTAAGGTGTAATTTTTCTCTGGCAGAAGTTTAATGGCCGCTTGCTTGATAGCTTCCGGCCTGGCTGCTTCAATTTCGCCTAAGTAGCGGTCATAGTAATCAAAGCCGAGTCCATAATAAATCAGCCGTAGATAAGCACTGGCCTTGCTGCTGTTAGTCTCAAGTGACTGGGGAAACTGGCCAACAATATAATTTTTAGCGCTTTCTATCTCTTGAGGTGAAAATCCCTGGCTCCTGGCTTTCTTCAGCAAGTCGAAGGTGATATCGAGCATCTCACCGATTTTTTCATTCTTGGTGTAAGAACTGGCCATAAACAAACCGCCTGTCTGCCAGGACTGGAAGCCGCTGCTGGCCCCATAAGTCAGGCCCCGCTTGATTCTGAGCTCGGTGTTCAGCCAGGAAGTGAAGCGGCCGCCCCACAGGGTATTCATGATACTGGCCACCACTGCCATTCTGTCATTTTGGGCAAACCCGGGGGAACCCAGGGCAAAATAGGCTTGGGTCGCATCCGGCTTGTCAACCAGAACCAGCTTGGGACCGGCCGGTGAAGGCAGGGGAGGCAGGCTGGTGACAGAAGCCGGCGTTTTTGGCTTCGGCCACTGCCCGACGGTTTCTTTTAGAATTTTAATCAGCTCCGCCCGCTTAATATCTCCAACTATCGCCATCACGGCGGTATCAGGCCTGTACCTGACGGAATGAAATCTCTTCAGTTCCGCCACGGTCATTTTCCCCAGAGAAGAATCGGTGCCAAGCGGGATATGACCAAATGGGTGCTGACCGAAATAGGCCTTCTTGAAATACTGGCGGAGGGCCTGACCCGGATTGTCCTTGACGGCTTTAAGGCTGTCAATTTTTCTGGACAGCTCTTTTTTATATTCATCTTCTTTAAAAGCCGGGGAAGACAGGCAATCGGCGGCAATTTTCAGCAGCCTGGGCAGAAACTGGGACAGGCAGTCACCGCCACCGGTAGCATATTCTTCGGTGGAGGTAAAGGACAACCTGGCGCCCATAAAATCCAGGGCTTCTGAGATCTCTTCGGCGGTCATGGTTCTGGTTCCATTGAGCAACATATCGGCCGTAAAATTGGCCAGGCCGTCTAAGCCCTCGGGCTCAAAGGCGCTGCCGGCACCTTTAATGAGCAGCCTGAAACTGACCAGCGGCAGCTCAGAATTTTGATAATAATAAACGACGAGCCCGTTATCGAGAGTGATCTTTTCCGGCCGGGGTAATCTTTCAGCCGAAACAACTGCCACTGAACCGGCTAACAACAGAGTGGTCATGATAGTTAAAATCCTCCTCATTTCTGGCCTCCTTCAGGTATCAGGTAACCGGCAGTTTTGTTCAGCTCATTAAAATATTTCCCGGCTATAGCTGGAATATCCTGGCGCTTTATAGCCAGGTAGCTATCAATAAGGGTAAAAAGACGGTCATAACTGCCGTAAAGAATTTCCATTGCCCCGAGCATATTAGCCTTGCCGGAGTTGGTTTGAAGACCCGAATAAAAACCGCTTCTGATGATATTGAGCGCTTTTTCATACTCGGTTTCGGTCAGCCCTTCTTTAACTATTTTAGACAGTTCTTCATCGATTATTTTTTCAATCCGTCCAAGATCGGCCCCTGGTCTGGGCTTGACTTCAATCATAAAAAGGTAGGGATCAATTTTGTCCTCAAGGCCGCCATAGACTGAAATGGCCAGCTGCTCTTCCCGAACCAGGCGCCGGTAGAGACGGCTGCTTTCGCCCTGAAGAAGAGGCTTTTCCAGAATGGACAGGGCAAAATAATCAGAATTAGAGCAGGCCGGACCATGATAAACAACCAGAAAGGATGGGGTCTGGGCCTCTTTCCGGATGACCACCTCTTTTCGCCCCAGCTGAGGGGGCTCCACCGTGACAACCGGCGGCGGCGGCGACTGGGCTGGAATGGGGCCATAATGTTTTTTTAGAAGCTCCAGCAGTTTTGAGGTTTCAAAGTCACCAACCACCACCAGAATGGCATTATTGGGAGCATAATAGGTTTTATAGTATTGTTTGATTTCAGCCGGGCGCCAGCCAAGGATATCGCTCATCCAGCCAATGACATCCCAGTGATAGGGATGAGCCATAATGGCGGTTGCCCTGACATTTTCATACAGAATGGCTTCGTTATTGTTCTCCACACTTAAGCGCCGCTCCGAAGCCACCACCCCTCTTTCTGATTCAAGGACCTGAGGGTCAAACAGCAGGCCCTGCATCCGGTCGGCCTCGAGCTCGACCATTTTTTCCAGGGCCTTAGCCGGGAACCAGTCAGTATAAGCGGTAAAATCATCCCCAGTGTAGGCGTTATTCGCCCCGCCGCTGAATTCCATCAGGCGGTCAAATTCACCCGGGCCAAACTGGCTGGTGCCGTTAAACATCATGTGTTCAATAAAATGAGAAACACCAGTCAGGCCGGGACGTTCACATCGGGAGCCAACTTTGAAAAAAGTATAGTAAGAAATATTTGGCATCTTATGGTCTTCGTAAAGAATAATCTTCAGCCCGTTGTCGAGCTGGAAGACCTTAATATCCTCTTTTTTAAAAGCAGCCTGAACCATGACAGTCATCCAGCAGAGACTGAGGATAAAAATGACAATTTTTTTGGGCATCTGATACCTCCCCGGCTAAAATTCATCAGCCGGCGTCTGGCCGGCAAAAACAAGGACAGGCAGCGGCTGCTGCCCGCAGCGATCTGGCTGTTTACAGCTGGAACCATCGCAGCTATCATAAGCCGCGGTTAAAAAACAGTCAAGGAATCAGAGCGGGATCTAAAAAATAGCTGTCACCAGCTTAACGATGATAATCAAACGGTCAGAATTACTTTAAATTTGTTGCTCAGGCTTCAGTCTGGATTTCAGGCAGGTATCAAGCTTTGGCCAGAAGAAGAGTCTGAGGATCAAGCGCGATATTCAATTTTTTCAGGCTGAGCCGGTCGTGGTCTTTGACCAGGTTAACCCTGACCCGGTCCAGCTCATTTCCCAGGGTGAAGATAATATCAAATGAGCCCAGATAATCTTTTAGAACCAGAGGAATTCCCCGCTCATCAAATAAGGGATCATCTCCCCGGAGAGAGCAGCTGAACCAGAATTCGAGCTGACGGTCGAGGGCAAATTGTTTGAACAGCTGGACATCGGCGGCGGCTGGCAGGTAAAAATTAAAGCCATCGACGATAATGGTGCTGGCCGGAAAATTTCCCTGAACGAGCAGGGCTTCCAGGCCTTTCAGAACCTGTTCGGTCTTCATGCCTTCCTGGCGGAAATTCATGATCACCCGGCGGCGGATAATTTCATCATGAATATCCATCGCCTGCTTGAGGCTTTCGCTCGAGGTCAGGTTTTTGAACATTTCTTCGTACCAGGCAATAATATAGTCAACCCGGCTGGCGTAGGAGACATGGATGACCCCCTGACCGTCAAACAGGCGGTTAAGAGCGATTTGAACCAGACAGGCTGTCTTGCCTACCCCCTTGCGCGAGGCGAAGACGCCCAGATTACCAGGTCCCAGGCCGCCGGTAATACTTTTTTCCAGAAGTTTCACCGGGCTTTTTGAGCTGAGATTTTTTTTGACCATCCCCTGACTCCTTACCGTTATTATTTTATTATTTCTCTTCCTCAATTTTTTGCCGGTGTTTTTCCATCAATTCCTCGGCCAGAGTTTGAGGTACCCGGGCATATTTTAAAAACTCCATGGTAAATTCGGCTTTGCCCTGGGTCATCGAGCGAAGGATAGTCGAATAGCCGAACATTTCGCTTAGGGGAACCTCAGCTTCGATTGTCGAATAAAGACCGGTCTCAATCGAGCTGACGATTATTCCGCGGCGCTGATTGAGGCTGGCAAAGACGCTGCCAGAATATTCTGACGGTGTTTCTACCACGACTTTCATCACCGGTTCGAGTAACTGAGGCCTGGCTTTTTTGTAAGCCTGTTTAAAAGCTCCCTGAGCCGCTAACTGAAAAGCCAGGTCAGAAGAATCTACCGGATGGAACTGACCGTCAGACAGGACAACTCTGATGCCAATAATCGGGCTGCCCACGAGCTGGCCTTTTTTTAAAGAGGCCTGGAAGCCTTTATCGCAGGAGGGAATAAATTCGCGGGGAATATGACCGCTCTTAACTTCATTAACAAATTCGTAACTGCCTTCAAAAGGTTCAAGATAGCCGCTGACCCGGGCAAACTGGCCGGCTCCGCCTGTTTGTTTTTTGTGGATATAATCAAAATCGGCCCGGGCAGTAATCGCTTCCCGGTAAGCTACCTGGGGCTGACCGGTAGTCACCTCCACTTTGTATTCTCTTTTCATCCTTTCTAAGTAGACATCAAGATGAAGTTCACCCATGCCCTGAATGATGGTCTGACGCGATTCGGGGTCGAGGTAAGTCCGGAAGGTTGGATCCTCTTTAGTAAAACGGGAGAGGGCGCGGGACAGACGGTCGGAGGAAATTCTATCAACTGGCTCAATGGCTAATGAAATAACTGGCTCCGGGACGTAGATGGAGGTAAGAGAATAGTTGAGCCCGGGTGAGCAGATGGTATCTCCCGAAGCAAAGTCCACCCCAAACAGGGCAATGATATCACCAGCCATAGCTTCGGTGATATCTTCCAGATGATCAGCATGCATCCTGACCAGCCGTCCGACTTTAAATTTTTGCCGGGAGCGGGTGTTAAAAAGTTCGTCGCCCTTTTTCAGAGCACCCTGATAGATTCTGATATAGGTCAATTGGCCGTAAGGGCCTTCTTCCAGTTTAAAGGCATAGGCGACACAGGGGAGAGCCGGATCAGCCTGGAGAACAACCGGCTGTTGCTGGCGGTCAAGATCAAGGGCGATATTTTCGACTTCAGACGGGTCGGGCAGGTAATCAACCACACCATCGAGCAGAGGTTGAACCCCCTTGTTGCGGTAGGCCGAACCGATAAAAACCGGGGTAAATTCCCTCCGGATCGTGGCCTGCCTGATAGCCTGACGGATGATCTCAGGGGCAGCTTTATCTTCGAGCAGAGCCTCGGCCAGCTCGTCAGAGGTTAAAGAGACTGCATCCAGGAGCTGTTCGCGGTAGTGCTGGGCCTCAGCCAGGAGTTCGGCCGGAATTTCGGCTTCCCTGACCAGCTCGCCGTTTGGGCCATCAAAGTAAATGGCTTTAAGCGAGATGAGATCAACCACTCCCTGAAAATTATCTTCCAGCCCGATTGGAATCTGCATCAGGGCCGCCCGCCGGCCAAGCTTGTCAACAATTTGATCTTTAACCTTGAATGGATTGGCCCCAACCCGGTCGAGTTTGTTGATGAAAGCCAGAACCGGCACTTTGTATCTTTTCAGCTGTTTATCAACAGTCAGGGTCTGAGACTGAACCCCGCCGACGGAGCAGAGAACAAGAATGGCTCCGTCCAGAACCCGGAGTGATCTTTCCACCTCAATAGTAAAATCAACGTGACCGGGTGTATCAATAATGTTAATTGAATGACGGTTCCAGCTGACATGAGTGGTAGCGGAAGTGATGGTGATGCCGCGCTCTCTTTCGAGCTCCATATAGTCCATAGTTGCTCCGCCGCCCTCTTTTCCTTTGACTTCATGCATGCGGTGAATTTTTTTACAGTAATAGAGTATCCGCTCGGTGAGAGTGGTCTTGCCGGAATCAATGTGGGCACTGATTCCAATGTTTCTCATCTGATGTAACTTGGCATCCATATAAAATAGCACCTCTGTTTACTAATCTATGATTTTATGGGCCCTTAACAGGTGAGCAGCGGTGAGGCCAAAATCCAGTCCCTGCTCGCCAGCCCATTTTACCATAATTCACAAAAAAAGCTACTCTGAATGGGGTCGGGCCAGCCGATTGTATTTATTATCAATAAGTTGCGGCGACTCGAGCCAAGAAAATAGACCCTTGGCCGGGAAGAGGGCCAATGGTAGAGTCGCTATAGTATTGATTTTAAAGGAAATGCGCTGGCCCGACCCCGACCCCAGGTCACGGCCCGAACTCAGGTCAGATAGCCAGGATATTCATTCTTCATTACTTAGGCTGGCCCGACACTTTCTGGGCCAGGCGGCTGTGCCGCTGGCCATAAGAGAAATAAATGGCCAGGCCGGCTGCTAACCAGACGGCAAAACGAATCCAGGTGATGCCCGGCAGGCTTATCATTAGAAGGGCGCAAAGAAGTGCTCCAATTGCCGGTAAAGCAGGAAACATTGGCACCTTGAACGGCCGATTATATTCGGGATGCTGATGACGGAGCAAAATGACCCCGCAACTAACAATGATAAAAGCAAACAGGGTGCCGATGGAAACAAGTTCTGAAGAGATATTAATCGGCGTCAGCCCGGCGGCCACAGCCACGACTCCGCCAGTCAGCAGGGTGGTGGTGACCGGTGTTTTAAACCGCGGGTGGACTCTGGAAAAAGTTTCCGGCAGAAGACCGTCACGGGACATGGAAAAGAAAATCCTTGGCTGCCCCATCAGCAGGACGAGTAAAACCGAAGTGATCCCGGCCAGAGCCCCCAGACTGATAACCATTGAAGCTTGAGGCTTGTGTAGCTCATTAAGGACCAGAGCGACCGGATCAGCCACATTAAGCTTGGTATAATGAACCACCCCGGTCATGATGGCTGAAACAGCTATGTAGAGGACCGTAGCTACAACAAGAGAACCCATAATCCCGACTGGCATATCCCGCTGGGGATTAACTGTTTCTTCGGCCACAGTTGAAACAGCATCAAAGCCAACAAAGGCCAGGAAAACAATAGCGGCTGAAGTCATGACGCCTTTAAAGCCAAAGGGCATAAATGGTTTCCAGTTCTCTGGATTTACATGAGGTGCAGCCAGGACAATAAAGAAAAGAATGATCATGACTTTAATGATGACAATGACCAGATTGGCTCTCGAGCTTTCTTTTACTCCCCGGATTAGCAATCCGGTCAACAGCAAGACGATCAGAACGGCTGGCAAGTTGATAATCCCTGGAGTTTTATCCCAGGGAGAAGCTATCCATCTGGTCGGCAGGGCGATGCCCAGATTGTTCAGCAGATTGACAAAATAAGCTGACCAGCCAGTGCTGACCATGATAGCCGCCACCATATATTCAAGAATGAGGTCCCAGCCTATAATCCAGCCTGGTAGTTCCCCCAGGGTGGTGTAGCCATAAGTATAGGCTGACCCCGAGACTGGAATCATAGCTGCCAGTTCAGCGTAGCACAGGGCGGAGCAGGCGCAAGCTAAAGCCGCAATAACGAAAGACAGAATGATGCCAGGCCCGGAATGGGTGGCAGCCTGGACGCCGGGCAGAACAAAGATCCCAACTCCGATAATGCAACCGATGCCGATGGCTATCAGGTCCCAAGCCCTCAAGGCTTTTTTGAGTGAGTGATCTTTTTCAGTCGTTTCGGCCAGCAGGTCCTGAATCGGTTTGGTCCGGAACAATGAACTGGGCATAGTCAGCCTCCATCACTTATTAACTAAATTAGCCAATTAAATGAATCAGCCTGAATAAGTATTTTCTTATAACACAGCCCTGCCTGGCGGTCAATCATTTCCGGGACAGGCGAGAAAGTTTGGGGCTGACCGCAGCAGCCGGCTGATTCAAAAACGTCCGGGTCCCGCCGCCGGCCAGCCGGCTTGATATTATTTTGTTTTTGGGTTAGATTATCACTTCATAAATCTAAGGTTGCAATCGTGAAATTTTTCTTGCCTAAGGAGCCGGCCTTTGCCCAGCATTTTGCCGAGCTGTCAGCCTGCCTGTCAGAGATAACCGATATTTTTTATGATTTCTCTCATCATTTTGAGAGCTCCGGCCAATACTGGGAAAGAGCCAAACAGGTCGAACATAAAGCTGATACTATTGCTCACGAAGTCATCAGATTACTTAACCAGTGTTTTATCACTCCTTTTGACCGGGAAGATATCTACCGGCTGGTTCACCGCCTGGATGATATCATTGACCTCATCGAAAACGCGATCCATAGCGTCTATCTCTATAACCTTGATCAGAAAAAATATTTCTTTGATGAATTTGCCACTTTTTCCAGAGAAGCTACGGAGAAGCTCAACCAGCTGATTGCCGAATGCTTTCGCGCCCAGAAATATACTCCGCTGATCGGAGAGCTGATCCGCAGCCTTCATGATCTGGAGGATAAGGGCGACCTGGTCTATGCCGAATCGCTCCAGAAATTGTTCAGCGAAGAAAAAGACCCCGTTAATATTATCAAGTGGAAAGATGTGCTGTTTGTGCTGGAGACCATTATGGATGTCTATCAGGCGGTCAGCAATACAGTTGAAGGTATTGTGGTTAAAAGCGGCTGATAATGGCAGCAGGCAGCTGGAGCTTTGGCTTTATAGTCTTTGTCATCGGCCTGGCCCTGGCTTTTGATTTTACCAATGGTCTGCATGATGCCGCCAATTCGGTAGCCACCGTTGTTTCTACCCGGGTTTTAAGCCCAAAGCAGGCTGTCGTCTGGGCTGCTTTTTTTAATTTCGTGGCTTTTCTGATTTTTGGAACAAGTGTGGCCGAGACCATTGGGGTCGGTTTGATAGATATCAAGGTGGTTGATCCACTGGTTATTTTTAGCGGCCTGATGGGCGCTGTTATCTGGAATATTCTTACCTGGTACTGGGGCTTGCCCTCCAGTTCGTCTCACTCGTTAATTGGCGGCTACCTGGGGGCGGCGGTGGCCAAAGCCGGCTGGGGTGTCATTATCGTTAAAGGTTGGATAAAGGTTATTTCTTTTATTTTTATTGCTCCTATTCTAGGTCTGGTTCTGGGTAATCTGATTATGATCCTGACTACCTGGCTGGTAAGAAACAAACCCCTGAAATCTATTAACTACTGGTCACGCCGGTTGCAGTTACTATCAGCTGCTCTTTATAGCCTGGGTCATGGCGGCAATGATGCTCAGAAAACCATGGGGATTATTGCCGGGCTGGTTTTTACTTCTGGCCACATGAAGACGTTTCACATCCCATTGTGGATTGTGCTTTCGGCCCACACAGCAATTGCACTTGGAACATTGAGCGGTGGCTGGCGTATAGTCAAAACCATGGGCCAGAAAATTGTACGTCTGCGTCCAATTGATGGCTTTTGTGCCGAGACGGCCAGCGCCTTCAGTATCTTTATGGCTACTCATTTAGGCATTCCTGTTTCCACCACGCATGTTATTACTGGCGCTGTGACCGGGGTAGGTGTAGCTAGAAGCGCTTCTTCGGTTAAGTGGCAGGTTACTCTGCGCATTGTCTGGGCCTGGATTTTTACCATTCCTATGGCCGCCATCCTGGCTGCTCTTTTTTATAAATTTTCCCTGCTGTTTGTGGGTTGACCGGATTGGTGACCGCGGTTAGCTGCCCGTCAAAACTCCTGATAGACATGAACTAAAGGCTGAAAGCCGGACAGATAGTCAAGGGAGGTGAAGCTGCCGGTTTGGCCGGCGGGCCGGTCCCCGGCTGGATAATTTGGAGAATAAGGGATAAGATAAAATATAGAGTAAGTGGACAGGCTAAGCTGAGGAATATATCACCATCAAATCAACGAACATAAAAGTAGGAGGAAAATTAAAAAGTTATCATGAATATTTTATGGCCAAGGAGAGAAAATGCCCTGGATTAGCTGCCGGAATAGACTGAACCTGATTAAGACTGAGTCAGGTATCCTTAAACCTGGAAAAGAAAAACATTTATGGTTTTTCCTGGTTTTTTCTCTACTCCTGTTCTTTCTGCTGCATTTCCCCGTCATCTATGGACAGACGACTCAAGCCATAGCTACTGCTCCCTCGCCGGAGAAGGCCGAGGCTCAGTGGCATCTCATCACCCTCAACGGTCAAAAGATTGGCTACCTCAAAGAAAGCGGGCAGAAAATAAAAGAAAATGGTCAATGGTTCTATAAAAGTTATAGCGAATCAAAGATGTCTTTTAACCGCCTGGGAAAAAAGGCTGAAATAACCTCTAAGGCTGAATATCTGGAAACCGAGGACGGGCAGCTGAAGAAAGTTCTGTCGGAAACGGTTATGTCTTCCCAGCCAATCAGAGTTGAAGCTCTGGTCGAAGAGGGAAAAATTGTTCTAAAAACAACGGCCTCGGGCCGGACTTTTAGCCGTGATCTGCCTTTTTCGGGTCAACTTTTTGGTCCGGAAGGCATCAGCCAGCTCAGTCAGGCCCGCCTTAAGCAACCAGGCGATAAAGTTGAATATCGAACACTGCTGGCAGAACTGTCCCAGGTGGTGACCGGCGAGCGATGGCTGGCCGGCGAAGAAGAGATCGATTTCCGCGGAGAAAAGATTAAAACCAGAAAGATAGAGGAGAAAACATCAGGAGTAGGTTCAACCCGGCAGGTCTGGATTGATGAGGCTGGACATGAAATTAAATCGGTTGAATCTTCACCTTTTGGCGATTTAATAGTTATAGCTTCAACGGAAGAAGAAGTCCGGAAAGGCGTGGAAGGCCTATCCATCAGCGAAGACCAATATCAGGTCAGTCTGGTTAAATCTAATGTCCGTTTACCTCAAGCCAGAACTCTTAACCGGCTGGTCATTAAAATTGAGAAGAAAAAGCCTGAAGGAGGCTGGCCTGATCTTAACTGTGATTATCAACGGGTCATCAGCCAGACGGCAGAAACCACACTTCTGGCCGTGAGCCAGGTAAATCTAAAGACCGCGGCCGGTAAAAAATTGTCGAAAGAAGAGTTCGAACGTTATCTTAAAGCCAATGCTTATCTTGATGCCGATGATCCAGAGATAAAGAAAGTGGCGGCGGAGGTGACCGGGTCAATCACCGATCCTTATAATAAAGCTCTGCAGCTCAGGAACTGGGTTACCACCAATATGACTTTTGACCTGGGAATTGTCTTTGCTCCGGCTTCGGAGGTTATAAAAAATAAAAAAGGGACCTGCGCTGGCTATGCCTCGCTGCTGGCTTCCCTGCTGAGGGCAGCCGGTATTCCTTCCCGCTATCTGATGGGCCTGGTTTATGTCAACGGGGTCTGGGGCGGACATGCCTGGACTGAGGCCTGGCTATCTGACCGCTGGGTGCCGCTGGATGCGGCGGTTCCTGGCCCGGGAGTAGCTGATGCTGCCCGGCTGGTGGTGGCAGCCGGTGGTCTGGATGAAGGCCTGGGGGAAAGCCTGATGGCTGCCCAGAAAATCTTTGGCCAGGTTGATATTAAGATTCAGGATTATAGCTTCGATGGGCATCGTTACCGGGTTGAGCCGGGCCAGCCTCTTTATGAAATTAGAGATGGAATTTATACCAACCGGGGACTGGAGATAAGTTTAAGGGCGCCGGCCGGGTATAGTTTCTATGATACCGATAAAGTCTGGCCGGATAAGACTGCCGTGGCTTTAAAAGGACCGGCTGGCGAGACAGTAAAATTGACTCAAGAAGGCTGGTTTCCAGCGGCCAATTTTGACCGGTATCTGGTCAGTCAGCTAAGAGCCATGGTCAAAGGAGGGCGGCTGAGTTATCAATCAGTCTGGGGCAAGAACCGCCCGGTAGTTATCTCTGAGCAGAAATCGGTAGCCGGCCTAATTAACGGGGTTGACCTTTTTATTCTGACAGCCGAAGGGCCAAACTCGGAGCGAGTGCTGAACGGGGTTTTGAAAAATCTCAGTTGCCGGCTGGTAATAAAATAGATACTGGCGGTAAACAAAAAAAACTGCTGGAGGCGGGCCGCTTTTTACCGTCCGCCCTGAAGATTGTCCAGATAAAGAGCAGCTGCTCCCAGAATGGCGATATGGTCAGTAGTTGAAACTTTAATCTCAATTCTCTTAACAGCTAAGGAATAGGCAAAAGAGGATATAGCGGCCAGCATCGAGTCTTTAAAAAATTGGTAAGACTGGCTGACCGACCCGCCGAGGATAATAGCCTCGGGGTCGACGGCATACATGATCGCTTTGATGGCTTCGCCCAGGTGATGACCATAAGCCTCAAAGACTTTTAGAGCTTCTTTTTGACCGGCTTTAGCCAGCTGGTAAAATTCTTTTCCCGGCCGGCCATAGGATTTAAGAAAAAATTGTCCGGAGGCATAGCGCTCAAAATTAGCCTCAAGGTACGGCAGCATCCCGAACTCACCGGCACCGCAGTTGGGCCCGGAATAAAGACGGCCATTGATAACGAGTCCCGCTCCGAGACCGGTGCCGGCAATTAACCCGACAAAATTATGGTAGGAGCGGCCGAGGCCAAAATACCTTTCACCGGCGGCAAAGCAGTTGGCGTCATTATTGACATAAACCGGAACCTGATAGCGGGCTTCGAGTATTCTTTTAAGCGGGACCTCTCGCCAGGCAGGAATATTCTGGACATCATAGACAACCCCAGTCTCCAGATCAACAATGCTGGGGATACCAAGTCCCAGACCCTCCACTTCCAGGCTGAAGACTTCATCCAGGGCCGCAGTCAGATCAGCTAAAACCTCCTCTTCTGTCCCTGTGCTCCGGATAATTCTAGCGGCGATTTTGACCACCCGGTCACCTTCAACCAGACCGGCCCGAACCTGCGTGCCTCCCAGGTCAACACCGATTAAAGCCACTTTCTACTCCTTAAATTTTAAGCCAGTCCCGTTCCTCAGCTTCCGGGCTGCCGGCTTACTTACTGGCTGGCGGCCATTTTCTTTTTTCTCCGCAGCTTAATTGTTTCATTGTTAATAAGCGGCCTGGCCCAGAAACCTATAGTCAAAATATAGCCAAGAGTCAGGTAAAGAACAAGCATGGCTGGACGGAGTCCAAACCGGTCTCCCAACCAGCCGATAAGTAGCGGCACCAGGGCCCCGCCGGCTATTCCGGTACAGAGGAGGCCGGAGAAGGCTCCCTGATGAGCCTCAATTGAATTAAGAGCTAAAGAAAAGATAATTGGCCACATAACCGAGGCGAAAAATCCGATAAGCGAAAAGCTATAAAGGTTGATAATCCGGGGACCGGAGCCGGGCAGTTTAAGCGAAAAGGAAAGGAGGCAAGGCGGACCCCAGAGAGCCAGCGTCAGACAGACCAGAGCTAAGGATACTGCTCCAATCAGAACCCGCCGGCTGTCCATAAGTTTTAGCAACAGCAAACCGAAAAGCCCGCCGATGGTCATCAGACCCCAGAAATAGGAGACAGCCTGGGCCCCGGCCGTCTGAGGGTCAAGCCCGTGGTAGGTCTTAAGGAACTGAGAGGTCCAATTTGCTACACCCTGCTCGGTGCCGACATAAGCCATGATTCCGAAGAAATACAGAATGACGATTTTTTTCTTTAAGAGAATTTTGTAGATGGACCAGGTGCCGGCCTTTTCCTCTTCTTTTAATTCGACTGGCGGAAAATGTGAGGCGAAAACAATGATGATCATCATTAAAGCAATCAGAGCAAAAACCCAGTAAAGAGAAACCCAGGGCAGGTCCGGCGGAACCAGCTGGCGCAGGCTGTTAAGCAGCAGGTTCTGTTTTCCGGCGGCGGGAAGATTTCTAACGAGATAGGAGTAGAGAAGCGGGCTCAGAAAGGAAGCACTGCCGAAAATAAGCTGAGCCAGAACAGAGTTAAAAGCAAAGTGCTCCTCGCCGCCTGATACCCGGAGAAGGGGATTAATTGCTACCTGCAGAATGGCCATGCCCAATCCAATGAGAAAAAGAGAAATGGTTGAGACCAGATAACCTGGGAAAAGAGCGAAAAGCAGGGCCCCTGCTAAAGCCAGGCAAAAAGCGGTTAGCATGACCTTTTTTTCACGATATTTTTCGACCAGAAAACCGGCCGGAATAGACATAACCGCATAGGCAATAAAAAAAGAAAAAGGCAGAAGCCCGGCTAAGGCTAAATTCAATTTAAAACTGTCAATGATCTCTGGCACTAACGGCCCGATAATGTTGGTTAAAAAGGAGATAACAAAAAAGATCAAAAAGATCAGGCAGACTAAAAAATAATGGCGTTGAGGCTTCTGAGTCATGTCCTGTCTCCAGTTGCTATATTTTTGCTGTTCCTTAGCTTACAACTAAAAAACAGGGGACACAATCTATATTTCCTATTTTTCGATACCATTTTTTCATCAATATCTCCTCGATTCTTGAATCTATAACCCTGACCAATAAGATCGATCGGGCCGATTGTCGCTAAAAGTTTATAGTTGGCCCCAGCCGATCCAGAAAGATAGAATAGCCATTGGCAAAACTGACCTTTCGTCCTTATAATAGGCCAGAAGCTTTAGGAAAATTAGGAAATATAGATTGTGTCCCCATTTTATTAAGGTCATAAGGTCAAGACGGCGGACCATCAGTCTGGAAATTGATCAAAAGGGAGTCTTGACGGTCAGAGCCCCTTATGGTCTGGACAGGATAACCATCAATGACGTTTTGAGGCGTCACCAGCCCTGGATCAGAAAAAAACGCCAGGAGGTACAGAGGAGACAGAAGCTTTCTTGCCCGAAAAAATTTGAGGATGGTGAAAATTTTCTCTGGCTGGGAAGAGCCTATCCTCTCGAAATTGTTAAGAGAAACAGGCCGCCGCTGACTTTTGACGGCCAGAAGTTTGAGCTGGCGGCTCCCTTCCTGGCTTCGGCTCGGCAGGTGTTTGAGACCTGGCTCAAGCAGCAAGCGCGCCTTTATCTGACTTCAAGGGTAGCTGCCATATCCAGGCAGACTGGTTTAAAATATGAAAAGTTCCGGCTGTCTTCAGCTGCTACCCGCTGGGGCTCCTGCTCAGCCCGGGGAACAATTTCACTGGTCTGGCGGTTAATCATGGCTCCGTCAGATATTATAGATTACCTTATTGTTCATGAACTGGCTCACACTAAGGAAAAAAATCATTCCAGAGCTTTCTGGCGTTTGGTTGAGGATTTCGTCCCTGATTATAAGGAAAGGAGACACTGGCTCAGGAAGAATGGCTTCCAGCTTAATTTTTAAGAGCCGGGAGCCAGCGGTCTGTTTCTAAGATTATTTGACCTGATTTTTGCCGCTGATAAAATAGGAGCCGGAAATAAAAAAGGCTGAGGCCACTGATGAACAGGATGAACCTTGATACTCTTCAAGAAGAAAGATCCCGGAAGAACAATCTGGGGCCAGGGGAGAAACTCTCAGCCGTAATTTTCTGGGGCTCGCTCTGGGGCTTAGCCGAAGCTACTGCCGGCTATTTATTACATTTATTAAAGGTTCCTGGCCTGGCCGGGGCAGTCATGGCTACCATTGCTTTTTATTTTCTCAACCGGCTTTACCAGCAAACCGGCTCAGCCGAGGCTGTGGTTTTTTCCAGTTTTTTAGCCGCCGGCCTCAAAGGTCTTGATCTAATCTTTAGTCCGCTTAGTTTTATGGATATCATCAACCCGGCGCAGGCCATCATCATCGAAGGCCTGCTGGCTGCCCTGGCTCTCCAGGTTTTGAGCCGGGAGTCCATCCACTCTTCTCCCCGTATTGTTCCTTCCTGCCTGCTCTTTTCTTTTGGCTCCAATCTGACCTATAGCCTGGTGACTCTGGCTGAATCTGCTGTCTTTCCTCTGAGTAATATCTTTGAAGCTCCACCCTGGAGCCTGATTACATTTTTGGTGCTATCACCGCTTCTTACCTCCGCGCTCCTGGTTTGGTTGCTGGGTAAAAGCTATAGTGAAAAAAAAGAGACCAAAGGAGCAAAAACAGCGGCCAGTACTGCTGAGCGGCCGGTTGTCCGCCATTTTTTCCCTGACCTTATCCGGCAATTTAATATTCTTTTAGAGCAGGCTCCTTTCCGGCCAGGTGTCTCAATAACGGCGATGGTCCTGGCTGTTATAAACGGTTTAATCCACTATTAGTTTAAAGAATTTTAGGACGGCGAGATTGAAAGCAATTTTTAAAAAAATAAAAAAAGCTGACCGGGAAGAGGCTGAAAAAAGAACCGGCCTGGCTTCTCTCCCCAATGAAATAATGATCCGCACCGGCTGTCCTTCCCATAACTGTGGCGGGCGGTGCCTGCTGCGGGTTTATCTTAAAGATGGGGTGATTACCAGAATTGATGGCGATGACCGGCCTGACACGATTGAAGCTCCACAACTCAGGCCCTGCCCGCGCGGCCGGGCTTACCGCCGGCGTCAGTATCATCCCGATCGCCTCCGCTATCCACTGAAACGCACCGGGCGGCGTGGCGAAGGAAAATTTGAAAGAATCTCCTGGGATGAAGCTCTTGATCTGGTTGCTTCGGAACTCAGCCGGGTCAAAGAGAAATATGGCAATTCAGCTCTTTTTGTTCCCTATGGCACGGGCAGTTACAATCAGATCAATGGCCGCCAGACAGCCACCCGCCTTCTCCATCTTTTTGGCGGCTGCCTCGGCTTTTATAACTCTTATTCCTGGGCCTGTATTACGCCGGCAACTCTGACGGTTTATGGCACCACGACCACTGGCAACCAGCGGCAGGACTGGTTGAACAGCCGCTATATTCTGATGTGGAGCTGGAATCCGGCGGAAATGCGCGATGGAACGAACAGCGATTATTTTGTCAAGCTGGCCCGAGAGAGAGGAGCCAGAGTGGTCTGTCTTGACCCGCGCTTGACCCCCTCAGCAATTGCCCTGGCTGATGACTGGATTCCGATCAGACCGGGAACAGATGCCGCCATGATGTCAGCTCTGGCCTATGTGATGATAACTGAGAATCTTTATGACGCCGATTTTATCCGCACCCACAGTGTCGGCTTTGATGAAACTCAGATGCCAGCTGGCTTTGAAGCTGAAGAAACTTATAAGGATTATATCCTGGGGCGGCGGGATGGTGTGCCCAAAACACCAGGCTGGGCGGAGAATATCTGTGGTGTTCCGGCCGAGACTATTGCCCGGATAGCCCGTGAATATGCCACCATCAAACCGGCCATGCTTTATTTAGGCTATGGCCTCCAGCGGCGGGCTTATGGCGAGCAGGTAGTGAGAGCTGCCTGTGTTCTGGCTGCCCTGACCGGCAATATCGGGGTCCATGGCGGCTGGGCCAGTGGCCTGGGCAATCAGGCTCCAGATGGCGGTCCCTTCTGGCTGGTTTTCCCGGTTGGTGAGAACCCGGTAAAAGCTTCAATTCCCAGTTTCCTCTGGACAGAAGCGGTCCTTCGCGGCCGCGAAATGGGGCCGGAAGATGGCGTGGTTGGCGTGCCGAAGCTTGATAATAATATCAAGCTCCTTTATGTCGTCGCCAGCAATTGCCTGATCAATCAGCATGCCAATACCAACCGAACAGCCAGAATTCTAAGCGATGAGAACCTGGTTGAATTTATTGTTGTCCATGAACAATTCATGACGCCGACCGCCCGGTTCGCCGATGTGGTGCTTCCTGCTTGCACTCAGTTTGAAACCTGGGGACTTGAAGATGGCTGGAAATATGGCGATGAAGTTAT
>JAGOPD010000013.1:29615-34708 GCA_017992175.1 Candidatus Saccharicenans sp.
CGGGGGAAATATCAACGTGCTGACTTCCGAGCGCTGGTCGCCATATGCTTTTGGCAATACCCAGCACACGATCATGGTTCAGGTTGAAAAATATGAAGAGAAATAAGCAAGAAGCGAGAGAAGCCGGGAACGGGAAAAAGAGCCAGCCGGGCCAATTTCAGTATGCCTTTTTCTTTGACTCCAGTGCCTGCTCGGCCTGCAAAAGCTGTGTTCTGGCCTGCCGGGATAAAAACAACTGGCCAGCCGGAGTCAGATGGCGGCGGGTCTATGAGCTCAGCGGCGGCCAGTGGCTGCGGGTTGGAAACAACTGGGTGCCTGATCTTATTGCCTATAATCTTTCTCTGGGCTGCAACCATTGTGAAGAGCCGGTTTGCCTGAAAGGCTGCCCTTCTGGAGCAATCAGCAAAAGGCCAGATGGAATAGTCCTCATTGACGGCAAAAAGTGCCTGGGCTGCCGTTACTGCGAGTGGAGCTGCCCCTATGGGGCGCCTCAGTATGATGTGAGGGCCAGGAGAATGACCAAGTGCGATATGTGTTACGACCTGGTTGATAAAGGCGAGAAACCGGCTTGCGTTAACGCCTGCCCGATGCGGGCCCTGGATTTTGGCCCACTTGATGAAATTATGGAAAAATACGGCCAGGTCAGAACTGTATTTCCTCTGGCGGAGGCAGGCTTAACTGAGCCAGCATTTATTATCAGGCTACATCCTTCTGCCTCAAAAGCCAGACAAGGAAAAGTTACCGTTGACAACAGAGAAGAAGTGTAAAAATTTAGCTTGACAATCAGTTATGATTTTTATAATTTCGGTTTAGTTTATTAATTTAAATTTATCAGTTGAAGGGAGGCATAATGAAAACTCAGAGTCAGGGAGAGTCACAATCTTTTTTTCTTTTTTTGAAGAAAAAAAGAGCCACGATCATTTTTTTACTTTTTATCATTATTGGGCTTGGAATTTTCTCTGGGGTATTAGCTGCTCAGGACAAGAAGCTCTATCTCGCACCGGTCAACAAGGCTTTTCTGGAATATAATACCCAGCGGGACAGAGTCTTACGGTATACGTCTGAGGGACATCCTCTGGGTCTAATCCCCAGTCCTCATGATTTATCTTACTTAAAAAATTTATCAGTCAGGAGATCCAGGCAAATAGATTTGCCGGTCACCTATGATCTACGGACTCTTAACAAGTTAACTCCGATCAGAAACCAGGGCAGCTGCGGGTCGTGCTGGGCCTTTGCCACTTACGGCTCCTTAGAATCATTTTTAATGCCGGCTGAGCCTCGTGATTTTTCTGAGGAACACCTGATTCATAATCACGGGTTTGATTATGATCCCTGTTACGGCGGAACTCTTGACATGTCCACAGCCTATCTGGTCAGATGGGGCGGACCGGTTAATGAGACCGATGACCCTTATGTTTCGGGTAATGGCTTTTCGGCGGTCAAGCATGTCCAGGAAGTTATGATGATGCCGCCCAGATCTGGACCTCTGGACAATGATGTGATCAAAGAAGCGGTGATGAATTCCGGGGCGGTTTATACTGATATGTTCTGGGATGACAGCAGCTATAACTCAACCAATAAAGCCTATTATAATCCCGGCAACACTGGGGGCGGTCATGCGGTGGCTATAGTGGGCTGGGATGATAACTTTGATGCGGCCAAATTCAACACAGCCCCTCCAGGAAATGGTGCCTTTATTGTCAAAAATAGCTGGGGCTCTAGCTGGGGAGATCATGGTTATTTTTATGTCTCCTACTATGATGCCTATTTCGGGCGCCAAGGCGTTAATGGGGTGGTCAAAGCTGAAAGTGCGGCAAAATATCTGGTTAATTACCAGTACGATCCCTTAGGGTGGACGACCGGCCTAAGCTATGGTAGTGACACCGCCTGGATGGCCAATGTTTTCCAGTCCCAGTCCGACCTGCCGCTTCAAGCTGTGGGCTTCTACACGGCTTCGACAGTAAATAATTATGAGATTTATATCTATTTAAATACCGCTCCCAGAGTGGCAATAAATGGGGAACCGGTAGCTACTAAAAGCGGGGTTATAAATTCGCCCGGGTTCTTTACCATAGAACTGGATAATCCTGTCGCTCTAACCGCTGGCCAGTATTTCTCGGTGGTGGTCAGGTTGCAAACAGTTGGCTATGAATATCCAATCCCGATAGAAGGATATGTCGGAGGTTATAGTTCCGGGGCTACAACTAACCCGGGTATGTGTCTGGTGAGTAGTAATGGGACTGGCTGGACAGTTCTGACCGATGTTGGTTTAAATTATGATATTTGCCTCAAGGCTTTCGCTGGACCGGAGCCGCTTTATCCACCAGTTAATCTCAGGTTAACCGCGGTTGAGAATAATTTTATCTTTTTCAAAGAGAAGATTAACCGCCTGAGCTGGGCAGCTAATACTGCCAATACGATGAGAATTGCCAGCCATAAGATCTATCGCAAAGCCAGTAACGAAAGCACTTACTCGCTGCTGGCGACGGTGGGTGGGACTCAGTATACTTTTGATGACCGCGGGCTAAAAGCTCCAGGCAATTATTCCTATCAGGTGACGACGGTTGATGAATATGAAAGAGAAAGTGATCCAGTGACAGTTTCGGGCTCAGCCGAAACGCCGGCCAAAGTTCTAAAGACCAAATCTTACCGGACCAAAGTGGCAGCCAGGAACCTGTCTGATTCGAAATAAGGGGAACAAAATGAAGAGAAAAATTATAGCTGGAAATATCAAAAATATTAAAATCATGGTCTGTTTGGCTTTGTCCTTAGCTTTTTTGGCCGATCAAAGCCTGGCGGCAGGAATTAAACCAAAGATTGAAGTCGGGCTGTCTTTTGGCTTGAGAACCTTGAATAATTCGGAACTTAAAGAAGTCTATGGTTCAGGAATCAATATTCTCCCCACTGTCACCTTGACCTGGAAAGGGCTGATGATCGGTGGTGGCTATGAAGCTGGGTTTAAAAAAGATGGAGTCATTGGGATTTATGAAGAACCGGCCGAGCTATCGGTCAAAGGGGGCGAAATCTTTGCTGGCTACGAGTTGAGGCTGATGAATATTGCTCCTTATATCAAGGTCGGGGTTGGCTTTTACTCCTACAAGCAGCTAATTGATAGCGAATATGTCAGCGATTATCCGGTCGATGGGAATAAAACAGGCCTGATTGTAGCCGGCGGAATTAAATATTTTCCGCTGAAAAGGCTGTTCGTCTCGGCTGAAGTTAAATATGGCAGTCTGAAGGTCAAGCCTTACGATGTTGAGGTAGACCTGGGCGGCCTGCGCCTCAACGGTGGTCTTGGCTTCAGTTTCTGAAAACTGGGGACACAATCTATATTTCCTATTTTTTAAAGGAGTAGAGGTTTGTCCCTTTGACATTTTTTATCTTTGGCTCCCATGGTTTCAGCTATGGAATTGGTTTCCTGACGTCTGTAGCTGCCGAAAAGAGATCCAGCTGGAAAAAAGACCATTGGCAAAAAAAGATTTCATTCTTATAATAGCCCTGGGGACAAAAAAAATTAGGAAATATAGATTGTGTCCCCATTTTCAGGAGGAAGAAATGAAGAGGGTCATTGGTCTCACCTTGATGGTCCTATTTTTATTTTCGCTGGCCCAGGCCAGAGTGGGCGAGGTGGTCAAGGTTGTTAAAACTCCCGGACCATGCCCGACGGGCCTGGCTTATGACGGCCGCTATCTCTGGCTGGCTGATAGCCGGCTGGATAAGATTTTTAAGCTCGATCCAGCCTCCGGAAGAATAATCAAATCATTTGACACCCCTGGTTTTCATCCGGAGGGCTTGGCCTGGGATGGCCAGCATCTCTGGCATGTTGATTCAGCTGAAAAACTGGTTTACTGCCTGGATCCGGAGACCGGGGCAGTCCTCAAGGCTCTGGAATCTAATAGTGACCTGCCCCGCGATCTTGCCTGGGATGGCCATGACCTGTGGATGACCGATGTCCGGCAGAAAAGCCTGCTGCGGGTTTCGCCGGCCGATGGCATGATGATTCAGACTTTCCCCGCTCCCGGCAGTGAACCGGCTGGCCTGGAGTTTGACGGGCGTTACCTCTGGGTAACCGACCGGGCCCTTGACCGTATTTTTCTGGTTGATCCTTCCTCGGGCTGGTGTCTGTCCTCGCTTCGTTCTTATGGCCCCTTCCCGGCCGGTCTGGCCTTTGATGGCGAGTATCTGTGGAATGTCGATTATGAAAATAACGAGCTCTACCGGGTAAAAGTTTTTGACAATGACATTATGACTCTCTGGGACAAAAAGGAACTGGAGCTCCGCTTCGTCAAGGAATTTCGCAATTATGGTCCTGGTCTTGTTACCAGCCTTGATATTTATCTCCCTGTCCCGGCCAGCCGCGATAATCAGGAGCTTCTTTCTCCAGTTGAATTTCTGTCTAAACCAACGGAAATGATTAAAGACGCCTGGGGACAGCAGCTGGCTCATTTTAATTTTAAGAATCTAAAAGCACCGGCCCTGATTCAAACCGGCTGGACGGCCAGAGCCCGGATTTATGCGGTTGAGTATTTTATCTATCCGGATAAAGTCGGCAGTCTTGACCAGATTCCGGCCGAGATCAAACAAAAATATTTAGCCGATGGCGATAAATATTGTATCCACGACCCCTTTATTCAGGAGCTGGCTAAAAAAATCGCTGGCGATGAAAAAAATCCCTACTGGATTGCTAGGAAAATTTATGAATATTTGATTGATCATCTGAGCTATAACCTTAAACCGGTTGGCGGCTGGAATCCAGCTCCGACTGTTCTGCGCCGCGGAACTGCTTCCTGTTCGGAATATACTTATTCCTTGATTGCCCTCTGCCGGGCTCTGGGCCTGCCAGCCCGCTATGTCGGCACAGTTAGCCTCCGGGGCGACGACGCCAGTTATGATGATGTTTTCCACCGCTGGAATGAAGTTTATCTGCCGCCCTACGGCTGGATTCCCTTTGATGCCAACAAAGGTGATGTCGAGGCACCCGGTGGCCGGGCCTTAGGGATTGGCAACGTAGCTGCCCGCTATATCATCACTACCGAAAACGGCGGCGGCGATCAGTATCTGTGGTTCGGTTATAATTATGGCTATACCTGGAC
>JAGOPD010000003.1 GCA_017992175.1 Candidatus Saccharicenans sp.
CCGGGACTGATGGCCTCGAGATTTGCCGGTATCTTAAAAAAAGCCCGGAGACAGCTTCTGTTCCCATCATCATGCTGACCGCCAGAAGCCAGGAAGCTGACCGGGTAACGGGACTGGAGCTGGGAGCCGACGATTATGTCACCAAGCCTTTTTCCCTCCGCGAGCTAGAAGCCAGAATTAAGGCAGTCCTCCGGAGGCGAGAGCCCATAGCTGCTGAAAGCTCAGCCCCGAAAAGTCTGGCCGGTGGCAAGCTGGTTATTGATTCCGAACAACATGAAGTTAGAGTTAACGGCCAGCCGATAGAGCTCTCTCTTGCTGAATTCAAGATTTTAGAATTGCTGACCTCCAGACCGCGCCGGGTTTTTAGCCGGGATGAGATTTTAGATCATCTCTGGGGGCAGGAGAAAGTGGTCGTCACCCGAACTGTTGATGTCCACATCCGCCACCTGCGGCAGAAACTTGGCAAGCTATCCTCGCTTATTCAGAGTGTCAGAGGCCTCGGCTATAAATTCGAAGAATAATTCTAAAAAAGGCTGGAGTGTTACAATATCCTAACTCGTAACACTTCCCGACAGCTGGATAAAAATAGCAGAACTTATAAAAGGGAAATTGGCCGGATGGGAATTCTCATTAACCTAAAATTTAAAACGGAGACCGATTTTCAGGCTGAAACCAGAATAATCTATCTTGGCTTTTCTGGGGTTAAGGACGCCCGGCTCGGCTGGTACCTGATCCCGGATAAACAGAACAGGATATGAGACATTGGGCGAGGTCTGAACCTGCCAGTAATAGAGATCTCCGCTTTCTCTCTGCTCGAACCCGTCTGAATCAAGGTAAACATTGTCCCCGTCAAAGTTTTTGACCTTAGCTGAGCGGTAAAATCCCTCTAAAAAGAAGTTAAGCCAGGAAGTAACCGGCCGGTTGAGGCCGCCGGCCGCCAGCCAGCCAAAGGACTGCCCTGAAGCCTGGCCAGTCCAGCTCATCCAGTTTTCTTCAGGTGTACCAACTGATTGGTAAACCGAATAAAGATAATTAGCTTTGGCCAGATGGTACTCAATTCCTGCTTTCAGATAAAAACGCTCTACCGGCTGAAACATTAAAGATATTCTCAGCGGTAAATCTTTCAGGCCAACTTTGGTTCTGACTGAATAATTTGTTTCACTGACTGTAAAATTAGCCCGATTAGCCTTAGCCGGCTGGAAATAATCAAATCCCAGACCGAGGTGTAATCCAGGATAAAACTCGTAATAGACATCGAGCCCATAACCCGGGCCAAAATGAAGCCCGGTCAAGTCAGCCTGCCGGTCATAACCAGAAGCCTGATAGTAATAATTGGTCACCCCTTCGGCTGCCTGATTCAAATCCGACGGCTGAAGATAAGTCAGCAAACCGTGAACGGACAGAGAAACCTTTTTTAAGATCGAAGCGGCTGAAACCCCGGTCGTAGCCCTTTTCCGGCTGGGTTCACCTTTAGTTTCTGGCTTTTTGACCTCTTTGGCCGGCTCGGCCGGGCGGGCCTCGGCCGGTTTTTCTTTCTTTACCGGAGTAGCCTTCTCCCCGCCAGCAGGGCTGATCACTTCCACCAGACTTTCATGGATATAACCCCGGCCCCTGGTTCCATCGGCTTTTTCAAACAGGACCAAAAACCATTCACCTTCTTTTTTTTCAGCTTGAAACTCTGTTCCCTCTGGCACCTGAAACACCATCTCACTGCTGATATCCGGCTTGACCCGGATATTGGCCTGTTCTGAAACTACCCGGACCCTTAAATTCCGATCTTGAGCCCCAAGGCCAGAAGCCAGAAAAGCCAGGCTGGCCAGAATCAAAATCGAGTAGCCCGTTATTTTTTTCTTTTCCATTGTCTCCGCCTTAATTATTAGTATAAATTAATCAGCCTGGAATCTAAATAAAAATAACGGCCATCGGTCTGAAAGCTATCAGGCCAGACTGCTTGAAAACCTATCAGGCTTTCGCCTGGCGAAAAATGCTCCGGCCCGCATAGATTGAACTTGAGCCAAGCTCTTCTTCGATTCTCATCAGCTGATTGTATTTTTCAACGCGCTCGCCCCGGCAGGGAGCGCCTGTTTTAAGCTGGCCAGTGCTCATAGCCACCGAAAAATCAGCTATGAAACTATCGACTGTTTCACCGCTGCGGTGAGAGATCATAGCTGTCCAGCCTGCCCGGCAGGCCAGATCAATGGCCTCAACCGTCTCAGTCAGAGTTCCAATTTGATTTAACTTAATCAGAACGGAATTAGCTATATTCTCTTCCAGGCCTTTTTTGATTCTGTCCACATTGGTAACGAAAATATCATCCCCAACCAGCTGAATTTTCTGGCCAAGCTTCTGGTTTAATATTTTCCAGCCCTCCCAGTCATCTTCAGCCAGCCCGTCTTCGATTGAAAAAACAGGATATTTTTCGACCCAGCTTTTATACATTTCCACTATATCTTCGGCTCTGACCTTTTTCCCTTCTGTCCGGAGATTATAAAGGCCGTCTTCATAAAAACTGCTGGCGGCAGCATCGAGAGCAATGGCCACGTCCTCCCCGGGTTTATAACCGGCTTTTTCTATGGCCTCAACGATTAACTCAACCGCCTCGGAATTCTTCTTAAGAGCCGGGGCAAATCCGCCTTCATCGCCAACTCCTGTCGAATAGCCGCGATTTTTAAGAACGCTTTTTAAAGACTGATAAACTTCGCTGCCCCAGCGAACTGCTTCCCGCAGGGAAGGTGCGCCCACCGGTGCAATCATAAATTCTTGCAGGTCGGTTCCCTGCCAGTTAGCATGGACTCCGCCGTTCAGAATGTTAAACATCGGCACCGGCAGAACTCTGGCTCCCAGTCCACCTAAATAACGATACAGAGGAAGTCTCAGAGACAGGGCCGCTGCTCTGGCCGCAGCCAGGCTAACACCCAGAATAGCATTAGCTCCCAGCCGGTTTTTATTCGGAGTCCCATCCAGCCCAATAAGTTTTTGATCGAGCCCGGCCTGGTCAAAAACACTCAGCCCACAGATCTCCGGGGCAATAAGTTTATTTACATTGTCAATAGCCTGCAACACTCCCTTGCCATTGTATCTTTTCTTATCTCCATCCCTTAGCTCTAAGGCTTCGTGGATACCGGTAGAGGCACCGGAAGGCACTCCCGACCGGCCAACCGTTCCGTCTTCCAGTTTGACTTCAACTTCGACCGTCGGATTGCCCCGAGAGTCAAGAATTTCTCTGGCTTTAACCTCTTTAATGCTCATGTTCATCTGGCTACTCCCTTGTTAAGATATTGAAAATGTTTTGTTTTCTGATTTTAATTTTAGCATAGCCTCAACCAGAATTCTAACCGCGAGCTGATCTCATAAATCCAGCTTTAAAAACCACGGGCTTCCGTTCCGGTTGCATTAAGACTGATATTTAAATTATAGTGTTTAAAGGGAAGTTAAGGAGTAAAAAATTGGCTAAAATTTATTATGTAGGCGATTGGGCTATTCTTACCGGCCCGGTTTTTGCGGAAACTCCTTTTTATCATTCGCCCAAGGGACTTGATATTTTCAATTATGGCCGCTGGCTGAAGGAAGCTCTGGAGAGCGATGGCCGGCACCAGGTTCAGTCTGTCCCGGCCTGGGATTTCTACAATCAGCTCGGACCCGGCGATTATGAAAAAGTTCTGGCTGATTATGATGTTTTCATCTTTAGTGATATTGATGCCAAGCTCTTTCAACTTGCCCCGAGTTTTTTTGACCGCGAAAAATTCGGCCAAAAAATTCTGACTTTCCCCGACCGTGTCCGGCTGACGGTTGAAGCTATAGCCAGTGGTAAATCCGCCATGTTTTTGGGCGGCTGGTATTCGTTTACCGGTGAACAGGGAAAAGGTGGCTGGGGCCGGACACGCCTGGCCGAGATTCTGCCCGTTAGCTGCCTTGATTATGAAGATTTAGTGGAGTCAACCGAGGGCTTTTCGGTGGAAGCCACTCCGGCCGGCCAGACGGCTTTCTCCGGTCTTGACCTCAATCAGATTCCACCTCTTCTGGGTTATAATCGAACCTTGCCCCGGACAGAAGGAAAAATTTTGCTTAAGATTAAGGAAAAAGGAGACCCTTTGCTCGCCGTGATGAAGGCCGGGAAAGGCTGGACTTTAGCTTTTACCTCTGATCCCGCACCGCACTGGGGATGTAATTTTGTCTTCTGGGAAAAGTATCGTGAGTTCTGGCTGCGCAGTCTGGATTTAATCTGGCCGCCCAGGAGCTTATGAACTGGCTTAAAGAGATAGAATCTACCAGAGAGGCATCCTCGTTGTAAAAAGGAAAGTTTTTTAAAAAATTGACCGTTCAAGAGTTTAAAAACTTTAAATGAAAAATATATCTGGCCGGAGAACTAAAGGAGAAAGCCAAATGGAGAAAAACAGGGCAA
This sequence comes from Candidatus Saccharicenans sp., assembly GCA_017992175.1. Classification (GTDB taxonomy): domain Bacteria; phylum Acidobacteriota; class Aminicenantia; order Aminicenantales; family Saccharicenantaceae; genus Saccharicenans. The sequence goes on from JAGOPD010000003.1 coordinate 4,403, forward strand.
CTGATTATTTGCAGGCTGGCTATGGAGAAATTGACATCACTCCGCCCCTCGGGACAGATCTGGCCGGATTTGGCTTTTATTTAGACCGGCGGGCAACCATTGTCCGGGACAGGCTTAAGGCCAGAAGTCTTTGCCTCCAGGGCAAGAAGGAAACAATTCTTATCCTCAGTCTCGACCTTCTTTCCTTATCAGTTGATTTTGCTGACCGTTGCCGCCGGCAAATCTCCAGGGAGACTGGAATCCCTTTTAAAAATATTCTCCTGGCCTGCACCCATACTCACTCCGGGCCAGCCGTTCAGCCTCTGCCTGGCCTGGGGAAAATAAACAGGGAATATGTCCGCCGGCTGTCTGGTTTATTTCTGGAAGCAGCCCGTAAAGCCCGGGCAAACCTGGCGGAGGCAGAGGTTGGTTTCCAGGCGGAGGCAGTGGAACCGATTGGTTATAACCGGCGGCTTAATAGCTTTTCTCCAATTGATCCCTGGTTAAAGACCGGAATTTTTAAACAGAACAAGAGAGCCATTTTTCTCCTGAATTATGCCTGCCATGCCGTCACCCTTGGCCCGACTAAAGAAATTTCATCTGACTGGCCCGGGGCAGCGGTTAAAGAAATAGAAAAGAGCGGGAATCAGGCTCTGGTCCTTCAGGGTTTCTGTGGGGATATAGACCCGGTCACCTATCTGAACCGGCGGCTGGGAGCGACCCGGGAAGACTATTATCTCTCGGGCCGGATAATAGCCGCCAGGGCCCTCAAATCGGTGAAATATGCCAAATTTCAGAAAGAGGTTGTCTTAAAATCGGCTGAAAATAGAATCCGCCTGCCGCTGTCTGTTTTTCCCTGGGAAGATCTGGAAAGGGAAACGGCCGCGGCTCTGGAGGCCAATAAGCAGTTCCTCCATGCCGCCCGGGTCATCAGCCTCTGGCGGAAAAAAATTGAGAAACATTATAAGGCTTTCGCTTCTTCCCCCTGGCTTGAAAATGTGCCGGTCCAGGCAATAAGAGTTGGCGAGATGCGAATCCTCGGCCTCCCAGCTGAAGCCTTCTGCAGCCTGGGGCTTAAGCTGAGAGAAAAATTCCCGTCTTTAATGACTGCTGGCTATGCTAATGGAGATGTCGGTTATTTGCCGACGGAGGAAGCCTATCTTAATCCCGGCGATTATGCCTGCTATTGTGCCCCAAAATTTTACGGGCTTTTTAATTTTACTCCGGCGGTAGAAAAAATTTTAATTGAGGAAAGCAGCCGGATACTGTCTTCAATCTGATTCTTATCTTCGAGCCGGCTTCGGCACGATTGATAATAAAACAAAATCGCTGGCCGGAATGGTGACCAGCAGACTCTTTAAAGTGCTGGCTTCCCCCGCCTGAAGAATTTCTCCCGTAGTCGCATTTTTGATTTCATAGATCTTATCAGGCTCAAGATTCAGAGGAACAACTTTTATCCCGCGTGACAGGTCCTGGTGATTAACCACCGCTAAATATCTGGTTTCCCCGCTGGCTGATTCTGCCAGGTCGAGCTCCTGGCTTGACCCCAGAACATCAAATCCTCTCTTTATCCCATTTTTGTCCAGAGCGAGATCAATTAAATCGCGTACTAAATCCGGGCAGTCTCTGGCCGCCTCCCGAAGACTCAGCGGAAAAGTAAAACACCAGCCCTGGCCATAATGGTTGGCCAGGACAGCCGCCCCGCCGTCTTCAAAAGAGGCCAAGGCTGTGGCCGTGACCGGCTGCCAGGAGGCGGCTTGAGCCGGGAGCAGGTCAAAAATTCTATCCTTTTGAGCTCTGGTCCCCAGCGGCTCTTCTATCTTAACCCACTGATGAAGCCTGGCCGGCTTTTCCTGGCCGCCAACCAGTTCTTCGCGTTCAAACCTGTCTCCATAAGGAATAGCCGGGCCAAAAAGGACAACCACCCCGCCCTGTTCGACAAACTCCTTTAACAGCTGGCTGTCGGGGTCCTGCATTCCGGCGATATCACTTAGAACCAGAACATAACGATTTTTTAGCAGAAATTCCAGCTGTTCTTCATTCGGATGGTAAGGATAATAAGGCAGAACTTCTTCTCCCTGGCGGGGAATAAAGGGCAGGATGTCAGGACTCAGGCCAAGAGACCGGAAAGCATCCAGGGCAGGAACCACCGTTGCTGTCCAGCGGTCAGCCCACCAGTCATTATAAGGGATATAAAGACCAAGGTGGTTTGAATCCCTGGCCGCTTTTTTAGCTATCAAGGAAAAAGCGGTCAGGCCCTTTTCCACTCCGGTTCTGGATTCCTTAGCGGCCGGCTTGGTCTTGGCATAATCATAGATATTGAAATGATAGGTGAAAAATACAAGGCCCTCAGGCCCGGCCGCACAGGCCGCACTCAACATCTGGCGATAAATGTCCTCCGGGAAAGCTAAATAAGAATGGTCATAATCTTTCTCCAGATAACCAAACAATTCAACGTGGGACAAAGTTATCTTATCCCTGACTCTGGTCGCTCCAGCCGACAGGCTGGCAAAATCTTTTACCCGGCGGAAAGGAAAGCAGCGGCGGTTATCCTTCCGGTAGGAAGCCATCACCGCTCCCTGGTAAATCACTATATCCAGGTCATCAATGGCGGCTAAATAGCCGGCTAAAAGCGGATCGTCAATATAAGGAGCGCAGGCGGTGAGAAGCCCTCTGTCCAGAGCTTTGACCGCCGAGCAAAATTCTCTCATCTGCCAGGTTAAATAAGTCCCGCTTCCTTCCTGATAATTGTAAAAACCAGCCAGCGCCGGTTCGGCACCATAAAGATTCCAGAGTTCATTTATTATCTTTTTGGTGCTGTCGAGACATTCACTATAAGGCATATTGCGGGTCATGTCCCAGCTTACGCTCAGTAAGGCCGTCAGACCATGCTCAGCCGCCAGTTTCAGGGCCAGGCCAATTCTATCTTCCGGACTGCCGGCCGCGGCCGGTTTCAGGCAGACTGCCGAAGGATAATAAGCCTGGTCAGCAGTAATCACGCTGTGAATAATAACCAGATTGCCACCTGATTTTTTAAATTCCTCAAGATAAGCGCTCATATCTTTTCCCAGGCCCTCAGCTGGGAAACTGCTTAAGATTGTAAAATCTCCAATGAGGCTCCCCAGCAGAAAGCTGCCTTTGCTAACAGTTTTTTGCTGGCCCCGGGCCGCTGTCACCGTCACCGTATAAAGTCCTTCTGGCGAGTCAGAAGCCAGGTTAATTTCTCCCCGGAATTTTCTGGCAGCTGTCTCTTCTGACTTGATCTCAGTCATCTTCAAGCTTTCCTGGCCCTGGCCCGGGATAAGCAGTCTGGCCTCGATTTTGACCTGGCCGGCCTTTTTCGTCCGGATGGTTGACTCGACAACCACCGTTTCGCCCGGAGCAGCCCTCAAGGGCGAGACCCGGGTTTTTACGATGAGACCGGAAGGCTGCGCTTTTTGGTTTGAATTATCCTGTCCGCAGGTGATTAAAAAGCTGGACAGGAGAAAAAGCCAGAGGGCAGGTTTAAGGATTGTTTTCATCGTTCTCTGCCTCAAACTTTTATTAAAATTATTTTAAAAGTTTTTATTCTTGCCCCTTAACTTTATATTTCATTCAGCTTTCCAGAGCAACCATTTTTTATTTCTCACTTTACCGGCAACTCCGGCTTCGCAATTTAGAGTCTCAGTCGCCCGGCTTAACAAAATCAAAATAAAGTCCGTTCTTCACCTGTTTCAGTTTCAACAGGTACCAGTCTTTGATTTTTACTTTATTTACCTTGATTATAATAGTAGGATAATTTCTCTAATAAACTCAAAGGAACCGGAAAATGAACTGGTTATTTCTGCTGTTAGCCATCGCCGGCTATGTGGCCATGAATCTGGTGATGAAACTGGGAAGCCTGCGGGGATTAAACTCTTCCGAGCTGACCGGCAGTCTCTTCGCTCTGGCCTCATTCTATTGCTTGCTGATTTTAATTTTTAGCGGGCAGGCCTTAAATTTTACTCCTGCGGTTATCTTACTGGCCGTGGCCGGCGGGGCAGGCGGAGCTGTGGCTTATTTTTTCTTTCTTCAGGCTTTAAAGATCGGAAGCTACGCCCTGACCATATCTATCTACACCATGACTTTTCTCAATCCGGTTATCTTTTCGATCATCTTCTGGCACAGGCAGGTTACGACTTTAATTACTCTTGGAATTTTATTGATCATCGCCGGAATTATTCTTATTTCCTTAGCCGGCTCAACCCCCGAAAGCCAGAAATCAGGGCTCTTTCTAAAATGGCTCATCTTCCTGATCGCGACTTTTTTCCTGACCGGCATTCCTCAAATCTCTCAGGCGGCAGCGGTCCGCCTGGCCGAGATCAATCTCTGGTCATATCTCTTCGTTACCTTTCTGGCCGGGGCCCTGGTTTTTATGATTTATCTGTCTGTAAAAAAAGTCCGGCTGCCCCGCCAAGCCTTTTCTTTTGGCGCTCTGGCGGCGGCGGGCAGTGTGGCCGGGAATTTCTTTACGATGAGAGCGCTAACCGGGTTGCCGGAGCCAGTTGTTTTTCCGGTTATCCAGGCCGGCCCGATCATCGCTGCGGTTATTCTGTCACTGGCTTATTTTAAAGAAAAAATCAAGCCCGGAGCTTATTTCGGGATCATCCTGGGCCTAGCCGGCCTTGTCCTTTTGGCTTTGAAGTAAACAGGCCTTTAAATTGTCCGCAGATTATCAGGGAGCTAAAAAATGAACAGCGAACAATGGTCTGAGAAGCTCTTCAAAAATTTCGCCCGCCAGTCTGATCAGCTGCCATTTACTCAGGGAACAGCCAGTGAGTGCAGTTTAATAGAAAAAGAAATAACTTTTGATTTTACTTCCTGGGGTTTTTTAATAAAATCATAAGCATCATAACAAATAGATTTCGACTTCGGTCAGGAAGGAGAGGCGACATCCCATGAATATCTTAGAAATAATTCTCAAGCTTATTCTGGCCATCGCTCTTGGCGGCCTGATCGGCCTGGAAAGGGAAGCCAGCCAGAAACCGGCCGGGTTCCGGACTAATATCATGGTTTGCCTCGGCTCAGCCATGATGATGAGTATGGCGGCCGGACTGATCAAGGGCAGCAGCGCTTCTCCTGATTCTCTAATCAGGATGGCCGCTGGGGTAGTCACCGGCATTGGTTTTCTGGGGGCGGGGACAATTATCCATGCCCAGGGGGCGGTCATCGGGCTGACCACGGCCTCCACACTCTGGGTAGTAGCCGGCCTGGGGTTAGTTATCGGAGCTGGCTATTATCTTCCAGCCATAATTTTTACGGCTATCATTATCGCCACTCTGGTGGCTTTTAGAAAGGTGGAAGAGGTTTATCTCCGGAAACATATTTATCGCTATCATCTCCGGTTCAGAGAACAGCCGGATCTGCTCTCCAGGCTTAGAAAGCTGAGTTTTCATCACGGGATCAGGCTTGAACACCTTAACTTGAAAAAAGAGGGTTCATCCATGGTGATTTCCTTCACAGCTGTTGGTTCTGAGGATAAAGAGCAGGAATTTAATGAGGCGGTGCTGGATCTGGGAGAGCTGGAGGAGTTCCGGCTTGACTGACCGGCTGAGTGCCAGACGCCTTCTTCTGGCCACAACTAACCAGGGTAAAGCCCGGGAAATTAAAAAGCTGCTGGCGGGTCTAAATTTTAAGATAGAAAGTCTGGTCAGCCATCCCGAGCTCGGCCAGTTTCGGGAAAAGGGGAAAACCTTTGAAGAAAATAGCCGGGGGAAGGCCCGCTTCTACAGCCGGCAATACGATGGCCTGGTTCTGGCCGAAGATTCAGGTCTGGAAGTTGAAGCCCTGGGCGGGAAGCCCGGAGTTTTTTCTGCCCGCTTTTCGGGCCGGCAGGCCACTGACCAAAAAAACATAAAGAAACTTCTAAAATTGATGGGACCTCTGCCCGAAAGCCAGCGAAGAGCCAGATTTATCTGTGTGGTCAGCTTAGCCAGGCAGGGCAAAATACTTAAAGTTTATAAAGGCCGGCTGGACGGACGGATAATCTTTGAGCCGAGAGGCCGCAATGGATTCGGCTATGACCCCGTTTTTTTCTATGCTCCACTTCAGAAAACTCTGGCTGAACTCACCGCCGTAGAAAAAAATAAAATCAGCCATCGCGGCCGGGCCTTAAGAAAAGTCCGGGCTTACCTCAAAAAGGGGCCAGAGGCCTGATAAAGGTTTTTACTTTTAAGATTTCAGGCTACCCGCCTCAGCTTCTTTTTACTGTAAAATCCATTGGACTCGAAACTAGCCGAAAGTAAACTCTTCTTGACTCAAGAAGTTCCTCCATTGGCTTTTATCTTATTGATCTTAAATATTTTATAAGGACCGTCCAGGCTGGCCCGAAATTCGCATGACAGAGGGCTGAAAGGAGATTTGCCATGAAAAACTTTTTCCACAAGTCAGTCGCCATGAATCTGGCCATCCTGATTTTTCTCTCTTTGCTGGGCAGCGGCCTGGCTCAGTCCCAGAATCAGAGCAAACCGGCTTCAGGCAAGATCAACATCAATACGGCGTCCTCAGCCGAGCTGGAAAGCCTGCCAAGAATCGGGCCTAAAGTTGCTCAGCGGATCATTGATTACCGGACTCAAAACGGACCCTTTAAAAAGGTGGAAGACCTGTTGAAGGTTCAGGGCATCGGGGAAAAGATTTTTAATCAACTTAAAGACCAGATTACCGTCGGCGAAACAAAGTAAAACTGGCCTGGAAAGAAGGCGGAAGAGAAAGGTCTAAATCCTTTCTCTTCTGCCTTTTTCTACCTGTAATTTCATCTGACTGCGGCCAATCAGCCAGTTAGAATGAGAAAGTGTCAGGACCGGGGGTGGGACTGGCGGTAAACTTCCAGCAGATGACTTAGATCAAGATGGGTATACTTCTGGGTAGTAGCCAGGCTGCGGTGGCCAAGCAATTCCTGAATTGCTCTGAGATCGGCTCCCCGGCTTAAAAGATGCGAAGCAAATGAGTGCCGCAAAGAATGAGGGCTAATCTTTCTGGCCACGGCAATCTGCCTTATCCGCTTTTGCACCAGCCTTTGAACCGAACGGGGATTAAGCCTTTCTCCGCGGTAATTAAGAAAAATTGCCAGTTCTGACATTTTGTTCAAAGCCAGTAAGGGCCGCAGGCCTAAATATTCTTTGAGCCATTTTTCTGCTTCCCGGCCAAAGGGGATGATTCTTTCTTTCTTGCCCTTTCCCTTGACCCGGAGCAGTCTTTCCTTGAGATGCAGGTCTTCAAGATTGAGTGAGGTCAATTCTGACACCCGGAGTCCTGAAGCATAAAGCAGCTCCAGAATGGCTTTATCCCTGACTTCCAGCGGATCACTGGTTTTAACCGGCCAGGTAAGCAGCCTGGAAGTTTCCTCTTCGGTCAGAAAGCCAGGTATAAGCTGCTCCTGCCGGGGCGTGGCCAGCAGGCTGCCTGGATTATCCTGTCGCCAGTTTTTTTTAAGGCAAAAGCCAAAAAAAGATCTCATAGCGGCCAGCTTGCGGACGATGGAGCTTTTTTTTAGCTCCTGCTGGTGGAGTTCAGCCAGAAAGCCACGCAGAGCCAGGGTATCAGCTGTCCGCCAGTTATAACCATTTTTTTTGAGATAAGAAGCTAATTGCTGCAGATCCCGGCCATAGGCCAGAACTGTATGGGGAGAAGCATTCTTTTCATACCGGAGATAATCAAGGAATTCTTCAATTTCTTTTTTCATCGGAGTCAGTTGAAGATTTAACCCCCTGGCGGTTTTCCTCTTCAGGCCTATCTGTCAGTTGCTCCTGACTTCTTTTGACTTCAGTTTCAGCCGGGTTTTGTTTCGCATCTAAATCGCGGACATAATCACACTTCTGACAGTAAAGATGGGGCTGGCCTTTTTTAGGCGCCTTTTTTAGCAGGAAGGTGGCGCCGCATTTAGGGCAGGGTTCATTCACAATTTCATCCCAGGTCGCAAAGCGGCACTGGGGGTAGTGGCTGCAGCCATAAAAATATTTTCCCCGCCTGGTTTTTCTTTTGATAATTGTCCCGCCACAGCCCAGCGGACAGGGCAAGCCGGTGTCAGAATTTTCTTTATGAATATATTTGCAGTGTGGATAGTTAGAGCAGGCAATAAATGTCCCATACCGGCCCCGGCGGTAAACCAGGGGTGAACCGCACCGGGGACATTTGGCTTCAATGGTTTTGATTTCTTTTTTGACCAGCGATTCTTTATAATCGCAGTCAGGATAACCCGAACAAGCCTTAAACCGGCCATACCGCCCTTCCTTAATGACCAGGTTCCGGCCGCACTTCGGGCATTTTTCCTCAACCGGTATGCCATTCTTCTTAATCGAATCGGTCTCCTGTCCTTGCTGGAGATATTTATCCAGAAGTTCATAATAGCCACGCAGGCTTTCCAGCCACGAAGCCTGGCCGTCGCTGATCTTATCGAGTTGCTCCTCCATCCTGGCCGTAAAGCGGTAATCGAACAATTCAGCAAAATATTTGACCAGAAAATCGGTGACAAACATCCCCAGGTCAGTTGGTTTAAAACGGCCCTCCTCCTTGATGACATAGGTTCTATTCTGTAAAGTCGAGATAATCGGGGCATAGGTGCTCGGACGGCCAATTCCCCGGGCTTCCAGCTCTTTGACTAATGTCGCTTCTGTATAACGGGGTGGCGGCTGGGTAAAATTCTGCTTGCTCTGGAGGTCGAGGAGGGTCAGAATTTCTCCTTCCCTGGCGACAGGTAGAGTGCCTGTTTCGGTCAGGACAGCCTCTGTTTCATTATCGGGCTTTTTCTCCGGCCTGTCTCCATTTTCAAACTTCAGCCGCTGCTCTTCAGACAGAGCCAGAAAACCCTTAAATTTAACTACTTCACCTTTAGCCTGGAACCCAGCCTGGCCGGCCTTGATTTCAAACTGAGTTTCCTCAATCGCTGCCGGACTCATTTGAGAGGCTAAAAACCGGTTCCAGATCAAACGGTAAAGTTCATATTCCTCTTTTTTTAAAAAAGGTTTAACTTTTTCCGGCGGCAGGTCTAAATGAGCTGGCCGGATGGCCTCATGGGCTTCCTGAGCAGTCTTCCTTGATTTATAAAGAACCGGTTTGGCCGGCAAATACTCCGGGCCAAAGTGTTCTTCAATGTATTTTTTGGCTGCTTGCCTGGCCACCTCCGAAATTCTGACCGAATCAGTTCTCATATAAGTAATTAAGCCGACCGGCCCGAGCTCACCCAGTTCCAGGCCTTCATATAGCCGCTGGGCGACTGACATGGTTTTCTTAACCGGAAAATGCAATAAGCGGTAAGCCTCCTGCTGCATAGTCGAGGTAATATAGGGTGCCGGCGGATTCTTTTTTTTGGCTTTGACCTGGATCTTCTCTAGAATGAACTGCTCCCGGCGGCAGGCAGTTAAAACAGCCTGAGCCTGTTCACCGTTTTTGATCTTGACTTTTTTCCCATCTATCTTAACCAGCGTCGCTTTGAATTCTGGTGGTGACTGAGCCCTGAGATTAGCGGTAATCGTCCAGTATTCTTCCGGTTTAAAAGTCTTGATTTCTTTTTCGCGGTCGCAAATCAACCGGAGAGCCACCGATTGAACCCGGCCAGCACTCAGGCCCCGGCCGATTTTTTTCCAGAGCAGAGGGCTGATTAGATAGCCAACCAGCCGGTCAAGGATACGCCTGGTCTGCTGGGCGTCAATCTTGTTCTGGTCAAGAGTCCCGGGGCGAGAGAAAGCTTCCTTGATAGCCCTTTCGGTTATTTCATAGAACACTGCCCGGTAAATCTTCTTATTGACCGGCTGAAGCAACTGGCTTATATGCCAGGAGATAGCTTCACCTTCGCGGTCGGGGTCAGCGGCCAGAATAATCTCTTTGCTCTCTTCGGCCAGTTTTTTGAGTTCAGCTACCAGTTTCCGCCTTTCAGGAATTATTTGATAGGTTGGTTTAAAATCATTTTTGATATCTACCCCGAGTTTACTTTTGGGCAGATCGCAGACATGCCCCATGGAGGCTTTAACCAGATAGTCCGGGCCAAGATAACGATTGACGGTCTTAGCTTTAGCTGGTGATTCGACAATGACCAAGGATTTCGCCACTTAGTATCTCCTGCGGAAAAATTTACCAGGCTCCTGGACAACTGTTTCTTTCATTTCCAGACTCAGCAAAACAGTCAGCAGTTCACTTACCGGTAGATGAATTTTATCAGATAATTCGTCAATGTGAATCACTTCCTTTTCAGGCAGGGCGGCCAGCACTTTTTTTTCCTGTTGACTGAGCTCCGGACTGGCCTGCTTTCTCGAAGTCAGACGATTCAAGGCTGCCTCATTCCAGGGGAAGGGCAGTTCTGAAACAATATCCTCGGCCGACTCGACCAGCTTGGCTCCATGTTTAATTAAGAAATTCGTTCCGCCGCTAAGTTCAGAGGTGACCGGTCCAGGCACAGCCATGACTTCCCGCCCCTGATCAAGAGCCAGGCCAGCAGTAATCAGTGCCCCGCTTTTCAAGCCAGCCTCAACCACCAGACAAGCTAATGACAGCCCGCTCAGTACCCGGTTTCTCAGCGGGAAATGAAAGCCAAGCGGTTCAGAATCAAGAGGAAATTCACTCACTACCAGTCCTTTGGCTGCTATCTTTTCGGCCAGCAGCCTGTTTTCCCTGGGATAAATTCTGTCAAGTCCAGAGCCAAGAACAGCCAGTGTTTTCCCGCTTCTCAAAGCACCCTGATGGGCCAGAGTATCAATTCCTCGAGCCAGACCGCTGATGACAACCAGGCCGCAGGCAGCCAGCTCATCGGCTAGCCGGTCGGCCAGCAGCCGGCCATAGCCGGTCGGGTGCCTTGAGCCAACTATTGCTACTCCGGCCAGATTCAAAACCTCAATTTGACCATAAGCGTAAAGGACCAGAGGCGGCTCAACTATCTCCCGGAGAAGTTCAGGATAACCGCTATCCTTAAAACTCAGGAGAGTATACTCTTTTCCCTTTAGCTTCTCAACTTCCAGGCCGGCCCGGTCAAGAAGCTCTCCGGACAGGATTTTTTGCTTGGCGAGAAAGCTCAACGGGCAGGAATTCAGATAGCCCGGCTCTGGCTTTAATAACTTATCTTCCGAATCAAAATAACGCAGAGCCTTGCCGGCAGACAAATAGCCGTCGGTAACAAGGTAGTTTAGCGCCAGCCAGAAAACCTGATTGTCGCCTGTTCTCACTTTTTACAATAAGCCGCTGGCAAAGCCAGAACAGGCATGGTGGCATAAGAAACGGCTTTTTCAGTCGTACTGCCCAGGAAAAATCTTTCGACGGGTGAAACACAGGTTGACATGAGTATCAGGTCGAACTTATGACGGTTGGCATAGGTCACGATACCAGCTGGAGCATTTAAATCTCTGATAACCACTTCCTCTACCTTGAAACCGGTTCTCCTTTTCTTCCTGGTTTGCAGCCGGTTCAAAGCTTCATCCATCAGAGCTTTGACTTCTTCCGGAGAAAACTTGAAATCGTAAAGCTCGAGGACATAGATTAAAGTTAAATCAGCCTGGAGACGGCTGGCCACTGCCCAGGCATAATCCCTTTCTTTTTCTTCACCGGCTGAAAAATCAGTCGGGACTAAAATCTTTTCAATTTTAGCCTCGCCCCGTTTTTTGGGTGTAATCAACACCGGAACTTTTGACCGCCGGAGAACCTGATTGGTTACGCTGCCCATCAGAATTTTCTCCAGAGCCGACATGCCCTTTCGCCCAAGAGCTATCAGCTGACAGTGTTCCTCTTCGGCCAGGTCGGCAATTCTCTTCCCGGGTGAGCCTGTTTCGATCATGATCTTTGAAAATGTTACCGAATTTTTAGACGCTATTTTTTCTAATCTGGCCCGGGCTTTAAGCTGAAGGTCTTCCTGCCTTTTGACCAGATCAGCCACCATCATCGCCCTGGTTTCATATAGAGCTGGAGCAAAATCAGGCACCACATGGACTGCTTTGATCGAAGCCTTAAAATGTTTGGCCAGGTAACTGGCATAATTAAGAGCAGTTAAAGATTCAGCCGAAAAGTCCGTCGACCAGAGAATATTCTTAATTTGATAATTCATTGACCCTTCTCCTTTTATTTTTTTTGAATTTTACCACATTCAGGGTCATTAAATAAAACTTTTTAATTCTCCTGCCTGCTAAATAGACGCTGCCACCTGTCCTGTTTTCTCAGGTTTAGCTGCTTTTTTTGATTTCTATTAATTTAGTTCTGGAAGTTTCACCTCTGATAATTCTCAGGCAGGAAGGAGCTAGCTCAAAATAATCTGCCAGCAGGGTGAGCAGCTCAGCATTAGCCCGGCCCTTAACCGGAGCCGAGATTAACCTGGCCTTGAACTCACCGTCAGACAGCCGGATCAAAGCCTGCTCTCTGGATCTGGGCTGCACCCGGACAGTAATTACCTGCTTTTCGCCTTTTCCACTCTTCATTTTAGCCAGCTCCTAAGGCTCTCCGGCCGGACTTTTTCCCTTTGGATCATTAGTCTTAACCTTGAACAGCTGGTCATGAGTTTGTTGCTGCCTGACGCGCCAACCGCCGCCACGAACCTCAGGGAGTCTTAAGGTCTAACACCTGTTGGTATTTCTCGAAAAGCTGTTTCAGCTCCTCTTTGGTTACAACATAACGGCTGATAAAAATTGACACGGTCGGCCGGACCGGGTCATTGCTTTTGAGCAGGATATAATCCCGCAGCAGTCCTGTCCGGCCTGTTCTGCCAGGCAATTTGATTTCGAACTCAACCGCCTGGCCGGCCGGCAACTGGTAGGGAAAAATCACAGGCTTATTTTTGACCAGAAAAGAAAACTCTGGATTTTCTGGCTCAATTCTCAGTTCCAGCTGGCCGGTATTTCTGACCAGCAATTTTGCCGAGCTCTCTTCCCCTTCTAAGGAAATACCCAGATCAAGGTTATAGCGGTCAAGTTCCAGCTTAGCCGCCGGGCCGGTTTCAACTTCGGCCTTGATGGTTAATTCCACCTGAGGTTGCTTTGGATCATTGCTGCCAAAATAAATGTATTTGACTACCGGGCCGCTATAGCCGCGAGAATCAAAGCTGACTTTAAGGCGTCCTTCTTTCCCTGGAGCTATTTCTTTTTGGGAGACCAGCGCCGCCGCACAACCACAGGAGGTCGTTACTCTGGTAACTTTGAGCGGGGCTGTGCCTTCATTTTTGAAGATGAATTCATAACTGACTGTTTCCCCCTGTTTAAGCCGGCCAAAATCCCGCTCCAGCTCTTTAAACACTACCCGGGGAGCTCCGGTCTGACCAGAGCTAAAAGTGGGGCTAAAAAGCAATAGAATCAGGAACGAAGAAATAACCATCACCGCTGACCGTTTAAATCTCATCTTGGCCTCCGTTATTTTAAATATGATCTCATACTTTAAAAGATTCTTCAATTTAAAAGCTGAACCCAGGCCGGGACACCTCTCAGGTCAATTGATAGACGGGGCAGACAATTTATGTCCAGAATCCGCTGGGAAAAAAGCCCGGACAGGCCAGGACAATAGCTGGCAAAAAAAATCTTGACAAACGATAGACACAATAATATATGATATAGTCGATAATATTAGTCATCTATTATGAGGGCTAAAAATGAAATTATCAACCAAGGGTGAATATGCCAGCCGGGCGATGCTCGAGCTGTCAGTCCGTTATGGCCAGGGCCCTGTACCAATAAGAGTCATTTCCATAGCTCAGGCCATCCCCCGTCAGTTTCTGGAACAGATCCTTTTGTCTCTCCGGCGGGCTGGCCAGGTTAAAAGCAAAAAAGGACCGAATGGCGGATACTATCTGTCCCGGGCTCCTGAGACAATTACCGTGGCTGAAGTCATCAGAGTAATGGACGGCCCATTGGCCCCCATCAACTGTGTCAGTGTCCTTGAACATGAAACCTGCCCTCTCGAAGAAACCTGCGGGCTGCGCTGCCTGTGGAAGGAAGTCAGGGATATGGTCGCCAAACATTTAGAGCAAACCACTTTCGCCGATGTCCTCGCCAGGCAGCAAGCTATCAACCAGAAAAAAATGATGGAGAAAAAAAGGTGAGGCAGGGATTTTCTTCTGTTGGCTGGCTGATAGCGGTCATGGTCAGCCTGTTTCTAACCACCGCCCGGGCTCAAACCGGCGAGCAGGCTGAAGGGGACAAGAATAAAACAGCCTCAGCTGTTCTGTCTTCACTGCCAATCAAGTTATCGGGCTATGCCCAAATTCAGGGCGCCTGGAAAAATGAGGCTAATGATACGTTTTCTATCAGGCGGGCTCGTCTCACTCTGAGCGGGCAATTACTCAAGAGCTTAAGACTCAAAGTTCAGCTTGATTTTACCAAGTCGCCAGCTTTGCTGGATGCCCAGGCCGAAGTCGTCCCTCGGCGGGAAATAAGTTTTAGAGCCGGGCAATTTCTGGTACCTTTTAGCCTGGAGAACATAACTTCTTCTTCTGACCTGCTGACCATCAACCGCTCTCAGGCTGTGGAAAAACTCGTTCCGGGCCGGGACAATGGATCTTCCGGACGTGATATCGGAGCCGCTGTTTTTGGCTCTTACTCGATTTTTGACTATACCCTCGGCGTCCTCAATGGCTCCGGAGCAAATAAGGCAGACAGCAATGATCACAAAGATCTGGCCGCGCGGCTGGTAGCTCACCCCTTAAAAACTCTATCTCTGGGAATTTCTATTTACAACGGGCGGCAAACAGCCGGCGATAATCCAGCCTTGTTCCTGAGAAATAAATATGGCTTGGAACTGGCTTTTAACTATCAAGGCTTTGGCCTGCAGGCGGAATTCATTCAGGCCAAAGATGATATGATTAAAAAAGAGGGCTGGTATGCTCTGGCCACTTATTCAATTATCAGGCAGAAGCTTCAGCTGGTTACCCGTTTAGAGGCCATCAATTTAGACCGGAATCTGCCTGATCAAAAGACCACTATTTATACTGCCGGAGCCAACTGGTTTTTAACTTCCCGGTCAAAGTTCCAGGCTAATTATGAATATCATCAGACCGAGAGCGGACCTGACCATCAGGCTGTTTTCTTCCTGCTCCAGGCCGGGTTTTAGAGAACACTAAGCCAAAAGAGAATATCTTAAAAAGGATAAAAAAGAAAAAATGAAAAAGATAAAGTCAAAAAAAACAATTTTGGAAGCTAAGTTTTTGGCTATTCTTTTTATTATTCTGAACCTGAGCTTTGGCCGGCCGGCTTCTCTTCAACCTTTTTCCCTGGCTCTGGACGGACAGGCTATTGCCAGCCAGGAGAAACCGCTTTCCGGCCAGCTGAGTATCTCTGGAGCCTGGGCTCTTTATCCTTTGGCTGTCCGCTGGGTAGAAGAATTCAAGAAAGCCAATCCAGCAGTTAAGATTGATCTTCAGGCAGGCGGGGCGGGCAAGGGCATGGCCGATGTCCTCTCCGGCCTGGTTGACATCGGCATGGTGTCCAGAGAAATCTATCAAGAGGAAATAGCTCGCGGAGCCCTTCCCCTGGCTGTTGCCCGGGACGCCGTTGTGGCCACTTTAAATGATAAAAATCCGGTTTTGAAGCTTGTTCAGGAAAAAGGGTTGACCAGGGAAATTTTCCAGGCCATCTGGATAGAAGGCCGGATCAAATACTGGGAGGAGATTTTTGGCCAGCCAGGGAAGACCCCAATTCACCTCTATACCCGGTCTGATGCCTGCGGGGCAGCCGAAACCTGGGCAGCTTTTCTGGGCGGCCATCAGGAAGACCTCAAAGGGATTGCCATTTATGGGGATCCCGGGCTGGCTGAAGCCGTCCGGCAGGATCCGGCTGGATTAGGTTTTAATAACGTAAATTTTGCCTACCATCCGGAAACAGGACGGCCTCATCCCGGCCTGACTATCGGCCCGCTGGATATTGACGGGAATGGCCGGTTGGATCCGGCCGAGAATTTCTATGCCCGGCGCGATGATCTGACCCTGGCTATTTCTCGAGACCTTTATCCCTCACCCCCGGCCCGGGAGCTATATCTGGTGGTAAAAAAGCCAATCAGTCATCAGCTTGTCAGGGCTTTTCTCTGGTGGGTTCTCGACCAGGGCCAACAATACACTGGAGAAGCTGGCTATGTGGCTTTAGCTCAGAACCTGATTCAAGTAGAAAAGCAGAAGCTGACTGAAAATTGAACGATGGAGGCCTGAAAATAGAAATGAAGAAAGAAAAAGGCAGGCAACTGGCCGCCGGTCTTTTTTCCCTTTTTCCTGTTTTTCTGACTATTGCTATCTTTTTACTGCTGTTAGCCAAGGCTTTTCCCCTGCTGTCATTAAAATCTTTGCCAGATTTAATTTTCTCCTCTGTCTGGCAACCACAGAAGGGTCAGTTTGGCCTCTGGCCATTCATCCTCGGCACTATCTGGGTAACAATAACCGCCTTTATTCTGGCAGCTCCATTATCAATTCTGACTGCTATATATATTTCTGATTATGCCTCGAGCCGCTTGAAAAAATGGCTGGCCCCGGTCCTTGATTTACTGGCCGGCTTACCCTCAGTCATCTATGGCATGTGGGGCATATTATTGATTGTTCCTCTGGTGGGAAAATACTTAGCTCCTCTTTTCGGGACTTACAGCTCAGGTTATAGCATTCTGACCGCCGGCCTTGTCCTGGCAGTTATGATTTTGCCAACTATAGTCAACGTTTCGGTGGAAGTCTTAAGTGCCGTGCCGGCCGACCTCAAGGAAGCCGCCCTGGCTCTGGGTGCTACTCGCCTGGAAGTGGTCCGTTATGTAGTCTTAAAAAAATCTCTGCCTGGAGTGGCCGCAGCCTGTGTTCTTGGCCTGTCGCGGGCTTTCGGTGAAACCATAGCCGTCATGATGGTGGTCGGCAATGTCCCCGTAGCTCCGACCTCGCTTTTTGCCCCGGCCTATCCGCTGCCGGCTTTGCTGGCTAACAACTATGGTGAAATGCTGTCTATTCCTGGCTATGAATCGGCTTTAAATCTGGCGGCCATTATTCTGCTGTTGATTGTCATTATTTTCAGCTTGGCCGCCCGGATATATTTAACCAGACTGGGACGGAGGACAGGCTAATGGCCAGCCATCCGGCTGGAGATAACAGCCGTCTGAAGAGAAGGCGGCAGTCAGAGTCAGTCTTCAAATTTATTCTTCTGGCTTCAGTTATTCTGGTCTCCTTGATTCTCTCCGTGATTCTGGTTTCGATTCTGTGGAAAAGTCTCCCTGCTTTAAAATTATCCATGATTCTGAAGACACCAGGCACCGGTTATTATCTGGGCCAAAGCGGTGGTATCCTCAATGCGATTGTTGGCTCGATCGAAATTGCTTTTGGAGCCACCTTCCTGGCTCTGGTTATCGCCCTGCCGCTGGTGATTTATCTCAATACTTATCTTAAGAGGCGGTCCTTTCTGGCTGAAGTTATCAGACTGTCACTTGATGTCCTGTGGGGCATTCCGTCAATAGTTTATGGAGTCTTTGGTTTTTTATTAATGCTGATGTTTCACCTGCGGGCTTCCCTGCTGGCCGGAATGATAACCATTGCCCTGGTCGAACTGCCCATTCTCAGCCGGGCGATGGACGAAACGATCAGGCTGGTTCCTGCCGAACTTAAAGAAGCCAGTTACTCGCTGGGAGCCACCCGCTGGACAACAGCTACCAGGATTGTCCTCAGGCAGGCTTTGCCCGGTTTAATTACCTCCGTCTTAATCGCCCTCGGGCGCGGGCTGGGGGATGGAGCTTCAGTCTTGTTCACGGCTGGTTATACCGACCGGCTAACCACCTCGCTTCTTCAGCCGGTTGCCACCTTGCCGCTGGCCATCTTTTTCCAGCTCGCCTCCCCTTTTCCCGAAGTTCAGCAGCGGGCCTTCGCTTCGGCCGCCATTCTGACGCTGCTCATTCTGGCCATTAGCCTGTTGACCAGGTTTTTTGGCCGGAAACTAAGCCGGAATAAAATAAGATGAACCCATTAGGTGAAGTCAGGAGAAGACCATGGTTGATCACGGACGGTTAAGTCTCAAAGAGGTCAGTGTCTATTATGGCCATCAACAGGTATTAAAAAACATCAGCCTGACTATTCCCGACAACAGCCTGACGGTGGTCATCGGGCCTTCCGGTTGTGGCAAAACGACTCTGCTCAAAGTCCTTAACCGGTTGCTGGATGAAGTTGAGGAGGCTAAAGTGGAAGGTCAGATCTTGCTTGACAATCAGGATATCTACCAGCGGGAAGTAGATGTGACTCAGATCAGAAAAAAGATGGGCCTGCTTTCTCAGAAGCCTCAGGTTCTGCCCATGTCCATTTATGACAATATAGCTTTCGGCTTGAAGCTTCACCGGCCTTTAAAAAAAGCAGAACTCAACCAGCAGGTAGAAAAATACTTGCGCTTAGCCGGGCTCTGGGAAGAAGTTAAGGATAGATTAAATGAGCCGGCCGGCCGGTTATCTATCGGCCAGCAGCAGCGGCTGTGCTTGGCCCGCGGCTTAGCCGTTGAGCCTGAAATCATCCTGGGTGATGAACCGACCTCAGCTCTTGACCCCCAATCGAGCCGCAATGTAGAAGCCCAGCTTCAAAACCTGAAAAAAAACTACACGATTCTGATCGTGACCCACATTCTACGTCAGGCCAAACGCTTGGCCGATTATGTTGCTTTCCTTTATCTGGGCGAGCTAATAGAATTCGGCCCGGCTTCTGAAGTCCTGACAACTCCTCAAGATCCCAGAACCCGGGCCTACATTACGGGCGAAATCAGCTAATTAACTCAGCTTTTCTTAAACTCTTCCAGGAAACGGTAAAAATCTACTTCGTTAGCTTTCAGACCATGCTGATAGACATAGCGGCCGGCCAAACGCGAAGCGAAAAAGGCCCGGAGATAATTCTCCGGTAATTTGGTCAGCAGGCGGTTAACCCCAACCAGATCGAGCAATGACCGGGGAACGCCAGCTTCGATGACTTTCTTCAGCAGAACCCTGTCTTTGAACAGATCCGATTCCCGGATTGAATCTTTGATCTCGTTTATTTTCTCGCTGATCAAATCAGTCAGGATAGTTCTGGAGATACCCTGGCTGGCATTTTCTTTCCAGATGATTTCAAATTCCAGCCGGGCATTTTCCCTGATTGCTTCCAGGATTTCTTGGATGTACTGCAACCTGAACTCTGATTCAACCCCGTTTTTAACAGCCATCAGCTCATCCCATTCTTTGTCAGTCATCACCAGGCTGGCCAGGACTTCTAAGGAAGAGGAGGTGACACCTCCTTTGTTAGCGGACGCATCTTTATAAAGGATAACGCCCTTTTCCTCCAGCCTGAGCCTGGCTTCCTGGGTCAGGAAGAGATTGGCACCTTCAATAATGGCTTTGAAGCGAGGTTTCCCATCCTCGTCGATCCAGGCTTTCCAGTTATTAATGTTGACCGAAGACGGGCGGCCGCCGCAGGGCACAAAGATATCAGCTCTGAATTTAGGATGCAGATGGAAATTATTGCGGAAGTCCAGCCCGTTTTCAACCTTTTCACCGTCAGGCAGGGTAATCTCCCTGTCCTTGATATTGACCATAAATCCCTTAGGAGACAGCAGGCTAAGGTTGAAGTTTTCCACCATCTTCCTGGCTTTGGCCAGCCTGGTTAATTCTTTCCGGTTCAGGCCGTCAGGATCATAGAGAACGCCAGAGCCATCAACAATGGCCAGTATCTTATCTTTCGAAATCAGAATTTCATTAGAGCCCAGGTCGCCATCGGGACCGCCGGTCATAACTTTGGTAACATTCTCTTCTTTTAAGCCAAGTTTCTTTAAAGTCCCCAGGACATATTCATGAACAGAATTAGTCGTCATGCCATAGCGGTCATGAGGGATACCGCCCATGCTGAGGGGCTTACCGGTGGTAAAGGCTTTCCAGAATTTATAGCCACGAGCCCGGGCCTGCTCCGCCGCGGTTTCCATTAACTCGGCCGTCCATTCATCCGGGCCAAGGAAAAGGATAACTTCCTGACCATAATAATCAACAATACTGTCGCCAGGCAGCATCAGATCCAGTAAGCCTTCGATATATTTCTTGAAGGCCACCGTCATCTGGTCATTGTAGCCCCAGCTAAGCAAAACAGCACCCTTAGAGCCGCCTTCTGGCAGATCTTTGTTCTTTTTCTGCTGGGTAAAAGCCAGGTTGTAATTTTCATCAAAGATTGACTCAGAGTTGCGCAGATAGGTCGGATAATTTATGGAACGGACAATTCTGATGCCACCGCGGGCAATGTCGCGAAAACGGATATGAAAACCGCGGAACTCGCGACCGACAACCTGGAAAATTCCAAAAGGCTGGGTCGGATAGTCTACTTTATTGATGAAATCAGGCTTATACATATAAGAAATAGAGACCTTCTCTTGTTGATAAAAGTTGGTCCGCAGAATGGCGTTGATAAAGTTAATGACCGTCAGAAAGACCAGGCGGTCGGAGCTGACCGTGACCTGGTGGGTGATTTCTTGGCTCAGAGCTTTCAGGTCTTCCTCAATTTCCCGCCGGTGGTTAAGGGGATTAAACTTTTTCTCGAAAGCTGCGTATAGCTTTTTTACCAGCTGGTAATTGCCGCTCAAAGCTTCCCAGACTCTTTCTTCACTGAATGTTTCTTTGGCCAGCCTGACTTTCATTTCCCGCACCAGACCCAGAAGTTCTGGCGAGTCTTTTAAAGCTTTAGAGATTTTGACATATTCGTCATTAAAACTGCTCAGGAATTGATAGCAAAAACTCCAGGCCGAAACACCGAATACCATTTCCTGAGCAGTCAGTTTGCCTCCTCTAAAAAGCCCGGAGAGAGGGCTTTCCGGTATGACATAAATCAGGCTGATATCAGAAATCAGATCCCGCAATTTCTGTTCATCGGTAACATCATCAACATAAAAAGTGAAGATGGTTTTTCCATTAGCCAGTGGTTCTAAATATTTGCGTTTGGAAACCAGGCCATGAGAATTAATAACATCAGAGACATTGATAAAAAACCTGGGGATAGAATTGCTGTTGCAGATAATGGTAATCCGCAGGGTTTTTTTCTGGCCAAGGTGAGTAGCTTCAATATAAGGGCTTTCCTTCTCTCTGGTTTTTCTAATTAAGGCCTGATAGTGATCAAAGGTTTCCTTGGAAATCGAAGACAGAAAACCCTGGTCGGCCACCTTTTTTAAATCAGTTTCTTGCGGTTTAATTTCCCGGCTGGCAAAATCTGGCCGGCTGACCAGATACCAGCGCAGATATTCGGCACCATGCAACTTTTCAGCTGAACGGTAAGATTGAATCCGGAAACCAGGATAGTTTTTCTCGATCCTTTCTTCAATTTCTATGGCCCGGTAATGATTGTCTTCAACCAGATACAGAGCTTCTTCAGCTGCTTCACTGGCCAGATCTATTCTGACTGCTTTTTCCCCTCTGACCATAGCCAGGATCTCTCCAGCCCGGAGAGCTTCAATATGACGGGCAATTGTTTCGAGCGGAACAGTCTGGAAATATTGCTCGCTTAAACCCAGACCGGTACAGAAGGTTTCAATTTCCTGCCTGACTGATTCAGCTGGAAAATAATTGTCCTTTAAAATGATAGCTTCGATTTTTTGCAGCTGATTTTCCGACAGGCAAGATTTTGTTGACATCTCTTTCCAAGACTTCATTTAGATACTCCTTTCCAAGAATTTTTCTTAATTCAGAAGAGACTTCGTTTTTTATCTCAGATTTGTTGATTTTATTCTTTAGCTTCTAGTTATTAGGATCTAAAATCTGCTCCCCTGAATTAGAAACAATTATAACAAAATGAGATAAGTAAAGCAAAAAACCGGGGCCGCGGTCAGCTGCTCAACAGAACGGTAGCCCAGGCCTCAATCGCCTGACCTGAGCCCAGGTCCCCCAGCCCTTCCGCTGTTTTAGCCTTGATCCCGAGGCTGGACGAGCTCAGGTCCAGCAGTGGACACAAACTGCCCTTCATCTGAGAAATAAAAGTCGCCAGTTTTGGTCTTTCCAGAATAACTATTGAATCGGCATTGACCACCGTCAGGCCGCAAGCTCTGATCTGCTTCATAGCTGTTTGCAGCAATTTCAGGCTGGAAATATCTTGATAGGCGGGGTCGCTATCCGGGAACATTTGCCCAAGATCGCCCAGACCGGCTGCCCCTAACAGGGCATCTATCAGGGCATGAACCAGCACATCGCCATCAGAATGAGCCAGGCAGCCCGTGGGGGAAGGAATATTGACTCCCCCGATGATCAAAGGCCGGCCAGGCCCCAGCCGGTGCGAATCAAAGCCCAGTCCAACTTTAAAAGACATTAGCTTCCCCGGTTAATGAGCTTCACCGTTGTAGCGGCCAAAGATCATCTTGCCGACTGTCGTCTGAAGAACCGAAGTAACAGTAATATCAACTGTCTGACCCATCATTCTGCGGGCATTATCTACGACCACCATGGTGCCATCATCCAGATAAGCCACACCCTGATCTTTCTCTTTCCCTTCCTTCAGGATAAAGACCCGCATAGTTTCTCCCGGCAGAACAACCGGCCGGAGGGCATTGGCCAGCTCATTGATATTCAAAACTTCAATGCCCTGGAGTTTGGCTATTTTATTGAGATTAAAATCATTGGTAATAATTTTGGCTTTCAGGCCTTTAGCACATTCGATCAGCTTGGAATCGACTTCTTTGATCTCAGGAAAATCAATTTCGGAAATCATCACTTTGACTTTGGGCGATTTTTGCAACCGGTCAAGAACCTCCAGACCGCGCCGCCCGCGCTGCCGTTTAAGAGCATCAGCTGAGTCAGCTACCAGCTGTAATTCTTTTAGCACAAATTGTGGTACGACCAGCTCCCCATCAATAAAACCAGTCTCGCAGATCTCAGCAATCCGGCCATCAATTATCACCGAAGTATCGAGCAGCTTGTAAATGTGCTGTTCGTTTTCGCTCTGGAAGAAACTCACCAGAAAAGCCGGCTCCAGCCACTCGGGCTTTTTTAGACCGAGCAAAAAACCTAAATAGGGAAAGGCCAGAAGGAAGAACAGCCGGACAAAGGCCGAAGTTCCGGCAGTCTTAAATACCGATTGATAAATTGAACCAATCAGCCAGCCCGTCAGGACGCCAAGTAAAGTTCCCAGTGTTCCTGTCCAGACCAGCCTGAATTGAGCCCGTCTGAGTCTGGTTTCAGTCCAGATAATTAAAAATCCCAGAACCAGGCCGGCTGCCGCCCCCGCCGGCTTGGACAGGTTAAAAGGTGGATAAAAATAACCGGCCGCGGTGATAAGAGCTAGAATGATTGCTCTGATGAAGATTATGCCCATTTTGCTCCTTCCTGCTCAGACATCGCTCCCATTTTACAGAATCGGAAAGCAGATTAGAAGACTTTGGCTAAAGCCTGCCTGACTGAGCTAACTCCTAAACATTTTATTCCTTGCCGGTTGTCACTATCGAGCTGCTGGAGACTACCTTCCGGCATCATCACCAGTTCAAAACCGAGTGACCTGGCTTCCCTGATCCTGGCCGCCGGTTGACTGACTGACCTGATTTCCCCGCTCAAACCGACCTCGCCAAAGACCGCTAATTCCCGGGGCAGAGGCAAATTTTTGACCGATGAGATCACCGCCAGCACCACCCCCAGGTCAGCCGCTGGTTCATCCAGGCTCAAGCCCCCGGCTACATTAAGATAAATGTCCTCGCCGGCAAAGCTATAGCCAATCTTTTTCTCGGTTAAGGCCAGAAGCATGGCCATCCGGTAATGGTCCAGTCCGATAGACATGCGTCTGGGGTTGCCCATAAAGATAGTCGAGGAGACCAGGGCCTGGATTTCTACCAGCAGGGGCCTGGAACCTTTGATGGTCGAGACAATGGCACTTCCCGGCTCATTTTGAGGTCTTTCTTTTAAAAAGAATGCTGAAGGATTATCAATCGGGCGAAGACCGGCCTGGCTCATTTCAAAAATAGCCAGTTCCGATACCGGGCCGAAGCGGTTCTTCATCACCCGCAATACCCGGTGACTGTGATCTCTCTCCCCCTCAAACAGCAGAACAACATCAACCATATGTTCGAGGGATTTTGGCCCGGCCAGTGTTCCGTCCTTGGTTATATGACCGATTAAAAACACCGGTATTTGATTTTTCTTGGCCAGGCGGAAAATCCGGTTGGTCACTTCTCTGACCTGGCTGATAGTCCCGGGGCTGGAGGTCAGTTGAGGCGAATAAATAGTTTGCACCGAATCAATAATCAAGGCCCTGGGTTTCATCTGATCAGCGATATTAATTATTCTTTCCAGGCTGGTTTCGGCCAGAAGATAGACCTGTTCATCATTGAGCTTCAGTCGTTCGCCCCGGAGTTTAATTTGCTCCAGTGATTCTTCTCCAGAAACATAAAGAACCGCCTGGCCGCCAGCAGCCAGATCACGTGAAACCTGGAGAAGAAGAGTTGACTTGCCAATTCCGGGTTCACCGCCAATCAGAACGACTGAACCCAGAACCAGCCCGCCCCCCAGAACATTATTAAATTGTTCAATACCGACTGGAATTCTTTGATTGCTGGCTGGCTTGATTTCACTGTAGAGCATCGCCTGACTGTTGCCGCCAGCTTCTTCACTTAAACCTTCCTCTTCGAATTCTTCCACCATAGTCGAGAATTCGCCGCATTCAGGACAGCGGCCAAGCCATTTCGGCGAGCGGCAGCCGCAGTTTTGACAGACAAAGAATGTGCCCTTTTTCATCTGAGCTCAAACCCCAGGCCAAAATAAAATTCCCGCCTGCTGGCTAAGGTAAAATCATCCAGCCCGACCATCAGATAAAAATTCTTAACCGGATAAAGCCGGCCAAAGACCCGGAATTGAGGGCGCGGGTCGCGGTTAAAATCAAAGCCTTCAGCCCCGATGGCCAGCCTGTTTTTCAGCATATACCAGTCAACTCCAGCCCCAAAATTAGATTCGATGAGCCCGGCCCGGAAAGCCAGCGGACCGGTTTTAAAGCCACCCTGGAGTGAATAAACAAACTTATCCTGGAAAGGATCATGGGTCACCCCGGCCAGCAACAAGCCTCTATCTTTCCAGGTCAAACCTCCATAAAGAGACCCTTTGAACAAATCGCTTTCGCCATAATAACTGCCTTCCAGTCCGGCGTTTAGCTTGATGGATGAAAAGGCCGAAGTTATGTTTTTGACTTCATTGATTGTACTTTTGGCTTCATCATAAAGAGAAGAGTCATTGATCAGTTCGCCCACCGTTCCCTGGCCGCTATTCACTTTTTCCAGGGTCTGATTCAAAGTTTTGATAGTTTTACCCAGATTGGTCAGATCCTCTTTCAACTGGTCAAGATTCTCTTTCACCGCCGTTTTATTATCGCCGACCAGGCTCTGAATCTCAGCCAGAGTTTGTTCTATCTCTTCAGAGATGGAATCGATCTTAAGATTCAGGTTATCAACCGCCCGGCCCGAGCCGGTGATAGCCTGATTAATCGCCGTCCGGTTTTCCTTAAGCAGAGAGTCGAGCTCGGCCGCTAAGGATTCAATATGCTGAACACTCTTGCTGATGTTCTGACCAAGTTCCGGGGTTATAATTTTATTGATTGAACTGCTGATTTTTTTGACATCCTCGCCCATGGACATAAACAATGTCCCCAGCTGATCAAAACTGATCGGGGGCAGCGATTCCATGACCTCTCCACTCTCGTAATAAGTGTCTTCTTTACCGGGCATGATCTCGACATATTTTTCTCCCAGAATCCCCATCGAAGACAGGCTGACTCTTGAGCCACGGGGGATGCGAAACTGAGGATAAATTAGCATCCCCACCTTGGCCCGCCGACCAGCCAGAGTAATATCTTTGACCTCGCCGATCTTGATGCCAGCCAGCTTAACCGAAGCTTTATTCTCCAGGCCTAAAGCCGAGTCAAACAGGGCAAAAACTTCATAGCCAGGTTTTTTAAATAAATCACGCACGTTACCGATGAAAATAATGGCTAAAGCCAGAATCAGTAATAAACCTGCCAGAAAGGTGCCAATTTTAATTTCTCTTTTAGTTGGCATAACTTGCTCCTCACCATTCAGCAATTGGCCCGGTAGCCCGGCCGTTAATGAACTGTTGAACTACCGGATTAGGCGAACTTTTTATTTCCTGGGGGGAATCAACTTCGATAATCCTGCCATCATAAAGCATAGCGATCCGGTCGGCTACTTTATAAGTGCTGTTCATATCATGAGTAATAACGATTGAGGTTACCTTTAAATCGTTTTTTAATTGCAGAATTAAATTATTGATGGCATCGGCCCGGATCGGATCAAGACCGGTGGTTGGTTCATCATACAGGACAATTTCCGGACCATAGGCGATAGCCCTGGCCAGGCCGACCCTTTTTTTCATGCCGCCCGATAGCTCATAGGGAAGCAACTCCCCAATTTCCCGCAAGCCGACCCTTTCCAGACTGGCTGTCACCACTTTTTTAATCTCCTCCTCGGGAAGATCAGTATGACGCCGGAGGCCAAAAGCTACATTTTCCTCGACCGTCAGAGAATCAAAAAGAGCCGAACCCTGGAAAAGCATGCCAAATTTCCGGCTCAGCTTCAGGATTTCTTTTTCAGTTAAGGAATTGGTCTGCTGCCCGTCAACATAAATGTTACCAGCGTCTGGCTTCATGATGCCAATGATATGTTTCAGCAGAACACTTTTGCCCGAGCCGCTCTGCCCGATAATGACCATGATTTCCCCGGCCTCGATTTCCAGGTCAACCCCTTTGAGCACTTCTTTCTGGCCAAAGGACTTATATAGGTTCTCAATTTTAATTTTGGTCATGTTCTTTTATCACAGAGTGGCCGGCAGAATTTTACTTATAAAGAAATTGAGGATCAGGATGGAAATACTTGATACCACCACCGATTTAGTTGTCGCCCGGCCCACGCCTTCCGCCCCGCCTTCAGTGGTCAGGCCTTGCCAGCAGCCGATAATGGCGATGATCAGGCCAAAGACCAGCGCCTTGATGACTCCGACCGAGATATCCCACAGCTGAAAATATTTAAGAGTCAGATTAACATAAAGAGTATGGTTAACATGCATGAGCAGAACATTATAAGCATAGGCCCCGAAAATTCCGATAAAATCGCCATAAATGGTCAAAGCCGGAACCATAATCAAACTGGCCAGAGTCCGCGGGACCACCAGATAATTAACCGGATTCGCCCCGAGACTGACCAGAGCATCGATTTGCTCGGTAATCTTCATGGTGCCAATTTCGGCCGCCATCGACGAGCCAACCCGGCCGGCGACCATCAATCCGACCAGAATCGGGATTAACTCCCGGCTCAGGCCAACAGCAATAATCGAACCTGTCTGGGCTTCTGAGCCAGGGCCAATATAGCGATGAAAACCGAGGTAAGACTGCAGGCCAAAAACCAGCCCGCCAAAAGCGGCGGTTAAAGCCACGACCACCAGTGAATTTACTCCAACCTCTTCCAGTTGCTGGACAAAAATGGCTTTTTCAAAAGGCTTTTGGAATAGGCCCCGACAGGCCCGGACAGCCAGGTCAAAGACTTGAGCCAGCTCGGAAAAAAATTGGTAGAGGGGTCTCTCCTGGAACTGACTCTTTATTTTGTTTTCAATTGATTCAGCTTTCATTCTCAGCCTGATAAGTGAAATCCCTATTGACAAACCTGGCATATTCTCGCAGGAAAACAAGCGAGGCGACGCCCAGTGGCCCGTTTCTTTGCTTGGCCACACTAACTTCAGCTAATCCCTTAACGGCCTCGTCATCAGGGTGGTAATAATCATGGCGATAGATAAAAATCACCACGTCTGCATCCTGCTCGATGGCTCCTGACTCGCGGAGATCAGACAGAACTGGCTTGGCCTCTTTCCGGAGTTTTTCCGGTGCCCGGCTCAGCTGAGAAACTCCAACCACCGGAATCTGGAGCTCCTTGGCCAGTTCTTTTAAGGACCTGGAAATAAATGACATCTCCTGGTTTCGGTTTTCGAACCGGCCGCCAGTTCGCATCAGCTGTATATAATCAACAAAGACAATATCGAGGTGCCCTTCCAATTTTAACCGCCGGCACTTGGCTTTCATTTCCATCACGGTCAGAGCCGCCGATTCATCTATGTAGATCCTGGCCTGTGACAGGGTTTCACCAGCCAGACGCAACCGTTCGAATTCCCGGTCACCGATCGAGCCAGACCTGGCCTTCCTTAAATCGACCTGGGCTTCGGCGCACAGCAGGCGCAAAGCTACCTGTTCCTTTGACATTTCAATTGAAAAAAAGCCGGCCTGATAATCGGTCTGCAGGCCAATATATTGAGTCATATTCAAGGCTAAAGCCGTCTTGCCCATTGAGGGTCTGGCCGCGACTACAATAAATTCAGAGGGATGAAAACCGGCGGTCAGGGTATCCAGATCGATAAAGCCAGAGGGCACCCCGGTCACCGCCTCCTTTCTGTCGGCTAATTGCCGGATAGTCTCCAGCATCGAACCGGTCAGTGACCCCAGAGGTATAAAGCCGGGCCTGATTTTTTCTTCAGCAATTTCGACAATCGACTGCTGGGCTTCGCTGATCAGGGTATCCGGATCAACTTGCTGTTCATAAGAGTCATTAATAATCCTGGAAGAAGATAAGATTAGCTTCCGCAGCAGAGATTTTTCTTTAATGATCTGGGCATGGTAGCTAATATTTAAGCTTCTTGGCACTCCATCCATGAGAGAGGCCAGATAGGCAGCTCCACCGACCTCCTCCAGGCGGCCGGCCTTGTGCAGCTCTTCGCTCAAAGTTAATAGATCTATAGGCTGGCCTTTATCCATGAGGCCGATCATAGTCTCCAGGATCAGGCGGTGGTTGTCCTTGTAGAAATCTTCAGGGGTTAAAGAACTTAGGACAACATTCAAATGAGCATTATTAACGAGAATTCCCCCCAGCACAGTCTTTTCTGCTTCCAGGCTATGGGGAGGAGTTTTCTTGAGGACGGTTAAATCGACTTCCATCTTTTTTTCTCTTTTCTGAATACTCTCGTCCTTTAATCTATCTATAAATTAAAGAGACGAAATATCAGTTGCGCCCGTTCTCAAGCTCAGTTATTTTTTTGGCCGTCAACGGCTGATCCCGGAGCGGTTGCTTCTTCTTTGCTGACCGTCACTTTTATTTCGGCCCGCTCATCGTGATAGATTTTGACAGGAACAGTAAAAGTCCCCAGCCGTTTAATTGGTTCATCCAGCATAATCTTTTTCTTATCTACATCGAAACCAAGCTTGGCCAGCTCAACCTGAATATCACCGGCTGAGACTGAGCCAAAAATGATATCTTTTTCACTCGAGCGGCGGCTGATTTGCAACTGGACCTCATTGAGCTTGTTAATCATTTCCTGGTAAGTCAGCCTTTCTTTTTCTTCTTTCTTTTTGAGCGCCTTCTGCCTCATTTCTACCATTTTTATATTGCTGGGAGTGACCTCCATGGCTAACTGGCGCGGGATAAGATAATTACGGGCAAAACCGGGAGCCACATTCAGGACATCGCCCTTTTTCCCGACCTTCTCGACACTCTCTAAGAGAATTACTTTCATCAGGTGTCTCCTTGGCTTTAATCTTCAACGAAGGGCAGCAGCGCCATGATTCTGGCTCTTTTGACAGCCCGGGCCAGTTTTCTCTGATGATAGGCGCAGGTCCCTGTTATTCTTCTCGGGGCGATTTTCCCCCGGTCGGGAATGTAACGGTGCAAAATGTCAATCGACTTATAGTCTATCTCATTAATATTCCGTTCACAAAACCGGCAGACTTTTCTCTTCGGAGGAAAAAATTTCCGTCCCGGCATCCGGTCAGTCTTTTCTCGTTCTTCTCTGATAGCCATCTTACTTTCCCTCCTCATCATTTTGCTCTGGAGCAGCAGGTGCTGGAGCCGGGGCAGGCTCAGGAGAGGCTGGCTCTAAGGTCTTCTCTTTTTTCTTACCTTGTTTCAGTTCGCCAGGACTTTTCCTAACCGTCATAAATCTCAGGATTGGATCAGTTTGTTTGAACTTTCTTTCCAGTTCGGCCGGCACAACCGGCGTGCCCTCATAATTAAAAAACACGTAGAAGCCCTCCTGATATCTTTTAATCGGATAGGCCAGCTTTCGTTTTCCCCAGAGGTCCTGCTTGATCATCCGGCCCTTTTTGGCTGAAACGACTTCAGCCATTTGAACAATTAGAGCTGAAGTTTCCTCTTCAGACAGGTTGGGGGCAATTATAAAGCCCGTTTCATACTGATTCATCTTATCCTCCTTGTGGATTAACAGCCCCTTCGCCTGGGCGAAGAAGCAAGGAGCTAAGTGTTATTGTAAACTATTTTTCTAAAAAATCAACCCGGCGGCGGTTAAAAGTGTTCATGGCTTCAGCCAGACGGCCGGAAACGATCAGCTCTACAGCCTGGCAGGCTTTATCGACTGCCTGTTTCATTTTTATTTTTTCTTCTTCCGAAAAGCGAGCCAGCACATAATCAGCTGCCTCGTTTTCCTCAGGCTTTGGCCCGATACCCAGCCTGATTCGCGGAAAAGATTGGGTACCTATAGCTTCAACAATAGATTTCATTCCTTTATGACTGCCAGGGCTGCCCTGTGGCCTTATCCGGATTTGGCCCAGCGGAAGATCCAGGTCATCATAAATGACCAGCAGGTTTTCTGGCCTGACCTTATAAGAAGCCAGTAGCGACTTAATTGCCAGGCCGCTAAGATTCATGAACGTTTGAGGCAGAGCCAGGATGACCCTTGTCCGCCCACGCCTGGTTTCGGCTAAGCGGGAACTGCCAGCGCGCTGATCCAGTTTCAGGCCCCATTTTTGACTGAGGCTCTGCCCGACCATAAAGCCAGCGTTGTGCCGTGTGCCCAAGTATTCAGAACCAGGATTACCCAGCCCAACGACCAGCCACACTTACTGCTCCTTGGTTTCTTCTTCCTCTTTCTTGCGTTCTTTCCTGATGAGCTCCGGCTCTTTCATTTCGGCCCCTTCAATTACTTCTTCAGCCGGGGCCGGAGCCGCTTCCTCCGCTACGCTGCTGATGACGGCAATAGCGGCATTGGGATCAGCATTGACTTTGAGACCAGCCGGAAGAGCCAGGTTCTGAACTTTAAATGACTGATGAATATGAAGACCACTGATATCAATTTTAATTGATTCGGGAATCTCCCTGGGCAAGCATTCCACGTCGAGTTCACGCAATAAAAAGTCCACGACCCCGCCTTCGGTTTTGACTCCCACCGGTTCTCCTACCAGTTCGATCGGAACCGAGACTCTGACCGGTTTATCCATAGAGATTTCAATCAGATCAAGATGAGTTAATTCGTCAGTCACCGGGTTGATCTGAACATCTTTGAGCATCACATCTTTTTCCCCAGAACCCACCGCTACCCGGAAAATGGTATTTTCACCAGTTTCTGATTTAAGAATTTCTATGATGTCTTTTTTTTGGAGAGTTAAGGGCTGGCTGGCTGTTTGCCCACCATAAAGAACAGCCGGGACCAGGCCTTGTTTTCTCAGGCGGCCAGCAGCATTTTTTCCAGTTTTCTGTCTTGTTTCAGCCTTAATGACCAATGTCATGTTTTCCTCCTAATTAGGCAAATAGAGAGCTAACCGAGCTACCCTCATTTATTCTTCTGATCGCTTCGCCAAAAAGCTCAGCTACCGATAGAACTTCAAATTTTGAATCCTGGCCAGCTTCGGCCTTGAGCGGGATGGTGTCGGTGACATAGACCTTTTCCAGGCCGGAGGCTTTAATCCTGGTCACAGCCGGTCCGGATAACACCGGATGCGTACAGGCGGCTAAAACCTGCCTGGCTCCTTCTTGTTTAAGAACATCCACTCCCAGGGTCAGAGTTCCGGCAGTATCCACCATGTCATCAAAAATCAGGACATTCTGGTCCCTGACATCTCCAATGACATGAAGAACCTGAGCTACATTGGGAGCAGGCCTCCTTTTGTCAATGATAGCCAGCCGGGCATTCAGCCTCTGGGCGAAAACCCTGGCCCGGCCAACCCCTCCTGCATCCGGAGAGACCACGGTCAGATTATCAAGTTGCAGACTCTTGACATGCCCGGCAATGACCGGAGCAGCCATCAGGTTATCAACCGGAATGGAGAAAAACCCCTGAATCTGAGGCGAATGAAGGTCCATGGTTAAAACCCGGTTGGCCCCAGCTGTTTCCAGCAGGTCCGCCATGAGACGGGCAGAGATCGGGACCCGGGGCCGGTCCTTCCAGTCCTGGCGGGCATAGGCAAAATAAGGGATAACGGCAGTGATTCTGCCGGCTGAGGCCCGCTTAAAAGCATCCAGCATCAGGAATAATTCCATCAGATGAAAATTGGCATCATGGCTGCCCGACTGAATAACAAAAACATCCTCGCCTCGCACATTCTCATCAATGTAAAAGTGGATTTCCCCATCAGCGAACCGTTCGAGAACTGACCTGCCCAGCTCAAGATTTAAATAGCGGGCAATGTTTTGAGCCAGTTGCGGATTCGAACTGCCAGAAAAAACCTTTAACATCTTTCTTTCCTTTACCGCGGTTTCATCAAAGCTGGGGCGGGAGGACTCGAACCTCCAAATGACGGATCCAAAGTCCGTTGCCTTACCAGTTTGGCTACGCCCCAGTCAGGAGCCTTTCCTTATATTGCTCGCGCCCGACTGTTTCCGCCAGGATAACTTTATACCTGGCTCTAAATTTGTCCGCAGCTTTTTCGGCCTGCTGCTTATCGCCAAAAAACCCGTAGACGGCCGAACCAGAACCCGTCATCATAGACAGCTCCGCTCCGCTCTGGGTCATCTCCTCTTTAATCTCAGCTAACTGCGGATATATTTTAAAGGCAACGAGTTCTAAATCATTCTTCAGTTGACGGAATAGAGACCTATCCTGCCTGGTCAAAAACTGAATAATTTTACTTTCTTTGCCACTTGAAGTCAAGGACGGCGAGCTGGCTTCATACTCCTTAAAAACCCGGCTGGTCGACAGGGTAAAGTCAGGAATAACCAGGACCAGCCAGCCGGCCAGCAGGCCAGGTAAAGGTTCTAACCGGTCTCCGCGGCCCGCCCCGAAGCATAATCCCCCATAAAAGAAAAAGGGGACATCGGCTCCAATTGAGGCGCCCAGCTTGAGTAATGGCCCGGCCGGGAGATTAAGATCCCACAGGCGGTTTAAAACCAACAGAGTTACAGCCGCATTGCTGCTACCGCCGGCCAGCCCGCGGCCGGGCGGTATGATTTTTTTTACTTCAATCTCTACCCCCTGCTTACTCCCCGTCTCCTGCTTCAGGCTTAAAGCCGCCCGGTAAATCAGGTTACTTTCATCCCAGCCGATAGCGGGGAGGTCCCCGGCCAACTTAATTGTATCGTCTATCCTTAGCCTGAAGACCAGCCGGTCACTCAGGTTAATTGTCTGAAACAGAGTCCGCAGCTCATGATAACCGTCTGGCTGGAGCCCGCTTACTTCCAGCCCGAAATTTATCTTGGCCAGGGACAAAGCTTCTATTTTTTCCATAGGGCAGACAGCTCCTGCCAGGAGACTTCTTTAGCACCTGCCGGGAAAGAAGGTCTGAACAGTTCAGCTTTAGAGTCTTGATTAAATTTTATTTTTGACAGGCGGAGACGGGCTAAATAACTTTCAGTTTGAAAGATGATCGTCCTGGGAACCTGATTCCCGGAAAAATAATCTTTAAGTTCAAAACTGAGATCTTCCTTTCTTCCGCTTATTGCCCGGCCGGAAGTTTCACTGGTTATTTGCCAGCTGCCAGCCAGGCGGGCGACCTGTCCGGTCAGCAACCTGGACAAATCCTCAACTGAAATATCTCCTCCCAGAAATTCACTCAGCAGTAGACTGGTTGCTCCTTGCCAGACCAGGCGCTCGGACGTCAGATAAAGTGTGGCCCCCTCTCTACTGAGCCATAGAATCGATTCCAGCCCTCCCAGGGGATTAAGTACTTCCAGTCGCGCTCTGGCCAATGGCGTTTCAAAAAAAAAGTTCAGACGGCACCGCCCTTGTTGCTCAGGAGACTTGAAATAAAAAGAGGCTTGCCCTCTGAAATTAAGAATCTCGCCAGGAGGGACAACCAGGGGAGAGCTGGTCACACAAGCAGTATTGAAAATGATGACCGCTTCAGTCAGAAGCCAAACTAATAAAAACAACCAGGCTTTTGGCCCTGGCTGCTGGCTGGCCGCTGAGACCGCCCCCTCTTCCCTCTTCTGCCTGTTAATCAATCTAATTTGAATCCGTAGTCCTCAGTTTTTTTCTTTTTAGACCTGGCTTGTTCATCGCCGGCCGGTGGTGAAGTTTCAGATTTTTTAGGCTGGCCTCCCAGTTCAAACTTATAATCTTTCACCGTCGCCCTTTTTTTCCTTTTCCTGGTCACCGGGTAAAAAGGCGAGCGAATCCTCCGGCCAAAACAGGACAGGTTAGGATTGATAATCATCAGGACAATAAAAAGGCCAAAGACGATTAGAATAGCATAAATTGTCCAGCTCATAGCTATCTACCTGCCTTTATTTAACAATCTATAATTATTATAGATTCATCAAACATATTTGGCAAACTAATCTAGCGGCCCAGTCTCCTATTTTTCCCCGAAAACGAGTGCTTCAAATTTAAAAAGAGAACCAGATTTTTTCCAGGCCTGGTCAGGCAAGCCGGCTTTGCGGCAAACTTCTTTAAGAAAAGTCTCCCGGTCCCAGCCAAATTCGCTGGCCACTTGAGGCAGCAGCAAGCCGCTCCGGCCATTCTGCTGGATGATCAAACCGTGCTGGCCAATCCTGATATCAGAAATAACCTGAACTGGCTCTGGCCGGGTCAGAATAGAAATTTCTATTTTGAGCTTATTTAGTTCTGAAGGCTTGACCGGGGAAAATCTCGGATCCTCGACAGCCGCATAGACCGCAGCTTGAATAACAGCTTGAAACAGGGGATAAACGGGCTCAACAAAACCAATGCAGCCCCGGAGTTCACCTTTTTCCGTCAGGGTTACAAAAGCACCCCTTTTCTCCAGGAATTCTGGATTGGAAGTTTCATAAGTCAAAAATTCCCTGTTGGCCAAATAATGCTCAATAGATTTTCTGGCTAAGGCCAGCAGTTCCTGTTGTTCGTTGTTACTCAAGGCCACAGCTGCTCTGTCTTCCTGGAGATAAACGGCGGCTGATAAATAGCCAACTACCCGATCGGCTGGCCCGCCGGCTGAAGTCGAATCGCCCGACTTGAGTATTTCAACTCTGGCTTGCCCAAGCTTTTGAGCATAAAGCAGGAGCGCGAGAACGGGCCCGCCTCCACACATCACGTTTTCGCCTCTCTCTATCTGGCGCAGCAGGGTTTTGATCTCCATGGACTTTAACAGCTCGACAGTCTTACTGTCCTGTGCGCCTGCTGCTTCTCTGGTCAGAAAATGTGACAGGTCAGTCGAGGCGACAACCAGTGCTTTCCGCCCGGGCAAAATCTTGGCCAGAGCTGAGGCTAAGCGGCTGATTGTATCTTCAGTCTGATAGCCCATGACGACTGGCACTATTTGTGCCTGAGGAAAGATTCTCTGGATAAAAGGAATCTGGACTTCGATGGAATGTTCCTGGCGGTGGGCCTCGGCAATATATTTAAAGCCAGAGACTTTAGCCAGTTCGCCGGCCAGGGCTGCATCCACTTCGGCCACGCCCAGTGGTGTCTCAAAACCTCCTTTTTGATAAATGGAACAACCTTCAAACCCAGTCTGGTGAGAAGGGCCAATAATAACCACTGTCGAGATATCGAGCCCTTTGGCCAGCTTGTAGCCGCTGGCCGCTATCTGGCCGGCATAGACATAGCCGGCGTGGGGAGAAATGAGCCCGATCAGCTGGCCGTTAAGGGCAGGTGGATTAGCTGTCTCAAGATAATGATCAATTAAATAGGCCAGGCGGGCCGGGTCAGCTTCATAAAACTGACCAGCCCAGACCGGCTTTCTGATCCCTTGAGCCAGGCTGGAAGCAACCAGCAGGCCTACTGCCAATAAGACCAGGACCACGACCGGAAGCTTCATTTTCATGATTGCCTCCCTTTTTTAATATTAAGCTTTTAGAGGTCCGCTGGCAAATAAACAATATTTTAAGGAAAATCAGCAAAAATTGCATAAAAATAGCCCTAACCTGTTGACATTCCACAGCTTTTAGGGAAAAATTTAGACAGGAAGGCAAAAATGAAGAAGTTATTGAAGTTCCTCTTAATTATAACCTCGATTTTTTCCATGTTTCTGGTTGGCTTCCATCTGGGTCAGGAAAAAGAAAAAGCCAGAATCCCTAAGTTTCAGGATGACCAGGATTAATCCTGTAACTTACGGGTTTAATATTTTTTCAATATTTTGTCTCTTCGGTTAAGCCAGCCCAGATCAAAATGGTCTGGATATTAATCCTTCAGTTTGTTAGTGCTATAATCTAATACTTATAAGACTTAACTCTATCAGTTGGCTTCAGGAGAAAGAGAATGCCGATATATGAATACCGCTGCCAGAAATGTCATCGGACCTTTGAAGCTATGCAAAAATTAAAAGATAAGCCTCTGGATAAGTGTCCTCATTGTCAGGGCCGGCTGGTCCGGTTGATTTCCTCGCCAGCTATCCAGTTTAAGGGTTCTGGCTGGTATATCACCGACTATGCTCATAAGAATTCCCCTTCCGGGGATAATGGTCACAAAAAAGATCAGGCTGAAAAGATCGGAGACAGCCGGAACAATAAAAAGCCGGAGAGTCCGGCCGCTGGCAAATAGTATATTTTGACAGTTATCCGTCCTGGCGATAGAATTATCCTGATGAAAGTTCTCGTTTATCTGCCTCCCTCCCTGGGTGCATCACTATTATCACTTCCCTGTCTCAAGTCCTGGCAGGCCAACTTCCCGGAGGCTGAAATTCATCTTCTGTTGCGCCCCTCGCTGGAACGGTTATTCGCGGTCATTTTACCTGAATATCACCTGATTCCGGTGAGCGAAGTCAGGGACATCCCCCGGCTGAGGAGAACCGCCAATCATCTGAAAAAAATGAACATTGACTTTGGCCTGCTTCTCGACAATTCTTTTACTTCAGCCCTACTTTTCTACCTGGCCAGAATACCGGAACGCTGGGGTTATGATCATGAAGGCCGGGGTTTCATGCTCACCAGGAAATTCAGGCTGAGAGCTACCGATCCTCCCCTCCATCTAAAAGATTATTACCTGAATCTTTTAAAGAAAGTCGGGTTGAGGCTGGCTGATAATCCCTTTCAATTGACTGTGTCCAGCCCGGGCCTGCTCCGGACTGATAAACTTTTACAGGACTTTGGCTTAACTGCTGACCGGCCTATTATTGCTATTAAACCCGGTTCCAGCTTTGGGCCAGCCCGCGTCTGGCCAGTCCAGCATCAGGCAGAACTTATAGACAGGCTGAGAGCTGAGCTCTACCAGGTCATCCTGATCGGGTCAGCTGCCAGCCGTCCTGTCGCCCAGGCCATCCAGAGTAGTCTTGGACAGAAGGCCGTTGATCTGACCGGACGGCTCGAAATCGAAGATCTGCCTTCCCTGCTGACCCGCTGTCAGGCTTTGGTGGGTAACGACTCCGGCTTGACTCACCTGGCTAATTTCCTTGGCTTACCGGTGGTCGCCCTGTATGGCCCGACTGATCCAGAGATCTGCGGCCCAATCAGGCAGCCGGTGGCTATTTTGAAAAAGCCCGTTCCCTGTTCTCCCTGCTCTTATAAAACCTGCCCGTATGATCAACGGTGCCTTAATAACATCCAGCCGGAAGAAGTCTACCAGGCTTTACAGAGTTTATTAAAGTTTAAATGACTATCGACGGGCAGTAGCTCACCCGAAAGAAAGGCCAATGATCCGTTTTGATGATATCGTCGAAAAAATTCAAGGGGACTATACAGAAAAAGATATCAGGACCTTGCAAAAGGCCTACATCTTTGCTGCCCGGGCCCACCAGGGCCAGATCCGGCGGTCCGGGGAGCCCTATCTGAGCCATCCTCTGGAAGTGACCAATCTCCTGGCCGAAATGCACCTTGATCTGACTACTTTGATTGCGGCTCTTCTCCACGATGTGCCTGAAGATACAGAAGTCACCCTGGCTGAAATCCGGGAAAACTTCGGCCGGGAAGTTGCTACTCTGGTCGAAGGGGTGACGAAAATCAGCCGGGTCGAGGATACCTCGCCTGAAGATACCAGGGCTGAGACCATTAGAAAAATCATTCTGGCTATGACCGATGACCTGAGAGTAATTTTTATCAAACTGGCTGATCGCTGGCATAATTTGAAAACCTTGCATTTTCTAAGCGAGGATAAGCAGAAACGAATTGCCCGGGAAACTCTGGATATTTATGCCCCCATCGCTAACCGCTTAGGCATGGGGCGGATCAGAGCCGAGCTGGAAGAGCTATCTTTCCGCTACGTTGAGCCTGATGAGTATTTCCGCCTGGTTGCCCTGGTTGAACCAGCCCTCAAAAAGGGTGAAAAAGAACTGAAGAAATTCAAAAAAGAGATGGAGCAGCTGCTGAAGGATAACCACCTGGAGGTTGAAGTTCAATCCCGGATCAAGCGGCTTTACAGCATTTATATCAAGATGCAGAAAAAAAATATTGAGTTTGACCAGGTCTACGATTTTCTGGCCCTGCGCATCATCACTGATTCGGTTAAAAGCTGTTATGCCGCTCTGGGGATCATTCATC
Source organism: Candidatus Saccharicenans sp. (assembly GCA_017992175.1). Taxonomy (GTDB): domain Bacteria; phylum Acidobacteriota; class Aminicenantia; order Aminicenantales; family Saccharicenantaceae; genus Saccharicenans. The sequence goes on from JAGOPD010000003.1 coordinate 42,928, forward strand.
AGCGCTGGCCGCATTTGCCCCAACGTTTTCACGATTACATTGCTATGCCTAAAAGCAACCTCTATCAATCGCTGCACACGACCATCATCACCGAGAACCAGCAAACGTTTGAAATTCAAATCAGAACCAGAGAGATGCATGAACTGGCGGAAAATGGCATTTCCGCCCACTGGAAGTACAAAGAGGGAGCTCCTTCTGGCCTTGGCTCTGAAGATCAAAGGCTCCAGTGGCTGCGGGAAATCGCCACCCTGTTCAGCGAGCAAAAAAATTCAAGAGAATTCCTGAAAAATCTTAAAATCAACTTGATCCCGGAAGAAATTTATGCTTTTACCCCGAAAGGGCAAGTGATCAGTTTACCCCCCGGTGCAACCGCTCTCGATTTTGCCTTTAAGATTCACACCGAAATCGGCTTACAGGCCAAAGAGGCCAGGATTAACGGAGAAATTATGCCCATCAAAACCACTTTGAAGAGTGGCGATATAGTCGAGATAATCACTTCGGCTGAGCGCAGTCCTCACCGCAGCTGGCTAAACTGGGTAGCCACCGCTTCAGCCCGGCAACAAATTAAAAAATATCTCAATTTGAAAAAGCGCAGCCTGAGCATCGCCCTGGGTAAAAAGCTTTGGGACAAAGAATTAAAAAAGTATAAGCTGCCAGCCGACTTTCTAAATGAAGCCGAGTTGCTCCAGCGACTTAATCAGCAATTAAGCTGGACTTTAAACGATCTGGATGATTTTTATTATCTGGCTGGTTCCGGCCAGCTGATCATTAATGAAGAATTTATCAAGGGTCTTCACTCTGGAGTCAAGCGGCCAGCGGGCTTACTCAAAAAAATGGTGGAGACCATTGCCGGCCGGCCAGCTGGAGTAAGATTAGTCATCAAAGACCCTGAAGAGCAAATGATCCATTTGGCCCGCTGTTGCTCCCCGATTAAAGGCGAGCCGGTGGTTGGCTATCTGACCAGCGGCAAGGGTTTAACTGTGCATGCCCAGCGGTGCCATCTGGTCCAGAAAGAAATTCTCGACAGCCAGAGGCTAGTTGAGGTCGCCTGGGATCCGTCTTATCCGGGCCTGTTTAAGGCCAGATTAATGATTAAAGCCAAGGACTCGCCTGGGGTATTAGCCCGGGTAGCTACCGCTGTGGCCGAACTCAAAGGAAACATTTCCAGAGCAGAAGTAAAAACAGGCAGTGATGGTCAGGCCATCATGTCTCTCGAAGTAGACATCAATGACTTAGCCCAGCTGGAGGAAATATCTAAAAAAATTGGGCGCCTGAAGGATATTTATTCTGTAACGCGGGAATAAATTAAACTGCCTTTTTTACCCGGCCGGAACGAAGGCAGCGGGTGCAAACCAACATTTTTTTGGTGCCCTGATCGGTTGCTACCCGAACTTCCTGGAGGTTAGGACTCCATTTTTTGGGCGAAGCCTTATGAGAATGACTGACACTATGACCAAACTGAGGACCTTTATGACAAATCTCACAAACTTTTGGCATATTTACTCTCTTCTTCCGAAATTAGCCTGACAGGCTAAAACAGATGTATAGCATAAAACCGGACTAAAAGCAATCGCTTCAATTGATTTCTTCAGACCGGACAGCGGCTCGTCCCGGCCTGAAGTTTGAAGGCCAACCACAGTTAAAATTGAAAACTTTCTGCTTGAAATTCAGCCGCGAGCATGGTAAGATGGCTGGCGAATCCCCCACCAGGAAAGCACTGGGGATTACTTTTCCACAGCTGTGGATATTTCTGTGGAAATCTTGCTGGGCAAAATGAAGACTGGAGATAAATCTAATCCCTGGAATCAGATACTGGCTGAGATACAAAGCCGGGTCGAAGATAATGCCTTTGAGACCTGGTTCGAGCCTACCTCTTATATCGGGGAAGAAGGCGATATCCTCTATATCAAGGTACCTAACTCTTATTTTAAGGACTGGCTGAGCTTCCATTATTCTAACCTGATCAATGAGTCTGCCCGGCAACTGTTTAACCATCCCTTTGACATTAAATACATCTATGACGAAAGTCCTGGTTCCTTTCTCCGTAATTCACCTGAAGAAAGAAAAATCGAACAGGCTATCATTCAAAGCGCTAATCTGAATCCAAATTATACTTTTGAAAATTTTGTGGTAGGTTCCTGTAATCAATTCGCCCAGGCAGCAGCGGTGGCGGTGGCTAACAACCCGGCCAAATCCTATAACCCCTTGTTCATCTATGGCGGCGCCGGCCTGGGCAAAACTCACCTAATGAATGCCATCGGGCATCACCTGATGCACAATAATGCCAAGCTGAAAGTGCTGTTTGTGACCACCGAGCGTTTTATGAATGAATTGATTAACCATCTCCAGTATGGAAAAATTCTGGAATTCCGGCAAAAATACCGGGCGATTGATGTTCTCTTGATAGATGACATCCACTATATTGCTGGCCGGGAACGCACCAAAGAAGAGTTTTTCCACACCTTTAATCACCTCTATGATAATCAAAAACAAATTGTTCTCTCCAGTGATTGCCCACCCAAAGATATTCCCAATCTGGAAGACCGCTTTCGCTCCCGTTTCGAATGGGGACTGATCGCTGATCTGAAACCACCCGATATCGAAACCCGGATCGCCATTTTAAAAAAGAAGGCTGAACTGGAAGGTACCAACCTGCCCGAGCCAGTCGCTCTGTATATAGCTGACAAAGTTCATTCGAATATCAGGGAACTCGAAGGTTATTTAAGAAGGGTCATTGCTTATGGTTCATTAAAAGGAGCTACTATTGACCTGGACCTGGCCAAAGAGGCCCTCAAGGGACTGCTGGATACCTCAGCCAATTTAATCAGCATAGACAAGATCCAAAAGGTCGTCAGCGCTCAATACAAAATAAAACCATCAGAACTAAGATCAAAGAATAATTCACCTAAAATTTCTTTCCCCAGGCAAATTGCCATGTACCTGGCCAAGGAATTGACCGAGAGCTCTCTCCCGGAAATCGGGAAAAAATTCGGTGGCAAACACCATACCACTGTTCTGCACAGCATCAGAAAAATTGAGAAATTAAGACAGGCTGATCCTGAATTCAACAGGGAAATTAACAGGCTCTTAAGCTTCTTACAATGAGTAGTATCAATACCTTAAGAAAGATTTACACATTTTCAGGCTCTCTTCTTGTATTATCTTTACTGAATTCTTATAATTATTAAATTAAATAATAAGACAACCTGGTGAAAGGTGAAAAAAATGAAATTTTCGGCCGGTAAAACAAACATTATTAATGAGTTATCACTTCTTCAGGGTATTGTGGAAAAAAGGACAACCCTGCCCATTCTTTCTAATATCCTGATGACCGCCAAGGGAGACAGGGTGGAGATTACGGCTACAGATTTAGAAGTTGGCCTTAAATCAATTTTTGAGGCTGAAGTTAAAGAAGATGGCCGGGTGGCGGTTAATGGCAAAAGGTTGTTTGATTTTATCCGGCTTTTACCTGAAGACCGGCAAATAGATTTTGTTAAAAAAGATGATTTTATGATTGTCAGGAGCGGGGAGAGTGAAGTCAAAATGGTAACTGCTCCAGAGGAAGATTTTCCGGCTATTCAGGAATGCTCCTTTGATAACCATATTTCTTTTCCACTCAATAATTTTAAAGAGATGATTGAGTGTGTGTTTTATGCTATTACTCAGGAGCAAAGATATTATTTGAGCGGGGCTCTGCTGGCCATTAAAAATAACCAGTTAGAGCTGGTTAGTACCGATGGGCATCGTTTAGCCTACACCCGAAGGGAGATGGAGAATTTAAAAGTCGGCCGGGAAATAAATCAGATTGTCTCAAAAAAGACTCTGAATGAGTTAAAAAAATTTGAAGATGACAGAATTGAATTTGATTTTGATGACAACAGTCTGTTTTTTAGAGTTCAGAACCGGGTTTTAGTCTCCAGAATCATTGAGAGTAAATTCCCCAATTATCAGGCGGTCATACCGAAAAATAATCCTAATGTGCTGCTGGTCAGCCGCGAAGAACTTATCTCGGCTATCAGACGGGTTTCTGTGCTATCGGCGGAAAGATCCAGAGGTATTAAGTTTGAGATTAAACAAGGTGAATTAAGGCTTTTTTCCTCTAATCCGGAAATGGGTGAAGCCAGAGATAAGATAGCTGTTGAGTATCAGGGCGAGGATCTGGATATAGGTTTTAATTCTCAATATTTACTGGATTTTCTCTCCACTCTTAATTCTGACCGGGTCCGGCTTGAAATTAAAGATGAAAACAGCGCGGCCTTAATGAAACCAGAGCCAGAAGACAAAGATGTTTATCTATATGTCTTAATGCCAATGAAAATTTGACGGCGGGCCTTTAAATTTCAAACCAGCTGCGTTTTCCTGGGGAAAATTTCGTTGATACTCTCCACTAGTTTCCTGGCTGATAATCTGGTGCTCTGAGTAATAGGATGACCAAACTCCAGGTTTTCTGGCTGAATGCTAACCAGATAAACTTTGGCTGAAGAGACCGCAGCTAATTTTTCCAGGAAATCGTTGACCTCTTCCACCATTTGGCTTCCAGGCTTATGGCGGATATTAATCCGGTGAACCCGGATGGTGCCTGGCGGTTTTCCGGTATTAATCGCCTCCACAATAATGATGTGAGAAGGCTTAATTCTTTTGATTGTCTTCAGATAGAGCTCAATTATTTCGTGAGCGCGCAGGATTTTAACTTTTTTCTTCTGGTAACGGTTTAAATGGCTATCCAGCAGGCCGGCCACCAGCAAGCCAATGGCATCATCTCCTTTTAAGGCATTCCCCGTTCCGATGATAACCAGCTTTTCCGCCCCTTTGATTTCAGCCTGCAACCGTCCCTGCCATCTTTCTTTCATCCAGGTTTATCCTTTCGCTGCTGGAGACTGAAGATTAACTACAAATTACAAAAAGGAATGACTAAAAGCAAGTAAGAGAAACCAGCTCAACTCTTCGGTTCAGCCTTCGGCTTGACCACCGCCCGGACAAAGTCCCATTGTTTTTTCAGATGATGGCGGTCATAATCAGAAATTTCAAACAGGTTGTCCATCAGCATCGCGTCAGTCGGACAGGAATCCACGCACTGGGCGCAATGAATGCAGCGGTCATTATGAATGACCATTTTGAATTTCTTTTCAGTTTCATTGGTCAGAGTAATTTCGATGGCTTCAGCCGGGCAGTCGCGCTCGCAGGCCCGGCAGGCAATGCACAGTTCCGGCCGTAAATATGGCGAGCCGCGGAAATCGGGAGGGACCTGGAGCTTCTTAAATGGATAGTCTATGGTTGACGGCGTTTTAAAGAGATGGCGGAGGAGCTCAGGAATAAAGGCACCTAAGTTCATGAGATTAACCCCTTAACCAGAATGATAATCACAAGCTGAAGAACAGCCAGCGGGGCTAAGTATCTCCAGGACAGAGCTATCACCTGATCGACTCTGATGCGGGAAGTAGTCGCTCTTAACAGTGATAAGAGGGAAATCACCAGTAGCGTCTTAATTATAAAATTGATCAAGCCGGGCACAAGACCGCCAGGAAATCCTCCCAGGAAAACAGTGGCCAGGAGCCCCGAGGCAACCACCAGCTCCACATCCATCATCAGGCGGAAAAGAGCCAGTTTCTTGCCGGAGTATTCAGTAAAGGTTCCGCCCACAATTTCGGTTTCGGCATGGGGAATATCAAAGGGAGTCCTTTCCAGTTTGGCTTGCACACAAATCAGAGCAATGACGAAAGCGGGCAGGTTCAAAAGCGCCAGTAATGGCTGCTGGCGGTAAAAGGCAGCAATTTCAGCCAGGCGCCAGGAATTGGCTAAAATGGCTGGCGTCAGAACGGTCAGAAAAAGCGGCACTTCATAGCCAAACAGCATGGTTAAGACCCTGGTGGCTCCGACTGTTGAAAAAAGATTGGTCGAAGACCAGCCAGCTAAGAAAAAGATAAAAGTCGGCAGGCTCAACAAATAGAGCAAAACCACTATATCGCCGCTAAAAGAGATTGGCGAAGAGCTGCCCAGGTTATAATTCCAGACGGGCAAAAGCAGCATGCCAACCGAGACGATAGCCAAACCGAAGGCAGGCAAAGCTCTAAACAGGCCCCGGTCAGCCCGCTCCGGCACTATGTCCTCTTTCGACATCAGTTTAATAAAATCGGCGATGGGCTGCAGCACCCCAGCCCGGCCAGTATGGGTCGGGCCCATCCGGTTCTGAAACCTGGCATATAGCTTGCGGTCATACCATTCGGCAAAAGTAGAATAAAAAAAGATAAAGAGAAGCCCGGGGTAAATGACGAGATAGGCAAGAGTCTTCAAAGTGGCCATTCTGCTTCCCTCTTTCTGGTTTTATAGTTCTCAGTTCTTAGACTCAAATTCCTCAGGCTGGACATAGTGACAATTCTTTCCTTCTGGCTTTTGGCCTCAACGATGGCCACTGACCGTTCAGCACAGCAGATACAGGGATCGATGGCGGCAAAGATTAAGGGGACATCAGCAATAAAGCCATTTTTCAGCATTTTAATGGTGGCGGCATAATTAGCTAAAGTTGGAGCCCGGACCTTCAGCCGTTCTGGCTTGTCGCTGCCATTGCTTTTAATATAGTGAATATTTTCTCCGCGCGGAGCTTCATAGCGGCTGACGACTTCATTCGGCTTGGCTTTCCGCGGGGCCCGAACCGCAATCGGTCCAGCCGGCAGGTTTTTCAACAGGAATTCTATGATGTTATAACTCTGCATCAGTTCTTTAATTCTAACCACCGTCCGGCCGAGCACATCGCAGGTCTCAGCTGTGCAGACTTCAAACGGTACTTCATCATAAACAGCATAAGGATCGTCCTGACGGACATCCATCGGGACTCCGGAAGCCCTCAAGGTTGGACCGACGGCGCACAGGCTAATGGCATCTTCTTTCGACAGATAGCCGACGCCGGCCAATCTGGCTACAAAGCTTGGCTCGGTTGTCCCGAGTTTCCGGTAATAGTCACTGCGCTGGCGCAGCACCTCCAGCGACTCCAGAATATGTTTGATCTGCATCTCATCCAGATCGCGCCGGACTCCGCCAATGGCATTAATTGCATAGTGAACCCGGTTGCCGGAAATAGTCTCCAGAATATCCATGACGATTTCCCGGTCTCGCCAGACGTACATAAAGAAACTGTCAAAGCCAGCTTCATGCCCGGCCACTCCCAGCCAGAGCAGGTGGCTGTGAACCCTTTCCAGCTCTGAAACCAGAATCCTGATATAAAGGCCGCGTTTGGGCGGCTCAATTTCCATTAACTTTTCAACACCCTGGACATAGCAGGTCGCATGGGAATGAGAACAAATCCCGCAGATTCTTTCCATTAAATAGATGTTCTGTGTCCAGGTTTTTTGTTCGGCCAGTTTTTCTACTCCGCGATGGTTGTAGCCAAGCCGCAGATCAGCCTCGCGAATTATTTCTCCATCCACCGTCACCCTGATCCCAATTGGTTCTTTCAGGGCGGGATGCTGCGGGCCAATAGGTATTTGGAAACTCATGACTTGCCTCCTGGGATGACTTCTGGCGGCCTCTCATATTTCCAGTCCTTGCGCAGGGGATAATTGCCTGCCGGCCAGTCGTCGGGCAAAACCAGTGGGCGGCCATCAGGAATATTTTGAACCACGATCCCGAACATGTCCTGCAATTCCCTCTCATACAGAATGGCTCCCGGGATTACCTCACAGATCGATGGCAAGACAGGCTGGTCGCGCGGGATTTCTGCCCGCAGAGTTATGGCACAGTAATTGTTGGCAAAATGATAAAGAAGTTCAAACGACTGTCCGAGATCCACCCCGCTGATGGTGGACAGGTGGGTAATGCCCAGCTCCTGCCTTAACCAGCTGACCGCCGTCAGTAAGTTATCAGTGGTCACTTTAAAAAAGATACGCCGGGGAGCAGGATTCGTTATAGCCACCACTTTATCTTTTAAGCCTTCGTTGATTTTAGCTATCAATGCCTGGTCGTTCATCTTGGCCTCATCTGGTTCCTTGCTTGATTTTGTCTAAAAGCTTAACCACCCCTTCAATCAGGGCATCCGGTCTGATTGGACAGCCCGGCACATAAACATCAACCGGAATTAATTGATCGATGCCGCCCAGGATATTATAAGCCCCGCGATAGACGCAGCCTGACATGGCACAGGCCCCAACCGCCATCACGAACTTAGGATCAGGGGCCTGCTCATAAACCCTGATTAATCTGTCTTTCATCTGCCTGGTGGCCGGCCCCGTGCAGATAATCACATCGGCGTGCCGGGGAGTTCCTTCGAGCAGAATCCCGAACCGCTCGACATCAAACCGAGGGGTCAGAGCTGCTACCACCTCAATATCACAGGCATTGCAGGCACCTGTATTGAGATGAAGTATCCAGGGTGATTTCAGCCGTGACCATTGAGTTAATTTTTGCAGCATGTCAACTCCTCGAAACCAGAGCCAGGATAGCCAGAAAGATAACGGTCAAATAAATGACAGCCAGCCAGGCGATTTTGCCAGCCGGAATAGTAGCCACTACGAGTACCGCTACATGCATGATGGTAAAAAACAGGGCGAAAACATAGAACAGCCTGAAACCAAACTGGACTTTCACCCCGGGCAGGTCTTCACCGCAAGCATAGGTGGTGAGTTTGCCGCCCGTTGGGTTCAGCTTGGGGGCCATGGCTTTCCCGGCCGCATATAATAAATAAGCGACGGCCAGGAAAAAGATAAACGCTATTGGTGGTGATATTAAAAAAGATAAGCCTTCCATGATCATCCCTTCAATTTAGACAGTGAACGGATATCCAGACTCTTGTTTTTCTTATAAATCTTGATAATCAAAGCCAGAGCGGTAGCTACTAAACTAACTTCCACGACGATATAAGTAATAGCCACACTCTGGGCCAGCAGAATCGAATTCTTGACCGCTCCAGTGGCAATGATAACCAGGCTCACTCCTTTGCTGATGACTTCGACCGCAATGAACAGCTTGATTAAATTGCGCATGGTTAAAAGACAATAGATGCCGGTAAAAATCAGCAGGGCTGAAAAGAAAACATATAAAAACCATAGATTACTCATCTTTGTCTTCTTCCTTTTTTCTGAATAGAGCCAGAACTGCCAGGACTCCGGCCAGGATCACCCCCAGCTGAGCCACCAGATCGAAGGTGCGGGACTTCCATAAAACCTCGCCGAAGGTCCCCGCCTCTGGCCCGGCAGGCAGAGCTGGCACCTGCTGGAGAAGGCTTTTCATCACCAGGGCATCAATGATGAGGAAAATTATAAAAAATAGCGGGAACACCAGTCTGGTCAATCTGGCTTCCTGGACCTCGCTATCTTTTCTGGTCAGGGCTACGGTCAGAGCAAACAGGACGGTGATCAGGCCGGCCACGACTGAGATCTCAAAGACCCCGGCATAAGGAGCCCCTAAGCGGAAAAAGATGATTCCTAAGAATAGGCTGGCTACAGCCAGTGACAGGGCAGCTTTGAGCAGGTCTTTTAACAGAATCGCCAGGATAGAGAAGATCACCAGGCCCGACAATAACAAAATTTGAATTATCATCTTATATTCCCCACATCAAAACCTGCTGAACACCCCTGGCTAAGGCCTCGGCGGCCGGACCGATCCAGGTCCTGAAAACAGGGGTGAAGAAAATTCCAACCAGAATACAGAGCAAAGCCAGAATAACGTTGGCTGCTGACATCCAGAAAGGAGCCTCTTTGATATTGAGCCAGCGGTCATTAAGCGGGCCAAAGAAGGCTTTCCTTTGAATCAGAAGATAATACCAGAGGGTTAAAATGCTGGCCAGAACAGCGATCAGAGCATAACCAAAATGCTTGGCTTGAACCAGGGCGATAATAATGATCAGTTTGCTCCAGAAACCGGCCAGAGGCGGCACCCCGGCAATGGACAGGGCTCCAATCAAATTGGTCCCGGCGGTCAACGGTACTTTTTTGCCCAGCCCGCCCAGCTCATTAAGATTCCTGGTACCGGTAATGTGCTGGATTGAGCCAGAATTCAAGAACAGCAGCCCTTTGGCTACGGCATGATTGAAAAGATGGAACAAGCCGCCGGCAATACCCAGGGGGGTGGCTATGGCCAGGCCTAAAATTATGTAACCAACCTGGCTGATGGAAGAATAAGCCAGCATTCTTTTAATATCATTCTGTCCGAGAGCCAGCAGGGCCGCCACCACAATAGAGATGGTGCCCATAGCCATCAAGACCTTGGACAGAGCCGGGGTCATCCCCACAACGCTGTAAATAATCCTGAACAGGGCATAGACGCCAGAGACTTTGATCAACAGGCCGGACAGCATGGCTGAAATCGGGGCCGGAGCCGAAGGATGAGCATCAGGCAGCCAGGCATGGAAAGGAACCAGAGCTGCTTTCAGCCCGAAGCCCATAATAAAAAAGGCCAAGCAGACTCCGATGATCAGACCGCCACCATTTAAATCTTGCAGTCCGCCGGCCACCGCCTGAAAACTAAGACTGCCAGTCAGGCCAAAAATAACAGTAATACTCAGCAGAACGAAAGCCGAAGCCACGACGGATAACATTAGATATTTGAACGAAGCTTCCAGCTCCTCCGGGCCCAGGCCAAAAGCCACTAAGGCATAAGAAGCAATCGCTGCTACTTCCAGGAACAGATAGACAGAAAAGAGATCGGGGACTAGCACCAGTCCATTCATGCCAGCTACCATGACCAGCAGCAAGGCATAAAAATTGGCCTGATAGCCATAATGCTTGAGATAATCTATAGAGAAAAGGGTAATGCACAGACTGACTAAGGCGATGGTAAATAACATAAATAAGTTAAAACCGTCCAGAGCAACCTGCAGGTTGACGTTTTCACCGAACCAGGTGATATTCTGAAGCAGGGAACCACGGGTAAAAACAGGTTTAATGAGCAGAATGGAATTTAATAACAGAAAGGCCAGAGCAGCGTTAGTCAGGACATCCGGGATTAATTTTTTCGAAACTTTGCCAATCAGAGGCAGACAGGCAGCTATCAATAAGGGTAGGAAAATAAATGAGAATACCACTGCTCCTCCTCTATTGTAATAACTTGACTATAACCCAGACGATGGCGATTAAACCGCCGATGGTCCAGGCTAAGTAGTTGGCATACTGGCCATTATGGGCTTTCTGGAACAGGACCGTAAAAAAGCGCCCGATACTGACCACGACTTTTTCGTAAATAAAATCAATTGGCCGGTCAACAAACTTGAATAAAATCTTAGATAACCAGGCCAGAAATTTGACGCCCTGTTCATAGATATCAAAGAATCTGGCTTCAGACAGATCGTACAGCTGCTGCAGAACCGGCAGATGGTGAATTGGTTCAGAAGCTAAGTAAGCTTTTTTCCCGCCGCGGTTCCAGCCATAGAAATGAAGCCCGAGGGCAATGAGCAGGCAAAGCAGGGACACCCCGGCCACCGGGGTGAACAGATTCAAGGCGCCAGCCGTAAAATCAAGATGCTGTCCCGGCTCGGCCTGGCCGGCAACTACCGGTTGAATGAAATTCTCCAGAGGCAGCTTATTATAAACTCCAAAGGTAATGCACAAAACTGCCAGAATCAAAATAGGCAGGACAATAGGCCATTCACTGTCTTTAGTTTTCGAAACTTCAGTTGACCGGGCTCCGAAGAAAACAGAATGCCCGGCTTTAAGAAAGGAGGCGAAAGTAAAAATAGCCCCGACCCAGGCAGCAATGGCAAAAATCGGGTAGCCTGTTTCGAGTGCTCCGTGAAAGACCATTTCTTTTGAGACAAAGCCATTCAAAGGCCAGACCCCGGAGATGGCCAGGGCGCAAACACTGAAGCCAAGGGCCGTCCAGGGCATCTCCCTGGCCAGCCCGCCGAGTTTTTTGAGTTCGGTAGTGCCTGTCCGGTGTTCAACTGAGCCGGCACTCAGGAACAAGCCAGTTTTATACATGGCATGATTGATCATATGAAAGATGCCGCCAGCAATTCCGATCGGAATGGCCGTGCCAATACCAAGAATCATGTATCCGACCTGGCTGATGGCGTGAAAAGACAATAGTTTTTTTAAGTCTTTTTGAATAAGAGCCATAAAAACAGCCAGAACAATGGTCGCGGCTCCAATTATAAGCAGAACCATCGCCATCGCACTGCCAACCTTGAGTTCAAAGAAATCCAGGCTGATTCTGGCCAGAAGATAGATCCCTAAGAGCTTTTCAAAAGAAGCCGGCATGAAAGCCATAAAAGTTACCGGGGCATCAAGGGCAGCATCAGGAATCCAGGTGTGAAAAGGCATAGCTCCGGCTTTACCAATGGCGCCAATCATCATCAGGATAAAGGCAGCAGCCGTCAGCCCGTGCGGTTCTAAGTGAATCTCGTTCATAGTCAGGGTCCCGGTTGAAGCCCAGACCAGGCCGATACCCATAATCATGGAGAAATCGCACAGGCCGCCTATAATCAGGGATTTGACTGCTGTCCGGTGGGAGGTTGATTTCAGTCCTAAAGTAATCAAAGCATAAGTCGTGATTAATAGCGCTTCCCAGAAAAAGACGAGCAGAATAAAGTTATTGGCCAGCACCGCTCCGTTGGAAAAAGCTGTGGCCAGAAAAACATAGCCATAATATTCCCGGAGGCGCGGATGGTCCTTCATTTTTATGGCTGAATAGAGAGTGATCAAAAACAGGAAACCAGCTAAAGCCAGGAGAATAAAAGCTGAAAATTGATAAAGCCTGAGGTCAAAATTAATGCCCATCCCCAGCCAGTTAGTCTTTAGCGTCAGGTTTTTGATCGAGAACAAAGAGAATCCTGAGTAGAGAATAACCAGCGAGCTCAAGACAGCCAGCCCTTCCCGGACTAATTTAATTTTGGCTGGAATGAGAAAAAGAACAATAGCCATAACCGCCGGAAAAATAATTGGCCACAGTAAGGTTGTTGCCATCATCTTAGCCACCACGTAATGTGAGTTGTTGCCGTCTGGACCAGCTTCATCGGGTAGGAGATGAAAAAGCCAGCCAGAACTGAGAATAAGGCTAATACCGTTACCACTCCCACCATCGAGGGCGTCTTTTCCGGGGCAGCCACTTTGAGTTCACCCAGAAAAACCAGGGCAAAAACCCTCATTAAATAATACATAGTCAGAATGGCGGTAAAGAGGGCCAGAGCCGCAATCCAGATCTGGTCAGCTTGAATCGTGCCCATAATGACCAGCAGCTTGGAAAAGAAGCCACCGAGCGGCGGTAGCCCGATCACCGAAAAGGCGCAGATTAAGAAAGAAATGGCGGTAATCGGCATAGTCTTGATTAGCCCGCCCATTTCTCTGATATCTCTTTTATTGGTCGAGTGGATAACAATGCCAGCACAGAGGAAGAGCCCGGCTTTGCCCAGGCCGTGCATCAGGATATATAAGAGACCGCCAGAAACGGCTGTCGGATTAGCCACGCTTAGACCAAGAAAGATATAGCCAATCTGGCTGATGGTCGAATAGGCCAGAATTCTTTTAATATCATTTTCAACGGCCGCCCCACCCGCTGCAATCAGACTGGAAACCACCGCCAGAATGATGACTGCCTGCTGCCAGCCTTCGGGAATCTTAAAAGTATATAAGAAAAGCCGGGCATAGGCATAGACGCCTATCTTGACCAGAACGGCTGCATGGAGTAAAGCGGTAACGGTGGTCGGAGCCACGCCGGCGTCGGGCAACCAGGTATGCAGGGGGACGGTGGCTGATTTTGAAAAAATACCGAACAAAATTAGCAAGACGGCTGAGCCGGGAATGGCCACCCCCCTCATGGCCGTCAGGTCGAAAGTCCCCGTCTGAGTGTAAATAAGGATGAAGCCAAGCAGCATGACCACGGCCCCGCCGAAAGTCATCAAGAAAGCCTTATCAGCTTTGAGCACATAATCTTTCTGCCGGTAGAAGCCGATCAATCGCCAGCAGGCGATGGCAATTATCTCCCAGAAGAGGTAAATAAAAACCAGGCTGCCGGAAAATACCAGCCCCATCATCGCCCCGATAAACATGACGACCATCAGGTAGTATTCATTCTGATGATCTTCGTGATGCATGTAACCGAGCGAATAGATGATGATCAGGAAGCCGATAAAGGAGGAGACAATTGACATGAAGATCGACAGGGGATCAATAATTAAAACGAAGTCCAGTCCCAGGGCCAGTTTCTGGCTCCAGAGGATCTCGCCACCTTTGAGGGCCTGGGTAATCAGGGTCAGCGGGAGAAAGGCAGTAATCCCGCCGATCAGGACTGACCAGCAAGATCTCAACTTGGGAGAGATCGCTCCAGCCAACGGAACCAGCAAGGAACCTAAAAGAGGGATAAAAATGATTAGTTGGGTTATGGTCTCGACTTTCATGAGAGAGAGAGTATATTAGAACGGAAAAGGAATTGTCAAGAATTTGGCACAGAAAAATCACACTAAAGTCACAGGTTTTCAACAAAAAATTAAAAGGTTGGACTTCGAACAAAAAAACATTATAATCTCCTGGATTTATGATAGAAAGATAAGCGAAAAACCTGGAAATTGAGGTACCCCATGACCATTAATTTGAGGGAAATCAAGAGCAAAAAGGATCTCAAATCTTTTATTTACCTGCCCGAAAAGTTACATCAAAGCCAGGAAAACTGGGTGCATCCTTTATACCCTGATGAATGGACTTATTTTAATCCTGAAAAAAACAGAGCCTTTGGCTATTCTGACACCCTGATGCTTCTGGCCGAGAAAGACCGTCAACCGGTTGGGCGGGTGATGGGCATCATCAATCGCCGCTATAATGAGGTCCGGGGCGAAGCCACGGCCCGTTTCGGTTACCTGGAATCAATTGAGGATCAGGAAGTTGTCCATGCCTTATTGTCCAGAGTGGAGCAATGGGCCAAAGAAAAAGGTATGAACAGGATCATTGGACCATATGGGTTCTCGGACCAGGACCCTGAGGGTTTTTTGATTAAGGGCTTTGAATACCGGGCAACGATTGCTACCTATCATAACTTCCCCTGGCTCCCGGCAATGGTCGAAAAAGAAGGCTATGTTAAAGATCTGGATTACTTTGTTTATAAACTCCAGATACCTGAGGAAATTCCCGAAATTTACCGCCGGGTATCGGCACGGATCCTGAAAAAGGGCAACTTTGAGCTACTGGAGTTTAAAAATCGCCGGGAAATAAAGCCCTGGGTCAGGCCGATTTTATCGCTGATGAATGAAACTTATATTGAAAGCAATATCTATGGCTATGCTCCCCTGGATGAAAATGAAATGGATGCTCTGGCCAAAAAATACCTGCCAGTTCTTGACCCGAAGCTGGTCAAGGCTGTTTTAAAAGATGGACAACCGGTCGCGTTTATCATTGGCATACCGGACATGACAGCCGGTATCAAAAAGGCCCGGGGCCGGCTTTTCCCGTTTGGTTTTATCCATATCTTAAGAGCCCAGAAAAAGACCAAGCAGCTGGACTTGTTGCTCGGCGCCATCAAAAAAGAATACAGGGGGGTAGGGCTTGATGCCCTGATGGGCATGGCCATGATCGCCTCTGCTCAGAAAGCCGGTTTTGAAATTATTGATACCCATCATGAAATGGAGGCTAACGTCAAAGTGCGGGCAGAGATGGAAAGAATGGGAGGGGTCGTTTACAAAATTTTCCGGGTTTATCAGAAATCACTGGTCTAAAATTATTTTTTATTTGGCTTCAGCCCAGTTCTGACCCCAGGCTAAATGAACTTCCAGCGGCACGCTCAGGGGATAAACCTTTTCCATTTTATCTTTAGCCAGTTTGGCTATGATTTCTTTTTCTTCGGGGGGAACTTCAAAAACCAGCTCGTCGTGTACCTGCAGGATCATTTTGGTTTTGAGTCCGGAGGCTTCCATCTCCCGGTAAATATTAACCATGGCCAGTTTAATAAGATCGGCGGCTGAACCCTGGATGGGGGTATTAAGGGCCATTCGCCGCCCGGCCTGATAAGTATTGTTGTCTTTGCTTTTTAATTCAGGGATCTGCCTGATCCGTCCAAATATCGTTTCAGCGTAACCTCTGTCTTTAGCCAGCTCGACTGCCCGGTCAAGATAGTCTTTAACCTGTTGATGCTGTTCAAAATAGCGGTCTATAAAGTTCTGAGCTTCCCCGGTCGAGGTTTGGAGCTCTTTAGCCAGGGAAAAAGCTGAAGTGCCGTAGATGATACTGAAATTAATGATTTTAGCCCGCCTTCTCATTTCTTCGGGGAAAAGCCCGGCGGCTGGCCCGAAAACCCGGCGGGCTGTCTCGGTGTGGATATCCCGTCCTTCAAAAAATATTTGCTTTAAAACCGGGTCCCCGGACAGATGCGCCAGCAGCCGCAATTCTATTTGAGAATAATCGGCTGACAGGAGTTCCTGACCTTTTTCCGGGATAAAGGCCTGGCGCACTTTTTTGCCCGTTTCACTGCGGGCAGGGATATTCTGAAGATTGGGATCCGAAGAAGACAACCGGCCGGTGGCGGTTATCGTCTGGTTGTAAGAAGTGTGCACCCGGCCTGTTTCTGGGTTGACCAGCTTGATTAGAGAATCGGTATAGGTTGATTTGAGCTTGGCTAACTGGCGGTATTCAAGGATTGCCCCGGCTAAAGGGTTTAGGGGCGCCAGCTCCTCCAGAATATCCGTAGCTGTGGACAGGCCCTTATTAATTCTGGTTTTTTTGGTAGCTGGCAGGTTTAGCTTATAAAAAAGTATCTGGCTCAACTGACCTGGCGAGTTAATATTAAATTCCTGGCCAGCCATCTCATAAATCTGTTTTTCCAGCTTTTGAAGGCGATGTTCCAGTTCAACCGATAAAGAGGTCAATAAATCGAGGTCAAGTTTGACGCCCCAGAGCTCCATGGCTGCCAAAACTTCTATTAACGGCCTTTCGATTTCTTCATAAAGGCGATCCAGGTGACGGGCCTTAACCTCTGGCCATAAAACCTGGCTAAGCCGCCGGGCCAGATGAGCATCCTGACCGGCATATTCAGTCACCTGTTCAACCGGAACCCTGTCTATGGTTAATTGTTTTTTGCCTTTACCGACCAGGCTGTCAAATGGTATTTTGGATTCTTGCAGATAATGGACGGCCAGCCGGTCGAGGCTGTGCTTGCCCCAGTTTGG
The DNA here is from genome assembly GCA_017992175.1 of Candidatus Saccharicenans sp. Taxonomy (GTDB): domain Bacteria; phylum Acidobacteriota; class Aminicenantia; order Aminicenantales; family Saccharicenantaceae; genus Saccharicenans. The sequence continues at coordinate 59,999 of JAGOPD010000003.1, forward strand.
CTCCAGCAAATAGGACAGAATCATGGTGTCGAACTGAATGCCTCTGAGCTCAATCCCTTCTCTTTTCAGGATGATATAGTCATATTTAATATTCTGTCCGGCTTTTTTGATGTTTTCATCCTCGAGCCTTGGTTTTAAACGTGACAGGACATAGTCAATCTTCAGCTGACGGGGCGCACCCGGATAATTATGTCTTAAAGGAAGATAAAAGGCTTCCCCTGGCCTGGCAGAAAAAGACAGCCCGACCAGCCTGGCTCTGGTTGGATAAAGGCTGGTAGTTTCTGTGTCCAGAGCTACAGTTTCTGCCGTCTCCAGAGCAACGATCAAATTCTCGAGCTGTTCTTCGTTGAGGACAGTTATAAACTTCTTCTCACCAGGATTGGCCTTTTTAAGATAACGTGGGATTAGCGTCGTAAAATCAAGTTGCTGATAAAGCTTGAGCAGAGAGTCGTAGTCAGGCTCTGACAGCTGGAGCCGGTCAAAATCGAGTTCGAGCGGCAGCCGGTTTTCGACCTTCACCAGCTCCCGGCTGAGCTGCAGGGTTTCCAGGTTATTTTTGAGATTATCTTTTAAACGAGGATTTTTTATTTCATCTAAGTGTTCCAGCAAATTGTCCAGGCGGCCAAATTGACGAATGAGCATTCTGGCCGTCTTCTCTCCAACCCCGGGTACCCCGGGAATTCCGTCCGAGGCATCTCCCCAGAGAGCCAGTAGCTCAGCTACTTCCTCAGCTTTAACTCCAAAATATTCTTCCACTGTAGTTAGCTTTTTATCTTTTAGCCAGTCGCGGAATTCAGGCTCAATCTGCTCATTAATGATATATATTTCCTTGGCGGGATTAAAAATGGCTACCCGGGGGTTGATGATTTGCAGCAGGTCTTTATCAGAAGTGACAATCACTGCGGGCTGCTCTTTTTGGGCCGCCTGGCTGGCTAAGGTGGCCAGGACATCATCCGCTTCGTAGTTTTCATATTCAAAAACGGGAATCTTGAGAGCCTCAAGCACCTGTTTCAGGACTGGCACCTGGACAATTAAATCCTCGGGCATCGGTTTCCGCTGAGTTTTGTACTCTTTATAAGCTTGATGCCTGAAAGTGGGCCGGCCGGTATCAAAGACTACGCCGAGATATTGAGGCTTTTCTTCTTCAATAATCTTGTTCAGGGTATTGATAAAACCATAAATAGCATTGGTGGGGAAGCCTGCCGAATTAGACAACCTCCGGATTGCATAGTAAGAACGATAGAGAACTGAATTGCCATCAATCAGAAAGAGCAGGCTGGCAGTCATGTGATCAGGTTATCGTATTTCCCTTCCACAATCTCATCAATAACTTCAGTGTGAAGGTCCTCCAGGCTTTGTTTGATTAAAACCGGCAGGTCAGGCTGGTTCAGGTGCTGCGTATAAGATCTTCTCTTATTGGCGATGACCCGGCCAGCTAAATAAATTAAAGATTCAACATAATTAAAGTCGGGACCTTTGTCCTGGGTCTGAACCATCAGTTTTACCCCTTTATACTCAATTGAGGTATTATAGCCTTCCATGAGGAGCTTCCTTAGCACCATTATGATTATACTCAATCCAGCCTGGGCTGCAAGCCGGTTTTTGAACCGCCGGTTTGAATTGACAACCAGGTTCAAGCTGGTATAATAAGTTGACATAAAAGAGGTTTAGAGCCTTTACTGGCTGATAAATAACAGGTTAAAAGCTGGCGAGGAACTTTTGATGCTTATTGATGTGAATGACATCCCGCGGGAGGGATTGGATTTTGATCAGGACTTCGATTTTGGGAGTTTTGACCTGGTAGAAGAAGAAGCTGCCTTTCTGGAGCCAGTTCACTCTCTGGTTTCAGTCAAAAAGGTTGGCGAGGAAGTGCTGGTCAAAGGAAAGTTAACTACCAGGTTGAGTTTCATCTGCAGCCGCTGCCTGCGCCCTTTTGAATATGGAGTGGAGGCTACTTTTGACCTGGCTTATTTGCCGGAAGAGCTGGATGAGGAGAAAGAAGAGCTGGCTGAAGAAGATTTAGGGAAGTTCTTTTATTATCATCAGCAGCTGGACCTGCGCGAAGTCATTCTCGAGCAACTGAATCTGAGCCTGCCTCTTCGGCCTCTTTGTTCGGAGGACTGTGAAGGCCTTTGCCCGGTTTGCGGGCAGCTGGTTCAGAACGGGCAGTGCGGCTGCCAGGTTAATTTATCAGATCCCAGGCTGGAAAAATTAAAATCTTTTTTAAGAGATAAGAGATAAATGCCAAACCCAAAACGCAGACATTCAGTCACCAGAAAAGCGAAAAGAAGGTCGCAGGATCACCTGACTCTGCCTTCTTTTTCTCTCTGCCCTAATTGCGGCAGCCCGAAACTACCTCACCGCGCCTGTCCTGAATGCGGCTACTATAAAGGACGCCAGGTAATCGAAGGAACCGAAAAGTAGGCGGGCACCCACTATGAAAATCGCAGTTGATGCGATGGGCGGCGATTTTGCCCCCCGGGAGGTAGTAGCCGGCGCAGTGGCTGCAGCCGAAGAATTCGGCTTGCAAGTTGTTCTGGTTGGGGTAGAAAAAGCGGTCAGGAAAGAACTAAGCCGTTTAAACTACCAGGGGGACAAGGTCACTTTGATCGATGCCCCGGAGACTGTCAATATGGGTGACGGGGTAATGTCACTCCGGCGAAAAAACAAATCCTCGATTTTCCTGGGAGCGGAACTGGTCAAAAAGGGCGAAGCTCAAGCCTTTGTTTCCATGGGTAATACGGCGGCTGTGACCTATATTTCAAAAAAGGTTCTGGGCAGTCTGGAGGGGATAGAAAAACCTGGCCTGGCCCTCTTGATCCCGACTTTAAAAGGTGTTTCTCTTTTGATTGATGTCGGAGCCAGTGCCAATTGCCAGCCTCAGCATCTCCTGCAGTTTGCCATCATGGGAAAAGTCTTTCTGGAAACCGCTCTCAACCGGAAAAATCCCACTATAGCTTTAATGAGTATTGGCGAAGAAAAAACCAAAGGCAATGAACTGACTCTTAAAACCTATGAACGGCTGCAAGCTTCAGGTCTTAATTTTATCGGCAATGTGGAGGGCAAGGATATTTATTCAGGCTTAGCTGATATCATCGTCAGCGATGGTTTTACCGGCAATATTGCTTTAAAAGTCTCGGAAGGAGTGGTGGAAACCATGCTAACTCTGGCCCGCCACGAAGTGACTAAAGACGTCTGGGCCAAGATTGGTTTTCTGCTTCTTAAACATCATTTGAAAAAAATTTATAAAAAGATAGACTATTCAGAGTACGGCGGTGCCCATTTATTAGGTGTTAATGGCATCTGTATTATCGGGCACGGAAGGTCGAATCAAAAAGCGGTAAAAAATGCCATTAGAGTCGGACAAGAAGTAGTGCTAGAAAAACTGCAGGAAAAAATCGGAAACGAAATGGCTCGCTATGCCCGGGCAGAGGGAGAAGTCGGCTAATGATCTTTAATCAGAAAGTATCAATAGTTACCGGCGCTTCTCAGGGAATCGGAGAAGCGATTGCCCGGGAGCTGGGACAGGAAGGGGCGACAGTCGTCCTGGTCGATATTCAGCAAGAAAAACTCGAGGAAGTGGCCAGACGCTTTGAGGCTGAAGGTCTAAAAGCCAGGCCTCTGGTGGCAGATGTCACCGATTTGACTCAAGTAGAAGGTGTGGTCGAGTCAGTCATGAAAGAATATGGCCGGCTGGACCATCTGATTAACAACGCCGGTATTACCCGTGATACCCTGCTGCTGCGGATGAAAGAAGAAGACTGGGATCTGGTGCTGGCCGTCAATCTTAAAGGAGCCTTTAATTTTTGCCGGTCGGCAGTGAAACACATGATAGCAGCCAGGTCCGGCCGGATTGTCAGCCTGTCTTCCGTAGTCGGACTGATGGGCAATTTTGGCCAGTCTAATTATGCGGCTTCCAAGGCTGGTTTGATCGGTTTTTCCAAATCCTTAGCCAGGGAAGTGGCGGCCAGAGGGATAACAGTCAACTGTGTGGCTCCCGGCTATATTGCCACTTCGATGACAGAAAAACTTTCGGAAGAAGTTAAGAAGGCTTTTTTAGAAATTATTCCTATGAAGCGGTTCGGGCGGCCAGAAGAAATAGCCAGAGTCGCAAAGTTTTTGTGTTCAGATGAAGCTGCTTATATAACCGGTCAGGTGATCAGTGTCAACGGCGGTATGTATATGTAATAAGCCTTAAAATAAAAAGGAGGTAATTATGGACAGAGAAGAACTTTTAAAGAAAGTGAAAGCCATCGTGGCTGACAAGCTGAATGTCGGTGAAGACCAGATTACAGACAATGCTTCTTTTACCCAGGACTTAGGCGCAGATTCTCTTGATACAGTTGAACTGGTCATGGCTCTGGAAGATGAATTCGGCCTGGACATTCCTGATGATGAAGCTGAAAAGCTAACAACGGTTGGTAAGGCTATTGATTATATCCTTGGCCATCAAAAGGGTAAGTAATTTTACCCGCGTTAATAGTCTCCTTTTAACTTTCAAAAAATCCTATGGCTCTTTTGTATAACCGTAAGAGGCGGGTGGTCATAACGGGCATCGGTCTGGTTACTCCTCTGGGCGTTGGGATTGAGACTAACTGGGAGGCTCTGCTGGGCGGACGTTCCGGCATCCGGACCGTTACCAGATTTGACATCACCGATTTCCCGGTGAAAATCGCCGGGGAAGTGACCAACTTTGATGTCCAGCAATTCATTGATAAGAAAGAAGCCAGGAAAATGGATCTTTTTGTTCACTATGCCATTGCGGCGGCTGACCTGGCTATTAAAGATGCAGGCATTGATCTGGCTAAGCTGGAAGGTGAAAACACGGGCGTTTATGTCGGTTCAGGCATAGGCGGGCTGGGTTCTATTGAGGAAACTCACCGGGTCTTACTGGAAAAAGGTCCTTCCCGGGTTTCACCCTATTTTATAATCCAGACGATAATCAATGAAGCTTCTGCCCATATTTCTATCCGTTATAAGGCCAGGGGCCCCAACATGTCTAATGTAACTGCTTGCAGCACCGGCGCACATGCTATTGGCGAATCAGTTAGAATGATTCAGTTTGGCCTGGCTGACCGGATGATTGCTGGCGGGGCTGAAGCTCCCATTACGCCGCTGAGCTTAGCCGGGTTCAGCAGTATGAAGGCCCTGTCTGAAAGAAACAATGAGCCGGAGAAAGCCTGTCGCCCCTTTGATGCTCAGCGGGATGGCTTTGTCATGAGTGAGGGGGCTGGCCTGGTCTTACTGGAAGATTTGGACTCAGCTCTGAAGCGGGGGGCAAAAATTTATGCCGAAGTGGCAGGCTATGGCCTGAATGGCGATGCCTATCATATGACTGCCCCATCCCCCGACGGTGAAGGAGCTGCCCGGGTGATGAGACTGGCTATCGATGAGGCCGGTATTACCCCGGCTGAGATCCAGTATATAAATGCTCATGGCACCTCCACTCCTTATAATGACCGGGTAGAAACTCTGGCCATCAAGACGGTTTTTGGCGACGGGGCTAAGAAAGTTGCAGTCAGTTCTACCAAATCAATGACCGGGCATCTATTAGGGGCGGCGGGAGGCATTGAAGCCGGTATTACGGCCCTCGCCATTGATCGCCAGATGATTCCTCCAACCATCAATTATGACTTTCCAGACCCGGAATGCGACCTGGATTATGTTCCCAATAAGCCCAGGGCAGCCGAAGTCATTTATGCCCTGACGAACTCCTTTGGTTTTGGTGGAACGAACGCCTGTCTTCTCTTGAAGAAATTTGAGGGCTGAGAGTCAAGCTCTCCAAAAGCCTTAGCCGGTGATTTCAGTTCGGTTTAAATCTGTTTTTTGCCGCGGGGCCCAGCTGCCTTTATTGCTGGTTGTTACCAGGTTCATTGACTTGAAGAAGAAGGCGGTTTTTCTCCGACCTCGCCTCGCCTATACTGCTAACTCTGATAGCTGGTTCATCCACCACCACACATTTGTTCTCACAGATGCCGCAGCCGATGCAGTCATTGACATTAACAAAAGGAGCCAGGTTGGTGGCGATTTTTCCTTCAGGCGTCAGGGTTTCGACTTTAATCAACTGAATGGCCTTGGGCGAAACCGGGCAGTGTTCCTCACAGACAATACACTGCTCGCCGAGAGCATAAGGCAGGCAACGGTTCTTGTTGACGAAAGCTGTGCCGATTTTGACTGTGGTTTTTTCTTCTATGGTTAATTCTTTTATAGCGCCTGTTGGGCAAACCTGGCTGCAGAGTGAGCAATAATATTCACAATAACCAATCCGTGGAACCAGAACCGGTGTCCAGAGCCCTTCCGGCCCGGCTTCGGTCAGGGCCGGTTGTAGCCCGTTGGTCGGACAGACCTTCAAGCATTCACCACATTTAATACATTTATCAAGAAATTTTTCTTCGGGCAGAGCGCCTGGCGGTCTGATTAAGGCCGGATAGGCTCGCTGCCGGTAGGGCGTAATCTTAAAAATTGGAGCAACGAGCAGGGTGGTCAAAGTAGTCAATAATATTTTTCGCCGGCTGAGGTTAACTCCCTGGATTTTTTCAGCCTGCCACCTCAGCGGAAAGGTAATGGCCGCCGTCGGGCAAATAGCAGCACAGGTCTCACAATAAATGCATTCAGAACTCCGCCACTCGCCAATTGGATAAGGGCGGGCATTGGTCTGGCATTGAATTGAACAAAGATGGCAGTTGATGCATTTTTCAGAATCAATCCTTAATTTGAAGACATTGAACCGGGAAAATAACCCGAGCAGCGCTCCAGCCGGGCAAACATAACGGCACCAGAATCTTTCTTTCCAGGCATTAAGGGCAAGAGCCGCAAAAAATAACAACCCGATGACCAGGGCATTCTGGAAAAAGCTGTTAAGAGCCAGATTACCAAGGGCCTGCCCCAGCGTCTGGCCAAGGGATTTAAGGCCCGAACCATAAGCCAGATTAGCTGACTCAGAGAAAACCAGATTTAAGAGAGGAGTAATATAGACGGCAAAAGACCGGTAGAGAAAAGACAGCGGATCAAGATAGCCAGCCAGATTGACGGTCAGGATGGAGCTCACCAGAACGATAATTAAGATTATATATTTAGGGGCCAGGCTCAGCCGGTCATCTCTTTTTGGTTTCAGCCAGCGGGTTTTCTTAAAGAGAAAGGAGAAGAACTGATGGACGGCGCCAAAAGGACAGATCCAGCCGCAAACGACCCGGCCGAAAACGAGCGTAAAAACTAAGGTTATCAGCGAAAGCCAGAAAGCAGCAAAAAACAGGCGGCTACCAATGGTCGTGGTCAGGGCCAGCAGGGGATCAAAATGAAAATAACGTTCAACGGTTATGGTCAGGTAGTCGGCCCCTCCATAGTGGGTCTTGATGAATAAAAAGAAAAATAGAACAAAAAAGACTAACTGAGAAAGAATCCTTAATTTTTGCAGCCGCTGATATTTTTTAGACCGTTCTCTTTTCAATTCTGATTTTCTCCAGCTCGAGCTTCCCCAGGCCACGGGCCGAAGCTAATTGCAGGAAAAGCAATTCCTGGGGTTTTAAATCAAAAAGAGTAGCACCATAAGCATCTATGGCCACCGGATCGGTTCCGGCCACCACGGTCTTCAGCAGTTTGGTGTCGGAGATTCTCCCTCCCTGGGGGCCATTTCTGAAAAGAACGCGGTAGCTGTCGAGAATGGTTAGAGTTGGCTTAAAGAAAGCGGCCAGATCTACCATCGCTTCATCAATCTTCTGATGGAGCTGGTTGCGGCTGCCGCCGATTGCCCCCAGCCAGTTTTTCAGGCCGAGAGTGACCTTAGACAGGCTGTGGACTTTGGTGGCTGGCAGATTGATGATTTTGTCAGCTTCAAGGAAATCAGCATACACCTCCCAGTCCTTAAGCCACTCACCTTTTAGATTCACTTTTTTCAGTCGCTGGTCTTCCGGGAAAAGAACCTTAGCCCCGGCAGATTGGGCGGCCTCCTGAATGCCAGACCTGATGTAGCAGCGTTTTTCCTGATTGATGGTATGATCCATCACAATGACCTCTTTGGCCCCGGCTTCTAAAGCCATAGTTACGACGGTTTTGACAATTTCCGGATTGGTGCAAGCAGCCATTTCCGGTGTCCGGTCCCAGCCAATGTTAGGTTTAATGATAACTTTGTCGCCCCGCCCGATAAAGTGCTTCATGCCGCCCACCAGCTCGACGGCCTCTCTGGTAATCTTTTCCGGGGATTCACCTGTTACCACTGCCAGCTCAGGATATCTGGACTGAGTCAGAAGCCGCGGAGATATTCCCGCGGCCAGGCTGCCGACAAGCAAGCCTTTAATAAAATCTCTTCGTTCCACAGTCAGGATCCTTTTCCTAAGGATTTAACATATTCTATAATACCACGAAAAAGACCGGTCGCTATAGCTTCACGGTAAAAATCAGTCTTTAAAGCCTCTTCTTCTTTTGTGTTGGATAAATGAGAGACTTCTACCAGTACCGACGGCATATCACTGCCGATGAGCACCCAGAAAGGGCCTCCCTTAACCCCGAGGTCATCTCGCGGGCCAAATTGCTGTTTGAGGTGGCCAAGAAGTTGATGATGAATTTTTTCAGCCAAGGCGCGCGATTCTTCGTATCTGGTATTTCTGACAATTTTATCTACAATCTGCTTCATTTCCCGGATATTCTTGCTGGAAGAAGCATTCTCTCTGGCGGCCAGCTCATTAACGGCCGGATCCGGGCTGAAGTTTAGATAAAAGGTCTCAACTCCAGTTCTATTTTTTCTGGGGCTGGCATTAAGGTGAATGGAGATAAAAAGGTCGGCTTGCCTGTCGTTGGCCAGTTTCGTTCTTTTTTCAAGAGGCAAGGTAACATCGGTTTCTCTGGTCAGGAAAACTTCAAATCCGCCCTGGGTTTCCAGGATTGATTTTAGTTTTTTGGCCAGATCAAGAGCCACCTCCTTTTCTTTTAAGCCACCCGGGCTCAGGCAGCCCGGATCGGTTCCTCCATGTCCGGGGTCAAGAGCAATCTTTTTTACCCCGAGGCCGAGCTGGCGGACAAGAGAATAGCCAGCTGTAGTTGGACTGGCCGCCCGCGGCGGCTGATTTTCAGCTGTGTCTTTAGCCGGCTGGCCGCCGGCAGCCGCCTGAGGTTCGGCTGGAACAGCAGGCTTGCCGGCCGCAGTTAGAGCTTCCCGGTGGTAGATATCAATCACCAGCCGGTCAGGATTTTTGAGGTAATAGATTTTTTCTTTTTCCTTGGTTCCAGCCTTCAGTTCAAAAGTGATCCGGATGGTAGTTGGATTTCTCTGGGCCAGACGCAGTTCGCTGACGCAGGGGGAATCAAACTTGAAGGATTTGCCCTGCAGAGAGGGGTTGAGCCTGGCCTGAAAAATATCAAGATAAAGCCGGTCAGGCTGACTGAGTTCAGCCGCAGAATATTCCCGGACCTTGGTCAAAGTCAGTACCAGGCGGAAAAAATCCGGATGCTGGTGATAACGCAAATCATTGATTTCAGCCAGCGGCTGGGGCTGAACGCTTCCGGCCATGGCCAAGGTTACCAGTGCCAGAATCAGTAACGCCAAAAAGCCAGACCGGTTATACATAGACTAAATTCTATCTTTTAATCGGGGTAAATAGCAACCGGCAAGACGGGAGACAGGTGGAAGTGGAGGTCAGGCCCCAAATTTCTTAAGTTTCAGAGCATGGGCCAGCATCAAGGGCATGGCATAAATTGATCGGAAGCGCCCCAGAGCTCCTTTAATACAGGCCTTCTGGCTGAATTCAGCCACCTCATCGCCTTCAGCCCGGGGTGAGATCAGAACAAATGGATTGGGGTGCCAGGAGTGAGATTTAAAAGCGGCAGGGGTTGAATGATCTGAAGTTATAACCAGAACATCAGGCTTAAGAGCCCATAAACGCGGGATAAACTGGTCAATCTCTTCAATGGCTTTAACTTTATCCTCATAACGCCCGTCTTCTCCAGCCGAGTCGGATTTCTTAAAGTGCAGATAAAAGAAGTTATAATCGGCATAATGCTTTTCAAGAACATCAAAAATTTCTCCGGTCTCTGGCCCCACTTCGAGAACTTCCATTCCCAGCAGCCTGGTCAGCCCCCGGTACATAGGATAATTGGCAATAGAAGCAGGTTTTATCTTGTAAAGGCTGGACATCGGCGGCAGGTGGGAAGGAAACTTGGCAAAGCCGCGGAGTAAGGCATAGTTCGCTTTTGGCTGGTCTTTCAAGAGGTCAGCCAGTTGCCTTAAAAATTCATTAACCAGGCTGGCCGTAAACCCAGCTTCAGCCTGAAGCGCTACAGCCTGGAGTGGAGGCAGCCCTTCTTTCTGGGGGTCAGCATCGCCGATGGCTTCAGATAGACCCGGTCCTGATAGCTTAAAGACAAAACGGTGTTCTTTGCCCGGGAAAACAGATACCCTGATACCTTTAATGTCTTTTATCCTCTCATTGATGAAGGCACAAAGCTGAGCATTCTCTGAGGTGGCCAGGCGTCCTGCCCGGCGGTCAACCACCAGCCCGTCTTTCAGGGTAGCGAAATTGCCTCTGGCTACCACATCATCCCGGCCAACCTCAACGCCAGTCCCCATGGCTTCCAGGATGCCCCGGCCTAATTGGTACTTAAGCGGGTCATAACCGAAAAGAGCCAGGTGGGCCGGGCCGGAACCGGGGGTGATGCCCATAAAAACCGGATCGGTCACACCGCATATTCCCCTTCTGGCCGCTTCGTTCAAATTTGGCCGTCTGGCTGCCTCAAGTTCAGTCAAGCCATTGACCGGCAATCCGCCGACGCCGTCCATCACCAGAAGGATGATTTTTGAGTCCGTTGGTTGAGTTAGTTCCTCAGCAATTTTTTCCCATTCCATGTTCTTATTATAATCTTGCTGACCTTTAGAATCAACCTGAATTAAGGTATAATTAAGCCTGAAATTAAGTGAATTTGAGGCTTGAAGCTCCATAATTATCCTGTACCGGTAACCGCCGGCCAAAGCCAGCCGTTTGGGAGTAGATGTCTCAGGTGGGAAGAAAAGAAGGAGGGCTTTCGTCCAAAGTGTTAGTGGGCAAAGATGATCAGGTGATGGAAGAAAATCAGGTAGTTAAGCTGGCCCAGCAGGGTGATACGGAAGCTTTCTCCGCCCTGGTCAGAAATTATCAGAACAGGGTTTTTGGCCTGGCAGTCAATATCGTTCATAATCACGAAACGGCCGATGATCTGGCTCAAGAAATTTTTATTAAAGCTTATCAGGCCTTACCCCGGTTCCGCTCAGAGTCTGAATTTGGTACCTGGCTTTACCAGATAGCCATTAATCATATCCGTGACTATTTGAGAAAACATAAAAAGGAAAAGGATGCCTTGCGGCTTGATGATATCCCCGAACCGAGTGGAGAAGAAAAAGAGATGTCTCTGGAACTGGCTGACAACCAGGAAGAAGAGCGGCGTAAACGGCTAATAACAGAGAAGATGGAAGAAATGCCAGAGAAGTATCGTCTAATCTTATCTCTGAGGGATATTCAGGGATTAAGTTATGAGGAGATAAGCAGAATATTGAAGCTGACACCTGGAACAGTTGATTCCAGACTGCATCGGGCGAGAAGGCTTTTAAGAAAAAAACTGGCTCAGGCTTTGAGTCAGGAAGGAGGAAAAAGATGAATTGCCGTAAAGCTGAAAAATTAATATCTAAACAGCTTGATAACCGGCTGGAAGCCAGGGAGTCTGCCTGGCTCGACGTTCATCTTAAGATCTGCCCTGCCTGTGCCCGTTTAGCTTTGGAATATCAGAAGTTAAAAAACCTGTCAGCTGAGCTTAAAATTGAGGCCGAGCCGCTGCCCTATTTTAGTGAAAGACTATCGGCCAGGTTATCATCCGAGCCAAAACCTTCTATCTGGGCTGCGGTTGAAAAGTGGTCTGCCAGGGCGATTCCAGTCTTCCTGGTTACGGCTACCCTGCTGGTCGGCCTGCTGTTCCTCTTGCAGCCGGCGAAACCAGAGCTAAGCCAGTCGGAAATGCTGCTTTTCCAGAATCAGAGCCCGCTCAAAGAAATGCAGACTTTTTTTGATGAGGAAAAGCCAGAGAACCGGCAATTAAAGCTATTGTTTGCCGGGCTGGAAAACCTGGATAGTTATCAGAAAGGTCAATGAGGTCAATAATGAAAAATAAATATAAACTCTGGGTTGCTTTATCAATGATTGTAGTCTTCGGCCTGGGAATTGCGGTCGGAGTCTTTGGCGACAGAGCCTATCTCAAGAAAAACAGGCCCAAGCCAGGTCAAAGGCCAGAACCGTTTCCAACAGTCGAAGTCATGGCCCGGGAGCTTCAACTAACGCCTGAACAGAAAGCCAGACTCAAAGAGGTTTTCAAACAGAGCGAAATGCGTTTTGAAGCCTTCGGGAAAGAAATCCATAGCCATCTACAGGAGCTGCGCGGCCAGTTGAAAACCGACATTGATAGTGTCCTGACACCTGAACAGCAGAAAAAGATGCAGGAGATGATGGACCGCTATATGGAGCGGAGAAAAAAAGCCTCTCCGGATCGGCGCCGTGAAAAAACTAATGATCAAATGCCACCCAATGAGGAGAATAAAGGAGATAGAAGATGAAAAAGAGGAATCTAATCATCATCGCGATTGTGGCGATCGCAGTTTTAGTTGTTGGCTTTACCCTGATTGGTAAGAGCTCTAACAACAAGCCAAAATACCGTCTGGAAAAGGTAGCCCGCGGAGACATAGAAATGGTGGTGACTGCCACCGGCACTTTGAATCCGGTCATCCTGGTTGATGTGGGTAGCCAGGTTTCAGGCAAAATAGAAAAAATTTATGTGGATTTTAACTCGAAAGTCAAGCAGGGCGATATCCTGGCTGAACTTGACCAGTCGCAGATTGAGGCCCAAATCGAGCAAAATCAGGCCAATTACCAGAGTTCAGTAGCTTCGGTGGAAAGATCCAAAGTATCCTTAGAGATAGCGCAAAAAAATTATGAAAGAGCCCTGAGCCTGTATGAGAAGAATCTGATTGCTTCCCAGGAAAAAGATACAGCCGAAGCCAATTATCTTCAGGCTAAAGCTGATTTGACCTCAGCGGAAGCCAGAGCATCTCAAGCTAAATACCAGCTCGATGCCAGTAAGGTCAACCTTGGTTATACTATTATCAAGTCCCCGATTGATGGGGTGGTTGTGGCCAGAAACATCAACGTCGGACAGACGGTGGCGGCCAGCTTTCAGGCGCCTGTTCTTTTTCAAATTGCTAATGATCTGGCCAAAATGCAGGTCGAATGCCTGGTAGATGAAGCGGATGTGGGCAGTGTTAAGGAAGGCCAGAAAGTCAAATTTACAGTTGAAGCTTATCCTAACGATGTGTTCTGGGGAACAGTCAGACAGGTTAGATATGCAGCCCTGGTTCAGTCCAATGTGGTCTCTTATACAGCTGTTCTGGATGTTGATAATTCAAGTCTGAAACTCCTGCCAGGGATGACGGCCACCTGCTCGATTATCGTCGAGGAGGCTAAGAATATCCTGCGGGTTCCCAATACCGCTTTACGCTTTACCCCCAGCTTGAAGCAAGAGGAATTACAGAAACTGATGAAGGCAGCTTTTGAGGAAATGGCGGCTACCCGGCAGCAGTCAGGACAGGGCAGGCCAGCGGCTGGCGGCAGCCAGGGCCAAATGGGACAAAGGACAGGCACAGGTACGGGTACAGGCCTGGGTATGCCCGGAGCTTCTGGCCAGCAGGCCCAGAGAAGAACTCCGCCCAAAGTCTGGGCCCTCGATCAAAAGGGAAACTTAAAAGTTATATTTATCAGAACCGGCATGACTGACACTAGCTATACTGAAGTCGTCGGAGGCGGCCTCAAAGAGGGCGATGAGGTGATTGTCGGCTTGCTGACCGCTTCTTCCACCACCCAGCAGGGTCAGCGTCCAGGCGGCCCGATGTTCAGATTTTAAAGGTTAAATTTGTCTGGAGTTAACAGGAAATAAAATGGACGAAAAGATAATTGTCTTAGAGAATATCGTCAGAATTTATCAGATCGGTGAAGTGGAGGTTCAAGCCCTGAAGGGTATTTCCTACAGCATAGACCGATCCGAATTCCTGGCGATTATGGGGCCCTCAGGCTCAGGGAAAACCACCTTAATGAGCATCCTGGGCCTCCTTGACCGGCCGACTGCTGGCCAGTATCTTCTGGAAGGCGAAGATGTTTCTTCGCTCAGCCCGGACAGAATGGCTGCCATTCGAAACAGGAAAATTGGTTTTGTTTTCCAGAACTTTAACCTCCTGTCGAGAACTACTGCTCTTGAAAATGTAGAATTACCTTTGCTCTACAGCAACATTAACAGCCGGGAATCAAAGGAACGAGCTCTGGCCGCTCTGGCCAACGTCGGGCTTAAAGGCTGGGAATATCACCGGACCAATCAACTGTCTGGTGGCCAGATGCAAAGAGTGGCGATTGCCCGGGCTCTGGTTAATGAACCTTCCATCATCCTGGCCGATGAGCCTACCGGTAACCTTGATTCCAGGAATGGCGCTGAGATCATGGACATTTTTACCAGGCTCAACAAGGAACAGAAAATTACCCTGGTTATGGTCACTCATGACCCGGTCATTGCTTCTTACGCCAGAAGGAGGCTTTATCTCAAAGATGGCCTGATTATCAGAGAAGAAGTCAATGGCCAAGCTGACAGCCAGGCCTCAGTTCAAGGAGGATAATTGTGAAGATTTTACGAATATTACAGGTCTCTTTTCGGGCCCTGACCCGCAATAAAATGAGGTCTTTTCTAACGATCCTGGGTATCATTATCGGGGTGGCGGCTGTTATTGCTATGGTCAGTGTCGGCGAAGGTGCTAAGAAAGGGATTCAGGAAAGATTTGCCTCGATGGGCACTAATCTTTTGTTTGTTCAGCCGGGTAGCCGCCAGTTCCGCGGAGTTCAGACCGGGGCTGGTGGTTATGTTACTTTAAAACCGGAAGATGCGGTGGCTATTGAACAAAACTGTGATGCCGTAGCGGCTGTCTCTCCCTCCATCAATACCAGGGCTCAGGTAGTTTATGCCAACAAAAACTGGAATACCCAGATTCAGGGCACAGGTGAAAAGTTCCCTGAAGTCAGATCATGGAATGTATCTGAAGGCAACTATTTTGACGAAACTCAAGTGGCGGCTGCGGCTAAAGTCTGTGTTCTGGGCAGTCTGGTCAAGCAGAACCTGTTTGAAGATGAAGACCCGATTGGCAAAACGATTAGAATCAATAAAATTCCCTTTAAAGTCATCGGAGTGCTGGAAAGTAAAGGTGAACAGGGCGGCTTTTTTAACCGGGATGATATGATTGCTGCCCCTTATACCACTGTTATGAAAAGATTGCGGGGTGTTGATTATATTAGTTCTATTGATGTTGAAGCCATTTCGGCCGACATGACTGGAGAAGCTCAAACCCAGATAACAGAGCTTATGCGGGAAAGGCACAGGATCGCTCCAGGAGCTGATGATGACTTTCAGGTTAGAAATATGACTGATGTGGCCGAGAGTGCAGCTGAATCAAGCCAGATTATGACCATCCTGCTGGGATCAATTGCCGGCATCTCCCTGATCGTGGGCGGCATCGGCATTATGAACATTATGTTAGTTTCAGTCACAGAAAGAATCCGGGAAATTGGCATCCGTCTGGCGGTTGGAGCCCGGGAAAAAGATATCCTGTTGCAGTTCTTGATTGAAGCTGTTGCTCTGAGTGTTGGCGGCGGTTTAATTGGTATTATTATCGGGATTGGCGTTTCCAGGCTGATGAAGTATGTTCCCTCTTTCCAGGGGATTACCACCGTGGTTACTCCCGGCTCAATTCTTTTAGCCTTCCTGTTTTCAGCTTCGGTCGGTATCTTTTTTGGCTATTACCCGGCGAGAAAAGCCAGCCGGCTCGATCCTATCGAAGCGCTTCGCTATGAATAAAACCGGGAAAATTTTGAATAGCCCGAGATAATGTGTACCCGAAAAGTGGAGGATCAGAAATGAAGAAAGTAATCAAAGTTATAGGTTTGTTTCTCTGGCTGGCTCTGGCTGGCAGCCTGCTGGTCTGGGCCCAGGAAGCACAGCCATTGAAGTTGACCCTGGAAGACTGTATCCTGCGGACGATGCAAAACAATCTTGGCGTTACTATCCAGAAACTCAGTCCGGAAATTTCGGCAGCAGCCCTGTCGAAATCAAAAGAAAAATTTTATCCAACCATGCAGTTTGGTTATACGAGGAGGAGTAATCAGAATCCTTCCTATTCTGGCCTGGAAGCGGTGGAGAGTTATAAGACTGATTATAATGACCTCAACGGCCAGGTATCTCAGTTTATTCCTTTCGGCGGAACTTTGAATGTCAGCCTTGATACTTATAAAAGTTCCACCACCCAGAATTATCAGACCTGGAATCCACGCTATTACAGCACCCTGCGCTTTGATTTTAGCCAGCCCCTGCTGCAAAATTTTGGCCTGGATATAAGCAAAAAGGAAATTATTATTGCTCAAAGAGGACTTGAGTCTTCCTGGGCTCAAACTGAATCATCGCTGATGAACACCATTTATTCAGCTGAACAAGCCTACTGGAACCTGGTCTATGCGATTGAAGATTTAAAGGTGAAGCAGGAATCATTGAAACTGGCTAAGGAACTCCTGGACAAGAATCAGAGGTCAGTAGAGATCGGCACACTGGCCCCTCTTGATGTCCTCAGCGCCGAATCAGAAGTAGCGACCAGAGAAGCTGATATTATTAAGGCTGAGGTAGCAGTCAGAAATGCTGAAGACCAGCTCTGGGTCTTGATGAATATAGCCGATGATGAAAAGAAGCAATATACGACCATAGAGCCAGTTGATCTGCCAAAGTATGAACAAAAAGTTATGTCATTGGATGAAGCTGTTGCGGCAGCCCTGGAGAACCGGCCAGACCTGCGGAATCTCAGAATTAGTGCTGATACCCAGATGTTCAATCTGAAAGTAGCCAAAAATCAGTTGCTGCCGGCTCTAAATCTGGTAGCTTCTTATTATAGCCCCGGCCTTTCCGGTACCCAGCTGATTTATCAGGATAATAACCCGCTAACCGGGATCATCGTTGGCACCATCCCCGGGCCGAGAAGCCAGTCATTAAAGGATTCCTTCAAGCTCAAGTATGACAACTGGTCTGTTGGACTGACTCTGAATATACCTCTTAGTAATGCTATCTCCAGGGCCAGTGTTGCTCAGGCCCGCTTAAATTTCCAGCAAGCCTCCCTCAATCTGAAACAACAGGAGCAGCAGGCCATGCTGGAAGTCAAAACTGCTTTGAGAACAGTTGAAGCCAATATGAAAGGTGTTCAGGCCTATAAATCCGCCCGGGAATTGCAGGCCCAAAAACTGGCGGCCGAGGAAGAAAAGCTTAAGGTTGGGCAGAGCACTAATTATACCGTGCTGCAATATCAACGGGATCTGGCTGCGGCCCAGAGCTCAGAGCTTAAAGCGATCATTGATTATAATGTGTCAGTGGCTAATCTGGAAAAAGCCCTGGGCTTAAGCCTCAAGAACCGCAATATTAAACTGACTGAAATGGCAAGCTCTAACTGAGACAGCTCTGCCTGTAAATTCTCTGATAGAAGGCCAGCCGGATCAATGGTTATTGATCAGGCTGGCCTTTTTTTATTACCTGTTTTCTCATCAGCCATTGATAAAAAACAGGCAGGACAAGCATGGTCAGGATGGTGGAGGTAACCAGTCCGCCGATCACCACAATAGCTAAGGGCCGCTGAATCTCAGCCCCGGGGCCCTGAGCGAAGATCAGAGGAACTAAGCCGAGAAAAGTGGTGGTGGCGGTCATCAACACTGGCCTGAGCCTTTTCTGGGCGCCGGTGATGATGGCTTCCTGGAGAGGCCGGCCTTCGGCCAGTAGCTGCTGAAAATAACTGATAAGAACTACACCGTTTAATACTGCTATCCCCATCAAAGCTATAAAGCCAACCGAAGCCGGGACTGATAAATATGAGCCGGATAGCCACAAAGAGAACACTCCGCCAATCAAAGCAAAAGGCAGGTTGAGCAGCACCAGTCCCGCCAGTTTAAAAGAATCAAAAGTCGAAAAAAGCAGAAAGAAGACGAGACAGATGGTTAAAGGCACAATTATGGCCAGCCGCCTCATGGCCCTTTGCTGGTTCTCAAACTGGCCGCCCCATTCCAGCCGGTAGCCTTCTGGCAGGCTGACTTTTTCTTTAATCTTCTGTTTAGCCTCAGTGACGAATCCGCCCAGATCCCGGTCGGAAACATTAACTTCGATGCCAGTTCTCCGGAAACCAGCCTCCCGGCTGATTTCCGCCGGGCCTTCTTCAATGCCGATTCTGGCCAGCTCACCGAGGGGAATCCGGTAGCCAGCCGGGGCATCAACCAGCAGGTTTTTTAAATTGTCAATCGAATTTCTCTTATCTTCAGGGTAGCGAATGACGAGATCATACATCCTTTCGCCTTCATAGATGGTGGTAGCAGCCTTACCGCCGACAGCGATCTCGACCAGATTAAGGACGTCAGCTGCCCGCAAACCATATTTTTTTAAACTGTTCCTGTCGATATCAATTATCATGTAGGGCTGCCCGGATATCCTTTCTACCACCAGGTCCGTAGCTCCCCTGGTTTGAGCTACTATCCTGGCGATTTCCTCGGCTTTGTTCTTCAGGATGTCAAGGTCATCGCCGAAAAGCTTGATGATCAACTGGGCCCTGGTCCCGGCCACCAGTTCATCTATCCGGCAGGCGATTGGCTGGCTGAAAGCAAAAGAAATACCTGGTATGTCGGAAATGGCCTCTCTCATCTTATCAGTTAATTCTTCCCGGCTTCGGGCTGAAACCCACTCCGACCTCGGCCGGAGAGAACCAACAAAGCCGGTTTTTTCCACTCCCCTGGCCTCTAAGGCAATGCCAGTCTGGCCGGTTCTGGAAACAATTGTTTCCAGCTCTGGAAACTTTTTTAATCTTTTCTCTATCTCACCGGTCGTGGCCATAGCCTGACTCAATGAAACTCCAGGCAGCATCTGAAAATCCATATCAAAGGCACCTTCATCCATGATCGGCATGAATTCCCGGCCAAGGTGAGGGCCAAGATAAATAGCTGCTCCCAGCAGGCAGAGCATCGCCACGACAACCAACCGGCCATGCTTAAGGGCAAACCTGACAAGAGGAGTATAGAGCCGGTTTAACCAGGTTATTAAACCATCTTCTTTCCCCCGCCCGGGTCTTAGCAGAAGATAGGCAAGTCCCGGGATGATCAGCAGGGAAATGGTCAAAGAGCATAAGATGGCAATAGATAACGACAGGGCTAAAGGAGAAAACATTTTTCCCTCTATTCCCTGCAGGCTTAATAGAGGAAGAAAAGTTAGAGCGATGATTAATTCGCCAAAGATACTTGGTTTCCGGACTTCGATAATGGCTTTGAAAAAAGTTCGTTCATCTTTTAACCCCGTTTCAGCCAGATGGCGCTGGATATTTTCAACCTGAATAATAGCGGCATCAATCATCATGCCGATTGAAATGGCTAATCCCCCGAGCGTCATCAAATTAGCGGTCAGCCCGGCTTGTTTCATGACGACGAAGGTCAGAAGAACAGTTAAGGGCAGAGCCAGGACGGCGACCAAAGAGCTGCGAAAACTCCGGAGAAATACGAATAAGATCAGAACAACGAGAAGAGCCCCAATGAGCAAGGCCTCGACGATCGTCCTGACGCTGGCGGTGACAATATCGGTCCTTTTGTAAAATGGAACTATTTTCAACCCGTCCGGCAGCAACTGACTGGAGTTAATCTCTTCGACCTTTTTCTCAATTCTTCTGGTCACTTCCTGACTATTTTCTCCAGCCAGCATCAAGACAATACCGCCCACAGCTTCAGTTTCTCCATTTTTTATGGCTCCCCCCTGGCGGATAGCCTGTCCTTCTTCGACCTGAGCCACATCCCGAAGGACAACCTGGGCTCCGTGGTCTGTTTTTAGAATGGTTTCATTAATATCTTCCAGCCGGCGGAAAAGGCCGGTGCCGCGGACGATGAATTGCTGCTCTCCCCTTTCCACTATGTTGCCGCCAGTGTTTAAATTATTGCTCTGAATAGCTTCAACAATATCTTCTAAGGTCAGATCATATTTGACCAATTTTTCGGGCTGCACTTTTACCAGATATTGCTTAATATAACCGCCGAAGGAATTAACTTCGCTTACTCCCTCCAGGCTCTTAAAAAAAGGAGAAACCACCCAGTCCTGAACCGTTCTTAATTCGGTCAGATATTTAATCTGGTCCTGGTCATTAGCCGGGACCTTTCCCTCCAGAGTATATTGATAGATTTCACCCATGGGTGTGGCAATCGGCCCCAGGGTAATTTTTACCTGCTCGGGTACTTTTTCCTTAGCCTCGGTTAATCTTTCAAAAGCTTGCTGGCGGGCAAAATAAAGGTCAGTCTTATCTTCAAAAACAGCGGTCACCACTGATAATCCAAACCTGGAGATCGAACGTAGCTGCTTTAG
The DNA here is from genome assembly GCA_017992175.1 of Candidatus Saccharicenans sp. Taxonomy (GTDB): domain Bacteria; phylum Acidobacteriota; class Aminicenantia; order Aminicenantales; family Saccharicenantaceae; genus Saccharicenans. The sequence goes on from JAGOPD010000003.1 coordinate 80,450, forward strand.
TCTGGGCAGGCCGCGGAGGGTGGTTTCAAGGGGAAAGGTGACAAACTTTTCGACTTCATAGGGCGAATAACCAGGGGCTGAAGCCAGTATTTCTACCTGGACACTGGTTATGTCGGGGAAAGCATCAACCGGGATAGTAAGAAAAGAATAAATTCCGGCACCCGTAATAAGCAGGATGAGAATTACGACCAGCAGGCGCTCTCTTAAAGAAAAACTTATCAGCTTGTCAATCATCTGGTGTCTTACTCCTCGCCAAAGGTGTTCTTAAGAAGCTCTGATTTCAAAATAAAGGATCCACGGGAAACATAGCGGTCGCCAGCGGCCAGGCCCTTGACGACTGGCCTCCAGCCATTGACCGGACTGCCTGCCTCTATTTGTTTAATAACAAAAACACCTTGAGTCTCAGGAACGAAGACCACTGTCTGGCCTGAAATGGTCTGAACCGCTTCTTCCGGCACGGCTAAAGCCTCAAGGCCGGGTAAAAGAATAGTAATGTCAGCAAACATACCCGGCCGGAGCTCCCCTTTTTCATTCTTGACCTCCAGTCTGGCTTTAACTGTTCTGGTTGAAGTTTCGATGACCGGGGCCAGAAAGGTAATTTGGCCCTGATAGGAACGTCCGGGAAAAGCACTGACCTCAACTACTGCTGGCTGGCCGGGTTGGATAAGCTCTATATCCTTTTCCTGAACCCTGGCTTCTACCCAGAGCCGGTCGAGGCTGGCCACTTCCATCAGGAGAGTTCCTTCTTCCACCCTGTCCCCCTTGAGAATTTCGCATTTTATTATCTGGCCGGAGAGCGGAGAAGTGACAGGCAGGAGATTGTCCTCATTCTGGCTCGAATTCAAAGCCTCAATTTGATCTTCGGTTAGTCCCAGCAATTTAAGCTTTTTCCGGGCTGAGCTGACCAGGGTTCTGGCTGCTGCCTGGACCTCTGAATTTTGCCCGATGAGTCTTTCATATCTTTCCTCTGCCAGTTTTAGCTCTGAAGCCGCTTCGATAAATTGAAGGCTGAAAAGCCTCAAGACGGTCTGTCCGCTTCTAACCGGATAGCCTTCATAGACCAGCAGATCATCCACCCGGCCGGCTGTCCTGGCGGTTAGCCGGACATAAGACCGGGGATTGAACTGGATTTCACCCGGAACTCTGAGCTCCTGATTTATTTTGATCGGTTTTAGTTCAGATATTTCCAGGCCGGAGGTCTGGATGGCAGCCTCCGACAGCCGGACTCTGTCGCCTGACGGAAGCCGGGTGCTGTCAGCCTCAGACTCTGCCCTGTCCTGGGCCGGTCCAGAACAGGCAGGATAAATAATCAAGGCGCCCGCCAGGAGCAAAACAGCTGATATAATTTTTATTTTTTTACTTGCTATATTTTTAAAGCTCATCATGGTCACCTTTAGTTTTTTCATTCTGAAAATAGATAGCGGTGTTATTCATAATCTTCTCCAGCCGAATAAAAGTCAGCCAGAGCGCAGAGATAAAAATAGAGAGCCCGCTGATATTCGAAATTCATCTCCCGGGTAGCCTGGAACAGATCGAGTAAATGGAGTGAATCCAGTTGCCCGAGACGGTAGGCGTTAAGAGCTTTTTCCAGCTCAGCCTTTGAATCTTCGAGCAGGCTTTCTTCAAAAATTTTGACCTGCTGACGGGTCTGATCAAGGCCAGCCAGGGCCAGCTTTTTCTGACTTTCAAAGAATCTTTCGGCTGCTTTCTGGCTGAGAGAAGCTTTCTGCTTTTCAGACTCGGCCAGCAGTTTTTCTCCTTTGAGGTTTTTTCTTGAAAAAAGGGGAAAATTGACGCCCAGGCTGAAGCCGGCAGCTCCCCAGCGGCGGCTGGGGGCAAAAACACTCAAGGAGAAGTCCGGCCATCTGTCCTTCAGGGCGAGTTTGCTCAAGAGTTCCGACCGGTCTTTTTTCACCCTGGCCAGTTTGAGAGCCGGGCTGGACAGCCTGGCCTTTTCCACTAAAACTTCAGGCTTGTCCGGTAGATCCTGAAAGGCCAGCGTCGAAGTTAAATGGATGACTGTTTCCTCTTCGAGTCCGACCAGGAGCTTTAAACGGGAGAGATCGGCCGCCAGCTCCTGCCTGGCTGCATACAGGTCGTTCTGGCTGCGGGCCATTTCCATTTTGAGGCGCAGGACTTCAGCGTAGGGCACTGCACCCAGCGAGTAGCGAGCCAGAGCATTTTCCTGGATATCGGCCAGAACCTCAAGACTCTGACCGAGGAAATAAACAGCTTGCTGGCCCAGGAGGCATTTTAAATAAGCTTTTTTGACCTGAGTGGCCAGCAAGATTTTTCCCCGTTCGAGCCGCAGGCTGGCTTCCTGTTCATAAGTCTCCCCGATGTTTGATTTAAGACTCAATTTGCCCGGAAAAGGCAGAGGCTGAGTTAAGCCGAGACTGTATTCAGGGTCATTCTGCTTGGCCCGCTCGGTAAAACCGAGACCCTCAACCGAGACACCCGCCTCAGCCGCTGGCCAGGCTGATTCAATCAGGGTTGAAGCCCTGGCACTTTGCCTCTGCTCCTTTAGCAATTTTAATCCTGGCTCATGGTCAAAGGCGACCGCCACCGCTTCCTCCAGGCTCAAATTCACCTCATTAATGGCGGCTGCCTGGGGCCAGGATAGGACTATAGATAAAAATATGATTAAAAAAGGCATAGCTACCTCCACCGGCAAGTTATTGGGGGGACAAAGAAAAAAGGTTTAATCCGGTGGATGAAAAATGGCCGGAATGAAGTCGGCCGGCAGGAGAGCGCTCTGTTCTAAGTAAATCATCTGCCGCCCGCTGCCAGCTGGCTGAGTTAAATCGAGCCAGCTAAAAACGGGCTGGCCTACAGCCTGATGGATGGGGCTTAACAGATGATGAAACTCTTCATGGCAGAAAAAGTCATGAACGACAATATGACTTAAAGAAAAAGCAGCCAGCAACATGAATAGAAGGAAAATCCAGGTCGTCCGGCTGGCTTGCATAGAAAAGATTTTAGACTTTAGTCTTAAATATGTCAAAAATATTTTGCCTTCTAAAGATTCAGCTCCGGCTGGCCGGAACAAACTTTTTTATTGCAAATCAATTTTTATCGTGTTAGCATTTAAATAATAAATATCGCTGATCACATTAAGTGAGGGATCAATGCAAAGAAGACTGATGCGTCCTAATCTTTCTGAAGTCAAGGAAAAAATGAACAGAGAAGCTAAGGAAGCGGCTGAAGCTAAAAAGAAAATACCGCCGCCGACCGATACTCATGCTGAAAATTATTATTTTCTAAAACAGATGAACAAAAAAACGCTGATGGCGGTAGCCCTGGCTGATGGGGAGCAGGTTGAAGGTTATATAGAATGGTATGACCGGAATTGTTTTAAGCTCAACCGCCGGGACGCCCCCAATCTCCTTATTTATAAACGTCAGGTAAAGTACCTTTATAAGCTGGAAGCTGAAGCGGAACCAGAATCTGAAAAAGGGCCAAAGAACAGGGCTGAAAGTACGGACGCCAGAAAAAATAAATGACTTCATTTAAAATTGGCCTGACTCTGGGGGACCCCGGAGGCATCGGGCCGGAACTCCTTCTCAAACTCTTAGCGGAGCCGTCAAATCTTCCCCCGGCTGAGTTTATAATTTACGGACAGGCAGCTATTCTTGATTTCTGGGCCAGGAAATTAAATTTCCAGCCGGGCTGGCCAGATTGGAGAGAGGCTGGGCGGCTAGTATTTTTACAGGAGACAGGTCAAGCCCTGAAAACAATCACCATTGGCCAGCCTTCAGCTGAGAACGGTCTGGTTTCTTTCTCCTTTTTCGAGGCTGCGGTCAAAGCCGCCAGAGAAAGAGAAATTCAAGCCGTGGTAACCGCCCCGGTTTCCAAGACTGCCTGGAGCCAGGCCGGCCTGTCTTATAAAGGCCATACTGAGTACCTGGAAAAATTCTATCCGGAAGCCATCATGAGTTTCTGGTCAGACAGGTTGAGAGTGGCTCTTTTTACCCATCACCTGTCTCTCCGGGAAGCAATAGACAGGGTTAAGAAGGGCAACCTGATCAAATTTTTTAAAAATCTCAAGCAAGCTCTGGAGGCTGCCCGAACGGGGGTAAGAGAAATTCTGGTCTGTGGCCTTAACCCTCATGCCGGCGAAGAGGGCACTATCGGTCAGGAAGAACAGGAAGAAATAATTCCAGCCTTAGTGGAATTGAAGAAAACAGGGCTGGAGATCAATGGGCCATTTCCGGCTGATACTATTTATCTTCAGGCTATTGATCATCCAGAGAAGCTGGTGGTCAGCCTGTATCATGATCAGGGCTTGATAGCCTTTAAGCTCCTCTCTTTTGAGCGAGGGGTTAACCTGACTCTTGGCTTGCCCTTCATCCGTACCTCGCCAGACCATGGAACAGCCTTTGATTTAGCTGGTTGCGGACAGGCTTCGCCGGCCAGCCTGAAACAGGCTATCTGGCTGGCCTGGGACTTTGGTCAGAAAAGAAATTAGAATAGCAGCGGGCTTCTATCCATAGCCTTCTTTAATGGAATCTTTTTTTCATTTCAGCTCTGATTTCTCTTTCGACATCCCGTTTCTTAATAGTTTCGCGCTTTTCATAAGTTTTCTTGCCCCGGGCCAGGGCCAGTTCGATTTTGATCAGCCCTCGTTCGTTCAGATAAACTTTGGTCGGGACCAGAGTCAAGCCTTTTTCCTGCACCTTGCCAGCCAGTCTCTTTAGTTCTCTCTGGTGGAGCAGAAGCTTCCTGGGACGCAAAGGCTCATGGTTAAAGATGCTGGCTGCGTAATAAGGGCTGATATTACAGTCAAAAAGATAAAGCTCTCCCTGGTTGAAATCGGCATAGCTTTCCTTTAAACTGATCCGGCCTTCTCTAATGGATTTAACTTCGCTCCCGGTCAGGGCCAGCCCGGCCTCGAGGGTTTCCAGTATTTCATAATCGTGATAAGCATTTTTGTTAGTGGCCATTATTTTCATTGATTTCCCCATCGGCCGCGGAGCCAAACTTTTTTATCCGGACCAGCGAAATCCGCCTCTTATTCATTTTGATCACGGTAAATTCAAGATGATCAATTATAATTGAGGAATTTTCGGCTGGCAGGTGTCCGTAATGATAGAGGAAAAAGCCAGCTAAGGTTGTATAATCCTTTTTCTCCGGTATGTCCAGCCCCAGCAGTTCATTTATCTCTTTAACTGAGACCAGACCCTGGATTAGATATTCATTATCGCCAATTTTATGGTACCAGCTTTCAGCCTTCTGGTCATATTCATCGCGAATGTCACCGACAATTTCTTCCATGATATCTTCGAGAGAAACAATTCCTTCAAAACTGCCGAATTCATCGACTAGAAAAGCTAAATGAACAGCTCTGGCCTGCATCTGCAGTAAAACCTGTTCAATACTGGCTAATTCAGGCACAAACAGGGGCTTCCTCAGATAGGGCTGAAGCCCAAAAGGCTGATGGCTATTAAGGAAAGGCAGGATGTCCTTAGCATGAAACAGCCCAACGACATTATCAATCGTCTGATTATAAACTGGATAGCGGGAGAAACCGGATTCCTGGATGGTTTTTAAGACTTCTGCCAGAGAAGAATCCAGGGGCAGGGCCCGGACTTCAGTCCTGGGAATCATTATTTCTTTGACTGGTCTCAGGCTTAAATCCATTATGCCTGACAGCATTTTCTTTTTAAGCTTGGATAATCCGGCCGCTCCGGAGCCGATGACTATCTTTATTTCTTCTTCGCTTAACCGCCGGGAAAAGATTGATCCGCCCTTCCCTTCTTTTCCGAGCAGGAGCTGTGGCAAAAAAGAGAAAAGCCGGCTCAGCGGATAAAGCAGCACATAGAAAAATCTAATGGGATAAATGAAGAGGGAAGAAACCTTAACCGGACGGTGAGCAGCAATGATTTTTGGATTAATTTCCGCCACCACCAGAATAAGAATAGTGGTGGTCAGGGTGGCCAGCAGGATCGCCTGGTTTTGATCAGGATAAAAGCTGGCAAAAATGGAGGTGGCTACGGCTGAAGCTGCCACATTAACCAGAGTATTACCGATGAGAATGGTCGAGAGGAGATCATTTAACTGCCCGAGAGCCTGCCGGACCTGCCGGGCCCTTTTTGAACCCTTTTTCTCTAAATATTCGAGTGTATAGGGATTAACGGAGATAAAAGCCGTTTCGGAGGAAGAAAAAAAAGCACTCAAGACCAGAAATAAGAAAAATATACCTATCCTGCTTATCATCGGGGGAAATCTTAAAATTCCCGGTTCTCTTTAAGTTCCTTCAGGTTGCTGGACAAAATATGATCAAGCCTCTGGCTGATTTTTTCCGGGCAACTAAGAGAAGAAGCGGCGAGCTCGCTGACAATAAGTTCGCGGGCTTTTTCCAGCATCTTCTTTTCCCGGAAAGACAGCGGTTTGGCCTGGCTCAAAAAATATAGTGTTTTGTAAACAATAGCAATATCTTGAAGCTGTCCTGATTTCATCAGATCAAAGTTCTCTTTATACCGGTCTTTCCAGTCAGCACTGATATCAACCGAACAATCCTTAAAAAAATGGAAAAAACGGTTGACCTGTTTCTGGGAAATTGGTTTCCGCAAACCAATTTCAGCCGCGGAGCTGCTGGGAATGACGACCAGAGTATTGCTGCCGGCCAGGCGAATATGCAGAATCCGGGCTGTCTGGCCATCGACGGTTTCCTGGGTGATTTCCTCGATGATCCCGATGCCCTGAGCAGGATAGATTATTTTGTCACCGACTTTAAGTGAATCCATTGATTAAATTATAGTTTACCTGCCTTTTTTAGTCAAACAGGCCAGAGGCCTTAACTCTGGTCAAATAAACTGAGGGCACTTGACAGAACTGCTTGTCTTCGTTTAAGATACAAGCTTAAATCTAATAGAAAAAGTGAGCCTGGAACATGAAGAGAACATTTCAGCCTAATAACCGCCGGAGAAAAAAAACCCACGGTTTTCTGGTCAGGATGAGCAGCCCGGGCGGCCAGAAAGTTATCAAAAACAGGCGGACCAAAGGCAGGAAAAGACTATCTGCTTGATGGATGAGCGTCTTAGGCCAGTTGAAAGAATAAGAAACAAGAAAGATTTTAACGCAATATACAGGAAGGGCCGCCGGTTTAAAGGCCAATTTTTTCATCTGGTGTTTCAACCGAACGGATTGAATTATTCCAGGGTGGGCGTGGTAGTTAGTAAAAAGGTTGGACAGGCCACGGTTAGAAACAGGGTAAAGAGAAGACTTAGAGAGCTCTTCAGGCGGAACAAGCAGTTGCTGCCCGGGCACTTCGATCTGGTCTTCATCGCCAGACCGGAAATTGTCCAGCTCGACTGGGACAGGCTGAAGGAAGAGTACCGGTCAATGATTAGCCGGCTGGTCTCTTATTAGATTTTGAAAAAACGGAGCAGTTAGTGAGATATATTGCCCTCGGGCTAATTCGGCTTTATCAGTTTCTGGTTTCGCCTCTTCTTGGCCGCCATTGCCGCTATTATCCTACCTGTTCAGAATATACCCATCAGGCCATCATGAAATATGGCCTGATTAAAGGCGGCTGGCTCGGGGGGAAAAGAATCCTCAGATGCCATCCGTTCCACCAAGGGGGAGTCGATCCCGTGCCCTGACGAGGAAAACATGGAAAAACGCTTAATTTTGGCTATTGTCCTTTCTTTTTTAATTCTTTTTCTTTTCCAGCTGATTTTTGTCAAACCTCAACCAGCGCCTCCTGTCCCGGCTGAGACAGGAACAGAAACAGCGGCCGTGGAAAGCCAGCCGGCCGGCGGCGAGCGACAAGAGAATGAAAAATCACTGCCTCCCGGACAAATGGCAGGAACGGGTGAGGTTATAACTTCTGACCGGGAGCAGGAAATTACTATTGATACTCCACTCTATGCTGCCACCTGGAGTAATAAGGGCGGAGTCCTCAAAAGCTGGAAATTGAAAAATCAGCTGAAAAAAATTCCCAGCCAAAAGAATCCGGAAAGGGAGCCCCTGGATCTGGTCCCGGACTCAGCTTTGGCCACCGGGTTATTTCCATTTTCGCTGCAGCTGGCTGCCGAGGATTTAAACAACCTGGCTAATAACAGCCTTTACCGGGTCAACACTCAACGGCTGGAGTTAGCCGCGGATCAAAAAGGAGAGCTCATACTTGAGTATTCCGATGGGAATAGAGTAAAAATCAAAAAACATTTAACTTTTGAGGGACAGAATTATAATTTCAAGACCCAGCTGACCGTGGAAGTTGATGGGCGCCAGATTGAGCCCGTCATTCTGTGGGGGCCCGGAATCGGTACCCTGAGTCCCGAGGAAATGAAGGAAAAATTCAGTGCTAACCGGGGTGCGGTTTTTCTGGTTAACCATAAGGCTCAGAGGTTAAATGAGAAAAAAATCAAGCCTTTATCTGAGTCAATCCGTTATAGCGGAGTTGGCTGGTCAGCTTATGAGGAAAACTATTTTGCGGCTATTTTCCTTCTGGACCAGGTGAAAAGCCAGTCTTATGCTTTCCGTCTGGATCACCAGGAAACGAAGCCCGATGGCCAGAAGGCGGCTGTCCCCTATTATTATCTGGCTTTTACCCAGCCGTCTGAAGCCTATCTCGGTCCAAAAGAATATGACCGGCTGACTGCCTATGGTCACGAAGTTAAGAAGGTCATCAATTTTGGCTTCTTGGGATTTATCGCTGAATATTTACTGGTCGCTACCAAGTATATCTATAAATTTTTCCCCAACTGGGGTATAGCCATCATCATTATGACCTTTATCATCAAGATACTGCTTTTCCCCCTGACTTACAGTTCGACCAAGTCGATGGCCAAAATGCAGGAACTTCAGCCCAAGATCAAAGCTTTGCAGGCCAAATATAAAAAAGCCAAGCAGGATATGGGACAAAGACAGAAGATGAACGAAGAGATGATGAAGCTCTATAAAGAGCACGGCATAAACCCGGCCGGCGGTTGTTTACCTCTTCTGGTTCAGCTTCCTATTTTCTGGGGATTTTTCCGGATGCTGGTGGTAGCAGTCGAATTGAGGCAAAGCCCATTTGTTTTCTGGATTAAGGATCTATCGGTCAAAGACCCTTATTATATAACCCCGGTATTGATGGGTATCACTCAGTATATATCGCAGAAAATGACCCCGTCTACGGCTGATCCAGCTCAGCAAAGAATCATGCTGCTTATGCCCTTTATTTTCACCATTTTCTTCATGAATTTTCAGGCCGGGCTGGTTCTTTACTGGTTGACCAGCAATGTTCTCCAAATAGCTCAGCAGGCCATTATGAATAAAATGATGGCCAGCAAGAGGGGAAAAAATGGCAAAAGAAACAAAAAATAATCACCCCGTTGGTCAGCAACCTGTTGAAAAGAAAGAGTTTACCGGCAGGAGCCTGGAAGATGTGCTCAGCCTGGCCGAGCATGTTTTGAAAGCTGCCCGGGAAGAAATGGACTATGAAATTGTCACTGAAAAGACCAGACTTTTTGGTTTAAAGAACAAGGAAATTGTTATCAGAGCCTGGCCGCGCCAGGTAAATGAAATTAATTTAGTGGACAATTTTTTGAAACAGCTTCTGAGCCTTTTACCTTTTAATCTGACCTTTGAGGTTAAGAAGAGAGAGCAGCTAGTTTATGTGATCTTCGGAGGGGAAGATAAACACTGGCTGCTTAAAGACGATGGAGCTTTACTCCTGGCTATTCAGCACCTCCTAAATAAGATTTCGCCGGTCAAGGTTCAGGTCGACTGCGAATTTTTCCGGCGACGGAAAGAAAAACAGCTCAAGGAATTTGCAGCTGAGATAGCTCAAAAAGTTAAAGAGACCGGTCAGGAAGAAATCCTCGATTTTATGAATCCTTATGAACGCCGGATCGTCCATATTGCTGTTAATCAGATACCAGGACTGACCACTGAAAGCCTGGGCGAGGGCTTTTTAAAAAAGGTCAGGGTTTTTAAAATTAATGGCCCCGGTCAAAAAAAGCATTTCGATCAGGAAGGATAGGGCCGGGTATCTGCCTATTTACTATCTAACTCCGTCCGGATAAAATTAGAATATGAACGAGAGCCTGGATGATACTATTATCGCTATTTCCACTCCTCAGGGGACAGGTGGCCTGGGCCTGATCAGGCTCAGCGGGCAGCAGGCTCTGGCAATAAGTCAAAAAATCTTCCTTTCTAAAAAATTGAACCCGGCTGACCACCCGGGCTTGATGTGTTTTGGTTATCTGGTTGATTCTGATAAAAATGAGCAGCTTGATGCCGGCTATATATGTTATTTTAGACCTGAAGTGTCTTATACCCGGGAAGAAGTAGTGGAAATCAGCCTTCACGGTTCCCCGGTAATTCTGGAAGAGGCAGTGAAGCAGGGAATCAAACACGGCGCGCGTCTGGCCCGTCCTGGAGAGTTCACACTTAGAGCTTATCTTCACGGCCGGATTGATATTGTCCAGGCTGAAGCTATCAATGATCTAATTAGAGCTGTCTCTGTCGAGCAGGCCAGGATATCTTTTCGCCAGGCGGAGGGAAGCCTGTCCGGCAAGATACAGAAAATAAGGCAGGAGATAGTTGAAGTTCTGGCCAGTATCGAAGCCAGTCTGGAGTTTCCAGAAGATGATCTCGACCTGAACCAGAACGAAATAAACGGCCGGCTGGAGAAACTAATTAAAGAGTTGCAAAAAGTTATCTGGAGCTATGAGCAGGGCAGAGCCAGGCTGGAAGGCTTGACTATCGCTCTGGTAGGTAAAACCAACGCTGGTAAGTCAACTCTTTTTAATGCTCTGCTGGAGGAAGACAGGGCTATTGTAACGCCTTATCCGGGGACGACCAGGGATTTTATCAGAGAGAATCTGCTATTAGATGGAATCTTGATGAAACTCATCGATACGGCTGGTTTTGGCCCGGCCGGCAATCAGGCCGAAGAAGCAGGTATTAACCGGGCGCAAGATATAGCTGCCAGAGCCGACGGCTTGTTGATTGTCCTGGATTCTTCCCGCCCGGCCAGCCAGGAAGATTTTTATCTACTGGACAGGTTTCAGGGGAAAAAAAGAATTATTGTCTTTAATAAGAGCGATCTTGAGCGGGTAATTGACCGCGACCAGATTATTTCCGAAAATAAGGAACAGCTGTGGCTTGAGGTCTCAGCCCTGACTGGAGAGAATGTTGATCGGCTGAAAAAGCTGATGCTGGCAGCTTTTGCTCCTACAGAAAAAATGCCAGATGAAATCGTCCTCCACGAACGGCAGAAAATATTAATAGAGCAGATGGCAGGCCACTTAGAAGAGGCCAGGCTAAAGCTGCAGTCAGGCTATGGGCTGGAAATAGTGGCTGAAGAGATCAAAGAAGTCTTACCGGTCATTGGCGAATTTACGGGTGAGATAAAATCGGCTGAAGTTATTGAGGCCATTTTTGGCCGTTTCTGCCTGGGAAAATGAAGATGGCCAGTTTTGATGAAGAATTTGAGGTGGTGGTGGTCGGAGCCGGACATGCCGGTTGCGAAGCAGCGGTGGCCGCGGCCAGAATGGGGGCTAAGACCTGTCTCTTTACCATTCATCTGGAGACTATAGCCCAGATGTCCTGCAATCCAGCCATTGGCGGACTGGCCAAAGGCCAGCTGGTCAGGGAAATTGATGCTCTGGGGGGATTGATGGGCCTCCTGGCTGATGAAACCGGCCTGCACTTCCGCCTGCTAAATCGCAGCCGGGGAGCAGCCGTCCAGGGTCCAAGAGCCCAGTGTGATAAAGCTGCCTACCGGCTGACCATGAAAAAATGGCTGGAAGAGGTGCCAGGTTTAAGGATCTGGCAGGCAATAATAACTGGGCTCATTATTGATAATGGTCAGATAAAAGGGGTGATCACTAAGGATGACAGCCGGATTAAAGCTGGCTCAGTTATTCTTACCCCTGGGACTTTTCTTAATGGCCTTATCCATATCGGACTTGAACATTATCCGGCTGGCCGGGCTAATGAGCCGCCAGCTACGGAACTGGCTGAAGCCTTAAAGGCTGCTGGTCTCAGAGTATTAAGGCTTAAGACCGGGACGCCAATGAGGCTGGCTAAGGATTCGATTGACTGGACCAAATTCCAGGGCCAGCCGGGCGACGATCAGCCGGTAGCCCTGTCTTTCCGAACAAAGAAAAAATTGGAGAACCGGGTCATCTGTTATATTGGCTATACCAATGAAAGAACCCATGAAGTTATTAAAAATAATTTAGGACAATCCCCTCTTTATAGCGGGAAGATTAAGGGCATAGGCCCGCGCTATTGCCCGTCCATTGAGGACAAAGTAATCAAATTTCCTCATCATGCCCGCCATCAGTTTTTTTTAGAGCCGGAAGGCTTAAATACGGGCGAAATCTATGTTAATGGCCTGTCTTCCAGCCTGCCTTACCGGGTCCAGAGGGAAATTTTGCAGACCATTCCCGGGCTTGATCAGGCCGAGATGCTAAGGCCGGCCTATGGAATTGAATATGATGCGGTTTTCCCCCTTGAATTGGAACCAACTCTGGAGACCAAAAAAATAAAAGGCCTGTACTTAGCCGGTCAGATCAACGGGACGTCGGGCTACGAGGAGGCGGCTGCCCAGGGTTTGATGGCCGGGATCAATGCTGTTTTGAAACTCCGCGGCCAACCAGCTTTCGCCCTTGGCCGCCATGAGGCTTATATTGGAGTTCTTATTGATGACCTGATTTCCCATGGGGTAGAAGAGCCATATCGCCTTTTTACCTCCAGGGCTGAATATCGTCTGAATTTGAGGCTGGATAATGCCGATGCCCGTCTATTACCATATGGTTTTCAGCTGGGATTAATTAAAGAGAATGAATACAGGGAATTTTTAGAGAAGCAGGCTAAGGCCAGGCAAGTCACGGAATTTTTTAAAACAGAAAAAATCTCTGGTGAGAATAAGGAGCCGGTAACTGCCTTCAATTATTTAAAACAGCCGGGAGTTTCTTTCGAGGAAGTGACCCGGCAATTAACTTTACCTGTACTGTTGAACGAAGAGGAAAAAAGATATGTTGAAGCCGAAATCAAATATGAAGGTTATATTAAAAAACAAGAGAGGGAAATTAACAGGCTAAAAAAAATAGATCAGATCAATTTGCCAGCAGGGCTTAACTTTAATGATATTCCCGGTTTAAGTTTGGAAATCACGGAAAAACTGAACAAAATTAAACCCGGGACTCTCGGAGAAGTTAAAAAAATCTCTGGAATTACGCCAGCAGCTATTTATAATATCTATTTGTATCTGGAAATATTTAAGAAAAGGCAGCCCAGGGCTGATGTTCCACGTGGAACAAATGAGGTATCTGGTTAGATGAATAAGATCGTGGCCGTTGCCAACCAAAAAGGCGGGGTAGGTAAAACTACCACCGCTATAAATCTGGGTGCCGCCCTGGCTCTTAAAAATTACCGGGTTTTGCTGCTGGATTTTGATCCTCAGGGCATGGCCACCGTCGGCCTGGGCCAGTCCAAAGTCCGTGGTCAGGGCATTTACCAGGTGATTTTAAACGGGCAGGGAATAATGGATTGCCTGGTCAATACCGCGGTGGCCAACCTCTATCTCTGTGCCTGCTCTCCTGAACTGAGCGGGGCGGAAGCTGAATTATTTAACGCTCCTGATAGAGAAAAAAGGTTGAAACTGGCTCTGGCCGAGGTAAGGAAGCTGTTTAATTTTATCCTAATAGATTGCCCGCCTTCTCTTGGTTTCCTGACTATTAATGCTCTGGCGGCGGCTGATTCAATCCTCATTCCAGTTCAGGCAGAGTTCTTTTGCCTGGAAGGTATACCTGATTTATTTCATACACTTGATATGGTCAGGACTTATTTTAATCCTCAGCTCTATATCGAGGGTATCCTGTTGACCATGTTCGATGAGAGAACTAATCTGGCCCGCCAGGTAGCTGAGGAAATTAAAAATTCCCTGAAAGGGATTCTTTTGAACACGGTCATACCCAGAAGTATCAGGCTGGCCGAGGCACCCAGCTTTGGGCAGCCCGTTATGCTTTATGACCCGAAATCGAGAGGAGCCCAGGCCTATCTTAATTTAGCAGAGGAGTTGATAAGCAAATGACGAAAAAAGCACTGGGGAAAGGCCTCGGGGCGTTTATACCCGAGGAATTTGGCATTCTTAAAGAAGACCGTTATGCCGAGGTGGAAATAGAAAAAATCAGGCCTAATCCCCGGCAGCCAAGAACAGTTTTTGATGAAGCTTCCATAGATGAGCTGGCCGGGTCAATTAGAGAAACCGGGATTATCCAGCCTCTCCTGGTCGTTCCACAAGATGATTATTACCAGATAGTGGTCGGGGAAAGAAGATGGCGGGCGGCCCAAAAAGCTGGCCTGAGGGTGGTTCCGGTCATAGTCAGAAATATGCCTGAAGATAAGCAGCTGGAAGTGTCTTTGATAGAAAATATCCACCGGGAAGATTTAAATCCTCTGGAAATTGCCGAGGCTTTTGAACATTTGGTGGCGCAGTTAGGTCTGACTCAGCAGGAAATTGCTGACAAGGTCGGCAAAGACCGGGCCTCGGTGGCCAATTATATACGGCTCCTTAAATTGCCGGAGGACACTAAAAAGTTGATCCGGGAAGAAAAACTTTCTATGGGGCAGGCCAGAGCTATTCTGGCTCTTGAAGATGAAGAACTACAAAGAAAAATTGCCCTCCTGGCGGTAGAAAAGTCTTTATCAGTTAGAGAAACGGAAAGGCTGGTTCAGAGATATAAGGAAAAACCTCCTCGTGCCCAGAAATCACTGGAAGATCCCGACCTGAAAGCCCTGGAGGAAGAATTGATTCGCTGGCTGGGAACCAAAGTAACAATCAGCGGCCAGCGAAACAAGGGAACAATCCGGATTTTTTATTTTTCCTTAGAGGAGCTTAACCGGATTTATGACAGGATAAAAGGAGTTAAATTATGAAAGAAAAAGAAAAAGTCAGAGAAATTGTGGAAGAATCACATCTGGCCGGTCTGATTGACCAGGGGACGGAATTAAAAGGAGAATTGAATTTTAGGGGTTCTTTCAGAATAGAGGGCTATTTCCAGGGGAAAATAAATTCAGATTCCATGCTGATCATAGGTGAAAAAGGGAAAGTAGAAGCCGAAGTAAAAGTTGGGGAACTAATTATCAATGGTGAAATCCATGGCAACCTGCAAGCTAAAGAAAAAATAGAGGTCCATAATAAAGGCCGGGTTTATGGTACGCTGATCACTCCCAAGCTTTTAATTGAGGAGGGATCTTATCTGGAAGCTAATTGTCAGACAGTCAAAGTTGAGGATGAAGGACCGTCCCGGGCGGCAGAGGTAAAAGAGGAAAAACCCAGTTAAAATTCTGCCAGCTGAGGTTGAGATTAACCCGCCTGGCCAATCCATAGAGTAATGCTTAAAGACAGAAATTAATATTCAGCCAGGTTTGTTATCACGGTTCTGATCATTTATTTGCTAACAGTTACAGAAATATTATATCATGTTACAAAGATAACTATCAGTCATAACAAACGCAAGCGTTGTTTTTCTTCTTACCCGTTCATCAAAAATAGACGGTATTAATTTCACTGCCCGCCAGCAACCTGCCTTTTGGCTTTAAAGAGCAGGATATAGATAATAAACGATCTCACCTGATCCCTCTTAGTCCTCAAGGCAAAGGCGAACTGCCAGGTGAGTCTGTGGAGAGAGTGTGTATCCCTGGCAGGAGAGCGGCTGGGCGAAGCCAGGACGAGCCTGCTCCCTTTGGAAGTTTTCCAACCAGACTTGATACTCTGATCTGGTACTTGAGGCATGAGAGGTGATGCCGGCTTTTGTCCTCCTTCATTCTTGAGGTTAAAAAAGCAAAGGATTATAATCAGCTTAAATTTGGTTTGGTTAGACATCAAGGGAAAAATTATGAGCAAATATGTCTTTGTGACTGGAGGAGTTATTTCGGGGCTTGGTAAGGGGCTGGCGGCTGCTTCCATCGGCCTTTTGCTTGAATCTCACGGTTATAAAATAACTCTTCAAAAATTTGATCCATACCTCAATGTTGATCCCGGGACGATGAGCCCGTATCAGCACGGTGAGGTTTATGTTACAGACGACGGGGCTGAAACTGATCTGGATCTGGGCCATTATGAGAGATTTACCTCGACCAGGACCTCGAGAGATCACAACTGGACTGCAGGCAAAATTTATGAACTTATTATCAGGAAAGAAAGGCGCGGCGACTTTCTGGGCAAGACTGTTCAGGTTATCCCTCATGTAACCGATGAAATAAAAAATGCCTTTTATTCTGTCGCCGGCAATAATGAAGTGGTCATTGTGGAAATCGGAGGTACGGTCGGCGATATTGAAAGCCAGCCTTTTCTCGAAGCTATCAGGCAAATGCGTTTATCGCTTGGCCAGGAGAACACTCTCTTTATCCATCTGACTCTGGTGCCATTTGTCGAGACTTCCGGAGAATTGAAAACCAAACCCACCCAGCACAGTGTGAAAGAACTGAGAGCGATCGGTATTCAACCTGATATCCTGCTCTGCCGGACCAGCCGCGAATTGCCGCCGGACCTTAAGGCCAAGATAGCCTTGTTCACCAACGTTCCAGTGGAAGCGGTTATTACGGCTATGGATGCTCCTTCTATTTATGATATTCCTGTGAACTTTGCCCGGGAAAAGCTTGACTCAATAATTTTGAAAAAGCTTGGCCTGCCTCCCAGCCAGCCTGATCTCAGCCGCTGGGAAAAGCTGGTCTATACGGCTCATCACCCGAAAGACGAAGTGGCCATTGCCATCGTTGGCAAATATACTGAACTGCCTGATTCCTATCTGAGTTTAACTCAAGCCCTTGATCACGGTGGTTTGAGTAATTCCCTGCGGGTTAATCTTGACTGGATTGAAGCTGAGGATCTGGAAAAGGGTCAGTATCTCAGGCGGCTGAAAGATAAGGACGGTCTGCTGGTCCCCGGCGGTTTCGGTCAGCGGGGGATTGAAGGTAAGATAAAGGCCGTGAGATACGCCCGTGAAAATAAAATTCCTTTCTTCGGCATCTGTCTCGGGATGCAGTGCGCCACCATTGAATTTGCCCGGAATGTAGCCGGGTTAAGAAAGGCCCACAGTCAGGAATTTGCTACTGATACACCTGACCCGATCTTCCGGCTGTGGAGAGAACTGAAACCAGACTCGAATCTGGGTGGGACGATGAGGCTTGGGGCTTATAACTGTCAGCTTAAAAAGGGGACGCTGGCCTATTCTATTTACCGGCAGCGGCTGATCAGCGAACGCCATCGCCATCGCTATGAATTCAATCCCGCCTATGAGGACTTTCTGGAGTCGGCCGGCCTGGTCATTTCGGGGAAAAATCCAGAGCATGGCCTGGTGGAGATGATTGAACTCAAGGATCATCCCTGGTTCGTAGGCTGTCAGTTTCATCCGGAGTTTAAATCGAGGCCCCTTGAGCCTCACCCTCTCTTTAAGTCATTCATTGCGGCGTCCCATAATCATAAGAAAGCCCCGGGAAGACAGGTCTGAATAACCTGAGGAAAGAAAGTATACCGGGCCGTAATGATTGATCACTTTTTTAGGTTGACCAGGTTTAAAAGAAAACAAATAGCCCTGGAAGTGGCCTGGCTAAATCTGGGGAGCAAAGCTAAGGAAATAAAAAAAGATTTCCAAACACCCTGAGGCTGTTATAAGCTATTATTTTAGAAATTAAGGGAGGCTTAGAATGGACATGAAGATAAATAAAGATATCTTCAGAGAATATGATATCAGGGGTCTAGTCGGTCAGGACCTTGATCGAAAGCTGGCTGAAATTATTGGCCGGGCGGTGGCCACCAAGGTTCACCGGGCCGGCCGGAAGAGAGTAGCCATCGGCCGTGACTGCCGCCTCAGCTCGCCGGAGCTAATGGCTGGTTTATCTGAAGGCCTGCTGGCTTCCGGGCTGGAGGTAATTGACCTGGGTGTTATCCCGACTCCCTTAGTTTATTTTACCAGTTATTATTTCCACGAAGAGGCCGCTATGGTCATTACCGGCTCCCATAATCCGCCGGAGTTTAACGGCTTTAAGATTATGATTGGCGAGAATACTCTTTATGGAGAAGAAATTCTGGATATTTACCGGATTATCGAACAGGGAGAATTTGTGACTGCGGCTCAACGCGGCCAGTTGACCGCTTTTGATCCAGTGCCCGAATATCTTAATTATGTCTCCGGTCAAATTCATTTAAACCGTCCGGTTAAAATTGTTATTGACGCCGGTAATGGGACAGCGGGTCCGGTGGCTTCGGCCCTGTTTAAAAAACTCGGGGCGGAAGTTATTGAGCTTTATACGGAGATGGATGGACATTTTCCTAACCATCATCCGGATCCCACCCTGCCGGAGGCCCTGAAGGATTTGGTGGCGAAAGTCAAAGAAACTGGAGCAGAAGCGGGACTGGCCTATGACGGCGATGCCGACCGGCTGGGAGCAGTTGATGATCAGGGCCAGATAATCTGGGGTGACCAGCTGATGATCATTTTTGCCCGCGACCTTTTGCCTTCCCATCCGGGAGCAGCCATTATTTCTGAGGTCAAAGCTTCACATCTTCTTTATGATGAAATCAGCCGCCTGGGCGGCCGGGCCATTATGTGGAAAACCGGTCACTCGCTGATTAAAGAAAAAATTAAAGAAGAAAAAGCCTTGCTGGCCGGGGAAATGAGCGGTCATCTTTTCTTTGCTGATCGCTGGTTTGGCTTTGATGATGCCATCTATGCTTCGGCCCGGCTGGTGGAAATTATGTCCAGACAGGAGAAAAAACTTTCGGCTTATTTAGCCGATCTGCGGCCTGTCTATAACACACCTGAGATCAGGATTTATGCTTCCGACGAAGTCAAATTCAAGATAGTTGATCTGGTCAGGTTAGAACTCAGCCGCCAGCCGGAGATCAAAAAGATTATAGATATTGATGGAGTTAGAGCGGTTTTCGAGCATGGCTGGGGATTGGTCAGGGCCTCTAACACTCAGCCGGTGCTTGTCCTGCGGTTTGAAGCTGATAGCCAGGAGGAGTTAAGCCGGATCGAACAAAAGATCAAAGGCTCACTGGAGACAGTTCTGGAAAGCTTGAATAATAAACAAAAATAAATAGCGGCGGAGGGAGGGAATCATGAAGGATAAGAAAAAGCCCGGAAGAAAAAGGGGCAGCGGTCGGCTCGATTTAAGAGTGGTTATCCTGGCCGGGGGCAGCGGGACCCGCTTCTGGCCCTTAAGCCGCCAGAAAAATCCCAAGCAGTATTTGAACATAATCGGGGATAAGAATCTTATTCAACAGACCGCAGACAGAATCAAAGGCCTGGTCCCTTTTTCCAGGATTTATACTGTGGCTGTTTCAGGCCAGACCCGGAGACTTAAAAAAATTTTACCCTCCTTGCCTTCTGGAAATTTTCTAATAGAGCCACAGGCCAGAAATACGGCCCCTTCTGTTCTATTGTCCACAGCCTGCCTTTATCTTGATAACCCTGAAGCGGTGGTGGCCTTTTTGCCTTCTGATCATTATATCAAAGAAACTCAGCTCTTCCGTCAGAAGCTCCAGGCCGCAGCCCAGGCTGCTTATCAATTCAAAAAAATTGTGATGTTTGGCATCCCGCCTGCCTCGCCAGCCACCGGTTATGGTTATCTCCACTGTCCCGATAAAAATTTTAAGACCCTGCAAAAGGAGAAATTTTATTCGGTGACTGACTTCAAAGAAAAGCCGGATTTGCCCACTGCCCTGGACTTCATTCAATCGGGAGAATATTACTGGAATAGCGGCCTGTTTCTCTGGCGGGCTGATGTTTTTGAGGACAGCCTGAGAAAAAATACACCGGAGCTTTTTTCAGCCTGGGTGAAGATTCTCCAGGCTTTGAAAAAAAATGACCGTCAGCAACTGGCTAAGGTTTTTCGCGAATTGCCCGCCCAGTCAATAGACTATGCCCTGATCGAGAAGGTCAAGGGTTGCCTGATGAACCGGGGTGACTTTGGCTGGTCGGATCTCGGCTCCTGGAGCTCACTGGGCGAGTTTCTTCATCAGGATGAAAATTGTATTGTTTCCCGCGGTCAGGTTATCTCGCTTGATTCCAGAAACTGCCTGGTCTTTAATCCAGGTCAACTGACTGCTCTGATTGGCCTGGAAGACCTGATTATCGTTAATTCTAAGGATGCTTTACTTGTCTGCCGCCGGGAAGCTGACCAGAGAGTCAAAGAACTGGTAGAAAAACTCGGGAAAGAACGGCCGGAGTATATCTGAATTTTATTTAATTCAGGCCGCTTGATTTCTCTCAATGGGCCTGGCTATAGCCGTTTCTTAATTTTGAATGGCTGACTCCATAGACAAAATAAACGGCCAGGCCAAGGCCTAACCAGACAATAAATCTCAACCAGGTGACTTTAGCCAGGCCTGACATCAGGTAAAAGCAAAAGAAAATAGTAACCAGCGGAGTAAAAGGCACTAACGGAGTTTTAAATTTTCTTTCGACTAAAGGTTGGGTATGCCTCAAGACGATGACCCCGATTGAGACCAGGATAAAAGCGAACAGGGTGCCAATATTACAGAGTTCCAGAATAATATTCAGGGGGAAAAAACCGGCAATGAGAGCAGTCAGGCCGCCAGTTATCCAGGTGCACAGAGCTGGGGTCTGGTGTTTCGGATGAATGCGGGCAAAGACTTCGGGCAGCAACCCGTCCCGGGCCATAACCATGAATATCCTGACCTGGCCATAGACGGTAATCAGCAGAGTGGAAATCATGCCAATTATAGCCCCGGTGGCCACCAGGGCTCCGCCCCACTGAATTCCAATGCTGGCCAGAGCAGCAGGCAGGGCGTTGCCGATATCTATTTGCTTATAGGGAACGAGACCAATCAAAACGAAAGCTACTCCTAAATATAAAACAATGACCACTGTCAGGCATATCATCAATCCCAGCGGGACATCTCTTTTAGGATTAATCGTTTCTTCAGCTGCCGTCGAAACCGCATCAAAACCGATGTAAGAAAAGAAGATGATGGCTGCCCCCGACATAATTCCATTCCAGCCCAGGGGGGCAAAAGGTGTAAAGTGACTTAAGTTAACGTGCTTGATACCAAGAAAGATGAACAGGACAATGACTGCGATCTTGATCAGAACAATTATATTATTGGTGACTGAGCTCTCTTTAATACCCACAAAAAGAACCCAGGTAATAAGCATGGTAATGAGGACGGCCGGTAAATCAATAAAGCCGCCAGAAAAAGGGCTTAAGCATAAGGCCTTGGGCAGCTTGACCCCGAGACTTTGCAGCAGTCCAAGAAAAGTTGACGACCAGCCTGAAGCCACGGCGCTGGCCGAAACCAGATATTCAAGCATCAGGTCCCAGCCGATGATCCAGGCAATGATCTCACCAAAGGCTGCATAAGAATAAGAATAGGTACTGCCGGCTACCGGAAACATGCAGGCCAGTTCAGAATAGGTCAGGGCACACAGGCCAGCGGTGATGGCAGCCAGAATAAATGAGACGATGACCCCCGGGCCGGCCAGGTGGGCCCCCTGTCCGGTGGCCACAAAAATGCCAGTACCGACGACCGAGCCGATACCCAGAGCAGCCAGATCAATGGCTTTGAGACTTTTTTTGAGCTGGCTGCGCTCGGAAGCTTCCTGCAAATCTTCAGGTCTTTTTTTAACCCAGAGATTCATGCCTTTTTACTCCTTGCAAAAAACAAGCAATAGTTTTAAATAATACTTAGCCAGACTGAAATTTACAAGAAAAAATTAGCTGGTAAAAAAGAAAAAGGAATGATCAAAAGCGGGAAGAAAAGCAGGCCGGCTGGCGTCAAAATTAAGAATTGTTTTAGTTAGTTTCCTTGTCTGGCTGGCAAGAAAATACTTATTAAGATAAGAGGAGGTGGATGCATGAATTTCAAGAAGCTAATGACTGTCTTCTTAACAGGCTTCTTCCTTCTGGTCCTGGCCGGTCCGGGGCGGGCTCAGGTCCAGCTGGAGGTAAAAGAGCATGTCCTGCCCAACGGGATGAAGATTCTCATGATTCCCAAACCAGGGGTGCCCAGGGTTGTCTGTCATATTTATTATAAGGTGGGCTCGATCAACGAGCGTCCCGGGACGACCGGTTCGGCCCACATTCATGAACATCTGATGTTCAAGGGCACCAAAATGATGGGCGTAACTGATTATGCTGCCGATGAGGCCCTCAATCGCCAGATAGATGATTTGATGAATAAAATCTACCGGGAAAAGTACTGGAAAAGAGATGGGCATCAGGCCAAGATTGCTGACTGGCAGAAGCAGGTCGATGAACTGGCTAAAGCCGAAAAAAAATATATCATCAAAGATGACCTGTGGGGGACATATATGAAAAATGGCGGCACCGGTCTTAATGCTTCAACCTCGGACGAAGTGACCGGTTATTATGTCACCTTGCCCTCCAACAAAGTTGAATTGCAGATGCTGCTGGAAGCGGACCGGATGATGAATGCTTATTTCCGCGAATTCTATTCAGAGAAAGATGTGATCATGGAGGAAAGGAGGCTGAGTGAAAATCAGCCCGGTTATTATTTCAATGAACAGGTCCGGGCTGCTTTTTATGCCGCTTCACCTTACCACTGGGATGTTATCGGCTGGATGGATGATCTCAAGAAGGTGACCAAAGAGGATCTGATTGAATTTCATAATAAATATTATGTTCCCAATAATGCCATTGCCATCTATGTTGGGGATTTTAAACCTGAGGCTGTTGTGGCCTTAGCCGAAAAGTATTTTGGGGCGATCCCCCCAGGGGCCGAGGTTGAGCCGGTTAGAACAGGCGAGCCGCCTCAATATTCTGAAAAACGAATGTATGGCCAGGGACCGGGCATGCCCAGTGTTCAGCTCTGGTTCCACATTCCGCCCGAAGGCGATCAGGATATCCCGGCTCTTAATCTTCTGGCCAGCATTCTTTCTGGAGAAACGGGCCGGCTGAATAAATCTCTGGTTAAAGAAAAGGATCTGGCCATCAGAGCCATGGCCATGAGCCGTCCTCAGTGGTATGCCGGTGCTTTTACTTTCAATATCGTCCCCAAACTCCAGAAAGGAGCCAAGCCGGAAGAAGTAGAAAAAGCCGTCTGGGAAGAAATTGACAAGGTTAAAGCTGACGGCGTGACACCAGAAGAACTGCAAAAAGCCAAAAATAAAACCGAAGCCAGCTTTATCCGTAGCCTGGAATCACCGATGTTTCTAGCCATGAGGGTCGGCCGGGCAGAACTTAACCGGGGCTGGCGATCACTTTTAACCGACCTAGAAGATATGAAAAAAGTAACTTCAGATGATATCAAGAAAGTAGCGGCTAAGTATTTTGTCAAAGACAATTCCCTGGTGGCCATCTATTCCCGGAGTCAGGGGAGATAAGGAGGGATAATCATGAAAAAAACAATTATTTTGATTTTCGGATTTTTGTTCCTGTTCTCAGCGGCCAGTCTGCTCACCGCCCAGGTGACCAGGCCGGAGAATTTAAAATTCCCTCCGCTTCAATTTGAACCGCCCCAGCCTGCCAGTTTCCGGCTGGTTATGGCCAATGGGCTGCGTGGTTACATTCAGGAGCAGAGATCTCTGCCGATGGTCAATATCAGTGCCATCATCAACACCGGCAGCCTGTATGTGCCCAAGGACAAAGCCGGTCTGGAGGCTATTCTGTCTGAATGCCTGATCAAAGGCGGGACCAAAACCAGGACAGGGTCGGCTATTGAGGACAGGCTTGATTTCCTGGGCGGAACAATTAATTTTTCCGTCGGGGAAAGAACGGCTACCCTCAGCCTGTCCGTCCTGAGCAAGGACCTGGATGAAGGGCTGGATATTTTCTTTGATTTACTGATGAATCCTGAATTCAGGGAAGATAGTCTAAAGCTGGCTAAAGGTAAAATTATTGAACAGATGCGCGGAATTAACGACAATCCCAGTCTGGTCCTCAGCCGCGAATTTGAGAAAGTTCTTTATGGTGATTGTCCTCTGACTTATGAAGCCACCAAGGCCACAGTTGAAGCTGTTAATCAGGCTGATTTAAAGGCTTTCCACCGAAAATATTTCTTTCCGAAAAATATCATTCTGGCCGGGGCTGGTGATTTCAACCGCAATCAGTTAAAAACTAAAATCAATAAGTATGCCTCAAAATGGGCCAACCAGCCGTTGAACTTCCCGTCTATCAGCCGGAATTTTCCTCAGCCTGAACCCGGGGTGTATTTCATTCAGAAAAAAATAAATCAGGGCTATATTAATATTGGACACCTGGGCCTGGAAGATACCAATCCGGATTATTTTGCCGTGCAGGTGATGAACTTCATTCTGGGTGGCGGCAGCTTTACTTCCAGAATTACCTCCAAGGTCAGATCGGATGAAGGCCTGGCTTATAATTGCGGTAGCCGTTTCACTTACCGCTGGGGTTTCCCTGGAACTATGGCTGGCTATGTCCAGACCAAGTCATCGACCGTCGGCTATGCGATCTCTTTGATTCTTAAAGAATTTGATCGCATCCGGCAGGAACCTGTTTCTGAGGCCGAAATGGAAACGGCTGTTAATTATTTTCTGGAAAGCTTTGCCGATTTCTTCCAGAGTCCAGCCAGAACCATGATCAATTTTGCTAACCTGGAAATGCAGGGTAAGCCGATGAATTATTACACCACCTACCGGGATAAAATTAAAGCAGTGACCAAGGACAAAGTCATGGAAGCGGCGAAAAAATACATTCATCCGGACAAAATGGTCATTATGATTGTTGGTGACTATGAACCCTGTAACCAGGGCTCCGACAAGTTTCCCGGCCCGCTCGACAGGCTGGGCAAAGTTCACCGGGTAAAACTGCTTGATCCGCTAACCGGGCAGCTGGTGGAGTAAGACCTGAGCGGTAGTTAGCAGTTCCTGTCGTTAGGGCTGAAACAGAAGACTCAGAAAGGATAGCCGGTCTGAACGGAAAAAAGGTGAATTAAGAGGGGTGGGTTTTAGAGCCTGCCCCTTTTTTGTTCCCGGGCTCCTGATTAGCATCCAGAAGAGATAGTGTCTCGCCTTTTTTATATTTAATGGTTTTGAAATAATTTGAAATAAATGGTCAGAAAAGTTTAACCCTGAGCGGAAAATCAGACTTAGATCTTAACCGGCAGTTATTTAGTAGGTTTCAGGCCCAGCTCGGCCAACTGTTTTTCATCCACTTCCGAAGGCGAATCAGTCATCAAACAGAGGGCACTGGTCGTCTTGGGGAAAGGCATGACTTCGCGGATTGAATCCAGCTGGCAGAGAAGCATGACCAGGCGGTCAAAGCCAATAGCGATTCCGCCGTGAGGTGGAGCTCCATAAGTCAGGGCTTCTAAGAAGAAACCAAATTTCTGTTTGGCCTGTTCTGGCGACAGTCCCAGAACTTTAAAAACCCTGGCTTGAATTTCAGGTTGATGAATTCTAATTGACCCGCCACCAATTTCGTAGCCGTTAAGGACAAGATCATAAGCTAAGGATTTGACCCGCAGGGGTTCCGTCTCCAGATATTCCAGGCCGGCTGGATCGGGTGAGGTAAAAGGATGATGCATCGAAACAATTTTGTGTTCTTCTTCACTCCACTCAAAGAGGGGAAAGTCAGTTACCCAGGCAAAAGCCCGGCTGTTTTTGTTAAATTGGCCGGCCTTTATTTTTTCCTGGATAAAATTGCTGCGGAACTCACCCAGAACCCTGACCGCGATTTCCCTCGGTGAAGCCACCAGCAAAACCAGGTCTCCCTCCTCAGCTCCCAGCCTGTCCTGGAGGGCTTGTAAATTACCCTGGGAAAGCTTCAAGGAAGATTTTGTGCCACCGGCAGCCTTTTTTATCCAGATCAAGCCAGGAGCCCCCAGCGCCTTAGCCCTCTCCTGCAGTCGGTCTAAGTGCGAGCGCGAAAGTTCTCCACCGTCTTTGACCACTAAAGCCTTCAGGACTCCGTTCTTTTCCAGGGCTGATTTAATCACCTCTGAATCGAGGCCTGGGCCGAGTTCAGTCAGATCTTCTATGGCCGCGGTCTCCCGTAAGTCTGGCTTATCAGAACCATAGCAGTCCATGGCCTCCTCATAGGTCAAACGGCGGAAAGGCCGGCTTATTTTTTCGCCGGTTAGGGCAAAGATTTTTTCCATTAACTCTTCTATTAATTCAAAAATGTTTTCCGGCTCGATAAAACTCATTTCAATATCAATTTGAGTAAATTCCGGCTGACGGTCAGCTCGCAGGTCTTCATCTCTGAAACATCTGACTATCTGAAAATAGCGGTCGAAACCAGCTATCATCAAAATTTGCTTGAAAAGCTGAGGTGATTGGGGCAGGGCATAGAATTTGCCAGAGTGAACCCGGCTGGGCACTAAATAATCTCTGGCCCCTTCCGGCGTGCTCTTGGTTAGAAAAGGGGTTTCAATTTCAAAGAAACCCTGCCCGCTCAGGTAATTTCTGGTCACCAGGGCGGCCTGGTGCCTCAACCTGAGGTTTTTTTGCATGGCTGGACGCCTCAGGTCAAGATAGCGGTATTTAAGCCTCAAATCTTCAGCTGCCTGAGGGGGATCAGAGATAACAAAAGGCGGAGTAACCGAAGCATTGAGAATCTTAAGGCCACTGATCTCGACTTCAATTTCACCGGTTGGCATCTGCTGATTGATGGCCGATGGTTCCCGCAGTTTCACCTGGCCTTCGACTTCGATGACATATTCACTCCGCAGTTTTCTGGCTTCATCCAGAATCTCCGGCTGGCTGCTTCTGGCTACCAGTTGGACAGTCCCTGCTCTGTCTCTTAAATCCACAAAAACCAGGCTGCCCAGGTCACGAACTCTCTGGACCCAGCCTTTTAAGATGACTTTCTGGCCGGCATCCTTAGCCTGAAGCTCTCCAGCGTAACCAGTTCTGGCCCCCGCCCGTAATCTATTATTTTTCAGGTCACTTTCCATTTGTTATTCCTTCACCTGGCTGCTTTTCCCTGTCAGTCCCTTATCAAGCATAATCCGGGCCAGCTCTTCCAGGCTGCCCTTATATTGCCTGGATTCAAGCATATCCTTGAGCTGATACTGGCCCGAAGCCAGTTCGTCTTCTCCAATGATGACTGTCCAGGCTGCCCCGATTTTATTGGCCCGGCTGAAATGCGACTTCAGACTGCGCTCCTTGAATTCCAGCAAGCAGGGAATCCCGCAAGAACGGAAATACTCAGCAGCTAACAGACTGGCCTGCCTGGCCTGCTGGCCGCTATAGGCAAAGTAAGCGAAACTCTGAGCGGCAACTTTTATTTTTGAAACCAGCAGCAGCCTTTCCAGGCCAATGGCCAGACCGGTTCCGCAGAGATCAGGCCCGCCGAATTCCTTGACCATTTCGTCATAACGGCCGCCGCCGCCAATGGCATTCTGCGCCCCCAGATTTTCTACCACCAGTTCAAAGGTGGTTTTGGTGTAATAATCAAGGCCACGCACCAGCCTGGGCTCTATCCTGTAGGGCAGGTGGTAGAGGTCGAGATAGCTCAAGAATTGCCTGAAATGTTCCCGGCAATCCTCACAGAGAAAATCGTTAATCAGAGGGAAAGTCTGGGCGGCCGCCTGACAGCTTTCCAATTTGCAATCAAAGATCCGCAAGGGATTGATCTCTGCTTTCCTCTGGCAATCGGGGCAGAGCTTATCCTTCACCTTGTCGGCTGCTTCCCTCAGCGCCTGCCCGTAGGCTGGCCGGCACCTTGGGCAGCCAACCGAATTGACCAGGGTCGTCACTCCTTCGACCTTAACTGCCTGCAGAAAGCGATGGGCCATCTCTATAATTTCGGCGTCAATAGCCGGGTCTGGTTCGCCAAATACTTCAACATCTATCTGGTGGAACTGGCGGTAGCGTCCTTTCTGAGGCCGGTCATAGCGAAACATTGGACCGGTATAATAAAAACGGAGAGGCTGGGGCTGAAGGTCCAACCGGTGCTCAATAATGGCTCTGACCACCGAAGGAGTATATTCCGGCCGGAGCGTGACCGACCGCCCGCCTTTATCGGTAAAAGTATACATCTCTTTGGTCACGATATCCGAAGAGGCTCCAGTGCCCCTTTCAAAGAGCTCAGTTGGTTCGATGACCGGAGCCCTCAACTCCCGGAAGCCATAAAGCTCAAAGATTTGCCGGGCAGTGGTTTCCACCACCTGCCACAATCTGGCTTCTTCTGGGAGGATGTCCCTGGTGCCTTTAATAGAGGAAACTGTCCGCTGATTTTGCTCGCTGCTCATGTTATTCTAACCTTACTCTTCACCCTTCCCGGTAATTCCTGGCAGTGCCAAAGCTTTGGCGATGATATTTTGCCTGCTGGCCGTCAGGTTTTTACTGACTATCTATTAGGTCTTTCTGGTTTCAAAAATTCCCTGCCGTCTGATCTTGCGATAACGTTCCTCGAGGAGATCCGGTATGGTTTGCTGCTGGAGCTTCTTTAAAGTCAGATGGAGCTGCTTGTCCACATTCTTAAAGGTAGTCTCATAATCCATATGAGCGGCCCCAGGTGGCTCGGGAATGAGCTTATCAATAATACCCAGCTCAAAAAGTTTCTCAGCCCGCAATCCCAGATTCTCAGCTGCCTGCTCGACGGCGGTTGGTCCTTGATCTTTCCACAGGATAGCCGCGCACCCTTCGGGCGAAATAACAGAATAAAAAGCATATTCAAGCATCAATAAAGCATCGCCAAAGCCTATTCCCAAACCGCCGCCGCTTCCCCCTTCTCCGATGATAATGTTGATGATAGGAGTTTTAAGGCGGGAAATGGTTTTAAGGTTATAGGCGATAGCCTCAGCCTGTCCTCTTTCTTCAGCTCCAATTCCAGGGTAAGCGCCAGGAGTGTCAACAAAAGTGATAACCGGAAAGCCGAAGTTTTCGGCCATCTCCATAATCCTTAGTGCCTTGCGGTAACCTTCAGGATTCGGCTGGGCAAAGTTTCGCTCAATCCTGGCTTTGGTGGTGCGGCCTTTCTGGTGGCCAATGATGGCTACGGTCTGACCTTTATAAAAAGCCAGTCCGGCCACAATGGCCGGGTCATCGGCAAACCGGCGGTCGCCATGGAATTCCATAAAGTCCTGGAACAGGGCATTAATATAATCCAGGGTGTAAGGCCGGCGCGGATGGCGGGCGATCTGGACAATATGAACAGCCGTTAATTTGGGAACGATCTTTTCCCATTCTTTTTCCAGCTTGTCCCTTAAGGCAGCTATTTTTTCCTTCCGGTTTGAATCATCAGTGACTTCCAGGGCATCAATCTGCTCCTTAATTGCTACCAGGGGCTTTTCCAGGGAATAAAAATCAAGTGTTTCTTTCATCACTTCTCTCTTCTCCGCCATTTTATCAGAAAACAGCAGCTGAGGGTATTCTAAAAATTAGCCTCTTTGGCTGTCAAGTGCCAGCCGGCTGTTCTGCCAGGAGCCTGATCAATGTTTAAAAAGATGAGGAATTTACCCCTTCCGATTTTTAAGCTGGCGCTGGCGGACAACCTCATAGAAAAAGACAGCCGCGGCCGCCCCGACATTAAGACTTTTGACCTGACCCAGCATCGGCAAAGACAGCAGGGTATCACATTTTTTTCTGATATTTACCCTGAGGCCTGAGCCCTCCGAACCAAGGACAATGGCTACCGGCAGGGTAAAGTCGAATTCAAACCATTTAGACTGGCCTTCACCGGCGGCCCCTACCACCCAGATACCCTGTTCCTTTAACCAGTCAATAGCCCGGGACAGATTGGTCACCCTGGCGACTTTCAGATGATGAATCGCTCCGGCTGAAACTGAAGCTACGGCTGAAGTTAAACCAGCTGAATGCCGCTCCTGAAGAATAAGACCAGTAGCTCCTGCTCCTTCAGCGCTGCGGACAATGGCTCCGATGTTTTGCGGGTCCTCCACTCCATCCAGGATGACGAGAAAGGCCGGCTGTCCTTCTACCACCAGATCCTCGAGCCTGAGATATTCCTTTTCAGCGATAAAGGCCACTGCCCCCTGGTGGTGAGGGCAAAGACTATCCAGACGCTGCCGCGGAGCATAAACAACTGGAATATGATTTTCCCGGGCCAGATGGATCACTTCAGCTAACTCGTAATGCCCCCTCTCTTCCTGGACAAAAAGCTTATTGACCCGGTTGGGCGAGCCGTGCAGAAATTCAATAATGGCCTTAAGCCGGCCGAGTCGGTCTTCCTGGCTCATGCTGGTTGTCTCTCCGGCTCTAAATTCATCAGCCTGGCAAATTCTCTAATTCTCTGGAGACAGCTTTTTACCGGACGGGGAAAATTCAATTTAGCCCCGGCCTCAATAAGTGGAATAAACTTATCGAGTTCCAGCCCGGAGGCCCTGGCCGTCAACATGACCCGCAGGGGATGATATAATTCTTTGCCCTTAATCCCGGTTTCTTTTTTTATCTCTCCGGTAATTCTGGCAAACAGCTCATAGTTGAACTCGGTCAGCCCGGCTGTTTTTTCCACCAGAGCTTTGAGCACTTTCCGGGCGGAATCTGAGCTGATGATAGCGGCTGCTTCTTCCTCCAGAGATTCCGGCTGGAAATCGAAAATCAGGGAAAATTTTTGAGGGAGTTCAGAAAATTTGTTGCTGCCTTCGAGCAGCAGATCCACGGCTGTCGTCAACCACCCCTTCTCGGCTGCCGGCAATTCTTTTCCAACCAGCCCCGCCTCCTGTAAATAAGGCAAAGAGAGCTCCAGCTTTTTTTCAGGCGGCAGGAGTTTAATATGCTGACGATTTAACCAGTAAAGCTTTTCATAATCGAAAATGGCAGCTGATCTGTTGACCCGGCTGAGATCAAAGAGCTTAATCAGCTCTTCTAAGGTCAGGACCTCTTTACCTTCCGGCGGCGACCAGCCAAGAAAAGACAGGTAATTGCAGAGAGCCTGGGGCAAAACTCCTTCCCGGCGGAACTGATCAACCGAGGTCGCCCCATGTCTTTTACTCAATCTGGTATTGTCCTGGCCCATGACCATGGATAGATGAGCAAAAACCGGTGGTTGCCAGCCGAAAGCCTGGTAAAGAAGAAGCTGGCGGGGGGTGTTGGAAATATGGTCTTCTCCGCGGATGACATGGGTTATCTGCATCAGAGCATCATCAATAACAACCGAAAAATTATAGGCCGGCATACCATTAGATCTGACAATGATCGGGTCGCCAATAAGCTTGAGGTCAAACTCCACCTCTCCCCTCACCAGATCATTGAATCTGACCAGACCTCGATCAGGGACTTTGAGCCTGATAGCCGCCTTTTCGCCAGCCTCGAGCCGGCCCAGAGCTTCCTGGAGGGAGATGTTCCGGCAGCGGCCGCTATAGACAGGCGAGCGTCCTTCCGCCAGGGCCTTCTTTCTTTCTTTTTCCAGTTCCTCCTCGGGGCAAAAACAATAATAGGCCTGGCCTCTCTCCAGAAGTTCTGTAGCATATTGATGATAAAGCTCAAGCCTTTCTGACTGACGGTATGGTCCGAACTTCCCGCCAGTGTCTGGCCCCTCGTCCCAGTCGAGACCGAGCCAGCGGAGGTCCTCAAGAAGGTTTCTCTCAAACTCTTCTGTTGAACGTTCGAGGTCAGTGTCTTCAACTCTCAGGACAAAAACCCCGTCTTTTTGCCTGGCCAGGAGCCAGTTAAACAGGGCTGTCCTGGCATTGCCGACGTGTATAAAACCTGTCGGGCTGGGGGCAAACCGGACTCTTATGGCTTCTGTTTTTTCCATAGGCTAAGGATAATGTGCCCGGGTCGAAAAATCAAGTTAGATGGCCGGCCGGAGTCCAGGCGGGAAGAGTCAGGCTGGCCAGCTCAAAGCTT
>JAGOPD010000035.1 GCA_017992175.1 Candidatus Saccharicenans sp.
GTTCTTAACGGGAAAAAGATTAAGGTCCTGGCGGAAAAGGACCTGGCCGGTCTCAAGTGGAAAGACCTGGGGGTAGAAGTGGTAGTTGAATCAACCGGCAAATACACCAAACGCCCTGACGCCATCAGGCATATCGAAATTGGCGGAGCCAGGAAAGTGATTATTTCCGCTCCGGCCACTGACCCGGATATAACCATCGTTATGGGAGTTAATGAAAAAGATTATGATCCGGCCAGGCATCACCTGATCTCCAATGCTTCCTGCACGACTAACTGCTTGGCTCCACTGACCAAAGTCATCCATGAAAAATTCGGCATTGAAAAAGCCTTTATGACCACGGTTCACTCCTACACCAACGACCAGAAAATCCTTGATGCCCCTCATAAGGACTTAAGACGGGCCCGGGCCGCAGCCATCTCGCAAATACCAACCACCACCGGTGCAGCCAAAGCTATCGGCCTGGTCATGCCCGATCTAAAAGGGAAAATAGACGGCATTTCCATCCGGGTGCCAACTCCCAACGTCTCCTTAGTTGATCTGGTGGCCCTGGTCAAAAAACAAACGACGGCAGAAGAAATTAACGCCGCTTTAAAGGCAGCAGCCGGGGGTGAGCTAAAGGGAATTCTTGATTATACCGAAGAACCCTTAGTCTCGGTTGATTTTATGGCCAATCCTAACTCTTCCATTGTTGATGGCCTGTCCACCAAGGTTATTGAAGGCAACCTGGTCAAAGTTTTAGCCTGGTATGACAATGAATGGGGTTATTCCTGCCGCCTGGCTGACCTGATTAAATATGTGATGAAGGCCAAATAAGAGAACCGGAGGACCTGATGAAATTTCTGGAAGATATGGATTATAAGGACAAACTGGTTTTTCTCCGGGTGGATTTCAATGTTCCCTTAGATGAAAACCTCAAGATTAGAGATGAAACCAGGATTCAGGCTTCTCTCCCGACTATTAAATATTTGCTGGAAAAAGGCGCCCGTCTGGTGGTTGCTTCTCATCTGGGCCGGCCCAAGGGTCAATTCAATCCGAAAATGAGCCTCAAACCGGTGGCTGAGCGGTTGCAGCAGCTTTTAGCCGGAACCAGAGTCATCATGGCTCCAGAGGTAATTGGTCCGGAAGTGGAACAGTTGAAAGCTAACCTGAAACCAGGCGAGCTGCTGCTGCTCGAAAACGTCAGATTCTATAAACAGGAAACCGATAATGATCCCGACTTTTCCAAAAAGCTGGCTGAAGGCTGCCAGGTTTTTGTCAACGACGCTTTTGGCTCCTGTCACCGGGCCCATGCCTCGGTCGTCGGGATTACAGCTTACATTCCAGATAAGGTTGCCGGCTTCCTGCTCAAGGAAGAAGTTGAACACCTCAGCCGAATAACCCATCACCCGGAAAAGCCTTATGTGGCTATCCTGGGCGGGGCCAAAATTGAAGATAAGATTCCGGTTCTGGAAAGCCTGGTCAGTCAAGCTGATGTCCTGCTGATTGGCGGGGCGATGGCTTATACTTTCCTTAAGGCTCAGGGCCGGAGGGTCGGAAAATCCCTGGTGGAAGAAGATAAACTTCAGATTGCAGCCAGCATTATGAAAAAGGCTGAAACCAGCGGAGTGAAATTCATTCTGCCTCTTGACCATATTCTGACCTCAGCCCTTGACAGCCAAGAAATAGCCCTGGTGGCTGATTCTTATCCGCTGCCTGACCAGTTGATGGCGGTTGATATCGGTCCTAAAACGATCGCTGAGTATGAAAAATATATAAAATCGGCCAGAACTATTTTCTGGAACGGTCCTCTGGGGGTCTTTGAGGTCAAAGCCTTTTCTAAAGGAACAGTAGAAATTGCCCGGGCGGTAGCCAGCTCCGGTGCCTTTTCGGTGGTTGGCGGCGGTGATTCGATCGCCGCTATTCATCAGGCCGGGGTGGCTGACCGCATCAGCCATATTTCAACTGGCGGCGGGGCCTCACTTGAATATATTGCCTACGGAACCCTGCCCGGGATTGAAGCTTTGAAATAAGAGCCCCGGGCCAAAATGGGAGTCAGGTCAATGGAAGAACTGGTCAAACCGGTAGTCGCCGGCAACTGGAAAATGTACAAGACCATAAGCGAGGCCCGGGAATTAACGGCCGAGATTGTCAGTCAGGCAGCCGGTTTATCCGGAGCCAGCCTGATTCTTATCCCGCCATTTACCGCTATTCAGGAAGTAAAAAAAACCACCGGTGATAGCCGTGTCAGAGTTGGCGGTCAGGATCTCTTCTGGGAGGAAGAGGGAGCTTTTACCGGTGAAATTTCTCCCTGCCAGTTAAAGGAAGCAGGCTGCGATTTTGTCCTGGTTGGCCATTCAGAAAGAAGACAGATTTTTGGCGAAACCGATGAGACGGTCAGGAAAAAAGTTCTGGCTGCCCTCCGCCATGATCTTATCCCAATTGTCTGCCTCGGGGAAAATCTGGAAGAAAGAAAAAACGGTCAAACCCTGAATAAAATCAAGAGCCAGCTGGAAAATAGCCTGTTCTGCCTGCCGGAAGAAGAATTTAAGAGGGTCATTCTGGCTTATGAGCCCATCTGGGCAATTGGAACAGGGCAGAATGCTACTCCAGAACAGGCTGAAGAAGTCCATGGCTATATCCGCCAGTTAATTGCGGACAGATATGGTAAAAGCCTGTCAGCCTGTGCTATAATCCTTTACGGCGGGTCGGTTAAACCGGCCAATGCCTTTTCTTTGATAAAAGAAAAAGATGTTGATGGATTTTTAGTCGGCGGTGCTTCTCTCAATGCCGGGTCCTTTCTGGGCATAGTCAGGGAAGCCAGCCGCCCGAATGAGGGTTAGAAGTGACAACTTTTTTGATTGTTCTCCATGTAATTATCTGTATCGTGCTGATTCTGGCTGTTTTGCTTCAATCGGGCAAGGCGGCTGACCTGGCCGGGGCCTTCGGCGGAGGCGGCAGTCAAACTGCCTTTGGGCCACGGAGCAGCCAGACCATTCTGAGTAAAGTCACCACTATCTGCGCTGTTTTATTTATGTTAACTTCCATTGGCCTGTGGATCTTATCCGGTAAAACTTCATCTGTGGCCAAGGATATTCCGGTTCAGCCGGCAGCCACTAAGACTCAACAGTCAGCTGAAAAAAAGGAACCGGCTAATCAAACGGCTCCGGCTGAGACCAACCAGACCTCTACTCAGACAGAGCAGCCCCAGACCGATCAGACTAAAAAGTAAGCGGAAGCAAGAAGCAACTTATGCCGAAGTGGTGGAATTGGCAGACACGCTAGCTTGAGGGGCTAGTTCCCGCAAAAATGGGAGTAGGGGTTCGAGTCCCCTCTTCGGCATTTCCTTTCTTTATTAAAAAAATAAAAATCAGGCTAATTTAGCCACCCACAAGGCCAGGTCTGTTTCGGGCATGGCTCCTGAGGTTCGTCCCCTTTCGGCATTACGATGAAAAACAATTAGAGTGGGCACAGCCTGAATGCTAAACCGGCTGGCCAGCCCGGGATATTTATCAATATCAACTTTAACGATCATAACTTCTCCAGCCCGCCGCTTGGCCAGCCGTTCCAGGACTGGAGCCATCAGCTGGCAGGGACGGCAGGTTGGCGAAAAGAAATCGACCAGAACTGGCAGCCCGGAGCGGGAAATCAGGTTAAGGGCCTGCTCAGGTCCAGCTTCCAGGACATCTCCAGGACGGGGCAAAGGGCGGTGACACCGTCCGCAGACAACTTTTTTCTCCTGAGCTTCAGCTGGATAATAATTGGTCTGACCGCAATTAAAGCAACTGACTTTAACCTTTCTTTCATCCATGTTGAATTCACCTCAACTATTTTTTTTATATTTTAGCGGCCAGAGAAATTAAAGACAAGAACAGGCAGGATTCAAAATAAAAGCTCGCCTAAAATTGAGTTGGCTACCAGAAACCGGCCGGGAGGTAGCCTGAGTCTGGAGCCAGTTATCTCCAGACTGCCGCAGGCTGCCAGTTCCCTGATTTTTTCTTCGTAAGGTAAAAAATCCAGGCCAGCATATTCTTCCTTTATCAGTTCCCAGTTAACTCCGGCCGCCAGGCGCAAACCTGACATCAGCTTTTCCTTTAAAGCTGTTTCCTGGCTCAAAACCAGATATTCACTCAAATTCATCTGTCCCTTAAGAATAGCTCCAGACCAGAGTTTAAGGTCGGGAACATTTTGCCAGCGGAGGAACTCTAAGTGAGAGGCAGCCGATGGTCCGAAGCCAATGACCGGTTCATATTCCCAGTATTTCAGATTGTGGCGGCAGGCATGACCAGGCCGGGCATAATTGGAAATTTCATATTGTTCATAACCAAGCTGGCCCAGAGCAGCCTGGTAATTCTCATAAGTTCGAGCCAGTTCTTCTTCCGGAACCGGATTTTCTTCCCAGACTTTTTTAAAAGGAACTTCATCCAGTTCTTCCAGCATATAAACTGCCACCTGTTCCGGCCTGGTAATCTTAATCCCCTTGATATTGCCCTCGAACACTGCGGCATCTTCTCCGGGAAGCCCGATCATCAGGTCAAGATTCAGGTTGGTGAATCCGGCTTCTCTGGCCTGGTTGATGACCTCAAAGATGGCGTCCACGGAATGAAGGCGGCCCAGGCTTTTAAGCAGCCAGTCAGAAAAAGACTGAGCTCCAAAGCTCAGGCGATTTACCCCGGCCTGCTTGAACCCCAAAAGCTTCCGGCTAGAGGTCTCTGGATTAAATTCCAGGGTAATTTCTTTAAGATCGCAGTTGAAATTTTTACTCAGGCTGGACAGCAGGCCTTCAATTTCTTCCGGCCTCAAACCTGAAGGTGTCCCGCCACCAAAATAAACTGTATCAATTTCAAACAGGCCGGATAATTGCTCAGCCACCAGGCTGATTTCCCGCTGGATGCCTGCCAGCCAGAGGAGGTGGTCTTCTTTCTGGCCGGGATAGCTATAAAAATGGCAGTAAGGGCATTTTTTCAGACAGAAAGGATAATGGAAATAGGCGCCAGCCTTCAGATTCTTCTCTTTGATTTTAAGCTTTCCTTTGAGCTGGCCGGGACTTAGAATCATTTCCGTCTGAAACTTTGAAACCTGGATACTCCGCCTGCCCAGCTGGCTGGGGACGATTTTAAATCTGGTGATAGTAACCTATGATAGCATAATAAAGGGCCCGGTCAAAAAAAGTCACCAGCCGGTCATAAAGATCCAGAGCCTGATAAAGGTCAAGAGCGTTGTCCAGCAGGCCTTCCGATTGAATCTTGTGCCAGACCTGTTTCCGTTCCAGACAAAGAGAGAGGAAAATCTCTGGCAGGGTAAAGCCTTCCTGGCGCCTTTTCTCCCCGAGAGCTATCCAGTTGTCCTGCATTTCCTTGGAATCCAGCTTATAGGAAATCCAGCGCCCCAGCTGGCTGTAGACCGCATAGGTGCGGTCATAAACCTCCTTTTCCGGAAACGACTGATAAGTAGCCATATTGGGATTTCTCTTCACTTCCCGCAAATAGGCTAAAGCTAATTCCCGGGCATCCCTTTCAATTAATTCCACCAGTTTCCGGGAAAAAGGACTCAGCTGATTTTCTCTAGCTGTCGAGTCATCCATTTTCCCCTCCCCTTGTAAATTTAATTCCTCCCTCTCAGCTTGTCAAATTATCAGGCCATTTTCCCTTTGGGCAGAAACGCGCCCGGGGAGATTCGAACTCCCGGCCTCAGGATTCGAAGTCCTTCGCTCTATCCAGCTGAGCTACGGGCGCAGGGATTTTTTTTGTTTATTTTATCTTAACTTACTTATGGGGCGAGTGCAACCATTGAGCCGCTCCTGTTTTCCCGGCAATCATCAAGCCAGTTCCGGGCATTAGGGTCAAGTGATGATTAACCAGATGGCAGTTCCTATCTGAAAATGATTCAGATAACTTTTTTACAATTTTAAAAGTTTTTATATCTTTTTATTCTAATTTTGACTACAATCAGCTCAGTAATCTGGCCTGCTGATAACGAGGGAGTCTGAGCAAGAAAGAACTTCCCTATGAAATCAATTAAAGGGCAACAGAAGAAGGGCAAAATAACGAGAAAGACTTCCCTGAATAACGGAGGGCTTTTCCGAAAATTATGGGATCAGGCACCTTGTGCCTGCCACGTTCTAAACACCAAAGGAATCATCACTGAGGTCAACCAGACCGAAGCCAGACTGCTGGGTTATAAAAAAGAGGAGCTGGTCGGCCAGCCAATTTTCAATTTTATTCTCCCGGCAGAGCGGGCCGAAGCTAAAAAAAGATTCGAGCAAACGTTAGCCGGTCAGCCCCTGCCAGAAATCAAAGACAGAATTATGGTTAGAAAGGATGGTTCAAAAATCCAGCTGGCAGTCAATGACCTGATTGAGCGGGATGACCAGGGGAAGCCAACCGGTGTTTATGGCACCATGTTCGATATAACAGATTATAAGAAGATAGAAGCCGACCTGAGGAAAACCGAAGAGCGCTACAAGGACCTGGTGGAAAAAGCCGGAATTGCAATTCTCATCGATGATCAGCAGGGAAATTTTATCTACGCCAATAAGAGGTATGCTGAAATTTTTGGCTATCCCGCCGACGAGATAAAAAACTTATCAATTTTTTCAGTGGTTCATCCTGATGACCTGGAGAAAGTCAGGTCCTATCACCGGGGACGTTTGATGGGTAAAAAAGTGCCGGACAGGTATGAATTTAAAGGAACGAAGAAAGATGGCTCCATTATTTATGTCGAAGTCAACAGTGCAGCTATAAAAGAAGATGGGCAGGCGGCTGGAACCAGATCTTACCTCTGGGATATTACCGAGCGCAAAAAAGCCGAAGAAACCTTGAGGGAGAGAGAAGGCCTTTATCAAGCCATTGTTGAACATTCGCATGATGGGATTTTATTGATTGATGAGAATTACAGGATAATCTACTGCAACCGGGAGCTGGCCGGAATGTTAGATTATAGTTCCGATGAGATCACCGGCCATGATTTCCGGGACTTTCTGGATGAAG
>JAGOPD010000014.1 GCA_017992175.1 Candidatus Saccharicenans sp.
GTCGGCAGAATCATGATACCAAGAATGATAGAAGCGGCCAGCACTGATAAGCCCGGACCGCCAAAATTTTTCCTGATAAACGGGACCAGAAACATCAGCCCGAGAAAGCCATAAACCACCGAAGGAATACCGGCCAGGAGCTCGATTACCGGTTTTAAGAAACCTGAAAGCCGGCGATTAGAAAACTCCGTCATGAAAATGGCACTGGCCAGGCCCAGAGGAACACCGATGACCAGAGCCCCTAAAGTGACCAGCAGTGAGCCAACAATCATCGGCAGCAAACCGAAGCTTTTTTCTGAAGGAAACCAATCCTGGCCAAGAAGAAAATTTTTAAGGCCATATTTGGCCATAATGGGCAAGCCCTGTTCAAAAATAAAAATAGTAATGATGGCCAGAACTGAAATGGCCGAAAGAGCAATCAGCAGGAGGCTGAGCCTGATCAGCCTGTCCCCGCCGCTCTTAGGTCTGGCCATTATTATGTCTCCCCCGGACTTAAGCTGTTGATCACCGTGATTTTTTTGGCAGGAATGAGTCCCTCCTGCGACAGCCTCGCTTGAATTTCTTCTGACAGGACAAAGTCAATGAATTCCTGAGCCAGCCCTTGAGGTTCTTGCCGGCTTAAAAACAGAAAGGGCCGGCGAAGCCGGTAATTATTATTTATAATGGCCTCTTCTGTTGGCTTGACCCCGTCCAGAGCAACCGGTTTTACCTGGTCATTAACCAAGCCGAGAGAAATAAAACCAATAGAGTTCTCATCCCGGCTGACAATTTCCCTGACCACTCCATTGGAATCTTCGACAATGGCTTTTTTGCTGATTCGCCTCGGTCCCATGACCATTTCCTGAAAAGCCCCCCTGGTGCCAGAACCTTCCTCTCTGACCACCACTGTTATGTTTTGATCCAGGCCATTGAGCATTTTCCAGTTGGTAATTTCCCCGGCAAAAATGCTTTGCACCTGATCAATGGCCAGACTGTTGACCGGGTTAGCGGGATGAACAATGATAGCCAGGCCATCGTAAGCTATTATTATCTCTTTAAGATCCTTTTCATCCTCTTTGAGTTCACGCGAGGACATGCCGATATTAGCACTGCCTTCTTTGACCGCCATGATGCCGGCACTTGAACCGCCACCCTGGACATTGATGTTGACCTTATTGTTTTTACTCATAAACAGCTCGGCCCATTCATCAGCAAAAGGCTGGATGCTGGTCGAACCAGCCACCACAATCTCAGACGAAACTGAATGAGACCGGCAGGCTGAAAAAGCAAAAAAGCAAAAAACTAACAACCAGAGCCAGACAGTCAAATTAAGAGAGCCGATCAGCTGTTGGTCCTTGAAAAAAGAAAACAGCTTTTTATCAAAAAAGGATTGATTGTTTACCCGCTGAACTTTCTTTAAATTTCTCTTTGGCTCAGGTTTCATGCTCAGCTATTCCGGCCCTTCCCTCTTGTCTTCTGACCGGCAACATTCAAATAGTTCGGGGCAGAAATCACACTTTCTGCATCAGGGATTATTCAATAAATTAATATTATACCTGACTGGCCGGAAAAGAAAAGAAAGAATTTTAATTCTGGCCAGGGCCGGGCTAAGAGCCTCAGGATGACATCTTATCGAGTTCCTCCAGCCTTCTTTCAAATACCTGCCTTTTGTCCTCATATTCCTGATAAACTTGAGTATATTCTTCATATACAGACTCGAGGCTATGGCGATGGAGGTCAAGCTCACGGGACAGGCGGACCACTTCCTGGCCAAGGCCATCAACTGAAGCTTCAATGATCTTCTGGGTTAGCTGGCTAATCCTTTCTTCTGTTTCTTCGATGTTGTTTTCAAGTTGTTGGACTCTTTCTTCCAGCGGTTTAAGGCTACGTGATTTTTCTATAATCACTTCCGACCTGAGCTTTCTTAACTCACGCGGGGAAAGTTTAAACCGGAAGGGAGCCTCCGCCGGAGCAACAGCCGGCTGGCCGCAGTGCCGGTCAGATTCTGAACCAGATTCAAAGCTTTTTTCCGGCAGTCTGGTTCTGGGTTCCTTCTCCAGCCTTTCTTCGCTCCAGCCAACTTTTTCCAGGAAACTTTCATAATCACCTTCAAAGACTTCTATTTTATTGTCCTGAAAAACAACCAGTCGTTCAGCCAGAGCTCGCAGGAACATTTCATTATGGGTGACCATGACTACCGCCCCGTCGAAGTTATCCAGAGCAGCCAGCAAGGCATCACTCGATTCCAGATCAAGATGATTGGTCGGCTCATCGAGTAAAAGTAAATTAACCGGTCTGGCCAGAATTTTCCCCAGTAAAACCCGGCTCTTTTCCCCACCCGATAGAACTTTAATTGGCTTTAAGGCTTCATCACCTTCAAACATCAGAGTGCCCGCAATCTGACGGACCCGGGCTGGTTCCAGCTGAGGGTTGGCCAGCGCTATTTCTTCCAGAACGGTGTTTTCATTATTCATTTCTTCGGCATAGCTCTGTTCATAATAACCGGCCGTCACTGATTTAGAGTAAGTCAGGCTCCCGGCCTGTGGTTCAAGATAACCAGCCATGACTTTGAGCAGGGTCGTTTTGCCCCGTCCGTTCCGCCCGATGACCATTACCCGGTCATGACCTTTGACCTGGAAACTCAACCTGTCAATGAGAGGCTTATCCGCCGTATAGGCAAAGCTTACCCCGTCCAGGCTCAAGGCATATTTATGGTGGAAAGGCTTGGCCTGAAAGGCAAATTCCATATTCTTTATCTTTTCCAGCTTTTCCCGCTTTCCCATTTTTTCTATATATTTCAATCGGGATTGGACCAGGCCGGCTAACCGGGCTTTGGCCCGAAAGCGGTTGATGAAAATTTCCATCTCCTTGCGCTTTCTCTCATCATTTATTCTGGTCTTCTCATAAACTTCTTCTTCCTGGGCAATCTGGTTATAGTATTTTTCGGTCTGGCCTTCGATTTTTCTGACTTTATGGCGGTGGAGGCCAAGGATATGAGTGGTTATCCGGTCCATAAAGCTCCGGTCATGAGTGATCAGCATCAATTCTCCCGGCCAGTCAAGCAGAAACTTTTCGAGCCAGCGAATGGAGGTAATATCCAGGTAATTATTTGGCTCATCCAGGAGGAGCAGATCATAATCGGTCAGAAGAAGCCGGGCTAAGTTCAGCCTGACCTGGTAACCCCCGGACAGTTGACAAGGATTCAGTTCAAATTCGTCAGGGGCCAGGCCCAGGCCAGTCAGGACTTTTTCCACCCGCCAGAGCTGGTCGGCTCCAGCCTGAGGGCAGCCCCGGCTGGCTT
Source organism: Candidatus Saccharicenans sp. (assembly GCA_017992175.1). Lineage (GTDB taxonomy): Bacteria > Acidobacteriota > Aminicenantia > Aminicenantales > Saccharicenantaceae > Saccharicenans. Next base: position 3,281 of record JAGOPD010000014.1, read on the forward strand.
CCTCGATAACTGTTGTTTTTTGAAAATCTGGTTCCTGTTCTAAATAGCCGATCCGGTAATTCTTCGGAATGATAATCCGGCCTTCATCCGGCTCTTCCAGGCCAGCAATCAACCGGAAAAGGGTTGATTTCCCGTGGCCATTTTTGCCAACTACCCCTACCCTTTCACCCCGGTTAAGACGGAAACTGATTTTTTCAAACAAAACCTGCGGGCCGTAACTTTTAGATAAACCTTCAACTGCCAGCATGGCAATACCGATCTCCGCTTATTTGAAGTGAACTTAAACAAAAGCCTGGGACCGGAGTCAGCCCCGGCCTCAGGCTTAAATAATAGCATTTTTCCCGGCTATTTTAATCGGCCGGGCTGGTTAACTAAAAACCCAATTCCTTCATGACCTTGGCTGCTCCTGAAAATTTTTCAGTGACGAACAGAACATATCTGATATCGACGCTAATCGACCGTTGCCATTCTGGAATGATATAATAATCACCAATAACGCTCTCATAAGTCATATCAAAGATAATCCCGACCTGTTCGCCTTTAGCATTAAGTGTCGGCGAGCCGGAATTACCACCGGTGACGTTAGTCGTATTCAGAAAACAAGCCGGCACATCCTTAAGCAACGGGTCCTCAAAACGGCCAAAATCACGCTGACGGTAAAGCTCTTTGAGTTTAGCTGGAACCCGGAACGGTTCGGTCCCGGTCTCTTTTTCCATGACTCCTTTAAGAGTCGTAATAGGCCGATAAAAGACTGCATCCCGCGGACTATAGCCTTCCACCAGACCATAGGTAAAGCGGATAGTGCTATTAGCGTCAGGCGACAGTTTCCCGCCCTTCATCTCGAGCAGGGCCGCTTCATAAGTCTTTTTAATGTCCTGCCTGTCCTGATTCCAGGCTTTGCTTTCTTCCCGTACCACTTTCAGCTCTTTTTCCAGGTCAGCGGCCAGCAGGATAAAAGGATCATTGGTCTTAAGAAGTTCTGCCGGCTTAAGCTGGAGAAGGGCCAGCCTCTTTTCCGGCGAACCAAGTTGCGTTCTCTGGTAAAGCTGATCAACATAATCGTCTATAGCTTTTTCTGAGCCCTGAGCCATCAACGGCCGGAAAGCAGCCGGGATTTTTTCGGGGGGCAGGCTCATCATTTTTTTAAGCTGATGCTTAAAAAACTCGCGGTCCGTCTCAAAGACATAGCCCCGTTCAGCCAGCTGAATCCGCTGCTTGATATAAGGGAAGTTGCGATCCTGATAAGCCGGCTCGCGGTCTTTATCGGCTTTCTGCCGCTCGTTGACTGTCCGGTAAATGGTGTAAGCCTGAGATAGAACAGTTGAGCCAAAATAGGGGCTCATAATGCTGCTCAGCAACTCGTTTCTGGTGGCATAACTTTCATAGCGCTTCATAAAATCAGCCAGCCGGACCAGAACTTGCCCGTACTTTATCTGGCGATCAGGAGAGAGATTTACCCAGCTCATAAATTCCTTTTCCTGTTCTTTTTTCTTAGCCACCAGATCTATTTTCTTCATGCCTTCGACTTTACCTTCCATATTTTTCAAGGAGTTATAGAGGCCCTTGAGCATACCGGCATACCGAATTTGTGTTTCCTTATCACCCTGGCTGGCTTTTTCTATAAAATTAATAATATCTTTGAATTCAGCCAGGCGCTTGACCATTGAATTTAAATCAGACTCGATTTCAACCGCGGCATAATTCCGGTAAGTCCGGCCCGGATAACCCATAACAAAGGTGAAGTCTCCTTCCTGCAGACCGTCCAGGGAAAGTTTCAAAAATACCCTGGGCTGATAGGGAACGTTATCCGGACTGTAGTCAGTCCCGACTCCGTCCCTGGAAACATAAGCCCGTAAGAAAGAAAAATCACAGGTATGCCGGGGCCAGATCCAGTTGTCCACTTCCCCGCCAAAGTTGCCCAGATCAAGCGGAGGAACGTAAACCACCCGGATATCCTTAATTCTTTTAAAGCGATACAGAAAATACTGATTGCCGCTATACATGGAAGCAACGCTGGCTCTGATATCCGGCCCCTTTTTCTCGGCTTCAGTTACAATTTGATTAATGGCTTTTTCGATAGCTTCATACTTTTGAAGTGACGTCATCTTTGGTTTGACCTTAGATAAAACCCGGGCTGTCACCTCTTCATAACCGAGGAGAATATCGGCCGTATAGCCTTGAGCCCGAATTTCTTCCGCCCGGGTGCTGGCCAGAAAGCCGTCAGTAATATAATCATGTTCTTTACTGGCCGCCATTTGAACCGCACCGAAAGCCACATGATGATTGGTGAGGATTAACCCTTCCTGACTAACGAATTCCCCTGTCCCCCCTCCCAGGTTGACGACCGCACTCATCAGACCGGTGCCATCCTGCCGGTAAAGATTATCCGGATTCATTTTCAAGCCGAGTTGCTCGAGATTGAGCATTTTCATCTGATGAGGCATCCACATCCCCTCATCAGCTGCCGCTGACAGTGGCCAGAGGATGAGCCCGATCAGCCAGACCGAAATCAATAATCTGCTTTTAAATTTCATGACGACCTCCTACCTTATATCTACGGATGAACTTAAGCCTGAGTTCATCTATCTAATATTGCCTTTGGCTTTCACCGGCTGGCCCAGCTTCTCAGCCCTGGCTCGAAACCAGCCCGGTTTGATGTCATTAATCCGGTTGCCTCAATTTCAGCCCGGCCTGACAGCTTCTGGTCAGAGCGGCAGAAGAGATGATAATATTCAAAATTGTCTATTTATTCAACCATTTTGCTCCCTTTCTGACCGGGTCCTAATCTTTTAAGGCTAAAAAAATGTTAAAATAGTAAATTATGACCAATACTCAGGAGAGCAAAATGGAAGACAGGAAAAAAGTTCTGGTCCTGTTCTGCGGCGGGACAATTGTTATGGAAGAAAAACGGGATGGCTCTCTGGCCGTGCCGGACAGCCAGGATTCAGCCATCAGTATCCTCAAAAATGTTGAGCCCAAGCTAAGCTCCATTGCTGACTATGACATTGAATTTATTGCCAACATTGACAGCACCAACCTCAGGCCGGCCGACTGGGATAAGATCCTTTGCCAGATAAAAGAAAAATACCATGATTATGACGGTTTCGTTATTACTCATGGAACAGATACCATGGCTTATACTGCTGCCGCTCTGAGTGTGGCCATCAAAGGCCTGGGCAAGCCAGTTATCTTGACCGGCAGCCAGATCCCCGGTGAAAAAATCGAAAGTGACGCCCGCCGGAATCTGGTCAATGCTTTCCGGGTAGCCATCATGGATATTTCAGGAGTATTTATTGTCTTTGATGAAAGAATAATTCTTGGCTCAAGGGCCAGTAAAGCTTCCGAGTCGAAGCTCGACGCCTTTCAGAGCATTAACTGCGAAGATGCCGGTGAAATTGCCATCGGGATTAAAATGAAAGACTGGGTAAAAAAAAGAAGTCTGGAACCACCTGACATTGAAATCTGGCCTGGCTTTGAGTCTGATATTTTTGTCTATACCTTGAGCCCGGGCTGTGATCCGGAAGACCTGGAATTTCTACTCAATAAACAGAAGATAAAAGGCATGATCATCAGGGCTTACGGAACCGGTAATATTCCTTATGGCTTTGAAACCTTTTTCCGGAAAGCTAAGGAAAGAAACCTGCCGGTCATTGTTACCTCGCAATGCCTTCATGGCCAGACGTTGATGCACCTGTATGAGGTGGGCCGAAAGGCCTTGCAATCAGGAGCAATTGAAGGCCATGAACAGAGTCTGGAGACCCTGTGCGTCAAATTGATGTGGGGACTAAAGCATTGCCCTGAACGGATTGAGAGTCTGATCTAAGATTTAAAATGGGCCCCACTTGATCAGCACTGGCGGGATTAAAGCCAGCAGGCTCAAGGCTGAAAGAATCAGCATCAGCGGGAGAAACCACTTGGCCCATTTTTCCCAGGGGATCTTAGCCACACCCAGGACACCCATAGTAACTGCCGAAGTTGGCAGGACCGGATTGATGACTTCACACAGCTGAAAAGCCAGAACTGAAGTCTGCCGGGTGAGCCCAACCAGATCACTCAGTGGAGCGATAATAGGCATGGTCAGGGCTGCCTGAGCAGTACCGGAATGAACAAAGAAATTTATCACAGCCTGAACCAGGAATATTACCTGAGCAGTTAAAACCGACGGAACACCGGCAATGACATTAGCCGCACCCTGCAGCATAGTATCAAGAACCGCCGCTTCTCTTAAGATAATGAGGATGGCCCGGCCACAGGCAATGATGAGCGAAACATTCATCATGTCTTTAGCCCCATCCAGAAAATTCAGAGCAATAGCTGATGGCTTCATCCTGGCCACCAAGCCAGCTACCAAACCGATCCCCAGAAAAACGGCCGCAATTTCTTCCATATACCAGCCCCCGGCCAGAATGCCATAAATCAACAGGCCAATTCCAGCGAACAGGGTGGCGATAATCATTTTCCCGGTTGTCCCCCATTCAGGCTCCCGGGTTGAATTATCCTGCTGGACCAGACGCTCCCGGTCAAGTTCATAAACCGGGCTAAGAGAGGGGTTTTTCCTGATTTTCTCGGCATAAATCATGACAAAACCGATAGCTACGGCCGTCATGATTAACCATAAGATAAGCCGGTAGCCCAGCCCGGAGTAAAGCGGTAATTCCGCCAGCCCCTGGGCGATGCCGACGGTGAATGGATTGAAAAAAGCAGCCGCAAAGCCAACCGCTGAACCAAGAAAAGGAATAGCCACTCCGACTATGGAATCATAGCCAAGAGACAGGGCGAATGGAATAAAAATCAGAACAAAAGGGATTGACTCTTCCGCCATCCCGTAAACGCTTCCAGCCAGAGAAAAGATTAGCATCAGGACCGGTATAACCATGACTCTCAACCCTGGCTTCCGGCCAAAAAACGCGGCTAAGCGATGAATACCGGCATCGATTGCCCCTGATTTGGTCAGAATGCCAAAAGTTCCGCCGAAAATAAAAATGAGAATGATGATTAAAGAGGCATCCTCGAAGCCGCGAATTGGGGCAATCAATAGCCATTCCGGTCCAAGCCATTTCTTTTCTACCTGGTGATAGGTGCCAGGAACAGTCATCAGCCTGGCCTGGCCCTGAACTGTCTTCTCAGTCCGCTGGAACTCGCCTGATGGTAAGATCAGAGCCAGAAGATAAACAAAGATAACCAGCCAGTAAATCAGAACCAGAGTGTGAGGCAGTTTGAAACTTTTTCTTTTCATCTCTTTTTTAAACCAGTCAAAAATTCATTCCATTTTACCTGATTGGAACCAGAAGAAGCAAAGATTTTATAAAAATTAACCAGCCGGGCTTTTTAGATTTTACTTTTTATTAAAGCCCGGAAAAACCGGAGACATTTAAAGGTTAAATTGCTTAAAATTACGGCCGTTAGCGAATAAAACTCTGACTGATGAACTTTAAACCATCAAGGATGCCCGTTCGCCAGTATGGCCAGTCATGGGCCCCATCCCTCATTCTGGCCTCATGCGGAATCTTCCGGTCCCGCATCGCTACATGAAGAGCAGCATTACCTTTATACAGAAAATCATCGTCCCCGCAGTCTAAATAAAACCTGACCATTTTAATTTTATCGACAGGTAAAGTTTTAACCAGCTGGAGAGGATTATAGCTTTGAAAATGAGCAGTCAGCCGGTCTTTACCTTTAAGCCCGGTTCCATATAGCCTGGCAAACATCTGCTCATAAGTCTTGTCATCGGTTGCCATTATTTCTTCATCTGTCCAGACAGCCGGACTGAAAGCAACCGCGGCACTGAACATCTCCGGATGGCGTAAAGCATAAATTAGAGTTCCCCAGCCGCCCATGGAAAGTCCGGCTATGGCCCGGAATTCTCTGGCCGCCCGGGTGCGATAGTTAGAATCAATATAAGGTATCAATTCTTTAAAAAACATATCTTCATAACGGACTTTACCCTGGTAGTCGTTGATGTACCAGCTAACCCCGCCGTCTGGCATGACAATAATCATCGGTGGAAGTTCGCCGGCCGCCACGGCCCTGTCCATGACCAGATTCACCTGGCCGAATTGGACCCAGGCTGCGTCATTATCTGTATAACCGTGAAGAAGGTAAACTACCGGATAGCGCCGGCTGGAAGTCTGATAGTCAGGCGGAAGATAAATCGTATATCTAACCTCCTGGCCAAGAATCTGGCTGGAAAGCTTCAGTCCTTCCAGAACCTGCCCGGCCGGCTGGGATTGTCCGGTTCCAGGTAAAAGCAGCCACAGGGCCACCACTGCCAGAAATAAAATCGCCTGTTTTTTTGTCCGGTTAATTACTTTTCCCATGACTTTTCCCTCCTTTGTTATTCAGCTTTTTACCTGTATCTTTTACCCCGGGTTTACTTTTTTGTATTATATAACATTTCTACCAGGTCGGCTATAAAGCCTTGGATCTTAAAAGCTGTTAAATTCACTTATTCTTGACCCGATTCAGGCCAGGCGCTGCCCCCGGCCGTGAAGACTCTCCTGCCTTTTAAATTTATCTTGAATTTTAGAAAGGATATATTTATATTTTGGCTATAACTTTTGAAGGGCAAACCCAGTCATTTGGGAGGAGGGCCTGGAAAGATGCAAAAAGAGGTTTCCGGAGTAATCGTTGAATGTGTCAAGGGCAACATTGCTGATCAGCCAGACTTCGTGGCCATAGTCAATCCGGCTAACGCCCATCTGCGGCCGGGCGGAGGGGCTGCCGGAGCTATCCATGAGGCAGCTGGTCCTGGCCTCGAAGCAGAATGCCGGCCATTAGCTCCAATTGAACCAGGCCAGGCCGTCATTACCGGCGGACATAATCTACCCAATAAATATGTTATCCACTGTCTTGGACCTGTTTACGGAGTGGATGAACCAGCCGAGGAGCTTCTGGCCAGTTGTTACCGGCAGGCTCTCGAGCTGGCTGAAGAACACCAGATTGAGTCTATCGCTTTCCCGGCCATCTCCACTGGCTTTTTCCGTTTTCCGATTGAGAAGGCGACCAATATTGCCATCAGGACCGTACTCGGCCTGGTGCCCAAGCTCACTCAAGTCAAAAGGATCAGATTTGTTTTGTTTACGGATTCTGATCTGGATATCTACGAGGCGACGCTCGCCAGGCTAACTCAAACCAGGGGTTAAAACCAGCCACCGGTGGCCTTTATTGAATCAAGTTTTTTCCCAGAGTATAATCTACCATTAATAAATTAGCCTGAAACCGGCTTGATCTCTGGCCAACAGTCCCGCCCAAGAACCGAGATGGCCGATGATTTGATGGCTACCAACCGCCGGCTATTTATTCTGAGTTTTTTGGGTCTGTTGAGTCACCGCTATTCAGTTGAAGTCAGGCAAAAGCTATCAGTATTTTACAAAATGAATCAGGAAATAAATAAAGGCCAGAGGCAGCTTCCTGGACGCCATTCACTCTGGCCCAAAAACTTCTCCTTAAAACAAACTTTTTCTGCCCTGAAATATCCTAACTACCGGCGCTGGTTCTGGGGTCAGATGACCTCAGTTTTTGGCACCTGGATGCAATCTACAGCTCAGGCTTTTCTCATCTATGAGCTTACCCATTCTGCTGCTTATCTTGGTTATGTGGGTTTTGCTGCCGGCTTACCTACCCTGATCTTTATGTTAGTGGCTGGAGTCATGGCTGACCGTATCCCCCGCCGCCGGATCTTGATTATCACCCAGAGTGCAATGATGATTCTGGCCTTTACCCTGGCCGCTTTATCTTTCCTTCAGCTGATTCGGCCCTGGCATATAATCCTGTTAGCTCTGGCTACGGGCGTGGCTACGGCTTTTGATGCTCCTGCCCGGCAGGCTTTCGTCCTGGAAATGGTTGACCGGGAGACTCTAACCAATGCTATTGCTTTAAATTCGGCCATGTTCAACACGGCCCAGGCGTTGGGTCCGGCCGCCGGTGGATTGATTTATGCGGCCCTGGGGCCAGCCTGGTGCTTTACCATTAATGGCTTGAGTTTTTTGGCTGTGATTTATGCTTTACATTCAATGAAACTCAAGCCGCTGACACTTCTTCCGGCCGCCAATTCAGTCATAGCTGATCTCAAGGAAGGTATCAACTATGTCCTTAAGCACCCGAGAATAAGAACGATCATTCTGACGGTTGGAGCCACTACCCTTTTTGGCCGCTCCTTTATCACTTTGTTTCCGGCCTGGGCGGTCGAAATCCTGCATGGCAACGCCACCACCAACGGCTGGCTTCAGGCCAGTTACGGCCTGGGCGCTTTGACCGGCGCTCTTTTTCTGGCCTCGGTCAGCAACTCCATTAACCGGGGAAGGATATTGAGGCTGGAACTGCTGTTCTGCCCGGTATTCATAATTTCATTTGCTCTGGCCAGGTCAGTCAGTCTGTCTCTGTTTTTAGCTCTTATTTCCGGTGCCAATATAATAATGCTTTTTAATTCTTGCAATGCCCTGGTCCAGATCGAGACTCCGGAAAATATGCGGGGCCGGGTGATGGGAATTTACAGCTTTGTCTTTTTTAGCCTGATGCCTTTTGGCGCTCTATGGATGGGCGGAATGGCTCATCTGACCGGGGTCAAATTGCCCGTTCTGGTGGCTGCTCTCGGTTCCCTGGTTTATGGCCTGTCTCTATTTATTTTCAACCGACAGCTGCTCAAATTGCGTTAGGAAGAGCCGCCAGCCAGATTTTAGCCTGGAATCAATCAAGATTAATTTCAATCAGTTTATAATCCTGAGAGCCAAGTCCTATTTTTTCTCCATGCGCCAGCTGAATTGACCAATCAAGGTCATAACCCTGCCTGAAGGCGTCCTGGCCAGCTGCCAGGTTAACCAGATCAATCGAGGCCCGGTCTATGGCCACCGGATCCAATGAACCGGCTATCCCGACATCACGAATAACTTCAGTCTGATTTCTGGCCATACAATCGCAGTCTCTGGTCACCTGCAAAATAAAATTGAGAAAACAAATTTTTGGCTGGAAATGATTCTTCACCGACAGAGCATATTCAGCCATTTTTTCCTGAAGCCGCCGGGAATCTTCATCCCACCTCATTTTTATGGCTCCAAACCGGCAGACGACCAGGCATTCTCCGCAGCCGATACATTTTTCGTCATCAATAACCACCTGATTCTGAGTCTGCTTGATAGCCTCAGCCGGGCAATAATCAAGGCAGACGCCGCAGTTCCGGCATTGCTTGCCGCTAACCCGGGGATGAACAACTGAATGCTGATCAAGCTTACCGGCCCTGGAGGCACAGCCCATCCCCAGATTTTTAATAGCTGCCCCGACGCCTGTCTGGACATGTCCGGTAACGTGAGTCAAGAGAATCATGGCCTGTGAACTTAGAAAAGCGCTTGAAATGCGAGAGCTTTGAACCTGAGTCCCGCCAACTTTAAGTTCCACTTTTTCCCGGCCGACCAGCCCGTCAGCAATGATAACTGGAATCCTGACGGTTTCTGGCCTGAAGCCGTGTTCCCAGGCCAGACGGATATGATCAACCGAATTTGACCGGCGGCCGACATAAAGGGTGTTGCTGTCAGATAAAAACGCCCTCTTACTTCTCTTCAGAACGTCATCTATAATTCCAGCCAGCCATTGAGGCTTAATATGACCGGTATTTTTATCCTCACCAAAATGGATTTTAAGAGCGACAAAGTCCTCGGCTTCAATCTTTTCATTAAAACCAAGAGCCCGGTAAATGGCCAGGGCTTTTTGGGCAATAAGTTCCGGGCCATCATCCCGGCTGGCCTTTATAAAATACACTTCCTTCTTCATACTTGACCTCGTGAGGTTAAAAATAAATTCAGATAATCAGGACCTGAGCCGTCCTGCCGGTTTATCTTATCAGAAGCGACCGGACAGTTTCCACTCCGTCGCCTAAGGAAACTTCGCCACCCAGACTGAGAAGCGTTTTCTCGATAGCATCAAAAGCGAAGATAATCTCCTCCCTGGTCAGACTACCCATATGGCCCAGACGAAATATCTGTCCGGCTGTCGGCCCCAGCCCGCCGGCTACCACTACTCCCTGCTCATCCAATTTTTGCCTGAAAGCCTGATCCTCAATTCCCTCTGGATACTTTACCACTGACAGGGTCGGAGCCAGACAGGTCTCATCAGTATAGATGGAAAACCCGAGTGAAATCAAACCGCTTCTAATGGCTGAAGCATATCGCTCATGACGGTTAAAACGGTTTTCCAGCCCTTCCTCCATGACCAGACGGGTGGCTTCGTAAAAAGCTCTGATCTCATTAATGGCCGGCGTGGAGAAATATTTTTTGGGATTTTCCATTACAGGCAGCCAGCGCAAAATGTCGGCATAATAAGCTTTAACTTTGGGCAGTTTTTTCCTTTTTTCTATGGCTCTTTTTGAAAAAATATCAATGGCCAGCCCGGGAGGAGCACCAAAGCATTTCTGGGCAGCGGTCAAAATGACATCTATCCCCCAGCCATCAAGATCTTCCTTGATTCCTCCGGTAGCACAGACCCCATCTACGATCAGCAGAGCTTCAGGCACTTCCCGTTTTATGATCTCAGAATAGAGCTCGACCGGGGCACAACCGCCAGTGGAGGTATCCACGTGAGTGCAAACCACAACATCATACTTGTGTCTTTTAAGTTCGTTTTTAAGTTCATCGGCCATGACCACCTTCCCCCACGGGCTCTGGAGGAGGCGATACCTTAAGTCAAAAGCTTCAGCCAGCTCTGCCATTCGCTGGCCAAAAAAGCCATGAGATATAATCAGCAAACGGTCTGATTCGGCCGTGACATTCATTAAAGCCATTTCCATGGCCAGAGTACCAGCCCCGGCCAGGATAAAAGGCAGCCCTTCCCTGGTCATCACAATCTTTTTCATATTTTCTACCGCCCCTCGCAGGGCTTCTTCCATCTCAGGGCTAAGATGTGATACCACTGGTTTAGCCAGAACCTCCAGAATCCGGCTATCAACTGGGGTTGGCCCTGGCTGTAATAGAAGTTTGTTTTCTTTCATGTTTTTCTTCCTACCTAAAATTGCATCTGTTGTTTCCTATTTTTCTCCAACTGGTAGAGAAAATCAATAGCTAATCAATCTCTTAATTACAACCATCACGGCTAATAGTATAATTTAAGCAATTTATAGAAGGAGAAGCATCATGTCTTTAAAGGAAGTTGTCAAAGGAATCTTTCTTCCCCTGGTCATAATTACTTTCCTGGCCGGAGTTACGTTTTCGAGTCAGCCGGCCGGGAGCCAGGCAGCTGATCTGGTTATAACCGGAAAAATATTTACAGGTCTGAATTCCCGGCCATTTGTTGAAGCCCTGGCCATTGGTGGAGACAGAATTCTGGCTACGGGCAGCAGGCAGGAAATAAAAAAATATATCGGTCCTCAAACTCAGCTGATTGACTTAAAAGAAGGAGTAGCTCTTCCAGGCTTAATTGATGCCCATACTCACTTCTCTTCAGGCGGTCTATCTCTAATTGAGCTGAGTTTCCGGGGCGTTGATTCGATAGAGAAGGTCCAGCGAATGATAACCGCCAGAATCAAAGAGCTGCCTCCCGGCACTCCAGTTTTTGGCCGTGATTATGACCAGACTCTCTTTCCCGGTCAGAAATGGCCAAACCGGGCAGATCTGGACCAGGTTTCGCCTCAAAATCCGGTAGTGATTGAGCGAGTAGATGGTCATTCAGCCTGGCTCAACAGTCTGGCCCTAAAATTATCGGGAATCGGCCGGAAAACACCTGATCCTTTTGGCGGAGAAATTGTCAGAGATAAAGCTAGCGGTGAACCGACCGGCATTTTAAAAGAATCGGCTATAAATCTGATTAAGGTCAAACCTTCCATTAAGTCTTCTCCTGAAGAAGATATCTTGAGAGCCCTGAATCACGCCCGGGAGCTGGGACTGACCGGAGTTCAGGCCTCAACTGATCTTAAAGAGCTTGAAATCTATAAAAAGTTAGAAAAGGAAGGCCGGCTGACTTTAAGAGTTTATGCCTGGTTGCCGGTTGAAGAAATGGACCAGGCTCTGAAGCTCGGCCTTAAGCCGGGTCAGGGTGATGAATTTTTAAAGATAGGCTTCCTCAAAACCTTTATTGACGGGACGCTTGGTTCAGGCACAGCTTTGATGTTTGAACCTTTTGCTGACGCTCCTGGCCAATCGGGCCTGCCCCAGTATTCGGAAACGGAATTTTATGAGTTAATTGACCGGGCTTATGCTCACGGCTTTCAGGTCGGCACTCATGCTATTGGCGATAAGGGCGTCAACTGGGTCCTCAACGCAGTAGAAAAAGCCGAGAAAAAATATGGCCAGAAAAACCTCCGCTACCGGATCGAACACGCCCAGGTGATCAAGCCCGAAGATTTTAAAAGATTTAAAGAACTGGGGGTCATAGCCTCGATGCAGCCAACTCATTGCACGACCGATATGCGCTTCTGCGAGCAGAGGATAGGCTTGGAGAGGTCAAAATATGCCTATGCCTGGAAGTCTTTATTAGACAGTGGTGCCAGACTGGCTTTTGGCTCTGATTGGCCGGTCGAGCCTCTCGATCCGCGCCGCGGGCTCTATTCAGCCGTTATCAGGAAAAATATTGAGCATGATTCCCCGGAAGGCGGCTGGTTTCCCGAGCAAAAACTCAGTCTGGCCGAAGCTATTGAGTGTTTTACTTCCGGCTCAGCTTATGCCTCTTTTGAAGAGAGCCTGAAAGGAACTCTCGAGCCTGGTAAACTGGCTGACCTGACCGTTTACGGCCTGGATATTTTCAACCGGCCGCCGAAAGATATTTTGACTGCCCCGGTGGTTTACACCATTGTTGGCGGTAAAATTGTCTATCAGGGTGAGTCCAGGTGAGCCCCTGGTAAGATCCGGCCTTCAGAAGTTGCTGAGCCGGGCCGGTTAGGTTTCTTCAAGATAAGTTCTTATTTCCTCAAAAGAAGAAACAACGGTTGCCCCCTTGAGACTGACCGGAGTCATGGGGCTTTTAAGAATAAAGATTCTGGCCACTCCAGCCTCCCGGCCAGCCAGAAGATCATAGCTCGTATCACCGACGACTGCGGTCTCTTCAGCGGCTACCCTTAGCTGCTCTCTGACTCTGATCAGAGGGGCTCCGCTCGGCTTATACAGCCCGCTTTCTCTGGTAAGGATTAGATTAAACTTCAATCCAAAGCGGTTAAGGAGAAAGCCGGCATTCTGCTGGTTATTATTGGTGACCAGAGCAGTCATTATCTGGCGGCTGTCTAACCAGCTTAAAAATTCTCTGACTCCAGGTTTAAGCCTGGCTTCTTCTGTCTGGTGACGCTCGTGGGTCTCAAGAAGGGCATATTTTTGCGATCTTTCCGGTTCAGGCAGGTTGTCAAGGTAATCCAGGATTGATCCGTTTTTAATTCCCAGTTCCTGCCTGATGGCTGCCCAATCATAATTATTCTCGACAATGGTTCCGTCCAGGTCAAAAATGACTAATTTAATTTTCATGGTCTGATTCTGTTCTTAGCCATATCTTAAACAGTGATCACCGGTTTTTCAACCTTGAACTACGGCAGGCCTCAACTCTGGCTGGCAGGCAATATAAAATAATAATTGTTGAACAGAATGAAAATAATTGATAAAATTTTAAATGAAAGTATAGGCCAATGTTTAAGAGAAGGGAGGAACTTCATGGGTAAGTATCTTGCTATCTTTTTTGGTATCGTGGCCATGATCGCTGGACTTTACCTGGTAATTTTCGTCTGGTGGCGTGAGTTTTATGAACTGGTCTTTGGCTTCATTCCACCCATTCTATTTTTTGGCGGCTTAATAGCCATTGTCGCCGGGATATCCAGTATCAAAGATTCTATCCGCCAGAAGAAGCTCGAAGCCGAAACAAGTTCAATGCAGGAAGAACAGAAACCAGAGGAAAAGGCCCAATAAGCTTATACCGGCTCTACTTTTTAAGGCATAAATTACTGCTGAATATATAAAATTTTAGTTCAAAAAAGCCAGAGCGAAGTGAATTATGCAATTACCAGCCTTGTTGGTTTTGTTCTGGCTGTTCTGTCTCAGTTTAACGTCTCACTGGAAAGGTGCTTCTTACAGAATAATCCAGAAATGCTTCCTGCCTTGATTTCTTCAGAGGCTCCGACTTTGATCACCTTACCTGAACCAATCCAGATTTCCGACTGTTTTTCTCCTGCCCAGAGCCAGCTCATTTTGAAAGACATCCTGAGCCGCACGGCCACGGTTGAGTTTTTCCTTGATCCGGCTAACCAAATTGTGGCTGACCGCCGGGGAGTAATTATTCAGGCCCGCTGGTCATTTCTCAACAAGGATAGCGGGCGCAAATACCTGTTCTGGCTTTATTTTTATCTGTCGCCAGAAAATCTCAATCAGGCCAGCCGGAGCTCAAGGCTGGTTATAAGGGAAATAAGGGCTGAAAGGCGCTAAATGATCCCTCTGCCAGGAATCAGAGTTTGGCCGGTAGAAGCCAAAGGCCGCCCTCATCGTTTGCTTCGCCTGGCTATAATCTCAGCTCTCCTGTCAATTATTCTGGCCTCAGTCTCTATCATCTGGCTCAAACAGCCAGTAGCTAACACGGAGAAAACTACCATAGCGAATTTAAACCGGGCCAGACGACAAATTCATCATGATTTTTCCGGCTTGCTTGAACTCCTGCAAAAAAGACAGACTCAACTGACGGCTAATCCCTGGCCTGAAGATCCCTGGACCAGGTTTGAATTTTTCGAGAGTCGCGGTCTAAATCCTGCCCTGGAAGGATTGGCCAGTTTAGATGAGCAACTAAACCTTGAAATCTGGTATGGAAATGTGGCCAACCTGAAAGCCCTGCTGCCGGAGGCGGAGAAAACTTTACCTCAAATTCTGACCGGAAGCTTTGTCGTCCAGGACCGGGCTTCGGCCTATTTGATCAGCCTGAAGCCTGCCGGTCAAAAGGGCTATTTAGCTGTCTTTGAGCTGCTGGCCTTTCAACCCCAGTTTCAATCAACTTATTGGCGACAGTATCTGAGGCTAAAGGCAGTCAGCCGGACCGGGGCCGACATTGATTTCTGGGAATATTCTCATGAGACCGAGGCCCTGGACCGGCTTTTTGAGAGAAATCAGGATAGCTATTTAAGTCAGCAAAGAGAAGAGCAGGAAAGCCGGACACTTTATTTCCCGTTGAGAAATGAAAAAGGCCAGATCTTAGCCACGGTAACTTTAAATTCTTTTCGGCTAGCCGGACAAAAATTAAGTCTGAATCAGGGGATCAGGCTTCTGGCCATAATTCTTGGCATCCTGGCTCTGACTTTCTTTTTAAGCTGGCTTATCCAGGGAAAAGGCCGGTCTCTTTGGTCCTCGAGGCTTATTGACTGGCTGCTTGGTTCGGCAGCCATCATAGCTATAAGATTTTTGCTGGCCCTTCTGGTTAGCTATAAGCCTTTTTCTAACTGGCCTGTCTTTTCTGCCCAGGAAGCGGCTTTCCGGACAATTAAGAATTTAACCGGCTCGCCTGGCGATATTTTCCTGACCTGCCTTTTTATTTTCTTTCTGGCTGTCATCAGCCTCAAATCTCTTAAACCTGGAGTAAGTCTTGCTTCCTGGCTACAGCCGTCAAAGCCAGTTGAGAATAAAAATGAATTCTGGCTGGCGGTAGCGGCCTCTTTCCTTTTTGTCCTGGGCTTCCAGGCTTTTAGCTGGAGCCTCAAGCAACTGGCCAGCAGCACCAGTTTTAACCTGCTGCAATATAATTTTAATTTAACTTCCATTTTGATTTATTTAAGCCTCTTTCTGGCCGCTCTGAGTTTTATCTTTTTACCGCTGCTAATTCTAAAAAGGATTTTTCAGAGCAGCCCGGCCAGAAAGGTTTGCTTACTGACCTGTTTGCTGGCAATTTTTATCTTCGAATTGATAGCCTGGCAGGTCATGAAACCGGCTGGACTAAAACTTATCTGGCAGCTTATCTTTCTATGGTTGCTGGCTTTGGTCCCGGCCTCAGTCAAGAGGCGAACTGGCTATGTCCTTCTGAGTCTAATTCTAATCGCCTTGGTTCAATTTGTTTCTGTCCGCAACTTGACTGCCGCCAGGACACGGCAACTAACAGAAAATGTTCTGGTCCATCTGGTTTCTTCTCAAAAAACCTGGGCAGAAATGGCTCTAAAGCAATCACTGTTAGAATTGCAGAGAGAGAGCCGCGACCTCTATTCCTTCTTCCGCTATCCAGGCGACCAGGATTTTGCCCGCAGTCTCTGGAACAAGACTTTTCTGGCCAGGCTTAACTGGAATTCCTGTCTTTATCTCCAGTCATCCGAGCGGAAATTATTATCGTCTTTTTCTCTGAATATGCCTGTTTTTGCTGAGCAGACAGACGACCTGGAGACCTCTATTGAGCCTGTCTACACTGAACAGGATCTGGAAATTCTCGGCCAGGAACGGCATTTTTTAATTGGCTACCAGGACTTTACCACTGATTCAGGAACCGCCGGGCGGCTGGTTATCTGGGTCAGTCTTGACCCGACTCTTCTGCCTTTTATCAATACCGCTAATCCCTACTTTGAGTTGCTCCGCTTAAACACTCTTCCTTCTCTCCAGCACTTCCCGGTTTACCTGGCCATTTTTGACCAGGAAGGGCAACCGCTTTTTAACCAATCCCAGCCAGCTTTTTCTCTCGCCCCGGAAATAAGACAGGAATTGATGAAGAAGCCGGCCGGCTTTTGGACAATGCTCAAGGTCAACGGACGCAGCTACCGGGCTTATTGCCTGACTCTTGATAACGGACAGCTCTGTGCTTTTTACCAGCCGCCAGATTCCCCCGGCCGCCTGATCACCGGTTTTCTTAAGCTTTTCTTTCTCTACCTGATTTTCTCTTTCTTATTGATTTTACCCTTAGCCGCCAGAAGAAAAGAATGGCGTCCAGATTTCCGGTCTTTTTCAGCCAGAGTCTATCTGGCCTTTTTTACGGTAGCTCTGGTTCCCCTCTTTTTCTTTATCTTTTTCACTCAGGCTATGGTCGAAAGACTATTCGCTGACCGCTTTGTGACCGAAGCGACCAGCCGCGCTTATTTTGCCCGCAGTATTCTCTATGATTTTACCAGCCTGCAGGAAACAACCGAACAGCCGCCGGCTGAACTGCCAGAAGACCTGGTCTTCTGGATCAGCTCTACCCTGAACAATGATGTCAATCTCTACCGCCAGGGATTATTTCTGGCTTCGAGCCGGCGCGAATTCTTTGAAACGGGGATCCTGTCCGAGCTAATTGACGGTGAAGTCTATAGCCGGATTATCTATGGCCGCCAGCCGCTGGTCGTTAGCCGTAAATCATTTGGCCAGTTTTCTTATCAAACTTTGACTATCCCCTTTAACTATCAACAACATGTTTATCTCTTAAGCCTGCCCTTTCCTTTTGAACAGCAGGAAATTTCTCAAGCTTCCGGCGAGCTGCTGGAATTTTTCATCTTTTCCTCGGTATTTTTTATTGGCCTGATTGCCTTTTTTTCCACTACCATCAAAAAGATGATTATTGTTCCAATCAATAGACTCATCCGGGCTACCCAGGAAGTCGGCCTGGGCAATCTTGATGTCAAAGTTGATCACCAGGCCCAGGATGAATTGAAGAGTCTGATTGACGGCTTTAACACCATGGTCGAGAATTTGAAAGGGCATGAAAAGGAACTGGCCGAGCTCAGTCAAAAGGTAGCCTGGGCCGAGATGGCCAGAAGAGTCGCTCATGAAATAAAGAATCCTCTGACCCCTATTCAGCTGTCGGCCGAACACATTTTAAAAGTTCATGAAGACCAGCATCCAGACTTTGACCGCATCCTCCGCGAATCAATCTCTTATATAATTTCAGAGGTCGAAAACTTGAGGCGGATAGCCCAGGAATTTATGACTCTGGCCCGGGAATCAGAGGCTCACCGTGAAAAATTTGAGCTGGCCGGAGTGGTCGAAGAATTAATTGAACCTTATCAAAGCACTCTGGAAGGACGCATAACTATTACTTTTAAAAAGTCTGGTGAAGATTTTACTTTATTTGGCGACCGGGAAAAGCTAAAGATTGCTATCCGTAACCTGTTAATTAACTCAATTGAAGCTATCAAGGGAAAGGGACAGATTGACTTTGTCCTGGAAGCTTCACCGGAGGCAGTCAGGCTGGATATAAAGGACAATGGGACCGGGATTCCGCCAGAAATGACTGCTCATCTGTTTGAGCCCTATTTTTCAACCAAGGAAAAAGGGACGGGCCTCGGCCTGGCTATCTGTAAAAGAATTGTTGAGGAAAATGGAGGCTCCATCCGGATAGAAAGCCAGCCAGAGCAGGGAACCAGAGTTAGCCTGACCTTTCCCCGCCGGGCTGAGAACCAAACCAGCTAATTCTTGGCGAATATTCCGAGCTTTATTCCGGGCGGGGAAAAAATCAAGAATTTCACCGAAGGATTTAAGACTTCAGGCCTAAAATGATATAATAATTTTAATTAAGCCGGAGAAGGCAAGATGAATATTTTAGTGGCCTATTACAGTCTGACCGGAAATACAAAAAAAGTGGCCGAAGCAATTTATGAGGCTTTACCTGAACCCAAAGAATTAAAAAAGCTAAAAGATATAGACTCAATTGAAGATTATGACCTGATATTTGTCGGTTTTCCTGTCCATTCTCATAGTGTTCCTTATCCGGTTGAAACTTTCCTTCGCCGCCTCCCGGCTGGGCTTCCAGTTGCTCTCTTTATGACCCACGGCTCAATTCCAGGCACCAGATTATCCAGAGAAGCTCTGGAACAGGCTTTAATCCTGGCTGGGAAGACGAGAATCCTGGGCACTTTTACTTCTCGTGGCCAGGTTTCAGCCCAGGCCATGGAGGTCTTCAGCCGGTCCCCAGAACACGAACTCTGGGCAGAGATGGCGGTTACCGCCAGGCATCATCCTGACCAGAACGATCTGGATGATGCCAAGTCTTTTGCCCGCTGGATTTTAAGCCTGGCCAATCAATCAAGCTGATGGCCGGCTCCGTAATCCTGAATTTAGCCAGCCGCAGCTCAAAGGTGTTTAATTCTCTCGAAGCCTGAGATGCCGGTTACTTCCAGCTCTTCGCCCGCTTCTTTTTCAATCTGGTCCAGCAGCAGGTTAAGTCCCAGGGTGTCAGAAGCTATGTGTCCCGCCACAATTACGTTGAGTTTAGCTGATTTGCATTTTTCCAGCGCTTCTTCACTGAAATGCATACCGACTAAAGTACTGACTCCCGCTGCTGCCTGCTGAGCAAAAATGTCTTTAGGCCCTTCTGTTCCCCCGGTCATATCAACATAAATCCGGCCAGTCCGGCTGTTTTCTGAACCATTAAGTATCCGGGGAGGGACGGACTCGCGGCTCGATTTCCGGTACTCGGGAATTTCTTTTAAAATAGCCAGGACGTCTTTCAGCCTGGCCGGCTGTTTCGGCTGAAACAGGTCGGTTAGATATTTGGTAACACAATTATCGGCTACCGTGTGAAGGCAGATCATAGGCAGATTAAGCAGGCGGGCAACATCCACTGTCCGGTTATGATTAAGCGGCAAAAATCTTCTCTCAACTTCCCCCATTCTTTTTTCCATTAACTGTTCGGCCAGGCTGGGAGTAACCCCTGCCTTGATAAAAAGATCAACCTGAAGTTCCATTACCTGATAAAGCTGAGCCAGGGCCCGGCCTTCCGGATGGTGAGCCAGGATCAGGTCGAACTTTTTTGACTGCTCCTTATTTAAGACATAAGCCAAAAGGACCTCTCCTACTTCCATATCAATTCCAGCCAGCAGCCGCTTAACTTCTACTTCCGGGGAGCCGGTCAGTATCCGGCTGTCAGCATAAGGATTAAAAAGACTATCCAGATCAAAAGCCTCTTTGTCTTCTGAACTTAACTTATTGTATTTTTCTTGTTCTGCCAGTAGCAGCCTGGAAATCTCCTCAAGCGGCCTCAAGTCGTTTTTGAGGCCAGTGGCTACTGCCTTTTGATAAAAATCTTTAAGTTTCATTTTTTCTCCTCCCTATGATCAATCTTGAGGCCGGATTCAATCTGGCCAAAGCCGCTGGACAGTTGCCGCCAGACCAGGCTCCTGTCTTTTAATTTTTTTTTAGCAGCCACCTCTTTTTCACACTATACAGGCTATTCTTTTTTAAGGCAAGCCAGCTCTTAATACCGGCCGGGGGATCCTTTATTTGACAGATAAGACTCAATCAGATAAATTTTAAGAATGCTGGGCCGTATTATACTTATCGGCATTTTATTTTATATCATCTACCGGATTGTCAGGTTTTTTCAAAAACTGGGAGAAACCAGCCCGCGGAAATATCAAAAACGGGCTGAACCAGGCAGCAAAACTATGGTTAAAGATGAGATGTGCAATACTTATATACCTGAGGATGAAGCTTTGAAGGAAATCAAGGGCGGGCGGACCTATTATTTTTGTTCAGAAGCCTGCCGCCAGAAATTCATTCAGGCAGAAAAAAAGAAACCTTAACTTCTTCCGGGCTAATAGCCTGAATATTCAACCGAGAACTCTAAAAATTCGTCCCGGAATTCTTCCCAGGTAATTTCCACCTTTTCTACCCTGGCCAGCCTTGGACCTTTCTTTAGTTCAGCCAGGAACTGCTCCAGCTGCTCTCTTTCCCCTTCGGCCACCACTTCTACCCGTCCATCATAAAGGTTCCTGACCCAGCCGGTAAGTCCAAGCACCCTGGCTTCATGCTGGGCGAAAAAGCGAAAAGCTACACCTTGAACCCTGCCTGAAATACAGGCATGCAGCCTGGCCTTCATAAAAAAAGTTTAACATATAACCCGGCCAAAAATAATCCAGAACAGAAAAAAGTCAGGGTCTGTCTTTCAAGCATCAGAAATTAACATTTAAAAACTGGCCGTGATTTGGGTTAAAATATTAAAGTGAAGAAAGTCTTGCTGACAGTTGCTGGGTTTGACCCCTCCAGTGGAGCCGGGCTCAGTCTTGATCTCAAAGTTTTTAGCCGTTTTGGTTGTTATGGGCTGGCTATCCCCACAGCTCTGACCATCCAGAACTCCTATCGAGTCTATGATTATAAAGCGCTTTCCCCCCGCCTGATAGTTGAAACCTACCGCCGTCTTAAAACGGATTTTGAAATCTCTGGTTTGAAAATCGGGATGATAGGCAGCCCCAGGGTCCTGACGGCGGTAAAAACCATCCTGGCCGATAACCAAGACCGGTCGGTGGTGGTTGATCCGGTTTTCCGTTCTTCTTCTGGCCGGTGGTTGCTTGATAAAAACCAGCTGGCCAGCTACCTCAAAGTGTTAGCTGGCCGGATGACCCTTTTCACTCCCAACCTGGAGGAAGCTTCACTTCTGCTGGGAAGGAAGATTAATCAGACTAAACAGATGAAAGAAGCCGCTAAAGAGATAAGTCAGCTGGTCCAGGCACCTTGCCTGCTTAAAGGCGGCCATCTTCAGGGCCAGGTTATTGATCTGCTCGATGATGGGCAGGAAATTACCGTTATTTCCAAGCAAAAACTCCCGGTTAATGTCCATGGGACGGGCTGTTTTTTGTCTTCGGCTATCCTCTGCTTTCTGGTAAAAGGCTATTCGCTCCGAGCCGCCTGCCAGCAGGCCTCTTTGGCTGTGGATAGATTCCTGAAATCGCCTCTGGCTGTCAGCCGACGGCCCCTCTTTGACTTATAAAGCTCGCCCTTTAGAACCCTGTCTTCAATTTTAATTTTCGCCAGGCCAGAAGGTCAAGATTTTTTCCCGGCACTCTTCTCCGGCAGCAGCCTGACCGTTTTTTCTTTAACTTCATTGACTGCCCCGGGAGAAAAGCTAAGAGGGTGATACAGGCTATTCAGGTAGAGTGGAATCTGGTCCTGATAATGAGGACTCAGAAAATGGCCGTTTTCTCCAGAAGTCAGAACCGACAGAGAAGCATCAAAATCGGACAGATCAATAAGCAGGCGACAGGAAGCTCCAGCTACCGTTTTATAACCGCGGCTGCTAAGACTCGCCCGGACAGTGTTGCTGTCCCCAATCATCGGGTAGCGGCCGGCATTTAAAAAACCAAGATACCATTTCTGCCCGAGAACATGTTGATAGTTCAAGCGGTGAAGCCTGGACCAGTCCCACTTTTCCCGGTTTTGACCAAAGGTTCTCCGTAACTCCCCCAGAGCCTCCAGCATAGCTTTTTCCAGTATCTGATCTCTGGTTTCTTTTTCTGGTGTTCCGGCCCGGTCAAACCAGGCTGAATCAGGCTGGTCAAGAATTTTTTCCAGGCCGGCCTGTCTGGCTTCAAAATATTTGGCCAGATCCTGGTAATAAAAGCTGAAATCATCACTGAAGGTGAGTTCTTCTAACTTATCCCAGAAAACCTCATAGATAGCTGAGGCCAATCCCTCTTTAATTTCACCTGACCACTGAATCAATATTTGCTTCGCTTCCTCTGCCGCCGGATCAGTCATTTTAATCTGATTTAAGACCTGCTTGAGCCTGCCCGCCCGCCGGGAGTAAACATCATTTTGAATGGCCATCAGCGTCTGAAGTGAATTCTGGCCGGTAGCCAGAAGCAATTCTTCTATTCTGTTTTTTCTATCAGGCGATATCCAGTCAAAGCCCAGGTAATGGTTATAATTCTCAGTCATAATATTGTTGTTGGCCGTTACAATCAGGCCGGAAGCAGGATTAAAAATATTTGGCTTTTCCTCCGGGGTTAAATATCCTGTCCAGGCACTGTCCTCACGCCAGCCTGGATAGGGATAAACGGCAGTCTCTTTTTTCCTGACCGGGATCCGGCCGGAGAGATAATAACCAATATTTCCAGCCTTATCAGCATAAACGAAATTCTGGGAGGGATTATCAAATAGCTCTGCTCCTCTGAAAAATTCTGACCAATTGCTGGCGGTATTGATCAGATATAAGCCCTCAGCCGTCCGGTCACCTTCGTACAGGGTCCAGCGCAGGGAGATGGGTATTTCACAATTTAAAAGAAAGGGGTTAAGAATCGGACCATCTTCTGTCCAGCTTATATTGATTGTTCTGGGATTCTTTTCTCCTTTAATCTTAATCACTTCAGTCCTGACGGTCAGTGGTTTCCAGTCCCCTTGCCGAAAATATGATTTAGTTTCCCAGTCAACTTTTTCGAGATAGAGGTCTTGAACATCCACATAAGAATTAGTTATGCCCCAGGCTAAGTGCTCATTATGGCCGATAATCACCAGGGGCACACCAGGGATGGTCTCGCCGCTAACCTTATATTTCTGGCATTCCAGCCCCATTTCCAGCCAGATAGGCGGAACATTGATGGTCAGATGAGGGTCATTGGCCAGAAATGGCCGGCCAGTAGTAGTATGTTCTCCTGAGATAACCCAATTATTAGAGCCGAGGCCTGATTCAGCCATTAACTCCTTTGTCAATCCAAAATTAAGGATGTCCAGTTTAACCTCAGGATCAGGCAAAAAATCAAGGCCAGGCTCCAGCAATTCAACTGCCTGAGGTCCGGCTTTTCTAATTAAGTTTAGCCTGGCCAGCTCTGAGGTGTAATCACCTGCCAGATTCATGGCCAGCAGATGTTTAATAGCCAGGCTGTCCTCAACTGTCCAGGGCTCGGGCCTGAAGCGCAGCAGAATAAGCTCAGGCGGCCAGTTCCATTTTATCTGGCGGATATAGGCATTGACACCGGAGGCATAGGCTGAAAAGAGCTGTTTCATTCTGTCTGGCAGTTTTTCAAAATCCCGCTGGATGGCAACCGGCAAACCCAGCACCCGGCTTCTGAGGTCGTAAGGCAGGCCAGCTTCCCCCACAATTTCAGACAGGCGGCCCCGGGCCAGGCGCCTGAATAACTCCATTTGCCACAGCCGCTCGCGGGCCTGGATATAACCGGCGGCCAGAAAGAGGTCCCCCTCACTTTGAGCTTTAAGGTGAGGTACCCCCCATCTATCCCAGGTGACTGACACTTCAGCTTGAAGCCCGTTAATAACCAGGCTATCTGACTCTTTCGGCCGGGAAGAGTGCAATAGAAAATAAAGGCCGGCGGCTGCGCCGATGGCCAAAAATAGGACACTCAGAATAATGGCTTTTATAATTCTTTTTAAGGTCATTATTCACTTCCTGCTCCCGGCGGGGATAGAATTTCTTTTCTCAGTCCGGTTTTAACCAGACGGTCGGCCTTGTTGATCATCCGGTCAGGGAATTTAATACCCTGTTTCTGCCCGGCTTCTTCATTGATGAAGAAGCTCAACCGGTCCACATATTGAAAGGGAATCCGGGCAGGATTTTCACCTTCTTTTATTCTGATGATTAAGTCGGCCGTTCTTGTCCCGATGTCAGTGAAATCAAAGCCCATAGAAGCACAGGCGCCAAACTCAGCCCCGGTTGAAAAGGCAGCAAAAAGAGGAATTCTATTGGCTTCAGCCAGCTGTCCGATTAAGTCAAAATTGGCATTGATCGTATTGTCCGACACCGGAAATAGAACCTCGGCTTGCTGCCTGACCAGAGTCTGGACAGCCTGGACTATATCTTGAGCGGCTGAAATAGGTTGAATAGTTATCTCGAAACCAAACTCCGGGGCTGCCTCTTTCATTAATTCTAAATAATATTCAGAGTTAATTTCAGAAGGCGTCCAGATGGTGCCAATTTTTCTGGTTTCAGGCCTGAGCTGATGGATAAGTTCGAGCACCTGCTTAATTGGAGCAGTGGAGCAAACGCCGGTTATCCGCGGATCGTGGTCAACAGCGGTTCTACCGGCCTTAATAATATAGGGGTTAGCTACTGAGGCAAAAACAATTGGTATATTTTCAGTCTCAATCATGGCCGCTTGCAAGGCCGGAGTAGAAATAGCCACAATTAGATTGACCGCGGGGGCAATCGTTCTGGCCTGATCAGGTAAAAGAGAAACATCCCCATGAGCTTCTTTTAGTTTAATCTCCAGAGTTTCTTTCGTTTTCTGCTCATAATCGGATAACCTGTTTTTCATGGTTTCAAAGACTTTCAATGACGATGGTGAATCGTAGGCCAGGAGGACACCCAGCCGGTAACTGACCGCTAGTTTTTCTTCTTTTGTCTTTTCTTTTTGGCAAGAAGTCATAAGCAACAACAGGCAAATCGCCGCCATTGTAATTTTTACAGATAATTGACGACTGTCATTTAGATTTTTTCTCATTGGCCACTCATTATTTAAAATTATTTTAATATACCTTCCAAGCTCAGGCTGATTTACTGATAACCGGTCAGTGCCTGCCAGGCGGCGGGGTCTATATTGCCTCCGGAAACAACCGCCACCACCCTTTTATCCGAGAAGAATTCAGGAGCTGTTAGCCAGCCAGCCAAGGACAGCGCGCCGGCCCCCTCCACTCTTTCCTGGTTATCTTCATAGAGAATCCTCATCGCCGCCGAGATGCTTTGCTCTGAGACCGTCAGCAGGCAATCGACATACTCTTTGATCAGGTCAAAAGTTATAGAGCCACTTTCCAGTCCGCCGGCCACAGCCTCAGCCCTGGTTGGCTTTTCAGGAAAATCATTGCTCAGATAGCCAAGAGCCAGTGAATGTTTAATAAAAGCTGAATTCTCGGGTTCAATGCCAGTTATCCTGATACCGGGATTCTTTCCCTTGAGGTAAATTGCCAAGCCAGCGATCAGGCCTCCTCCCCCTACGGGTACGATGACTTCTTCTACCTCAGGCCAGTCCTGAAGTATTTCCAGGCCGCAGGTTCCCTGACCGGCTATGACCTGCTCATCATTATAGGGAGACACAAATACCTGATGGCCAGTCCCGGCCGCCTGGCGGGCCAGAGCCTCAGCCTGTTCGCAAGGTCCGTCAACTAAAATCAGCCTGGCTCCGCTCTTCTCAAGTTTCTGGCGCTTAAGCTGAGTTATACTGGCCGGGACATAAAGAGTTAGAGCCAGTCCTTCCTGCTGGCAGATATAAGCAGTAGCCGCCCCATGATTGCCTGTTGAGGCTGCAACTACCCCCCGCTGGCGGCAGTCATCAAGGTTGGACAGAATCTTATTGGCGGCTCCTCTGATTTTAAACGAACCAGTCGGCTGATGGCTTTCCCACTTAAAATAAAGCTGGCTGCCCCCTTCAGCCGAGAACCGCGGGGAAAAAGTCAGGTCAGTCCGGATAGCATAAGGTCTGATTCTCCGGCTGGCCTCTTCTATCCGGACCTGGCTAATTTGGCTCATTGAATCTTCCGCCTTTCATCATCTTATTTCAACTGAAGCCAGCTATCCTTTTTCTGCCCCTTAAACTCCTAACCTGTCGTCAGATAGACGGGCTTTACCGCCAACAATTCGATCTCTTGATTTATCTCTTTTATTTATAACATATCAGGAAAATTTGACTCAAGTCTAATCTTTACTTATAGTTTATTTTCGGGCAGACAATGTTCCGGTCTACAAGGTTGGAAAGATTGGAAAGACATGGTTAAAAGCGAAAACAACTCTCTCCAGGACAAACAACCTGCCTTTCAGGGCCTGGTTGAAGTTTACACCGGTGATGGCAAAGGCAAGACGACAGCTGCTCTGGGCTTGACTTTCCGGGCAGCGGGTCATGGTTTTAGCAGCTATATCGGGCAGTTTTTGAAGGGCCAACCCAGCGGCGAGCTGCAGGCAGCCAGAAAACTTCAGCCATTAATTACCATTGAACAATTCGGCCGGAAGAAGTTTATCAAGGTAACCGAGGATTTTGAGGAGGAAGACTATCGCCTGGCTGAAGAGGGCTTGAAGAAATGCCTCAAAGCCATGCTCAGCGGCCAGTATCAGATTATCGTCCTGGATGAGATAAATGTGGCCATTAATCTGGGTTTAATTAAAGAAGATGAGATAAAGAAGTTTCTGGACCAGAAGCCAACAGGCGTAGAGGTTGTTTTGACTGGAAGATACGCTCCTCAGTCAGTCATTGAGCGGGCTGATCTGGTAACAGAAATGGTCTGCCGGAAACATTATTATGATCAAGGGGTCAGAGCCAGGAAGGGTATTGAAAAATAACCCTGAAGAGGCTTCTTTATTGGTGGCGTTTATAATAGACAAATAGAAAGAAAGTTAAAATATGAAACTCAGCCGGGATAGATTCCAGCAGTTAGTCCAGGAATCGATGAAAGTTATCCCGAAGAAATATCTCAGGCAAGTAAAAAATGTGGCCATCCTGGTCGAGGATTATCCACCGCCGGGGCAGAATCTTCTGGGGCTCTACCATGGCGTTCCGCTGAATCACCGTGGGTCTTATTATGGCAATGTGCCGCCTGATGTTATAGTATTGTACCAGGTCCCGATTGAAAGCTTTTGTTCGACCGAAGAGGCGGTCAGAGAAAGAATTGAAGAAGTCCTGCTCCATGAAATCGGTCATTATTTTGGCCTGGATGAAAAAACCTTAAGAGAAATAGAAGCCAGAAGGCTTAAAAGGCCTATAAAAAAGCCTGATCAAGTTCAATAAGGAGAATTAAAATGGGTAAAATTTTAAAAGGTGTTTATGCTGCCCTGACCACCCCCTTCGTTGAGGGCCAAGTGTCAAGGGATAAATTCAGGGAAAATATTGAAAAATTTAATAAAACCGGTCTGGCCGGCTATGTTGTCCTGGGCTCGACCGGAGAAGCTCCCTTTCTCGACGATGAAGAATCAGAAACGCTGGTCAGGGAAGCAAAAAAATCAGCAGCCGCCGGAAAGGTCATTATCGCCGGGACTGCCAGGGAATCGGCCGAGTGGACAATAAAATTCACCAATCGGCTGGTCGAAGCCGGGGCGGAGGCCGCTCTGGTCAGACCGCCTTCTTATTACAAGGCCAAAATGAATTATGAAGCCCTCCGGGATTTTTATCTCAGGGTGGCTGATGGAGTTAAAATCCCCGTTATTCTTTATAATATTCCGCAGAATACCCAGATTCAGTTGCCCTTGGAACTGGTGGTGGACCTGGCCAGCCATCAAAATATCATCGGCCTCAAGGAAAGCGGTGGCCAGATTGCTTTCCTGGGTGAAGTTATCAAGAAAGTCCCGGCTGACTTCTTTTATTTTACTGGCTCGGGCAGCGTTTTTTATTCAGCTTTGGAGCTGGGAGCCTCCGGAGCTATTCTGGCTTTAGCCAATGTTGCGCCTGAATTATGCGTTAAGCTCTATGAGTTGTTTCAGGCTGGCCAGAAAGATGAGGCCCGTGAGCTTCAATACCGGCTTATTCCGCTTAACCGGGCGGTGACTGAAACTTACAGCCTGGCGGCTGTTAAATATGCATTAGACCGGCGTGGTTTTCAAGGCGGCCCCTGCCGTTCTCCCCTTCTGCCGCTGGATGAGAAAGCCAAAAAAGCGATCGATTCTATTCTGCAGGAACTTAAGATTATTAGCTGATTCTTAACGGCCGACGGCTGCTGACTTTTAAGACTACCTGCCAATTAAGGATGACGGCCGGGGCTAGAACTGGCCAGGTTATCAGACCGCAAAGTTAGAATAAAAGCAGTGAGTTTTTTCTTATTCTTAAGCCTGGCTTTATTTATTTGCTCAGGTAGCGTGGAAGAGTTCGAGCAGCGCCGGCTCGGGGTTGTCTTCATACAATATTTCGTTCTTTTCATAGAAAAAGTAGCGGTGATAAAGCCAGAGCCCGGCTATGATCAAAATGATGACCCCATAAAAGCCAAGTAATCTGGAGGGCCTGGCCAGAAAATATGGTTCAATCCAGCGGGGGATAAAAACATATCCCAGAAATAACAGGACATAAACCAGCCAGAAGATATAGAGCTTACTTTTCCCGGGAAGATAAGAACAGGCAAAGGGAAATTTCCGGTGCTGAAAAAACAGGGCTTCCACCAGCAAAACAGCCAGAG
>JAGOPD010000036.1 GCA_017992175.1 Candidatus Saccharicenans sp.
GGTAAAAATAATATTTTCTCCCATCAGCCGTGGTCAGAGCTGAGTAATGATTGAAAATTTTTCCTTGCGGTGAATCAATAATCCATAACTCCCCGGGTGGACGTTGTTTTTTGGAAAGTGGAAGATAACCTTCAAACCGGGAAGTCCAGTCCAGGACATTTTCCTGACCGTCCAGGATAGCCATAAAATAGATGTCCTCAGTTGCCTGATAAGGAGTCAGAACTTCAGAAGCCGGTAGCCCTCGCTCGAGCCCCGCCCGAATGCTTTCTTTAAGTATCAGAGCAGTGGCTGACAGCTGGTCGCTGGCCAGTTCTTGCATTTTGGCTTGAATATATTGGCGGTTTAAATTAGAGAGCAGGGTAAAAAGCCCTACGACCAGCAGAAATGGAAGTACAAAAAAGAGCAGAAATTCCCTTTTTCTCATCTACTAACCTGCGTTATCGATAAAGCGAAAGCTGCCTCAACATTTTCAATTATCATTTATCTTAAAATCGGGAACGATACGATTTTCTTTAATCGGTCCTTGTCGTTGAGTTCCCTCGAACATTATCCACCCAGCTCAACAATAAAACCGCTTTACCATGATGTTTGGCCACAGCCCGGGTAAGTTCAAAAATCAGTATATATCATTTTAGCTCTGGTTAAAAAGATAAGCTCAAAGAAAGGTTATCCGCCTCTTTTTCTTTGCCGGCCCTGACCACCGCTCCAGGCCGGGAAACCGCGGCGATCCCTCAAAGTTATTGTCTGGTTTTGCAGCCTCATTTCTCTGGCCATGATCAATTTCTTCTGACCACCGTTAACTTCTGCCAATGAACCAACCAGTCTGATTTTTTCCCCTTGATGAAAGTCAACCTGGAAAAACCAGGCGGGAGCCGTCTCTACCTCATAGATTTCACCGGAATTTTTGTCTTTAACTTGCAGAATCAAAAAACTGGCTCTCTTCTCGTACCGCTGCTCGAACCGGATATCCTCAATCTGGCCTTCAATAGTGATTTCCCGGTCAACATTATAATAGGGTAAACCGGGCCTGGCCTGAGGCCGGCCAGCCTGCATCTCGCCGGCCAAAAGAAAGAGGCTAAACATGGCCAGGATTATTATTGTTTTGATTTTGAAACGCTCAGGTTCCATTTAAGTCCTCCACTGATAAAATTTCCTGACCAATCAAACCAGGGATCATTCGAGGCATTACTAATATAAGAATAGGAGACAAAAAAGGAAACTCTGGCCAGGTCAAGTTGAACCAGGGTACTAAGCTGATGCCTCCTGTCTTCTCTTATCACCCCGAGACTAACACCTTCCAGATCTAGGCTTTCCAGCCCAGGAAATTCCCGGTTTAGATAATCATACTGGATTTCGGCTTGAAGCCGATCGGTCAGACTGGCTGTTAATTTGACCTTCAGGCCAGTCCCCTGCCAGCTAAAAAGGTCTGAAGTTGGATTTTCCACGCTATAATATTCATCGCTGGCGCTGAACGGGTTTTCTCCCTTTAGATTCCACTGCTTCATTCCTCCCAGACTCAGGCCTACCCTGTCACCCAGACCCTGAGCCAGAAGACCGCTGACTGTCACCATCTGGATGCTCCGCTGGTCAGTATAATAAACTGTTTGATACGGTATCCCTCGCAGGCTATAACTTCCTCCCTGCTTATAATTATCGGCCGGATGGCCGTGTCCTCCACCTGGTCCACCCTGTTGAGCGACAAAAAAGCCCGCCGCCTGATTAATTGAAGACCGGCTATGGACTGAAGTACTGCTTGAGATCGTAGCTACTGGTGTTGTCTCTTCCTCAATTAGAGCGATTTCGCCAGGGTGATAAAAATATTTGTAACCATAACTGGCTTCAACTTTAACGGTTGTTCTGGTCTTAAAATAATGATCAAGTGACAGGTTAACCATCTCTGAAAAATAGTCAAATATACCCAGTTTGTAACTGCGGTAAGTACTTTGTGATTCAAGCCTTAAAACTGTAGCCGGGGTCAAATAACTTTTAAAACTGGCGATGAGCTTTAAACCAGCATGATTAAAATTATTATACAGGTCACGGAAAAGGACACCTTGCCCTTCAGCGGCTATATAAAAAGCGCTTTTAGACCCGGCTGCAATAAGATAATCAATTCCGAGCTGCCCTCCAATTGAACTCAAGCCTGAATATTTATAAAGATAATTAAAATCCAGGCCACCGTAAAGAGATAAAGAACTGGAATCACCGCCAAAAGAGAGGTTGCCAGCTGTTAGCCAGTCAGAGACAGGTTGATAAGTCTGAAAAATGTTAGTGGTTGAATGCTGGACGAGAGAAAATTGGACAGTCCCGGCCTGAATTAGGACTGGTCTTAAAGAAAGGAGGGCCAGCCAGATGACCGAAGAAAAGATATATTTATTCGGCAGCCGTTTGGGCCCTGTCTTTAACTTGATTCTTGATTTTATTCTAATTGATTTCATATTCATTCTCCCCTGATTCTCACAGCCCGGCTAAATTCTGGCCGCTGGAGGCAAGCTTTACCGGCCTCTGTCATTTTAGCCTATAAGAAAATTATAAAACAGGAAATTCAGAGGAGGAACTTCCTCCCCTGAATTCCTTTGTTTTCTACTGGCCTTCAGGCTGACTGAAGTTTCATCACTCAGCATCTTTTAAACCCTATTTTTTGCCCTGGCGGCTGGCTTTGCCTTTGGGACCTGTCCCATCACAGAACTGGCTGGTCAGGCTGCTCTGAGTCCGGAAGGAATTTCTGGCTGCGGCCATATTTCTGCTCGCGTTTTTATTGGCCAGCATTTTTCCCTGGTTGCCTTCGGGAGAACTCTGATAGCCAGTTCCGTCTTTAGGAGCTGTCCAGTCTGGATCCTGGCAATTAGGAATCCCGTCATTATCATGGTCACGGTAAAAATCATTTATCCCATCGCCATTTTCATCGACAAAATAGGGACCAGTCTTGACTCTATTTCCTGGTCTGGACTGTTCCTTGGTTCTGACCTGGGTGGCATTTCTCTCTTCTTCTTTTGTCATCACCCTGTTCTGATTCTGCACTTTTTCCTCGTTTTTAATCTGGGCTTTTTCTTGATTGCTTTGGACATTAGTTAGATTATGTTCAATTTCTGGTTTGCCTGACCCATCTTTATTAATAGTGATCTCATTTTGAACAGCCTGGTTTTCCACCCGGTGTTGAATCTGCAGCTGGTGCTGAACCTGGTTCTCTTCCCCATTTATTACTTCGACTCTATTTTGAATTTGATTGGTCACTCTGGTTTGTGATTGAGAATTCGGGCTGGCTTCGTTCTCTATTGTCTTTTCTACGTCGGCCCTGACGTGCTCTTTTGTCTGTTCTTTAGCCTGCTTCTTGACTTGTTCTACTACCTGCTCTTGCACCTGAACGTTAGCCTGGACTCTGGCTTTTTCTTCAGTCTGGGTTTTAGTTTCCTGTTGGGTATTTTCCTGAGCATAACTCAAAGAAAAAACCAGCAACAGGGCTAAAACACCCATTCCGACTGTGGTTAATAAATTTTTTATCCTCATGTTTGACCTCCTTATCATGAGTTTCACCCCTGATATATGCAAGCAGCGTGCCAGATATTAAGTGCTTGATAATTAATAAGATACAGATTAATATAGATGGCTTTCCCTGACATCTTTGTTCCCTCTCCGACAATTTTGTCGCTTCTGGACTGGTTCTTTAAATTTGAATCTGAAAAAAGACGGTGGTAATCTTTTTATAGATATTTAAAGGAGGTAAGGGATAATGGGCAAGGAAAAAAATTCAAAATTAACTATCCTGACTCTTGCCCCACCGGTTCAAACCAGAAGAGAGTTTCTTAAGAGTTCAGCTGTGGGTGGCCCTGCCCTTCTTCTGAGCAGTTTATTTATCAGGAAAGTCTCAGCTCAGGAGGCCAGTCGTCCCCGCTATGCTATGATTCTGGTCGATTATAATAAATGCACTGGCTGCCGGACCTGTGAGACGGTTTGTTCTGCCTATAATAATAAAATCAAAATCGGAGAAGAGGAGCTGCCCGGGTTGGGGAATCCCTATCTGGCTAACATCAGGGTGCAAGCCTTTAATCCTGATGTTGATATCCCTGTAGCCTGCTTAATGTGCCGGGATAATCCTTGTATTGAGGCCTGCCCGGTTGAGCCTGATCCCAAAACCGGTAGAAAAGCTCTTTATCGCGATGAGAAAACCCTGACTATCAAGAATGATAAAAACAGATGTATCGGCTGTCAGAGCTGCGCCGATGCCTGCCGGGCAAAAAGAGTCGGGGCAATTATTCCCAATCCACAAACAGGTAATCCGGAAAGAATGTGCACTCTATGCGATGGTGACCCGCAGTGTGTTAAATACTGTCCTTATGGAGCCCTGAGCTATGTAGTGGGTCAGATTGATGGCAGGCATTACGGCCTGTCTCCTGAGAAAATAGCGGAGAGATTGACCGAGCTCTGGTATTATTACCAGCCGGCGAGGTAAAGAGGGAAAAGGCAGGAGGCCAGAATGGAAAAATTATCCGGCTATCATGGAGTCATACTTGAAATTGATTTAGCTTCAGGCAAGATAGATAAAAAACCGTTATCGCCGGAAGATGCCAGAAAATTCGTTGGCGGTCGCGGCCTGGGGATGAAGATTCTCTGGGACAGGCTAAAAAAACCAGGACTCAATCCCCTTTCCCCGGAAAATCCTTTAATTTTTATGACCGGCCCCTTCTCTGGTTTGCCTGTTCCCTCGGCTTCAAGAGCTTGCGTTGTCACTAAATCGCCCCACACTTCACCCCTGAAATCGAAATATAAATCCGCTTCCACTATCAGCTATGCCAATGTGGGCGGATTCATAGGTCCTGAAATTCGATTTGCCGGTTATGATGGAATAATCATCAGCGGTAAAGCCAGCTCGCCGGTCTATCTGATGATTGATGATGATAGAGTTGAGCTCCGGGAGGCTAAAAAATTCTGGGGCATGAAAACCGACGAATTTGATAGAAAATTGACTGAAGAACTTGGAGATAGACGATTCAAGACCTGTTATATCGGCCCGGCTGGAGAAAATCTGGTAGAATATGCAGCTATCCTTCACACCGCCGCCAGAGCGGCCGGGCGGGGCGGCACCGGTTGTGTCATGGGTTCCAAGAACCTTAAAGCCATCGCTATTAGAGGCACCAAAGTTCCGCCCGTAGCCGACCACCAAAGATTTATCTCTCTTCTGGAAGAAGCCAGGCAGGGATTTAAAGGGGCAGCTTTGACCGAAAGCTGGAGAAGATACGGGACAGCCTCTTCTATTGTGACCTCTTCCGACGCTGGCACTCAGGCTGTTAAGAATTACCGGGAAGGGACATTCCCAGAGGCCGACAAGATTGGCGGCATCGCGGCTGAACAAAAAATCTGGGTCAGGGATTTAGCTTGCTTTTGCTGCCCGCTGGCCTGCAAAAAATCAGGGGCGGTAAGAAGCGGCCCATACGCCGGCCTGGTTCATGACGGGCCAGAATATGAAACAGGAACAATGCTGGGTGCGAACCTCCTTATCTCGGATCTGGAAGGTCTGATGAAAGCAATTTACGACGTCGATGATTATGGCCTTGACCAGATCTCAACCGGCAATGTTGTCGGTTTTTTAATGGAAGCCTATGAGAAAGGCTATATTGATTCGGCTTTTCTTGACGGGCTTGACCTCAGATGGGGCGACGTACCAACAACAATTCAACTTATAAGAAAAATTGCAATGAGAGATGGCGTGGGCGACCTGGCTTCTAAGGGGGTGAGAAAGCTGGCAGAAAAGATCGGCCAGGATTCACAGAAATTCGCCATTGAGGTCAAAGGTCATGAGCTGGCCGGCTGGAATGTTCATGTTTCAACCGGCAGAGCAGTCTGTTATGCTACTGCCAACCGGGGAGCCTGTCATTTAAATGGCAGCAATCCAAGGGCCCAGAACAATACGGCCATGAATGACTGCACCGGACTGTGTATGTTTGCTCAGGGTGGTTTCCGGGCTGGTCTCCTCAGAGAGCTGCTGAGTTCAATAACCGGTGAGGTCTGGACAGAAGAAGACTATGAGAAGACGGGAGAACGGGTTTATAACCTGGAAAAAGCTATAAATTACAGGGAAGGGTTCAGACGGGAGGATGATCGCTTGCCCGATAGATTTTTTGAAGAACCGCTGACTGTTGGTCCTAAAAAAGGGGCTGTTTTAAACCGGGATGAGTTTTTAAAAATCATGGACAACTATTATAAAGAAAGAAGCTGGGACATAAAAACAAGTAAGCCCGGCCTGGAAAAGCTCAAGTCCTTAGGCCTGGAATTTGTCTTGAAGGAAATCGGCAGTTAATAGGAGTTCTCCCAGATCTTCTGAATGCCACCATACGGATCATACACCGCTGCAAATACTCTGACCCCATTCTGATCTGTCACCACCCTGGTCGAGTTCACCTGGTCTGAAGTATAGTAATAAATCTGGCCAGTCTGGGGCTGATACTCCGCCAATAACCTATCTCCTAAATAAATATAATCCCTCAGGCATTCACCAAGGCCATTGTATTCAGCCAGAAGTTTCCCGTCAAAAGAATATACATAGTATGTCCCGGTCG
>JAGOPD010000037.1 GCA_017992175.1 Candidatus Saccharicenans sp.
GCTCCCCAGCCGCCAGACATCAGGTCGCCGTCAGTATAACTCACAACCGATGGGTGTTTTTTAAGGACACTTCTGACCACAGCCTTAAGGGTACCGGTTCCTTTGCCATGAATGATCCGCAGCTCATAAATTTCATTCTTCAGACATTCTTCAATATAGTCATTAAGGAGCTCTTTTACCTCCCCGGGCTGAAAAGTATGGAGGTCAAGGACACCATCAATAGGAATTTTGACGACCGGATCTCTGACCATTATTTCATTCCGCCAATTAACACCTGTTCCTCATCACTCGACCTGATAAAATCAAAAAAGTTTTTTACCTGGGGATAATCTTCTACAGGTAGTAAACTTTTCTTTATAATTAGATCCCTCTGGATATGAAGCTTTTGAGGAGCTTCGGCCACGGTCTGCAGACCGAAACTGAAAAAACCAGTTTCTTTTTTCCTGGCTTCAGGCCTGGCTTCGGCCGTCATACTTTCTGGTAAAGTAATGATGATGTCATCAAATTCCCGATAAGGAAAATCAAAATAGACTGGATGTTTCCTCTGGGCCGACTTAAACGGATATCTGTCTTGATTCACCAGAGGATAGGCTGGCAGCAATAATTTGTCTCCGGCCTGGGTAGCCATACCCGGAACGGCAATTTCATACTCAGCTTCGAGGCTGGCTGAACTTTCATCCAGTCCGGTGAGATTCGACAATTTTACCTTTGCTTCCAGCGGTAGAATCTTTTTAAGCTCTTCTTCAAAACTATCTTTCTTCTTCTGCTCATCGGAATGCCGGTACTTAAGTCGCCTGATCAGGGCTTCCTGCCCTTGATAAGTCACCTTAACCTGACCACTTAAATTTCCTTCCCGGTCTAAAGCTAAAGAAAATTGTCTCTGGGTCAGGGCCGTCTCCGGCGGGAAAAGAGGAGTGGTCAAAAAACTCACCTGCTTATTTTCGTAGCTAATGGCGGCTGTATTTGATTTAGTCCAGTGAATAAGGCCAAACGGGCAAAAAGGTGTCCCTGGATCGAAGGCTTGAACTTTATCCCCGATTCTGACCAGGGCCAGTTCGGCATCAAACTGAGTATAAAAAAGCGGCAGGGTTCGACGGAATAGTTTATCATCTCTGGAGACAACCCTGACCAGATTGGCTTCCAGCCCGGCGGCCCGGGCCAGGCTGATAAAAGTTCTGGCAATTTCGGTCCGGTAACCATATCGGTTTTTCAAGACATCCGCTACTTTTTTATTGTCCTTGTATCTCTTTTCCTCTTCACTGGTCATTTCTTCGGCATAACTCAGGTTCTGGATCTTTTGCACCTGCTCATAGATCTTCTTCAATTTAGCCAGCGGATCAGTCTCATCACCGAGAATGAATGTTATTTCCTGGTTTAATTCACTTTTGCCCCGCATAAAACTTTCCGCCTCACCTTTCCAGGCTCTGGCTACTTTTTCCCAGTAATCGTCAAAATCCTTGATCTGATCATCAATATAGAATAGATTAACTAACATCCTCTCGTTGTCTTCAGGGGGCATAAATCGTTCTTCCTCAAAAGCTGGAATATTTTCCGCAACCAGTTCAATCCGGTTCCCTGAGCTGACCGGCAAATTTCCTTTCAGCTTATTACTTACCCAGGCTAAACGGCACCGCCCGTCAAAGAACGTGGCCACCGACCGCTCCGATTCAAAAACAAACCTCAGCTTCCGGGTAAAAAGATCTGCTTCCAGATACCAGGTGGTGGCGGGCAGGCTATAGATTTTCTCTCCAAAAATCTCCGTCCGGGCATTGAGAAGAATGGAAAAGTCAAATCTTTGACCGCCAAATTCAACCTTTTTTGTTCTTATATTATATCTATAATCTATGATATCGCCAGGAGAGACATCGGGCACAGCTATCGTCTTAATTTTTGCTTCCAGGCTTCCCACCTTGATTCCCGTCTTCTCCATTATGTTTCCCTGAAAATCACGGGCTTGACCGCCGGGAGAAACAACCCTGACCTGAATTTTCTCCACAGTTTCATATTCTGGCCTATAAATGATCTCAATGTTGCCATAATCCCGCCCGGCCGGGGTCAGGATCTTAATCCGTTCAAAAATGCTGGTCAGGCTTTCAGACCGGTCTTCAATTTCTTCCCGGTAAAGATAGATGGCCGCCGCTCCAGGTTGCTGGGGGCAATCGGTCATAGCCAGTTCTTCCGGTGCTATCTCCGGCCATTTTTTCTCCTGGCCTGAAAGCAGGGATTGACCTGCAATCAGCATAAATAAAGCAGACAGCAGAAAGACTACTGGCTTTATCAGCCTGGATTCTTTTCTCATTTCTCCTCCTTAGCCGCAACTGGCTTGAGAAGCAGACCATTTCTGCCATTAGCTTTGATAGCTTCAAAAAAGCTTCTGACCTCTTCAAAACGCTCAGCTTCGAGGTAAGTTTTCTTAAGATTCAACCAGCGTTTTATCTTGATTAACTTCTGCTCCAACTGAGGCTCAAGCTGACAGCCATAATCAGCAAAATCAGTGCTGAGCTTAAAAGGTGGCGGGCAACTGTCTGCCTCATAACCTTCTGGCAGTTCGATATCAAACTCATCCTGTCTCGAGACCGGGCTCGGAAAAAGCAGGGGGTTCTGTCTGGCCCCCCTTTGATCAAAAATCTCGTCAGCCTCAGTCAGAGCCAGAATCCCTGGCTTGAAGCTAAGCAATTGGCCGGCTTTCTTGAGATAAGAATTAGACTTAAAGACATAGGTCAGCCGGACCTCTTCGCTCAATCTGTCCATATTATTAAACTCGCAATCTTCCACAAAGGAACCGCTGATCGTGCGGTTGAGCAAGTTTTCGACGTATCTCAATCGGTCATTTTCATCAGCTTCCATCAGTCTTGATCTCAACTTATCTGCCGGAAAACCCAGAAAGCTTTCTGTTACCTGACCAAGAAGCGTCCCATCCGCTTTCAGGACAAATTTGCCCAGCCTCCGGTGAAAATTATTTTCAGACTTGGCCACGGGCAAAACACACAGCTTGCTGGCTCCACCGGCCACGAGCACCCCGGCACTGCCACTTAGATAATAGGGCAAGCTTCCAAGAGGGGTGTAGGGCGAGGTCGGGTCAAAAATCAGTAAACGGCCAAGCTCCGGATCATTGATTACCGCTTCTGAATTTTCAAAAAGCGAACTGTCCGCGAGCTTTATCGCCAGAATAACATGATTGAAAAGAAAAAGGGAAACAGGCGCATCAGGTGAAACAGAATACGGATCAATATTGATAATAATATAAAAGGAATCAAAGCCAGCACTTTTTAGCATAGCAGTTAAGAGTGTGGCTTTATCCTTGCAATCTCCATAACGGTTAGCCAGAATACCGGGGGCAGGATGAGGCTGATAGCCGCCAAGACCAATCTGAATAGAAACATAACGAATTTCTTTCTGAACAAATTCGGCCAGGCGCTCCAACCGCTGGCGGGCATGGTCAAGACCTGAAGTTAATTCCTGAACTTTAGCCTCAACTGTTTTATCCGGCTGCCGCCTTTCCCGGCTCAATTCTTCATACCAGAGGCCGATATCCTGCCAGGAGGAAAAAGCCCGGCCAAACTTCAGGCTCGCTGCCGGCTTTATCCTGACCAGAAGATGGCCGGAAACTGCCTGGCTGGGAGGCATTAAAGGCTCATCTTTGATGGATGGAACATCTTTGATAGTCAGAGAAATTTTTTTCTCAGCCCCGGTGATGGTCTGGACGGGCTCTACCGGCCGGGAGTTAATCCACAGCAGGGATGGTTCGAAACCGGCTGGACAGTTCAGCGAGTAATTAGCTTCCAGAACCGGCCAATAATCTTGAAAAAAGAAATCGTCTTCAAGGGAAATTGGTTTTATTTCTTCTTCCCACTCAAAACCGACCAGGCTATCCTTCATTACTTCTGAGAGCAGAAGGGCCACCAATTTGACATCCCAGTAAAGGGTATCCGGAGAAAGAGAAGTCGTAGCCACATCCTTCATATCTTCCGACCGGGTGCTGCCGTCGCTATTAAGCACCCAGCCTTTCAACTGGCGCACTTTCGTGTTAAAAGTATTGGCTCTGACCAGCCGCCGGGCTTTATCTATGCCATCCGGGCGCAGGACTTTAATGGCCTGACGGCCGCTTCTAATCATCGTCCCGTCTGGCCGGCAGGTCAGGGATCGATTGTTGATAAGATAAACTGCTTCGGTTTCAGGCGGGAGGGAAGGTAAAGGCTTACTGGATAATTCCTGCAGCCAGGAAGGAATTTTCACTCCAGCCATGGCCTCCGGGCCTGAGGCTAAGAGTAGAACCAGAAATAAAATCCTCAGCCAGGGGGACGTGATACTCTGTCCTTTAATTCTTCTCATCTAACTCATTGAAATTAAATCAATAAAAAAATGGGGACGTGATACTCTGTCCCCATGGCCTTAATGCCCCAGCCTGAGCTGCTCGGCATATTCTAACGGGAGTCCGCTCTGTTCAATCGCCCTGGCCATGGTTTCCACGTCGTAGCCAACCCTGATGATTTCATTCTGCCAGTTTCCATCCTGATAATCAATCAGAGCATAGCTGGCTCGTGGATCGCCATCCTTTGGTTTACCAACACTACCACCATTGATTAAAATAAAATGTCCTCCAGGCAACAACCGGGTGGACGTCTGGCCAGCCGGTCCAGCTCCTATCTCCCGGCTTTCCTCAACGATCATTCCTCTTATGTAGGGAAGATGGGTATGGCCGCAGATGATGACCTCAGCTTCCTCGGCCTGAAATAGCCTGGCCACCGCTGAAACCGGACGGTCCTCAAACAAATATTCATTTATCCGGCGCGGGCTGCCATGAACCATCAGGATTTTTTTCCCGTTAATGACCAGGCCGATTTTTGTCGGTAGATTTCTCAAATAAGCTTTATTGCCGGCCGTAACCCTTTTTTTAGTCCAGGCCATTGAACGCTGGCCAAGAGCTCTGGAGACTTCGTCCCGGTAAGCACAGCCACAATCGTCAGCATCCTGACCCACACCCTGATCATAGTTACCCATGATAACCGGCCAATGCCGGAGGCGCAAAAGATCAATCACTTCATTGGGAAAAGCACCGTAGCCAACGAGATCCCCGCCACAAAAGGCCATATCCACCTCGCGCCTGTCGATGTCTTCGAGGACTGCCTGGAGAGCCGCCAGGTTGCCATGAAGATCAGAAAAAAAGGCGATTTTCATTCTTCCCCCTCGGGTTTTTCTTCTTCCAGCTCAGGCGGAAGATCGCCGGCTTCAGCCTGCTGCTTCTTTTCGTCCTTTTTTACCTCTACCACATATTTTTTAGACGGCTCAAGCAGCTGCTGGACCTCAAGACAGGCGTTGCTCAGAGCACTGGAGCTGGGCTTCTTCTTCCGGTAATAGATCCAGCCGCGTTTTTCCATATAAAGAAACAAACGGTCAAAAGCAAAAATGGCTGCTGCCAATAGTAGCAGCCAGACAAATATCTTGATCATTTTTATTTTTGCCTGATTCTTTTCTAATTTTATAACGCCAGGGCAGTGAATAACAATAACAAATTGTTCTGAAGCTAAATCCCGTCCATTTAAATTAATCAGGCTGAGAAGGAAGATAGGACAAGCCGGCCGCCCGGGCCAAAGACATGGCAGGAACTGCTGCCTTTAGCCACCTTTATTCTCTCTAAAAAACTGCTAAAGCCCGGAGGCCATAACGATGGCAATAATTCAGGTCAGACTGACCATCGGACCAGACTAGATATGGAAACGAATGCTCAGGATATCACCATCTCTGACCATATAATCTTTTCCTACCAGTTTGAACTGGCCGTTGCTTCTGACTGCTTTATCAGAGCCAGCCGCCATTAAATCAGTGTAGTTGAAACATTCAGCCGCAATAAAACCCCTGGCCAGATCAGTGTGAATGGCGGCCGCCGCCTCGAGAGCTGTTGCTCCGCGCCTGATATTCCAGGCTCTGACTTCGTCCTCTCCAACCGTAAAAAAACTGATATAACCAAGGGCTTCATAAGCCAGGGCAATTAACCTGTCCTTAGCCGATTCTTTTATTCCCAGATCCTCCATGAAAGCCCGGGCCGATTCTTCATCCAGCTGCGACAATTCCATCTCCAGCTGGCCGGCAAACTCCACCGCCTGGTAATGCTGCTTGATGGTCTCCAGGATACTTTCATTTTTTCCGGCTGAAGCTTCATCTGAATTCAGGCTGACCATGGCTGGTTTTTGAGTGAGAAATTGAAAACACCGGATAAGAAGATCCTGATTATCATCAAATTTCAGTTCCCGTAGCGGCCGCCCGGCATTGAGGGCCTCGACTATCAGCCCGAGAACATCCCGTTCGGCTTTTAACGTCTGGGCATTATTTCCGGCGCCACCTTTTTTAAGGCTTAACTCGACCTTTTCCAGGCGCTTTTCGGCAATTATCAAATCGGCCAGCAGTAATTCCTGTTCTATCTTTTTTAAATCCGAAAGTGGAGAAGGCACAGAAGAAGCGGCGTCCTTAAAATTTCTTAAAACTATCGCCAGCGCGTCAACGGTTCTGGCCAGCTTCATCAGATCGCCAGAAAAAGCATCTG
>JAGOPD010000038.1 GCA_017992175.1 Candidatus Saccharicenans sp.
CTGTTCCACCGGGCAGATAAAATTTCAGGCCATAGGTTTCAGCCCCGTGAAGATGACGGACAGAAGTTTTAATTTTAAGTTCTCCCAGCCGATAGTCCTTCTCAGCCCTGAGAACTTCTATCCGGTCTAAATAACCTTTGAGGTAATCAAAAACGACAGCTTCCTCACCTTCCAGACATTCCTCTGGAGCAAAGAGCACTCCCCTTTTTTTAAAACCACCCGAGGTCATGGCCTCGACCAGAATGTTAACATCGTTAGAATGGTCAATATGTTTGTGGCTCAAAAAGATAGCCTCCAGAGCGGTCGAATCAAGCGGCGGGCGGCTGTGAACCAGTCTGACCAGGGCCCCCGGTCCAGGATCAAGCATCATTTTTTTCCCCATGAAATGAAGATAAATACCACCCGACGCCCGGAGCTGTTTGGTCACCACAAAGCGAGCTCCACCTGTTCCTAAAAATTTGAAATAATCAACCGGCCTGGAACCAGAATCAGTCTTTTCCGTCCTGACCGTGCTTTTCCGGTTCGACATGGATGGTTACATCTCCTTCAAATTCCTTTTTCATCAGTTCCTCCACCCTGGTAGCCAGTTCATGGGCTTCATCTACTCGCATATTACCCGGAACCTTGAGATGAGCTGTGACCTCACTATGCTCGCCGTAATTGTGAACATGAAGATGATGGATACCTTCCAGTTGAGGAAACTGGGCTTTGACCGAGGCTTTGACCCGTGCGACTACTTCATCGGCTGGACTTTCGCCGATAAGATAACTGGCCGAACTACGGATAATGGTCAAACCAGCATTTAAGATGAGAAGCGAAACCCCAATCCCGAGAATACCGTCCAGCCACCAGAATCTCTGACTGAAAAGAGCCCCGACCACGATGAGAAGCGAAGCAATCGCATCACTCCGGTGATGCCAGCCGTCAGCCCGGAGAGAGGAGGAATTTATCTTTTTCCCTGCCCAGAAAGCAAACTGAGCCAAAGCCTCTTTCAGGACAGCCGAAATAGCAAAAACAATGATGGCCAGCAGGCTAAAGCTCATCGCCTGATGATGAATTAACTTAAGAATTGACTCATAAAGAAAATAGCCACCTACCACTGCCAGCAGAGTGGCAATGACGATAGAAGCCACCGATTCAGATTTCCCATGGCCAAAGACGTGTTCTTTGTCAGGTGGTCTGGAAGCCAGCCAGAAGCCAACAATGACTACCATCGAAGTCAGGGTATCAGACAGAGTATGCCAGGCATCAGCCATCATGGCCACCGAACCAACTTTCTGCCCAACTATGAATTTAAGAAAAAACAGGCCTGTATTAAGGAAAATGGAGATATAGCCTTCCAGATAGCCAAGCTTCTTTTTTTGAGAAAAATCTACGCTCATCATCTCCTCGCCAATAATTGACTATAGAAACCCCTTCAAGAACCAGGCAAACTTTCAGATAAAATTAAACTGGAGACTTAACCGGCGATTCTCACCTTTTTCATTGGCTGACCGCAGCAAAGAATGACATGCTCTTCGCCACAGTCACATTCACGATCAACGACCAGCCGATAACCGCACAGTTTACATTCATAGCCTTTTTTATAACTGGCCGCCTTTTTGGCCGCTGGCTTCTTAGCCACCACCGCTTTTTTGGTTGGTGCTTTTTTCTTTTTTTCGGCCATTTTTGCCTCCTGATTTAAACCCGTCTTTTATGACTGAAAATAGTCTACCTTTTCAAAAGGTATCCTGTCAATGACTTAATACTCCGACCATAAAAATCCTGGCTCGGCCTGGCCATCGGGTTAAATTTGCTCCTACCTATCTAAATATGATATAAATAATCAGACTGAGGATAATTTTTTCCATCGTCAACCAACGAGGAGGAATAACAATGAAAACAAACAAGGCTGCCAGCCTAAAACTAATGGCTTTAATCCTAGCTATGTCTTTTCTGGTTCAGCTGGCTGCTGCCCAGACCAGTCAGCTGGACAGGCTGAAAGCCGGCATCGCTTATTTTGAAGGCGGGCAGATTGCCGAAGCCAAAGCCATCTTTGATAAACTAATCGCCGAGAAGTTTGTCAACAACGACCTCTATTATTATCTTGGCTCAGTTTTAATCAAGCAAAACAATCCCGAAGCAGCCCTGACCTATTTTAACAAGATCGTTCAGAGTGCTCCCAACTCTCCTTATGGTTATATTGGCCTTGGGCAGTATTATATTAAAAAGGGCAACTATACCAGCGCCGAAACTCAGCTTAACCTGGCTCTGCAAAAGGACCCTAACTGTGCTGAAGCTTACTTTCATCGGGGACT
Organism: Candidatus Saccharicenans sp.; assembly: GCA_017992175.1. GTDB lineage: Bacteria > Acidobacteriota > Aminicenantia > Aminicenantales > Saccharicenantaceae > Saccharicenans. The sequence continues at coordinate 2,298 of JAGOPD010000038.1, forward strand.
GCTGCGCGGCTATCAGAAAAAACTTGACCAGGCTATAGCTGATCTCGAAAAGTGTCTGCAGCTCAAGGGTAACCATGCTTACGGCCACTATCAGCTGGGACTGGCCTATAATCAGAAAGGCCGGAAAGATCTGATGATCGTTCACTTTAATAAATTTGTCTATCTGGCTCCGAATGCTCCCGAAGCACCTCAGGTCAAAAGTCTGTTAAGCCGGGTTGGCTGATTGGTTTTAAAACGCTTGCCCTAAACTGAAGAAAATCGTACTGCGCGGTTCTCCAGTTCTCGGTTTTAAATTGAGGCCATAATCAACTCGAATAAGGCCCACAGGTGTATCTATTCTCAATCCAAAGCCAGCCCCTGTTCTCAGGCGAAGAGGGTTAAGATCTTTAAGTCTCGAATAGACATTACCGGCATCAAAGAAAACCACTCCCCTGAACATCTTATAAATTGGGAAACGAAGTTCCTGGTTCATAACCACCGTTGCTTCCCCGCCCTCCGGTAAGCCCGTCCACAGATCCAGCGGCCCGACCGCATCCAGTTTGAAACCTCTAATGCTGGTACCACCGCCGGCAAAAAATCTCTTACTGGGAATCAAATTTTCGCCAAAGGCACTGGCCAGACCAAGTCGGTAGCTGGAAGCCCAGGTCAGGCTGCCCCCAATTTCCTTATACATTGTGTACTGAGAAAAGGATCGAATGTATGACAGAGACGAGCCGAGGAAGCGGGGTGAATAACTCAAACTGACTGAGAGTAGAGACCCGCGTCGTGGATCAAAACGGTCATCTCTGGTATCGCGATCAACGAGCAGCGAAAGTTCTGAGCTGGTCATTTTAACGTCATAGGGGAAAGGCCAGCTTGGTTCGCTTTCATAATCATGGATTCTGGACAGCTTATAGACCCAGCTGAGGTTAAAACCTTTGACAATCATAAATTTTTGCTGGAAACTGCCACCGGTTTCCTGAGTTATATACTGACCCTGGTTGTATTTGGTATAGTAAGCAGACAGCAGAAAATCAGTTTTTTTAGAAAAAAGGTAAGGGACCTTCAAGGAAAATCTGGCTTCCTGTTGCTTCGAATTAGCTCTGAAATAAAGCAAGCTGTTCCAGCCGCGGCCAAAAAGATTATTAAAATCAACCTGACCTAAACCTTCGAAGTGGGTTTCTGTATTATACTGAAGACCATAGGTCAGACTCAGCCAGGGATTCTCCTGCAGCTCAACTTTTACTTTTTCCTGATTATTATCGTCTGCCTCCAGGGGAGCTGAGCTGATATTGACCGTCTGAAAAACAGAAGTGTCATAGAGATTTTTCTGAGCCTGGGCCAGCCGCTCCAGGCTGAGTGGATCTCCAGTCTTTAGACCGGCATAAGCCAGAATAAAAGACGGCTTCGTCCTTCTGGCTCCGGCTATTTCTACCTCAGCAATCCTGTAAATCTGGCCTTCATTGATGACAAATTTCACTTCGTAATCTGGAGTAGAGGCTTTAGGTTCAGCCGCAGCTTCGACTTTGACCTCTTTAAAACCTGCTCCGCGATATTTGTTGACAATCTCTACCCGGGCCTGGCTTAAGGCTGGCCAGCTGAAGATGCTACCCGGCTTAATCTCCAGATCGGCCAGCAACTCAGCCTCATTGAAATAAGAGTTACCGCTTAAATTCACGGCTGCCACCTGACTTTGAGGTCCAGCCTCAATTTTTAATTTGATAAAAACCAGCCTTTTTGATTCATCCTCTTTTATCACCGGGTTGCTGATCTTAGCCTCAAGATAGCCATTTTCTTCATAAAAATACTGGAGGAGGTCGAGGGCTACCCGGCGATCATAAACCAGATTCCACAAACCTTTAGCCCTGGCTCCAAAATAATCAGCAAATACCCGCTGTAGAAGAGAAGCCTCATACACCGGTTGACCCTCCAGCTCGAAAGAAGCCACCTTCCATTTGCCATTATTCTTAACATCAATGATATATTCAGTTCTATCTTCTCCTTGATTTCTGTCAATCCTGACTTCTGCCCGGTAGTAATTCTGACGGTTCAACTCGGTCAGAAGATTGGAGCGAAGCTGATAGAGATTGGCGTCCTCAGGCAGGCGACTTACCCAGGAATTTAAGACTTTTTTTCTGATCTTTTTTGAAAGCTTGTCTCCGGTAAATTTAAAACTCACCGGCTGGCCGGCCTGGATGTTCAATCTAACCAGGTCTCTTTGCTCGGCAGTGGTTTCCACCTCTCGGGTCAGCCTATAATTGTAATAGCCTTTTTTCCGATAGAAGGCGTCCAGACGGTTTAAAGCTTTTGACCAGTCTGAAGATTTATATTTTTTCCCGGGTTTTAATTTAAGCACTTTTTCCAGCTGGGAAGGCGGGAAAACAGTCTCACCTGTAATCTCTATTTTCTCGAGTACCCTGGACGGAGTAACCAGAGCTGATTTCTGGCTGCTACGACCACCAATTGGAATTCTATGCCTTAAATTGACCCCGACCACACCATCGTCCTGACGAAAGCCACGGAAAGAAAAATTATGATTAAGCTGGTAATCAAAAATCCAGGTTTGATACTGGCTGTTGGTTAAATCGATCGAATAGGTAATAGCTGCTTCTCGGGTCATTCTTTTTCTAATCGTCAGACGGGCGCCAGGATCCTGCAGGGTAGCGATATTTAATGGCTCCAGAACAACATCTTCTGCCTTCAACCATTTTTCGAGAGTTCTGGTGACCGGAGAAGCCAGAGGACTGGAGAAAAACTGGATAAGCTGACCACTGATCGTATTTAAAGCTGAACCCTGAACCTCTTTCAGACTTTTCCCGGTAAGAAGCAGAGAAGCCAGATCTTCCGTGGAACGAGTTGGATTGGAAGTCAGGGAAAATCTCAGGTCGGAGGGTGTCCCGGCCAGCACCAGGCTGACCTCCAGTTCTTCTTGCTGATCATAAACAGTACTTTTGAGAAGAATGTCAAGATTTGGTTCTAAGTTTTCCTGGCCAAGAAAATCAACCCGAAGCCTTTCGACTGTATATTTTCTCTCACCAATGATAATTTCACCGGTATAAGCATTTTCAGCCCGTCCAGATAGGACGGGGGTCGGAACGGTTCCTTTTATATTTAAATTAGCTTTAAGCTCGAGATCGGCCAGGTTATTTTTGATGACAATATTATCAATAGTTCTAACATTAATATTGAGAGCCAGTTCATAAAGGAAAGGAGACATCTCGCTGCCAGCAGGAGAAACCCGGCTAAAAATCATCTTCAATCCCTGTGTGCTGGGATAAAAATCTTCAAGATAACTGGCATTAATAATGAAGAGATCCCCGGCCAGAAGCCAGCCAGTTTTACTTTTCGTCAGAGTTAAGGAAGCGCGGGACAGACTGTTCAATCCGGGTGGATAATTAAAATCAAAATCTTCCAGGACAAAATTCAGTCTGGCTTCCGGTAAAGAAAACGACGGACCAAAATCAGCCTGACCAGAAGCGGTGAACCGGCCGGAATTGGCCTCGCCATTTACCTTCTCAAGTTGCAGCCGAGAATTATCTATGGTCAGTCTCCCCTGGACTCCGCTGACGACCAGCGGCAAATCACTCAACCGGAAAAAGACCTGGTTCAGGTCCACTCTTCCATCTATCAGCGGCTGTTGCAGACTGCCCTTCAGGCTGGCTTGAAATTCGGTTTTCCCACCGGCCGACATACCGGACAGCATAGGATTAATATCTTCAAGACTGAGCTCGCCGGTTAACAAGAAATCCAGGCCAGGATCGCTGGGTTCTTTAATTTCAGACTGCCCGGACAGTTTAATCCGGCTATGGGGAGCCAGCAGGGTAAAATTGTCTATTGCCAGGATTTTATTTTTTAAATGAAAACCAAGCGCTCCATCACTTTTAACCGGGATATTATTAAGGGTGAGATTAAGCTGGGGTATTTTTACCTCGAGCGAAGTGGCCGAGAGATCTGGCGAGAATCCATCCAATCTTATATAGCCATTGGCTCCCCCGCCTGGATTCATCTCCTTAAGGGAGGGCAGGAAGGCAGTCAGACCGGCAAAATCAAAATTTTCAAATATAAATTCCGCCTGAACTTCCTCCGGTTTGGTCAGTGGAAGAAAAAAGTTCAAACTGGCAGTAATAGCCACCTCCGGCACTTCCGCCTCCACCGTCGGCAGTATTCCAGCCAGATTGGCCAGAGGCAAATCTTTAAT
>JAGOPD010000015.1 GCA_017992175.1 Candidatus Saccharicenans sp.
TTGATAATTGAAAAAATCAGGGCTCCTTTAGCCATAATCTCTTCATAAGGACACGGACGGTAATAGTATTGAGCCGGGACCTCAGTCTGGCCACTCTCCAGCCTGAGTTCAATGAAGTGGCCTGGACCAAAGCCCGGTGGATTTTTCAAAGCGCCTGCTTTCTCCAGCTTTTTAAGTTCCTGAACTTCTTCACGGCCGAGTAAATATAGTTCAGATTTCCCGCTGCCTGAAGCCGAAGGGCTTAAAAAAACTTTTTCGCCGGAACGGATTTCAAAACTTTCTTCCTCTCCGGGTCTGGATTTTTCTCCGGTCAGTGATTTTCCTCCAGCTGAAGCTCCGGTTCCCTGTCTAAAAAGGTTTTCAAGGAGCTTTTTATAGATTTCAATTTTTTCTTCTTCAGACAGGCCTTCGTCCAGAATCAGGAAATTCTGAGCCGCTTCTGGCAGCTTTTGCTCTTCCAGCTCGGTCATAAGTCCGGCCAGCTGTTCGTCCAGCCCTTTTTCTTTGGTCAGTTCATCAAGTGCCCGGGCAAAAAGACTTAGTTCGCCCGCAGTCACCGCCTCGCTGTTCCCTGCCAGCAAACGGGGATAATAAGCCACCGCCGTCACCGCCAGCAGGGCAGCTAAAATTAGATGGAAGACAGTAGAAAGAAGAAGAGCTCCAGAAAATCCGCTGGCTGCCTGTTTGACAGCTAACCAGCCCTTATTGAATTTCTGCCCGGCAGGTCTCTTGACCTTGGGCTCCTCAGGCGGGAAAAGAGTAATCAGACTCATAGCTGGCTGCGGGCATCCCCTAAATATTTATCAACCACATTCATTATAAAATTATGATAAAATTCCTGCAAATAAACCACGGAGCAGGTCTTTTCCATTCTGGCTGGATAATGCCTTCCAACCTGAATGAGGGCCATTTCTTGCTGCCGGGAAGCTTTTGGGCTATCATTTATAAAATTAAGGTAAAACTAAAAGCCGGATTCTTAAGATCACAGGCTGAAATGAGAAAGGCCATGCCAGAAAAAAAGAAAACAACATCTGGAGAATATGGGGAAAAAGAAGCCAGGGCCGGGCTAACAGCCAGGCTGCCTGCCATTGAAACTTTTCCCAATCAATTTCCTGATTATGAAATCACTATTGATATCCCAGAATACACTTCAGTTTGTCCCAAAACCGGGCTGCCTGATTTTGGTGTTATTACGATCTGGTATATTCCTGACAAAAAGGTCATGGAGCTTAAATCGCTTAAAATGTATATCCTGGCCTACCGTAATCTTGGAATATTTTATGAGAATGCCATCAACCGCATTCTGGAAGATGTGGTTAAAGCCTGCCAGCCCAAAAAAGCTCTGGTCAGGGGGGATTTTACTCCCCGGGGCGGCTTGAGCTCGACGGTTGAAGCCCGCTATCCGCGCGGGGAGTAAGAGCAGTTTAATCCGTCAGCAAAAATAAAAAGAAGAGAAAATGGAAAACAAGGATTTTTATAAATACGACCAGAAAAATGGAGTTGAAGCCAGCTCGGCTTCTAAAGGAACAGACCTGCTCATTTCGAGTTCTGCCTCCTTAACTGCTGAGGCGGTTTTGAATGCTTCCGACCAGGCAGCCGGAGATCTTGATGTCCCCGGCGGAGATAAAGCCAGCAGGCAGCTCGGACCGGTTGACCAGCCGGCAGCTTTTGGCCTGACCGATCTGCTGATGATCCTGACCACCATCATCTGGGGCGCCAACATCCCGGTCATCAAAGCCTCTTTCTCCGCCCTATCTCCCAACGCCTTTAACTTAGCCAGGTTTTTGATTTCATCCTCTATTTTTGCCCTTATTCTCTGGAGAAGCGGCGAAGGCTTTAGACTGAAAGGACATGATCTACCCCGCATCATATTCCTGTCTTTGACCGGAATTACTTTTTATCAGGTCTTCTTCATCACTGGCTTGAGCCGGACAGCGGCTTCTCTGGTCTCCATGAGCAACGCCATGACGCCGGTTTTAATCGCTCTGTTGAGCGCTATCCTCGGCTTTGAGCGGCTGCGTCCGGCCGGCTGGCTGGGCATCCTGCTGTCGGTGGCTGGCCTCTATGCGGTTGTTCTTGGACGGCCGGGCGGATTTGATTTTAGAGGATCAGAAGCTTCCGGCATCTTTTTTATTCTCCTGTCCTGCTTGATGTGGGCTTTATACACGATTTTTGCCAGGCCAGCCCTTAAAAATATGTCGGCCCTTAAAATGGCAGCCTTGACCAACATCCTCGGCACAGTTTTCTACCTGCCCTTTGCCTGGAAAGACTTGGCTAAGACGGATTTTACCCGGGTACCACTGGGCGGCTGGCTTGGAGTTCTTTACTCAGCTCTGCTGGCTCTCGTTCTGGCTTCTATCATCTGGTATAAATCAATCGAAAGAATAGGAGGAGCCAGAACCGGTGTTTTTAGCAATCTGACTCCTGTTTTTGGAGTTCTGACAGCCTGTATTTTTCTTCATGACCGGATCACCTGGATTCAGGCGGCGGGAGTTCCGGTTATTTTCTTTGGCGTTTACTTAGCCAGAAACGGGCACAAAATTTTTAATAAAAGAGATAAAAATATCCAGCAATTCAATCGGACAGGCCAGGAATAATTAAACCCTACTTCAGGCCGTAAATTTTATGAAGCTGAGAGCCCAGTCTGATATTCTTAAGGCCAGTTCTGGCCGCCTGTTGAAAAAGACGCCAGGCCTGCCGGTAACTCCAGGCTTCAGTTGATTGGGGTTGAAGCCAGAGCGGAACTCTGGCCGGAAAATTTTTTCTTACTTTTTCGACTTCGGCCAGTTTTAATTTTTTAGTGACCACCAGCTTAACTTCTGTCGCTCGCCGCTGGCAGCTCCGAGTTGAAAAAAAATCAGGAGGTTTGGGAGAAACGGTCAGCCAGTCCAGCCGGAATCCCACTGGTTTTGTCCCGTTAGTTTCTATTTGAATTTTAAAGCCAGCCTTCTTAAGCCTCTCCACCAGCGGTTTGATATCCTGCAGCAAAGGTTCACCGCCGGTAATTGAGACCCAGTCGGCTTTATATTTATCTTTAATCCCTACTATTTTACTAAGAATTATTTCCTGGCTGATTTCCAGCCCTTCCTCCCAGGCAGACCTGGTGTCGCAAAAGTCACAGCGCAGGTTGCAGCCGGACAGCCGGACAAAGATGGTTGGCTGTCCCTGGCGTCCCCCTTCTCCTTCAGCTGAGAAAAAAATCTCGTTAATCTTCAGTGTAGGTGGCGGCTGCATCTTCCGACTCCCAGACAGTTACGGCTGTTACCGGATAAATTTCTTTCAGCCGGCGGTAAATCTCTCTGGCCAGATTTTCAGCTGATGGATTAAAATCATAAACTTCATTGAGAAGCTTATGATCAGGCAGGACGTCAGCCAGCTTTTTCTTGATTTCTACAAAATCAATACCAAGGCCGGTTTTATCCAGCTCGGCCACGGCTATTTCCACCTCCACCTGAAAAGTATGTCCATGCAGCTTTTCGCATTTCCCCTGGTATTCCCGGAGATAATGGGCAGCCGAGAATTTATCTCTGACCTTAAGTTTCCAGCTCATATTTTTCTCTCCTTTTTAAGCCGTCTGACCAGATGGTCTTCCTCACCGGCTTCCCGCCAGGCCTGAGCCCGGAGCAAGCAGCTGGAACACTGCCCGCAGGGTATTTCTCCGCCGGCATAGCAGCTAACCGAATAGGAATAGTCGGCTCCCAGGCTCAGACCGAGCCTGATTATTTCTGATTTTTTTAGCGATATAAAGGGGGCAATAATCCGGAACTTTTCTGTCTTGAATCTGGCCCCTGTCCCTTCATTAATAGCCTTTTCCATTGCCCGGACAAAGCTTCTGGTCGTGTCAGGATAATCAGGCGAGTCAATGACATTGAAACCGCAAATCAGGTCGGCCAAGTAAAGGGTTTCAGCCAGAGCCGCTCCCAGGGCTATAAAGATGCCATTCCGGAAAGGAACATAGGTAGCGGGCAGGCCGTCTTTTATTTGCCCCGTTTTCTTAAATTCAGGCACCCCTATTTTTTCATCGGTCAGGGCCGAGCCGCCGATCTGCCTCAGGTCAACTTTTATTATTTTGGGCTCAAGCCCGAGCCGCTGGCAGGTCTTTTTAGCCATTTTTATTTCCACCCGGTGCCTCTGGCCATAATCAAAAATGACCGGCTGGACCTTCTGGTACCGTTTTAAGGCCCAGTAAAGGGCGGTCGTCGAGTCAATTCCCCCTGAAAACAGGACCAGAGCACTTATAGCCCGGTTTTTTTTGGCCTGCTTTTCCTGGGTGTTTTTAGATTTCATTCTCTTATCCTGACAGCTTAAATCATACTCCAGACTGCCCTGAGTCTCAAACGGTGAAAAATGCCTTTTACCTGTAAATGTTTGAGGACATTCTGTCCCTTAAAAAGGACAGATTAACCCGAGACCGAACAAGTCATTCTATAACCTGTCTGGCACAAAATATGCTGCAGTCCTTAGTAGAGGGAAAGTTCCTTGGAAATTGGCTGAAATTATATTTCAGCTAATAAAAGGGGAGGTATAAAAATGAAAAAACTTTTTCTGCCATTGATTTTAACGGTTTTGGTCTGTCTCCCGGCGTCAGCTCAGACTTTTAAAATTATTGGTGGTCCTGTTTTTTCCAGTTTTTCTAACTTCTGGCCAAACCCTGAGCCCCTTTTGCTTCTGGACTCCAGTAACTTAAATCCTTTTCAAGGCCATAAGACCGGGGTGTTCGGCGGTCTGGGAGTGGAAATTCCTCTTTCCAAAAAGCTGTCACTCGAAGTTAATGGCCTCTACAAAGAAAGCGGTAATAACTACCGCTGGGATTACTGGGTCACCGCTTCCTACCTGTATAAGAACAAGATCCAGGAGTTGTCCATTCCAGTTCTGTTCAAAGCCCATTTCCTGAGATCGCCCTGGCCCTATTTTCTGGTCGGCGGAAATTTTTCCTTTATCCTTTCTAATGATTTCTCTGTTTACTACCGGGCTCAAGGCAGCTCAGATTTTGAGAAAACTGATAGTTATGACGAGAAGGATTCCACTGCCAGGAATAATCTGGGAGCAGTATTTGGACTCGGATTTGAAGTTCCGGGTTCAAAAGGGAAAATGTCCATTGAAGCCAGATACGAACTGGGGGTCAAAGATCTCCTGGAAAATCATCAGGGCTACAGACAGGACGTCAAAACCAGACAGTTCATCTTAGTCTTCGGGCTCAAAATATAAGTGGTCAAAGCCTGAAAATAGCCTTCCAGACCGAAATCAGTCCCCGTCCCCGGACGAAAAGGTTTTGGTTTTTGCCAGCTTCTTGCCGGTTGACACCTCTGGCTTTAGATGCTAACTTTATCTTCTAATGGATTGGGTTAAACTTGAAGAGCAGGTTCGACTGCTTAACAAAGGCCAGCGACAGATTATCCGGGATGATGTCTATGATTTTGCCGAGCTCCAGGGATGGCTGGAACTGGCTGCCCGCCAAAAGTTAAAACCGGTTCTCCTTGATACCGGCCAGTTTGGCCTTAATGAACTGATTGTCCTCTCCGATTTTCATTTTGCCTTCTATACTGGAGATTTGGCCCGTCCGGATTTTAATCAATTAGCCGCTATAACTGAGCTTTTTAAAAAGAGGAGCTTGCCGGTTTATTTTTTTCTGGAAGATGGTTCTCAAGCCCGGGCTTTTGACTCCAGGCTGGCTTCTGGCTTCAAATCGGTTTTTATTTCTTCCCGGAATAAAACCTGGGAACCAGGCCTGTTGTCGAAACTGGCTGAGGAGACCTCGGCCGGCGGGTCAGCCCTTGTCTATTATCATCATGGCCAGCCTGAAGACAGCCTGGCTGAGTGGCCTAAAAAAAACTGCTGGCTGCATCTGTCGAACCGCTTTTTTGATGAGAGCGGTCAACCGGTCGTTCTGGAACTTCTCAAAAATATAAAACAAACAAAAGCTCACGTAATTATTCATCTTGATATACCGGCTTCTTTTGATTATATTAATAGTCTTAGTGAGGGCGGTGCCCATTTGATCTTTAATTTTGGCCCAATCGAAACCAGGACGAGGCTCTCCAGGCTTGAGTCTTTATGGTATAAAAAAAAGCTCCCTGAACAAGCCTATTTCCTTTATCAGGAATTCATGGCTTGAGGCTGGCCTGGCCGGTTGCAGCGGCCAGCCAGAAAGAGAAATCTTTTTTAATTGAGTTTTTCAGGCAGGAAATAGAAAAATTTGTTTGCTCAGGATAAAAGATGGAAGAAAAGAAGCCAAACGAAACTATGAGCGGAGAAGTCCAGACAGCTGATGTCCTCCTCCAGGTAAAAGAAGCTGAGGCTAAGGCCCGGCTGAAAGTGGAAGAAGCCAAACAAAAGACCTCGGCTGAGTTAATCAGGCAGGCGGTAGAAGAGGCTGAACAGTTAACCGGAAAGATCCTGGCTGAAGCCAGAAACCAGGCCACCCGGATTAAAGCTGAGGCTCGCCAGCAGGCCGAAACTGAGGCCAGGGCTGTAAAAGAAAAAACAGAAGCTGAGAAAAAACGGCTGATGGAAACAGCCTCGGTTAATTTTCAACAGGCTGTAGAAAAAGGCACCCAGCGCCTTCTTCAGATAATAAGAGAAAGGCAGGCCTGAACAATGGCTATTGCTCCGGTCAAGCGAATGGAAGTCCTCCTGCCGAAAGATGAACTGGAGGGCTTTATCTCTTACCTCCAGGAGCTGGGAGTGGCTCAGCTTGACCCTCTTCCTTATGAAGAGCTCGAGCTGGCTTCTTCACCGGCCGAGGTAGCCGATTACGAACGCTGGCTGGGGCGAATCAATCATGTAATTCAAAGCCTGCCTGAAACGGAGCCCAAAAAAGGCCTGGAGAAACTTTTAACCCCGAAGCCAAAATATTCAGCCAGCCTGAGAAAAGTCCTACTCGATTATGGCTACGAGCGGGTAGTTGAAGATTATGAGGAACTCGAAGCGAAGCGAGCTCAGCTTTTGCAGAACATTAAACAAATAGAAAGAGAAAAAGAGTTTTTAAGCCCCCTGGCGGCCTTTCAGGTGCCTCTAAGAAGTCTTAACGGATTTAACCGCTGCCTGCTAAAAATAGCTGAAGTTAAGGCCGAAGATGTTCCCGGTTTAAAGGGACAACTGGCTGACCAGCCAGCAGCTATATCCGTTATTTCAGCTGAAAAAAATCTAACTTATGTTCTGATTGTTTATCATCAAAGCCTGAAGGAAGAAGTTGAAGCCATTTTTTCCGGCTATAAACTTAACTTCATTTCTCTTGAGCCTTACTTATCCAGGCTAAAAGGAGATGAGAAGGTCTCGGATTTACTGGCCGGACTGGGACAGCAGAAAGCCCAGGCCGGGGCGGAGATAAGTCAGCTCGAAAAAGATATGGCTGGCCTGGCTGTTCACCGTTCGCCTCTGATGGCTGTTTATGATGTGCTTCTCAATGAAAAGCAAAAGCTGGCCGGGGTTAGCCTGGCCGGGCTGACCGAAAAAACTGCCTGGTTAGCAGGCTGGGTACCGGTGGCTCAGGCCGATTATTTAGCCCAAAAAGTCAGCCAGTTTTCTCCAAATATTTATTTAAATTTAAGAGAACCAAAACCAGAAGAACGGGACGAAGCTCCAGTCATTCTTGATAATCCTCAATTGATTAAACCTTTTGAAGTCATTACCAGCTTATATGGCTTACCCAGTCCGGGTAGCATAGATCCAACTATTTTTCTGGCCCCATTCTTCTTTGTCTTTGTTGGCCTGTGCCTCAGCGAGGGTGGTTATGGCCTGGTTATGGCTTTGCTCAGTTTGTTCTATCTGAAAAAAGCTGAACCCAAAGGCGGAACCAGGCTCTTTATGACCCTTCTTTTTTATTTAGGCCTTTCTAATATGATTTTCGGAACACTTTTTGGCGGCTGGTTCGGCTTTCCGATCAAGCCTCTGGTTCTTATTGACCCGATTAAGAATCCGATTCCTTATTTAATTCTATCTCTGGCTCTTGGTTTTATTCAGGTTATGCTCTCCACCTTTCTCAGCCTGGTGAAAGAGTTCAGAAGGGGAAACAAAGTAACTGCTATTGCCGTCAAAGGCGGCTGGCTGCTGCTTCTTCCTTCTCTCTTGTTTTATTTCCTTCTTAAGCAACCACCGCTCCTGGGCATCCTGACTCTGGTGGGGGCAGCCGGTATTGTCTTTTTCAGTTCGCCTTCGCGAAATATCTTTGCCCGTTTTTTTAATGGTCTTTATGCTCTTTATGGTATTACCAGCTATTTTTCTGATACCTTGTCCTATTCCAGATTGCTGGCTCTGGGCCTGTCAACCGGGGTAATTGCCATGGTGGTTAACTCGCTGGTTCAGATCGCCTGGGGTTTCCCTTTCATTGGCTGGCTGGTTGCTATTCTAATTTTTGCCGGAGGCCATCTTTTTAATCTGGCTATTGGCCTTCTGGGCGGTTTTGTCCATTCGATGAGGCTACAATTCGTGGAATTTTTTGGCCGGTTTTATGAAGGAGGGGGGAAACCTTTCCAGCCGGTTAAATTGGTAAACAAATATATTGAGTTTATCAGATGATAAATAATTGCTGACTCCAGCAGGAGGTAAATATGTCTTTAGGATTGACACTGGCTATTTTAGGAGCTGCGCTGGCTGTTTTTATCGCCGGTATAGGCTCGGCTATTGGTATTGGGCTGGCTGGTCAGGCGGCTTCGGGTGTAATGAGCGAAGATCCGTCTAAGTTCGGGATCCTGATCCCACTGGCCGCTTTACCTGGCACCCAGGGAATTTATGGCTTTTTGAGCGGATTTCTGGTCATTTTAAAGTTAGGTCTCCTGGGAGGCGAGATAATTCAGCCAACTGTTCAACAGGGCTGGCAGATTATGTTTGCCTGTTTTCCCGTGGCTTTTGCTGGCCTGGTTTCGGGCATTAATCAGGGTAAAGTTTGTGCTTCCGGGATTTACATGGTGGCCAAGCAACCAAAAGATATGACCAAGCCCCTGGTTATGGGTGCTCTGGTCGAAACCTATGCTGTTCTGGGCCTGTTAGCCACGGTTCTTTTACTCAACGGAATTAAACTCTAATCAGCCAGGGTAAAAATGAGTCTTCAAAAGATACTGGACAAAATTGAGCAGGAAGCCAGCCAGGAAGTTGAGGCTATTCTGACTGAAGCCCGGGAAAAGGCTGAGATTGTGAGGAGAGAAGCTGAAGAAAAGGCCAGAGCCCAGGCTGATTCCATCCTCAAACAGGCCGAAACTGAAGCCAGCCTGGAGGCCAGCCGGATTCTGACGCAGGCTCAATTGCAGAGAAGAATGGAACTCCTTAAGGCCAGAAGAGAGCAGATTTCCCGGGTCCTTGAGGAAGCTCTGAAGAATGAAGAGTTAAAGAAACTGAGGCTTAAAAAGGAAGTAGTTTCCAGGGAAGGAATCCTGGAAGAGATGCTCGAGGCTGACCGGCTTTTAGCTGAATTGGGGCCCGAAATCGAAAACGATATCCTGGCCTGGCTTAAAATCTGACATGGCTACTAAGCTTTCTTCTTTAGATTATGCTTTCGCCATCGGGCGAGTCAAAGCCCTCGAAAACTACCTGATTCCTGCCCGCATTTTTAGAGAAGCAGCCGAAGCTTCGAATGTCAGCCGGGCAATAGAGCTTGTCTCTGAGGCCGGGAAATCAACTGAGCGGCTGCGGGAGGTAACCACCCCGGCCGGGCTGGAGGCTTTCCTTAATTCGGAGCAGACCGCTCTCGATCTTACCCTCCAGGAAATTTTTCTGGATAAAAATCTCTACGGTTTTTACCAGGAAGCAGAAGAAGTGGCTAAAACAGCCGGCTCTCTCGAGCTTCTTGAACAGCCCTTTTTCCTTGATTTTTTCCGGCTGAAGATTGACTTAGCCAATCTTAAAATTTACCTTCGCTGCCGCTACGGCGGACGGGCAGTCAGTCAGTTTGAGGAAAGATTCATCCCGGGCGGGCGGCTGGAGAGGAAAGCTTTTACCGATAATTATAATTCTAATCTGGAAGATTTTGCCCAGTGTTTAAAAACAACTTCCTATGAACGGCTCTGGAGGGAAGGCCTGAACTTTTTGCTGACCCAGGAGAGCTTTGCTGTTTTCGAACGGGAGAGCGAGAACCTGGTCATGGATTATCTCCAGTCGGCTAAAAAGGTCACTTTTGGACCGGAGCCGCTTTTTGCCTACGGGTTAGCCAGGAGGCAAGAGCTGAAACTCATCCGCCTGGTCGTTCTTGGCCGGATGTTTAATATTCCAGCTTTTCTATTAAAAGAAAGGATAAGCCAGACCTATGTCTGAACCGGCGAGAATTGCTATGATCGGAGAGGCTGAGTTCTGCCAGCTCTTCCGTCTTTTTGGCCTGGCAGTCTATTCACCGGCCAACCTGGATGAAGCCAGGGCAAGGCTGGAGCAAATTGTTCAGGAAAAGTACAGCCTCTGCCTCATCCAGGAAAAATGGCTTGAACCGTTAAAGGCGGAAATTTCGGCTCTCAGCCATAAATTTCTGCCCGTGTGCCTCGGTTTTTCTGATTATCGAGGAGCTACCGAAGCGGTGGCCAGGGCTATCATGGAACTTTCGATTCGGGCCACCGGTTCAGACGCACTTTTCAGAGAAAGGACTTAATATGAAACAGGGAAAGATAATCAGAGTAGCAGGCCCGCTGTGCGTAGCTTCAGACTGTTTAGGGGCCAAAATGTATGATATGGTCAGAGTCGGCGAGCTGGGGCTGGTGGGTGAAATAATTGAACTTAAAAATGACCTGGCTTACATCCAGGTTTATGAGGATACAACTGGAGTCGGTCCTGGCGAGCCGGTGACTTTAACCGAACGCCCCTTGTCGGTTGAGCTTGGGCCCGGTCTTCTTGGCTCTATTTATGATGGTATCCAGAGACCGCTTGACGTTATTCGCCGTGAACATGGCGACTTCGTCTCACGCGGCATTGAAATGCCCGCCTTAAGACGTGACAGAAAATGGGCTTTTACTCCTGAAAAGAAAAGAGGGGACAAACTGGTAGTCGGTGATATTATCGGCTATGTGCAGGAAACCCAGCTTATTCAGCACCGCATTCTCGTCCCGGCTGGGGCGGAAGGTGAGATTATTGATATTAAGAGCGGAGAATTTACCGTTGAGGAAACAGTCTGCCGGGTAAAAACGCAGGCTGGCTCTGAAGTTGAAATCAAGCTGTTTCAGGTCTGGCCGGTCAGAAGGCAGCGCCGGGTTAAAGAAAGAATGATGCCTGATGAACCGCTGGCTACCGGTCAGAGAATTCTTGATACTCTTTTCCCCCTGGCCAAGGGCGGCACGGCCTGTGTCCCGGGTCCTTTTGGCAGCGGCAAAACGGTTGTACAGCATCAGTTAGCCAAGTGGTCAGATGCTCAGATTATTGTCTATGTGGCCTGCGGCGAACGTGGCAATGAGGTGGCTGACTTGTTGCTGAGCTTCCCGGAACTAAAAGACCCCTCTACCGGCCGGCCGTTAATGGAGAGGACAATCATCATTGCCAACACTTCCAATATGCCGGTGGCGGCCCGGGAAGCTTCGATTTATACCGGCATAACGATTGCTGAGTATTTCCGGGACATGGGTTATTCGGTCGCTCTGATGGCCGATTCCTCTTCCCGCTGGGCTGAAGCTCTCCGGGAAATTGGCGGCCGGATGGAAGAAATGCCTGGCGATGAAGGCTATCCGGCTTATCTGGCCAGCCGCTTAGCTGAGTTCTATGAACGGGCCGGCAAGGTGGTTTGCCTCGGTTCTGACCAGCGGGAAGGAGCTCTGAGCGTCATTGGCGCCGTCAGCCCGCCTGGCGGTGATTTATCCGATCCGGTTGTTCTGGCGACACTCAAAGTGGTTAAAGTTTTCTGGGCTCTCGATGACCAGCTGGCCAACATGCGTCATTTCCCGGCTATCAACTGGTTGCAGAGCTATTCGCTTTACCGGGATTCACTCAAAAAATATATGGCCGAAAAGGTGGCCGAAGATTTTACCGATCTCAGCCAGGAAGCTTTAAAACTCCTGGAAATGGAATCAGAACTCCAGGAGATAGCCCGCTTGATCGGGGTGGAATCGCTGTCTTTTAAAGACCGGCTGGTGCTGGAGACGGCCCGCTCCATCCGCGAGGATTTTCTCCATCAGAATGCCTATCATCCGCAGGATACTTATACACCCCTGCGCCAGCAATATCTGATGCTGCGCAACATTCTTTATTTTCATCAGAAAGCCAATCAGGCCCTGGATGAAGGTCTGGATTTTAAAGCGATCGTTTCTCTTGATGTCCGCGAGCAACTGGCCAGGATGAAATACTTTGAGCAGGGTGAACTGGCTCTGCTGGAAGTACAAAAGCAAATCGACGCTTCATTCCAGGAACTTTCCAGTCGAGGTTAGAAATCATGGCGAAAGAATATTTAACCGTTTCCAATATTGTCGGACCGCTGATAATCGTCGAAAAAATCTCGGACGTCAAATACAACGAACTGGTCGAAATTGAAGATGCTTCCGGCCACCGCCGGCGGGGGACGGTCCTCGATATTTCGACCAACCAGGCTATCGTTCAGGTCTTTGAAGGGACGGTCGGCCTGGATGTCAACCGTTCCCGGGTGAGGTTTCTCGGCCGGTCGCAGGAGCTGCCTGTTTCGGAAGAAATCATCGGCCGGGTCTTTGATGGTTCAGGCGAGCCGCGTGATGGCGGCCCGCGGATCATCGCCAGCAAAATGCTGGACATCAATGGCAGTCCAATTAATCCCCAGGCCCGTGATTATCCTTCGGAGTTTATTCAGACCGGTATTTCAGCTATTGACGGAATGAATCCCTTAGTCCGCGGTCAGAAGCTGCCCATCTTTTCCGGTAGCGGTTTGCCTCATCCCCAGATTGCCGCTCAGATTGCCCGGCAAGCTAAAGTTCTTGGCAAGGAAGAAAAATTTGCTGTTGTCTTTGCCGCTATGGGCATCACCTTTGAAGAAGCTAACTTCTTCATCGAAGATTTCCGCCGGACGGGTGCTCTGGAGAGAGCCGTCCTCTTTCTCAATCTGGCCAATGAACCGGCCATTGAAAGAATCGCCACTCCCCGCCTGGCTCTGACCTGTGCCGAATACTTAGCTTTTGACCTTGATATGCACGTCCTGGTTATTCTGGTTGATATGACTTTTTATGCTGAAGCCCTGCGGGAAATCTCAGCCGCCCGGAAAGAAATTCCGGGCCGTCGCGGTTACCCCGGTTATCTTTACACCGACCTGGCGACCATGTATGAGCGGGCTGGCCGCATCAAAGGGAAAAAAGGCTCAATTACCATGATCCCGATTTTAACCATGCCCGATGATGATAAAACTCATCCGATTCCTGACCTGACCGGTTATATCACTGAAGGTCAGATCATCCTCAGCCGCGAGCTTCACCGCCGTGGGATTTATCCACCAATTGATGTTTTGCCATCGCTGTCCAGGCTTAAAGATAAAGGTATTGGGGCTGATAAGACGAGAGAAGACCATGCCGATGTTTTGAACCAGCTCTTTGCCTGCTATGCCCGGGGAAAAGAAGCCCGTGAGCTGGCTCTTATTCTGGGCGAAGCTGCGCTGAGCGATCTCGATCAGCTTTACCTCAAGTTCGCTGACCGTTTTGAAAACGAATTTGTCCGCCAGGGAGAGCTGGAAGCCAGAGGCATTACTGAGACTATTGATATCGGCTGGAAGCTGCTCCGCCTCCTCCCGGAAAAAGAGCTGAAAAGAATCAGACCGAAATATCTTGAGAAATATTACCGGAGTTAAGTTGAAACAGCGGAACCAGCTGGAGTTTTAGATGAAGCTTAAAGTTAACCCTAACCGGATGGAGCTGATGAGGCTCAGACGGCGCCTGACTCTGGCCGAAAGGGGGCATAAACTTCTTAAAGATAAACTGGAAGAACTGATGCGGAATTTTCTGGAAGCAGCCCGCCAGTTCAACCGGATAAAAGAAGAAGTTGACGGGGAATTCAAAATTATTACCAGAGCCCTGGCTGTAGTCCGGGCAACCCAGGCTCAAGCGGAACTGCCTGGTTTCATTAAGGACGGAGAGCTTCAGCTTGAAGTCAAAGCCGGACGGCTGCTCAATCTGGTTGTTCCGGAATTTGAAACCAGCCTGTTTCAAGCTGGCGATTATGATTTTATCCGGACTGAAGGTGAACTCGAGGTAGCTCTAAAGCATTTTAAACAGCTCTGGCCAAAGCTTCTGGAATTCGCCAGCCTCTGGAAAAAACTTGAGCTGTTAACGGCCGAAATTGAAGTAACCAGAAGAAGAGTCAATGCCCTTGAATATATTTTAATCCCGAATCTTAAAGAAACAATTCAGGCCATTTCTTCCCGGCTGGAAGAAATAGAACGGTCCTATCAAGTTCAGCTGATGAGAGTCAAAGAAATCGTTCGACACCACTAATAGTGCCTTTTTTAAATAAAAATACAAAAAAAAGTATATAAATATGAAAAAAACTATTGACATCACTAAAAATTGCTGTATATATACAAATGAAAATGAAACTTGCATTGCTCTTCAGTTCGAAACAGGGCATGGCCCGGGCACTCGCTTCCTGCCTTTTTGACGAAAAGCTGGAAGAGGGCGAAGAACCTCCACCTGATTTGCTTGCTGAATGTGACAGCGACGAGACGATCGAAGCCGTTCAGCAAGCGCTCGAAAGATATCACCAGGTAATCCCGATTGAAGCTGATGAACTGGCTTACGTCAGGCTGCTCGAAGAAAAGCCGGATCTAGTTTTTAATATAGCTGAAAGGTTATACGGCCCGAATCGCGAATCTCATATTCCGACCATCTGCGAAATTTTAAATATTCCTTATACCGGTTCTGATCCTCTGACCCTTGGCCTTTGCTTAGACAAAGCCAGGGCCAAAGAGGTCATGGCCTATCATCGAATTGCTACACCAGCCTTCCGGGTAATCGATAAAGAAAATGATCTCCCCCCTAATCTTAGTTATCCTTCTATTGTTAAGCCTTTGTATGAAGGTTCGAGCAAAGGCATCAAAAATGATTCGGTTGTTTTTAACCGTAAGGAACTGAAGAAAAAAGTCAGCGAGATAATTGAACATTATCAGCAGCCAGCGATTGTGGAGAAGTTTCTAACCGGCCGGGAATTCACAGTCGGAGTTCTGGGCAACTATCCGGAACTCGAAATTTTACCTATCGTCGAAATTGACCACAGCCAGCTCCCCAGCGGAGCCAGGCCGGTTTATTCTTATGAAGCCAAATGGGTCTGGGACACACCGGAGAAGCCGCTTGATATTTTCCGCTGTCCGGCCGACATCCCTTCAGACCTTCAGCAGAAAATAGAGCAGGTTATTGTCAAGACCTGCCGGCTATTCCGGTTGAGGGACTGGGCCAGAATAGATGTCCGGCTGGACGAAAAGGGCGAGCCCAATATCATTGAGATCAATCCGCTGCCGGGCATCCTGCCGAATCCTGAGGATAACTCCTGTCTGCCCAAAGCTGCCCGGGCCGCCGGTTATAGTTATGAGCAGCTGATCAACCGGGTGGTCTTCGAGGCTTCAAAACGCTATGGTTTGCTCCGGACGGTAGCGGCCAGCGAGGCTTATGGCCTGGCCGGCGGCAATGGAGGAGACCATGGCGGCTGATAGTCTTAAAGTCGGCGTGGCTTTTAACACCCACGAGCCATTTATTTATCGGCGCGAAAAAGTCTCTGAAGATTCAGTCGCCAAGGTGGCTGAGGTCGTCTGCGAAACCCTTAACCGCTCCGGCCTGGAAGCTATTCTAATTCCGCTGCAGCGCAGCATGGTTAATTTTCTGCGGCGGATTAAAGAGTTGAACGTTCAGGTCATTATCAATCTGTGCGAAGGCTTTTTCGGGAATCCGCAATGGGAATCAAATGTGGCGGCGGTTATGGAAGTTCTCCATATCCCCTTTACCGGCAATGGAGCCAGAACTTTAGCCCTCTGTCAGGATAAGCATCAGGCCAAGGCCATTCTCAGCTCTTTTAACCTGCCGGTTGCTCCCAGTCAGTTGATCACTTCGGCTGAGGAAGTGGTCGAACTGCACTTTCCGATGATTATTAAACCCAACTCGGAAGATGCCAGCCTTGGGGTTCATCCGGAATCTGTGGTCTATGACCGGACATCTCTGGCTGAGCAAATAAAAAGGGTGATTGAAACTTATGATCAGCCGGCGATGGTTGAAGAATTTATTGAAGGCCGGGAGTTTAATGTGGCCATTCTGGATGATGGCGAGCCAAAAACCCTGCCGGTCTCCGAGATAGATTTTTCCACCATGCCGGAGGGTTATCCTCATATTTGCAGTTATGAAGCCAAATGGTACTCAGAACATCTGTTATATCAAACCACCTGTCCGGTCTGCCCGGCCAGAATTGAGCCGGAGCTGGAGGCCAGACTGCAAACTCTGGCCATCAGTGCTTTCAAGGTCATGGGCTGCCGCGACTATGCCCGGGTGGATTTCAGAATGAATGACCGCGGTGAATTGTTTATTCTCGAGGTTAATCCCAATCCGGATACCAGTCTGGATGCCGGCTATGCCCGCGCCCTGAAAGCGGCCGGAATAGATTACGCTGATTTCTGGAAGTTGATGATCAGTAATGCTTTGAAAAGGAAGGAAGGCGATGGTTCGGCCACTGACAAACGCTGACCGTGAACTGGTCATAGACATAATTAAAGCTACCCGCTTTTTTGTTCCTGACGAAATAAAGGTGGCGGAAGAGCTGATTGATATTTATCTCTCTCAGCCTGGTCAACAGGATTATCAGATCGTGGTGGCGGAGGACGGGAACGGGAAAGTAACCGGCTATATGACTTATGGCCCGACCCCGCTCACTGAAGGCACCTGGGATCTCTACTGGATAGCAGTTTCACCTGAGGTCCAGGGCCAGGGCTATGGCCAGCTGCTGGTTCGCTATCTCGAAAACGAGGTTAAGAAAAAAGGCGGCAGGCTGGTCATAATTGAGACTTCTTCTCAGCCTAAATACCTGCCGACCA
Organism: Candidatus Saccharicenans sp.; assembly: GCA_017992175.1. Lineage (GTDB taxonomy): Bacteria > Acidobacteriota > Aminicenantia > Aminicenantales > Saccharicenantaceae > Saccharicenans. The sequence continues at coordinate 16,925 of JAGOPD010000015.1, forward strand.
GAAAATTTTATGAAAAATTAGGTTACCGGGAAATGGCCCGCATTCCTGACTTTTACCGGCCAGGAGATGACCGGGTCATTTTCGGAAAATATCTCGGGGAAAAGGAGTGAAACAAGGAGAAAATGGACGATTGGCAACAAATTTTGCGTCACAGTTTGAGAACTCCAGAAGAAATTGCTGAACGTTTTGATCTGGATATTGAGGAGGTCAGAAAAATAAGTCAGGCTTTTAAAATCCAGATTACTCCTTATTATGCCAACCTGATCAAAAGGAAAGGCGATCCGATTTACCGTCAGGTTGTGCCCGATCTGGCCGAGCTGGCCGAGAACTCCGGCGAGGACGATCCCTTAGAGGAAGATCTCGATTCACCGGTGCCCAGCATTGTCCACCGCTATCCCGACCGGGTGCTTTTCCTGGTAGCTCATAGCTGTGCCTCTTACTGCCGTTTTTGCACCAGGAAAAGAAAAGTCGGTGATATTTCGAAAATTCACCCGCGTTACATTGAGGATGGCCTGAACTATATAAAAGAACACCAGGAAGTCCGCGATGTAATTATTTCCGGCGGCGATCCGTTGATTTTAAGTGATGACCGGCTGGAAAGTATTCTGAGCCAGCTGCGGTCAATTCCCCACGTCGAAATTATCAGAATCGGAACGCGGATGCCCTGTTATCTCCCGCAGAGAATCACGGAAAAATTGACTTCCATCCTTAAAAAATATCACCCGCTTTATATGAATGTTCATTTCAATCATCCGGATGAAATTACCCCGGAAGCAGCCAGGGCCCTGAATCTGCTGGCTGATGCCGGCCTCCCGCTCGGTAACCAGACGGTCCTTCTCAAAGGTGTCAATGATGATGTCGAGACGATGAGAAAGCTGATGCAGAAACTCCTGACAGTCAGAGTCAGACCCTATTATATTTATCAGGCTGATTATGTCCGGGGGACCGATCATTTCCGGACCGCGGTTGAAAAAGGGCTGGAAATTTATCAGGGCTTGCGCGGCTGGACTTCCGGTCTGGCTGTTCCCCAGTATGTGATTGATGCTCCTGGTGGCGGCGGTAAAATTCCGCTTATTCCTGAATATGTCCAGTCAATTTCTGATGAGAAAGTTGTCCTGAGAAATTATGCCGGCGAGCTTTTTGTTTATCCTCAGGTCAAGACTCCCAGACGGAAAAGGAACCGGCCCCAGCCACCCTGTTTTGTGGCGGATAGCCAGCGGGTTTAGAAGTCATTACCGAAATCCTTAAAACCGGCTGAAAAGCGATCAGTCTATTCCCGCCAGGTAGCCTGCCAGACCTTGCTGCTCAAGGATAACCAGGGCTTCCTCGCCGCTTATCCCCCTTTTCTGCCTCAGCGATTCGAGAATTCTAATGATGGACAGGGCCACTTCGGCCGTCTGGCCAGCTACCTTTTCCTTATCTTTAAGATAGGTAATGGAGTCAAACAACACAGCGTTGGCTTCGCCATAACTAATGGGTTCACGCCGTCCATATTTTTTTATCCAGCCTGGCTTTTTGAGGCCGTCGTTAACATGGGATTGAATTAAATAGGTTGCCCGCCCGATTAATTTTAAATTACTCGGACTGACATTGGTCATGGTGTTGCCAACGACCCGGCCGAGTTTAGCCATGACGGCTGTCGAATGAGCATTGAGGACCATCTTTAAGGCCATGTTCTGCTTGAGCTGGAGAGGGTCATTGGTTGAGTCAACCGGCAGCCAGATTGGCAGGAGTTTTTGACCGGCTGGCCAGTCTTTAGTCTGGTAGAAGCTATCAAGTTTTTTCTGAGTCTCAGCAATTTGCTTCTGTTCAAGGCCAGTGACATTGACGGTCACGACCGAAGCTTTACTTCCCGAAAAGAGCCGGACAAAGCGGCTCGAAGGCGAGTTGCCATCGAGAAGCTCGTTTTCTTCAGGGCTCAGACTGGCCACCACTCCCAGATCCCCCGGCTTCGGTCCTCTTTTTTCAAGATTAAATTCTGAGAAAGAAAAATCATACAGGTCCTGCTGGTTCTGGCCGGCTTTTTTGAGGCTTTCCAGGGCGGCCTGCTTTAAATAGGGATCATCTATTTGTTCTTCAAATGGCTGGCGATAGATACTTTCACTCAGGCCGCGGAAAGGACGGCCCAGGAAAGACTGCCAGGCCTCCCGGCCATTAGCGGCTGCTGTCCAGACCTGAATCCAGCAACGCCGCTCAGGCAGATTAACGGTATCCAGCGGATAAAGCCTGAAAGTCGGGCTTCTTTCCGTGCTGTCAATAAAAACGGTAATCATCGCCTTTTGGGCAAAGTAAGTTGAAAAACGCCCCTGGCGGTAAGTGCTTGCTTCCAGGTCAGTCCAGGGAGCTATGGCTGGAACAGCTTGTTTTACTTTAGTCAGAACCGGAGCAAAAGCTTTTAAATTATCAGGGATTGAATAAGGGCGGTTGAACCCGGCCTTCAGCAGCTCTTTTGAGTTGAGGAAATCCTTCAGCAAATCATAGATGGCAGCCTGCAGGCTAACTCCCAGGACATAAGTTTCGATGGTGGTGGCTTGCATTCTGGTCGAACCGGTGATGGCCATCGGTCCGGTGGTCAAATTGATTTTAGTGATCCCTGGTTCGTCTATGACCTGGCGGCTGCGCTCAAAGGGACGAAGTTTATCATCAGGGTTATTATAGACAAAATAAAGCTTCTGCCGGCTTTCGGCCGGTGAATAGCCTGGCTGCTGCCGCCAGTCATCGAGGGCCCCGAGAATGGTCCCGATAACTGAGGAAGTTTCGCCGCCTTCAGTGACGGCTATGACCAGATCGCCTTTTTCTATTCCGCGGTCTTTTAGCTGTAGCCGGCCGATCAGTTGCAGATCCTCAAATCCTTCCAGCGAGGAAATCAGCGCCCGGTCCCCGCCGGTCATTTCCCCGATGAGCTTTTCGCCAATTCCGGCGCCCAGGTTTTTTTCAACCTTCGGCCAGAGCTCTTTATCAGTCTTTAATGAAGTCCAGAAAGGCCGCCAGAAGGTGCTTTCCATTTGTTTGGCCAAGCGCCCGGTCGCCCCGCAGCCATAGAAATAAATCTTATGACCGCTAAGAATGGTCTTTTTAATTTCGAAAGATAGTTGCTTGAGAACTTCGGGTGAGGAGGCTAATTCCTCGAGCTTAGCCACAATGTCCTCATCTACCGAAAAAAGCAGGTGGAGGCCAGCGGCCGTGTCCGTTTTTATTTTTTCACTCAAATTCCAGGTCTTAGGGTGACGCTGTTCAGTGAGAAGGGTATGGAGTTGAAACTGGGTTTTATTCTGCAGGTAGTCGAGGGATTCAGGCGAGACCTCAATCCCCAGCAGCTCCAGCAGGCTGGCTGGCTGGCTTTTAGCCGCTTCCTGCCCGGGCGTTTCCTGAGCGGCCATAAATACTACTAAAATAGTAGGGATTAAGGCCAGCCCGGCAGCTAACCTGAAAAGTTTAAAGCCCGGTCGATTCTTAGTCATGATTTCCTTCCTCTGTCTTTCCATATTGATGAGTATCGTCCAGAATATCATTTTCCCGCCAGTCTCGAGCCCACTGGTCAACCGAAAAAACCTGACACCGGCCGTCAGCTGTCGAGCAAACAACCCGCTTCAGACCGGCATTGATAATCATCTTCTTACAGATAAAGCAGGGGAAGGCATCAATGGGCTGGCCGGTTTTTGGCTCGCTGCCAAAAATGAACATATCGCCCCCCAGCAGGCTGACTCCGGCCCGGGCCGCATTGATAATGGCATTCTGTTCGGCATGGACCGAGCGGCAGAGCTCATATCTCTGGCCGTGAGGAATATTTAATTGATCCCGGAGGCAAAAGCCGTGCTCCAGGCTATCCTTGGTTTTCCGGGGAGCCCCGACATAGCCGGTAGAAATAATCTGGTCATCGCGGACAATAATCGCTCCGATAGCCCGCCGGAAACAGGTGCTTCTTCTGGACACCTCGCGGGCTATACCCAGATAATATTCATCCTTAGAAATGCGTTTGTTCTGTTGGTTGATTTGGCCAGGCTTCTCGTTCATCCTAATTTCTCCAGTTTTTCGTGCAATTCAGCTAAGCTGCCGTCATTGATGATTAAAAGATCAGCCAGAGCCAGACACCGGTCAAGCTGCTGGTTATTCCCGCCAGTGGCTTTTTCCCTGTTTTCCTGCTGAATAAATTCCTCCAGGTTTGAAGCTGATTCGTCCCGCCCTCTTTTTTTTACCCGGTTAAACCTCATCTCTACCGGGGCATCGACGGCGATGAGAATAAAGCTTCCCAGGCTGCGGAGATATTCAATTTCGGCCGGATGACGGATACTGTCAATGACTGCTGGTCCCGAAATCCTGGCCGCTGCCCGGCGGGCCAGAATGTCGGCTCCAAATGTTTCTCTAAGTTCATTCCCGCCGGCAATCAAATTCTCGCGACTGGCCGGCAGAAAACGGCTTTTGAGCTCTTCTCTTATAATGTCTGAAAGTGACAGGTAACCATAGCCTTTTTTCTGATAGAAAGAAGCTACCTCACCCTTACCAGCTCCATTGGTGCCGGTGAGTCCAATCAGGCGATAATCAGTTACTTTAAAATCTCTTTTCATTTTTACTACGGGCTCAAAACAATTCAGCCAGATAAATCAGTAGAAAACTTAACTAACCTAAAATTGACTGTCCTCAGGACATATCTTAAGTAAGAATATATCTAAAGCTCGGGAAAAAGCAAAATTATCAGAAGTCCGTCAGCCGGCCAGATCGTCTTTTTCTCCGTCAGCGACCGTTTCTAAGGCCGTTTCCTGCTTCTGCCTCTGTCTTTCCTTGCTCCGGCCGACGACCAGAGCAATTAGAATACTTAAAGCATATAAAACTATCATCGGCACAGCTACCACCCCCTGGGTAATAATATCGGGAGTCGGAGTGATAATGGCCGAGATGACAAAAGCAGCCAGAATCGCATAAGGAAAATTCTTGGTCATCCAGCGGGCGGTAACCAAACCCATCCTGGCCAGGAAATAGACTAAAGTCGGCAGTTCAAAAATCAGGGCAATGCCCAGCAACACCTTTATAGAAAAATTAAAATACTGGTCAACGGTAATGACCGGCTGAAAATCCTTGGCCAGCCCCACAAAAAACCGGCAGGCCCAGGGGAAGACAATAAAATAGCCAAAAAGTGCCCCCAGGATAAAGAAAAAGGTGGTAAAGAAAACAAAGGGAATGACATATTTCTTTTCTTTTTGATAAAGACCTGGAGCAATAAACATCCATAGCTGGTAAAAAACAAAAGGCGAGGTGAAGAAGAAAGCAGCCAGAAAAGAGATCTTCATATAGAGCATAAAGGGGGCGGTCAGAGTGGTATATGCCAGCTTGGTGCCTTCTGGCAAATATTGAGTAAGCGGCTTGGCCAGAATGCCATAAAGCTGGCGGCTGAAGATCCAGCCCGGAGCGACAGCCAGAAGAATAGCGATGGCCGAATAAAAAAGCCTTTTCCTCAGGTCTTCCAGATGCTCAAGAAAGGTCATTTCATCCGGAGACTTTGTGGCCTTCCTCGGGCTCATCGGCTTTCAGGTCCTTTTTTATTGAATCTTGAAGGTTATTAAGGTCAGTGGTGACACTGGTCAGGTCTTTCGCGACATCCTTAATCTCATTTTTGATTTCAGTGGCGTTAATTTCGTCCTCAACCTTATTCCGGAGTTCATCTGAAGCTTTTTTAAATTCCCTGATGGCTTTACCAACTGATTTTCCGACTTCGGGCAGCTTTTTAGGCCCAAAAATGAGCAGGGCAATAACAAAAATAACAATTAGCTCCGGTACGCCAATACTGCCAAACATCCTCTCTCCACTTACTCCCCTAAACTATAATCTTAAGGGCGGTATGAGTCAAGTTGGGTAGCCAGCCAGCCAGAACAGCTGCTGTGCCCGGCCATAATCCGGTTAATACCGGGTTTCAGGATCTGAAAAGATAAGAAGGGAGGCACTACGTATTCATAAGGGTAGGGGCTAACTTGCTTATAATGGATAAAATACACAATGACTAGGGTGAATTGAGAGCTGTATTCACAGCCTTCTGCCATCTAAATTCGGCTTTACTTTGGCTGACCCCTCTGGTAAGATTTATCCTATCCTAACGGGAGTTAAATTATCGAGAGGCCGATGACATCCAGATCAAAAATTATTGCTTACCCGGTCCTGTTTTTTTTAGTTCTTTTTCTGATTGGCAGGGTTTCAATTGCGATTGATCCCTGGGAGCAGGGCTTGAACAAGATTATCCTGCTCAGCTCAATGGTCAAGCAGAATTATTATGATAATAAAGATGATCAGAAGCTGGCTTTTGCTGCCATCCGGGGGATGCTGGATACGCTTGACCCCCACTCCTATTTTTTAGATCCGGAATCCTCTCTTCGTTTTAATGAAGAGTATACCGGTAAGTACTATGGTCTGGGCATTCAGATTCAAAAACAGGAAGACCGCCTGGTGGTCGTAGCTCCGATAGAAGGCACTCCTGCCTGGCGGCTCGGCATTCAGCCTGGAGATGTCATTACCCACATTGACGGGGAAAGCACCAAGCCCCTGAGCAGTGTTGAAGCTATGCAAAAGCTTCGTGGAGAAAAAGGCACTAAAGTAACCATCACCATCCAGCGGGAAGGCCTCGACAAACCTTTTGATCTGACCATAGCCAGAGAAGAAATCCCTTTAGCCAGTGTTCCTTATTCCTTTATGATCGATGACCAGAAAAAGGTCGGTTACATTTTTGTCCGGTCTTTTGGCCGGAATACCGTCGATGAACTGGAAGCCAAACTTAAATCGCTGGCCGCTGCCGGCATGAAAAGCCTCATTCTTGATTTAAGAGGAAATACCGGCGGTCCAGTTTTCCAGGCGGTGGATATGGCCGATGAGTTTCTTCCCAAGGGGACTTTAATCGTCTCGATGAGGGGCCGTAACCCCGCTTATAACCGCGATTTTTATGCCAGCCGCAATGACCAGTACGAAGCCCTGCCGCTGGTTATCATGATCAATCAGGGAACAGCCAGCGCCTCAGAGATTGTGGCCGGGGCCATTATGGACAATGACCGCGGGCTGATTGTCGGCGAAGATTCGTGGGGAAAAGGACTGGTTCAGACAGTGTTTCCGCTCTCGGCTGACATGGCTTTAGCTCTGACCACTGCTAAATATCTCACGCCGAGCGGCCGGCTGATTCAGCGTGATTTTTCTCATCTTGAAGATTATTACTTAGCTAAAAAAGCACCCGAGAACAAGCGGGATATAAAATACACCCTGAAAAAAGGCCGCCGGGTTCTGGGTGAGGGTGGCATCAGCCCTGATTATGAGGTTAAGGCCACTTATAAGGTCTTCACTTTTGAACTGATGTTCAAAGGAGCTTTCTTCGGCTATGGCCGGCGATTCAGCCAGCATCAGACTCCTCTGTCTAAAAAATATATTTTCCCTCAGGAAATAAAAACAGGTGAAACCCCGCCGGCCGGGGTTAAAGTCTTTAATGACCAGTTTGAAGTAACCCCGGAAGTCATTGAAGATTTCCAGAGTTATCTTGACCAGGCCAAGATAACTTATGATATGGCTAAATTTAATGAAGCCCTGAACGAAATTAAAGGCGAGATCAGGCGGGAAATATTTTCTTCAGTGGTCAGCCCGGAAGAGGGTGTAAAAATTTCACGGCAGGCTGATCCGGTTGTCCTCAAAGCTATTGAAGTCATGCCTGAAGCCGCCGGCTTTTTAAAATAAGAGAGCCAGACCATTTTTGCTTGTTTTTCTGGCTCACCGGGAGGAGAGGGAAATGAAGATAGCGGTTGCTTCTGACCACGCCGGCTATGATTTGAAACTGGCCATAATCCGTTATCTCCGGGAAGCTGGAATCAGTTTTGTTGATTTCGGCTGCGAGGCCGGAGAAACCGTAGACTATGTCGATTATGGTGCTAAGGCGATTAGAAAAGTCGTCAGCGGTGAATTCGACCGGGCCATACTTTTTTGCGGGACAGGACTCGGCATGGCCATCGTCGCCAACAAATTTCCTGGAATAATTGCTACTCCTTGCTGGAATGAATTTACCGCCACCGCCAGCCGGACTCATAATAATTCTAATTGCCTCTGCCTGGGCGGCAGGGTTCTCGGTGAAGACCAGGCCCTGCCCATTGTTAAAATCTGGCTGGAAAATGAATTTGAAGGCGGCCGGCATGAGCGCCGGATTAATAAGATAAAAGAGCTCGAAGCAGAAAACTTTAAGAAGGCTTAACCGGTCTCCTCCGGAGTCAGACCAGCCCGGCGGCGGTCATAATAAGCCGGCCAGTAAAAATAATATAGATCAGGTGAAACAAGGAGAAGATGAATGACAGGACTCAAGGAAAAATTGACTTTCTGGACAGACAGAATCGAAAAGAACAATCGCTGGCGCCAGCAGGAATGTTTTAATCTTATTCCCTCGGAGAATAGCCCCTCGCTTCTGGTCAAGCTGGCTGAGATAGCTGATCCGGTGGGACGTTATGCCGAACACCGGACGATGAAGGGACAGGAAGTCTATTTTTATCAGGGCACTGATTTTATCCGCGAGGTGGAGCTGGAAGCTAAGAAAGAGCTAAAGGCTTATTTTGGTTGCCAGGACGTTGAACTCCGCCCGGTTTCCGGTCAGATGGCCAACGAGGTAGTCTTTAAAGGGCTGGTTAAATTTGTCAACCGGAAAAGGGAGAAAGGTGAGCCTTTCCGGCGCCTCCGCCTGGTCATGAACAACGACCTTAACCTGGGCGGCCACCTCAGCGCTCAGCCGATGGGGGCCCTGTTCAACCTGGTCGAGGAAGATCCGGCCACGGGCAAAGAGAGTGTAGTTAATATTCCTGTCCGGGAAGATAATCCCTATAAAGTTGATCTCGGCCGGCTGGCAGAATTGCTGAAAGACTACCGGCCTGAGCTGGTGGTTTTCGGCAAGAGTATGTTCATTTATCCGGAACCGGTCAAATTTGTTCAGGGGCTGGTCAAAGACTGGCCAGAGCGCCCGCTTCTGATGTATGACATGGCTCATGTGCTTGGCCTCTACGGGGCTTTCCAGTCTCCCTTTGAGGAAGGAGCCGATATTGTCACCGGCAGCGCTCATAAAACCTTTTTTGGAACCCAGCGCGGGATTATTGCCAGTAATATCGCTCAAGGCAGTCCCTGGCCACAGCTCTGGACCGATATTCAGGCCCGGGCTTTCCCCGGCTCCACCTCCAATCACCATTTGGGGACTCTCTTAGGGCTGCTTCTGGCCACTTATGAAATGAACGAGTTCAAGACCGACTATCAAAGCCAGGTCAAAAAAAATGCGAAGGCTTTAGCCCGTTACCTTAAAGCTGCCGGTATCGAGGTTGAAGGCGATGAAGCCGATGGTTTTACTGAAACCCACCAGGTTCTGATCAGGGTTAAAAAGTTTGGCCAGGGCCAGGACATCGCCCGCCGGCTGGAGAACAATAATATCATTGCCAATTATCAGGCCCTGCCCGATGATACGACTTTTCTGGAATCATCCGGTATCAGGCTGGGCGTCCAGGAGATGACCAGATTCGGGATGAAAGAAAAGGATTTTGAGATTCTGGCCGGCCTGATGGCTGAAGTTATTATGAAAAACAAGCCGGTTAAGGATGAGGTAAGACGCTACCGGCAGGGTTTCCTGGAGATGAAGTATTGCCTGCCGGCAGAGGAAGCCCTGGAGCTGGCCTCGAAATTATTTTTGAGTCTTTTCCCATCAAAAGAATTTGCTCAGAAACTGGTTGATAGCCTGGCCAGGAAAGTCAAGGAGCTGGCCAGCTAAAGGGTGAAGGAGAGAAAATGAAGATCCTGATTATTGGTTCTGGCGGGCGCGAACATGCTCTTGCCTGGAAAATAAGTCAGAGCCCCCACTGTGAGAAGCTTTATGCCGCCCCGGGTAATGGCGGCCTGGCTCAAATAGCCGAGCTGGTTCCGATTGAAGATAGTCATGTTGCGGAGCTGGCTGACTGGGCTAAAGACAATCAGATTGATCTGACGGTGGTTGGGCCGGAAATTCCTTTAGCTATGGGAATTGTTGACGAGTTTGAGGACAGAGGCCTTAAAATTTACGGGCCCAGCAAAAAAGCGGCAGAAATAGAGAAGAGTAAAATTTTTGCCAAAGAGTTTATGAGCCGGCACCGTATTCCAACCGGCAGTTTTAAAATTGCTGACACGCCTGAACAGGCGATGAAGATTCTTAACTCGGGCGAGTTCAGCTTTCCGGTGGTCATCAAGGCTGATGGTCTGGCTGCCGGCAAAGGGGTTTCAATCTGTGCCAATATCAAGCGGGCTGAAGATACCGTCAACGATATGATGGTCAAGAAAAAATTCGGTCCGGCCGGCGAACGGGTGATTATTGAAGAGCATCTCATAGGCCGGGAGCTATCATTTATCGTTCTGACTGACGGCGTCCGGGTTCAGCCCTTAGTCACCACCATGGATCACAAAGCCGCCTATGACGGCGACAAAGGGCCCAATACCGGCGGGATGGGAGCAATTTCACCCTCTCCCTATGTTTCCGAGAAACTGTTCAGCCAGATTATGGATGAAGTTATTTTTCCTACCATCACCCGGCTGCTGGAAGAAGGCCGCCGTTTTAAGGGCACCCTTTATGCCGGTTTGATGATTACCGATGACGGGCCAAAGGTTCTGGAATACAATTGCCGCTTTGGCGATCCCGAGACTCAGGCTCAGATGCTGCGGCTCGAGACGGACCTGGTTGAAATATTAATGTCAGTCATCGGAGAAGATTTGCTTCAGCAGGAAATAAAATGGAGCCTGAAGCCATCTGGCTGTGTGGTGCTGGCCTCCGGCGGTTATCCCTTAAAATATGAGACCGGGAAATTAATTGCCGGGCTGGAAGAAGTGGCCAAGGTGCCTGGCCTGACGGTTTTTCATGCCGGGACCAGCCTGGTTAATGGCCATTTTTATACCAGTGGCGGCCGGGTTTTAAATATCTGTGCTTCAGAACCAAGCCTGACTCAAACCATGAAAAAAATTTATGAACATCTTCCAACCATTTATTTTGAAGGTATGTTTTACCGGAAGGATATTGGAGCCATAAAGGAGTCCAAATGAGTGTGACCATTTTTTTAGGCAGCGATTCTGATTTTGAAATCATCAAGGAAGGCCTGGATATTTTTAAAGAGTTTGGGGTGCCTTTTAACCTGGAAGTAACTTCTGCTCACCGGACGCCGGACAGGACCACCAAGCTCATTCGAGAGGCAGAAAAAAGCGGGACAAAAGTCTTTCTGGCCGTGGCCGGGAAAGCTGCCCATCTACCGGGTGTGGTCGCTTCCCAGACAATTCTGCCGGTTATTGGGGTGCCGGTCGAAAGCCAGGCTCTGGCCGGGCTGGACGCTTTGCTGTCTATGGTTCAAATGCCGAAGGGGGTGCCGGTGGCAACCGTGGCCTTAGGTAAAGCCGGTGGAGCCAATGCCGCCCTTCTGGCCATCTCCATTCTGGCTTTATCGGACGGGGAGCTTAAAGAGAAACTCGTCTCTTATCGGCAGAAGATGGCGGAAAAAGTCGAGGAAAGCTCGAGGAGGCTCAAAGAAAAATTATGACCCGGGTCTTCATCCATAACTTCGGCTGCCGGGTAAATCAAGCTGAAGCCTTCGACTGGTCAGAAAAGCTGGCCGAAGCTGGACTGGCCGTTGACCGGGACTGGCGTGGCTCAGATCTGGTCGTGGTTAATACCTGTGGTTTGACCGGCCGGGCAGAAGCCGATGTCAGGCAATTTCTGAGAAAGCTCCAGCGGGAAAAGCCTGAGGCCAGGGTCGTCGTCACCGGCTGCCTGGCTGAGAAAGACCGCCAGGCTTTTAGCCTCTATGAGAATGTTTCGGCCATTGTGCCCAATGCAGCTAAAGAAACCCTGGTCAGAGAGCTGGTCAGCCTGGCAGGCGGAACCGGCCAGAAGATTCAACCGGTTAATTACCGCTCGCGGGCTCTGGTTAAAGTTCAGGACGGCTGCGACGCCCATTGCACTTTTTGCCTTATTCCCTCCTTGCGGGGGCCAGCTAAGAGTGCTCCGCCTCAAGATGTTATCAGACAGATAGACAGGGCTATCGAGCGGGGCTTTAACGAAGTGGTAGTGGCCGGGATTCACCTCTGTGCCTATGGCCAGGATTTGACTCCACCCGGGACTCTGCTGAATTTACTCCAGGAAATAGTCAA
>JAGOPD010000039.1 GCA_017992175.1 Candidatus Saccharicenans sp.
AAATGCGCTGGCCCGACCCCATTTGAGTAGCCGGAGGGCGGCTCTTTGTTATAGAATAAAAACTTAAAATCAAGTTTGAGGCCTGAAAATGGACGAACTTCATCAGTTTAGCAGCGGCTTTGAGATTATGAGCTTTGATGTGGATTATCAGGGCCGGGCCCACCTGTCAGCTTTAATGAATTATCTTCAGGATGCAGCCCGGCTCCACTCCATCCAGGAAAAATTTTCGGTTTTCGATCTTCAGGAAAAAGGTGTCACCTGGGTTATTTCCCGCTATCACCTTCAGATCAGCCGCTACCCGGAGATGGGTGAAAAAATCACGGTTAAAACCTGGGCTTCCGGGCTGCATAGTTTTTATGCCTTGAGGGAATTTGAAATGTCCGATAGCCAGCAAAAAAGAATTCTGGCAGCCACCAGTTCCTGGATGATCATTGATTTAAAAGATCGGTGTCCGGTAAAAGTTAACGGCCTTTTTCCCGATGAGCTGATTCTAAATAAAAGGATCTTGGAGGATGACTTTCCAGTGCTGCCCATTGTTGACCGACTTGATTTTAAGAGTGAATTTAAAGCTCTTTTTGAAGATCTGGATTTTAACCGCCACGTAAATAACGTGGCTTATTCCCGCTGGGCAGTGGAAGGCATGCCGCCGGAGGTACTTTTTTCGCATCGGCCGGTCGATCTCCAGATCAACTACCGGGCAGAAGTCTTTTATGGCGATAGCCTTGAAGTCATTACTCAAAGACCTCAAAATGAAACTGAGCCCTGGATTCAACAGATATTTAATCTATCAACAGGTAAAGAGGTGGCTAGATTACAATCAGACTGGAAATAGCAATAAACAACTCTGGTTGGCCTGGCCGGTGAGGAGAAGGTGATAGGCTGGCGGATCCGGTTATCCGGTCAGGAGCTAATTATAGTCAGGGAGGATAACCCGCCTGGCGGGCAGGATAAAAAATAATGAACAGGGAAAATAAACGAACAAAAAGGCCAGGGCCGTTGCCTGGCAGGCGAACAGAGTCAGTCAAGTCAAAGATAATCTCCGGCTCCCGTCGATTATCATCAGACAGAACCTGGGCTCTGGTTCTGATGGGTGGCGGGGCGCGAGGCCTGGCTCATATTGGCGTGCTCAAGGCTTTGCTGGATAACGATCTGGTCCCTCCCGTCATAACCGGGACGTCAATGGGGGCCGTCATTGGCGGCTTATTCTCAGCTGGTTATCTGCCGGCTGAAATTGAAACCATTGCTCAGGAACTGAGTTCGAGCCAGCTGGCCAGATTAAAAAAAAGGAATATTCCTATTCCTGATCAGCTGGTTGATTATTTTATTTTTGAAGTTTATCAGAAAAAATTAGTCAAACGCCTTGGCCGCCAGGAAGCTGATGTAGCAGAAGAATCACTCCGTCAGCTGGTTGGCCAGGTGAGGATTGAAGACCTGTCAATTCGCTTTGGCTGTAATGCAGTCGATCTGGTTAACGGCCGGGAAGTCTCTTTTACTTCTGGTCCGCTTTACCGGGCCTTGCGAGCCAGTCTGGCTTATCCTCTGCTGATAGACCCGGCCCGTTTCGAGCGATCGCTTCTGGTTGATGGTGGTTTGCTTAACAATGTTCCGGTCACTCTCGCCCGACAGCTTGGGGCGGCTAAAGTTTTAGTTCCAGACGTTCATCGCCCCCTGGGCAAGATATCAGCCGCTAAACTTAAATCAAACCTGTCGGTGTTTTTCCGCCTGGTTCAAATCGTTCTGGCTGATTCAACGGATAGTCAGCTCCCCCGGGCTGACCTGATCATTAATATTAATCCGCCAGTCAATACATTTGATTTTACTCAAACCAAACGGGTGGTGAATCTTGGCCAGCGGGCCACCCAGGCTAAGATCAAAGAGATTAAAAAGATGATCGCTGCCTCCAGGTGAGTCAGCTTCAGGCAGAATATCAGGAAAGCAGGCTGGAGCCAGCAACACTTTTCTTGGATCAGAAGTTTAAATAGATTGATCACCCCGGCCGGCAAAAAGCAGCAGGTCAGGGATTATGAAAAGAAGAAAAGCCGCCTTAAAAATGCTAAAATATTTATTTAAAATCAAAGTCAGGAGTCTGGAAATTGAAACAGGCGAAAAACTCAAGATACATTGACCCTCACCCATATCATTTGAAATTTGGGCTGAGATTACTATTAATCTTACCCCTGGTGGTTTATTTGACCGGCAGCGGTTTAGCTTTAACCGGCCAGCCTGATCTGAGTCCCGGATCAAAGTTGGCCGCCGGGCAGCGAGCCTCCAGAAAAAAAGAACCGCCAGTCAAACTGCCTGACCAGTACAGGAAATGGCTGGAACAGGAAGTTGTCTATATTATTACCCCGGCCGAAAAAGAAATATTTCTGAAGCTCAACTCTGACCGGGAAAGAGATCTGTTTATTGAGGCTTTCTGGAAGCACCGTGATCCCATTCCTGAGACTGAAGAGAATGAATTTAAAATTGAGCATTACAAGAGAATAGATTATGTCAACAGATACTTCGGCCGGGAAGCGGCCAAGCCTGGCTGGATGACTGACCGGGGGCGGATGTATATTATTCTCGGCCCTCCTAACGATATTCAGCATATCGACGGAAAATCAGAAATTTACAACTGCGAAATCTGGTTTTATCAGGGAAAACAGGATCTGGGGTTGCCTCCCGGGTTTAACCTTCTTTTCTTTCAGGAAAGGGGAACGGGCGAAATGCGCCTCTACAGCCCGGCGGCCGATGGCCCTCAGGCCCTCTTAACCGGTTACTGGGGAGATCCAGCCGATTATTCCCGGGCCTACAGCAGTCTGAGAGAAATCGATCTTAATCTGGCCAATATTTCCATGTCGCTCATTCCCGGCGATGAAAATCTGGGCCTGGGCCGGCCCTCACTCTCCTCTGATCTTCTCCTTCGCCAGATAGAACAGACTCCTCAAAAAATGGTTGAAGACAAATATGCCAGGAAATTCTTTGAATATAAGGACATTATTGATGTTGATTACTCGGTCAATTATATTGACAGCGATGCTCTGGTCAGAGTTTTAAAAGATCCCTCCGGTCTTTATTTTATTCATTATGATCTTGAGCCGAGCCGGCTGTCGATCAACCAGTATGACAATCAGTATGCAACCAATTTTAAAGTCAATGGCCTGCTCAGCACCGTAGATGGGAAGCTGGTTTATCAGTTTGAAAAAACTTTCCCGGTGAAATTGACTTCTGCTCAGATGAAAGAGAGACAGCATCTGCCCTTAGCCATCTATGATGTTTTCCCTTGTGTTCCAGGAGAATATAAGCTATCTATCCTGGCTAAAAACGAGGCTTCTAAAGAGTTTACCAGCCTGGAGCAGACCATCAGGATTCCAGAAAAAGTTCAAGTGGAAATGTCCTCACCTCTCCTGGCTTATAAGGTTTCTCCCTCAGAATCGGCTGAAGGCAAAATCAAAGCTTTCCTCCTTGGAGGTCAACAACTTTATCTTCAGGCCAACCGGGTTTTTACCGCTCAGGACGAGCTGGTCGTTGCCGTCCAGCTTTTCGGCTTGACCCCGGAATTAAAAAACCGGGCCAGCCTCAGGTACCAGTTCTGGAAGGAATCGGAGATATATAAAGAAGAGACTTATCCTGGATCTGAACTGGATAGCCTGCCGGTGGTCATTAAAATCTTTCCGCTGGCCGGATTACCTCCGGCTCATTATTTCCTCAATCTGACTTTGCTGGTTGATGGCCAGGAAAAGATAAAGGTCAAAGAGGAATTTGATCTGAGCTATGTGGAGAGTCTTCCCCGCCCCTGGGTTTTATCCCGGGTTCTGCCACCGGCTACTGATCCCTATTATGGCTGGATCATCGGTAGCCAGCTCTATAAGCTGGGCCGGCTGACCGAGGCCCGGACAGTGCTGGAAGCGGCCGTAGCCAAAGCTCCGGGCAACGAAGATCTGGCCATGGAACTGGCCCAGGTCTATGTGGCTCTTAAGGACTATCAGGCGGCGGCTAAAATTCTCGATGGTTTTGTTTTGGCTGAACAAGGGGTTCGCTATGAGACCTATCTGGTAGCTGCTCAGGCTGCCTTTAGTCTCGGCCAGTATGAGAAAGCCCTGACCATTCTGGATAAAGCTGTTGCCCGGCATGGCAGCGATATTCAGCTTCTTGATTTAATTGGAGATTGTTATTTCAAGCTGGGTAAAAAGGAAGAAGCCCTGGCTGTCTGGCAAAAGTCACTTGAAGTTAATCCCGACCAGCCTGAATTAAAAAAGAAAATTCAAGCTGTTAAAACAAAATAATTCAGGACCAGGTTCCGATTTTTAGTTGTCCTGAATCAGCAAAAGAACTCCAAGTGCGGGCTTCCCTGAGCAGCCGCTAATATTTGTGATCATTTAAAAAATCTGATATTTTTTTGACTTACTGATGCCTTTTATTTTAAAAAATTATTCCGAAGACAATCTAAAAAAAGCAGGAGATAAAGGATGAAGCTAAGAGAGAAAAAGACAGAAGACTATCAGGGCCTGCCGGTCAGGTTTTTTGAGCTGGAAAGCGAACAGGGGCTGAGAGCAACGGTGATGAGTTATGGAGCCACCCTGGTTTCCCTTTATGTTCCCGACCGGGAGGGCCGGCTCAAAGATGTGGTTCTGGGCTTTGACTCCTTGGCTGGTTATCTCGGGCCAAATCCCTATATGGGGGCGACCATCGGCCGCTATGCCAATCGAATCGCCTGGGGACATTTTGTCCTGGAAGATCGAGAATATCAGCTGGCGATCAACGACGGTCCCAATCATCTTCATGGCGGACTAAAAGGTTTTGATAAGGTCATCTGGTCGGCCGAGCCGTTCAGCCAGCTGCCAGCGGCCGGGGTCAAATTTAGCTATTTCAGCCCCGATGGGGAAGAAGGCTATCCGGGAAATCTTTCCTGTCAGGTAACCTATCTTTTAACTGATCATAATCAACTTGAAATTTTTTACCGGGCGACAACTGATCGCCTGACTCATCTTAATCTGACCAATCACAGTTATTTTAACCTGTCGGGCGGGAGTAAGGATAATATCCTTGACCACGAACTTCAAATCATAGCCTCGGCTTATACTCCAGTTGACGCCAATCTCATTCCAACCGGAGAGATCAAGACGGTGGCCGGGACGCCCTTTGATTTTCGCCAGCCGGTCAGGATTGGTGAAAGGATAAGTCAGGTCCCTGGCGGCTATGATCACAATTATGTGCTGGATAATAAAAGACAACTGGCTCTGGCAGCCAGAGTTTTTGAAGAAAGCTCAGGCCGCCTCCTGGAGTTGCTGACCAGTGAACCGGGCCTTCAATTTTATTCAGGCAATTTTCTTGACGGCAAAATTAAAGGCAAAGAAGGCCAGACCTATGGGCCCAGATCAGCTTTCTGTCTTGAAACCCAGCATTTCCCCGATTCGCCCAACCAACCGCTTTTCCCCCCGACTCTCCTCAGGCCAGGGGAGATTTATCAAAGTCAGACCATTTTCAGATTTTTAACCGCTTGAGACTGGCCAATAAAATCAATTACCTAATGACAGAATCTGGTTGCCTGGCCTGAAAAATAAAAAGAAGGGCAAGGGGGTAGCTGGACATCTCGCCGGACAGGCGGTTTTCTCTCCGATAGAGAAGGGATCCTGAGAAGCTCAAATAAGGCAGATTTAAGCCAGGGCTTTCCGGGAATAAAAGGTTCTTAGAAAAGGGAGCTGAAGAAAGTATGGTTAAAGACAGGGCAAAAAGGGACAGAAACCAAAAAGATGGACAAATTAGAGTAAAAATATCTTGACTACCATCCTGATATGTGATATATCAGATGTGTAATTAGTCTTGAAAAAGGCTTTTATAAGGTAGTAAACAGGCTGAAAGGTTGATGGCTTTAAATCTTGAAACTGAAAGAAGCAGACCGTGCCCGGCAGCTGGCTTGATTTTTGACATAAAGCATTATGCTGTTCATGACGGGCCTGGCATCAGAACTAC
>JAGOPD010000004.1:0-4376 GCA_017992175.1 Candidatus Saccharicenans sp.
TCCACCGCCCCGGCCAAAGGCGCCCTTGCCCCCTACGACCTTCGCGTTGAGTACCTCACCAATCCCCTCGGCGTGGACACGGCGAAACCACGTTTTTTCTGGAAAAACAGGCACAGCGAGCGAGGCCAAGCTCAAACCGCCTTTGAGTTAATTGTCTCCTCGTCTCCTTCCGCCGACACAGGCGACCTCTGGGAATCGGGTAAAGTCACTGGCGATTCTTCGATTCAGATTGTCTATACAGGGAAACCCCTGGCCAGCAACCGCACCTACTACTGGAAAGTCCGCATTTACGACGCCGAGGATAAAGCCAGCCCCTGGAGCGAGGTGGCCCGCTTTGATACCGGGCTTTTCTCGCCTTCCGACTGGAAGGGACAATGGATTGGAAGCGATGGACTCCTCCGCCACGAATTCACTTTACCAGAAGAGCCGCGCCGCGCCCGGGCTTATATCGCTGGCCTGGGCTATTACGAGCTCCACCTCAACGGCCGCAAGGTTGGAAATCATGTCCTTGACCCGGGCTGGACTGACTACAAGAAAAGAGTTCTCTATGCAACCTACGATGTAACCCGCCTTCTCCGCAAGGGGAAAAACGCCATCGGCGTCATGCTCGGCCAGGGCTGGTATAAATCGCGCGCCCTGATGTTTGAGCTTTATATTGAAGATGCCAGCGGCAACGTGACCGAAATTCATTCTGATAATTCCTGGCAAACCGCCCGCGGACCCGTCCTTGAAGATAGCATCTACCATGGCGAAACTTACGATGCGCGCCTCGAACAGCCTGGCTGGGATCGCCCCGATTTTGCCGCGCCCGCTAGCTGGCATCAGGCCTCCAACGCTGAGGCACCCGGCGGTGTTCTGTCGTCCCAGATGATGCCCGCCATTCAGGTGATTGAGACCATCGTTCCTCTCACCATGACCAATCCGGCGCCCGGCGTCTATGTTTTTGACCTCGGTCAGAACCTGAGCGGCTGGGCCCAGCTCAGGGTGAGCGGTCCGGCCGGAACCGATATCCGCCTGCGCTTCTCCGAGCTTCTCTACGACAACGGCCTGATCAATCAGGAAAACCTCCGCTCGGCCCGGGCTGAGGATCACTACATTCTCCGTGGCGATGGCGCCGGCCAGAGCACGACGGAAGTCTGGGAACCGCGCTTTACCTACCATGGCTTCCGCTACATCGAGGTAACTGGCTTTCCCGGAACGCCCAGGCTCGACTCGGTGCGCGGCCGCGTCGTTCATACGGCAGTTTCCCCCACCGGCAATTTTTCCGCCTCAACTCGAATTCTCAATGACATCCAGCACCTCATTCTCTGGGGCCAGAAAACCAACCTCCACAGCATTCCGACTGACTGTGACCAGCGCGACGAGCGCATGGGCTGGATGGGCGACGCCCAGGTCACAGCCGAAGAAGCCATGATGAACTTTGACATGGCTGCTTTTTACACCAATTTCCTGCGCGATATCCGCGACGAGCAGGCCGCCGATGGCTCGATCACCGACACCGTGCCTCACATCTGGGGCCAGCGTCCGGCTGATCCGGCCTGGGGCACGGCCTATCCGCTAATCGCCTGGTATATGTATCAAAATTACGGCGACCGCCGCCTCATCGAAGACTATTACGATTCGCTCAAAAAATATGTCGAATTTCTGCGGAGCAAAGCCGAAAACGGACTTCTCAAATACAGCTACTATGGCGACTGGGTGGCCATTGAAAAATGCCCGGGAAGCCTTGTCTCGACGTTTTATTATTATTACGATACCAGAGTGCTGGCCGACATGGCTCGCCTCATCAACAAGCCGGCCGATGCCCAGGCTTATGACAAACTTACCGCCGAAATCAAGACTGCCTTTAACCGCGAGTTTTTTGACCCGAAAACTCGAAGCTATGGCCTAACCCAGACTGCCAATGTCTTACCGCTTTTCGCCGGCCTGGCCACCGATAAAGAACGCGGTCCCGCCTGGAGCGAGCTGTTTAATGACCTGGTCTATGAACACGATTCACATCTCACGACCGGCATTATCGGCACGAAATACATCCTGGATGTCCTGACCACAACCGGCAACTCCGACCTGGCTTACGACATCCTGACCAAAACCGATTTTCCGAGCTACGGCTATATGCTTAAAAATGGAGCTACCACTCTCTGGGAAATCTGGCAGCAGCGCGAGGGACCGTCCATGAATTCCCACAACCATCCGATGTTTGGCAGCATCGGCGCCTGGTTCTACCGGGCCCTGGCCGGCATAAATATAGCAGCTGACTCTGTGGCTTATAAAAAGCTCGTCATCAGGCCGCAGATGGTAAGAGACCTGACCCATGCCTCAGGGTCGCTTAATACCATCAATGGCGAGGTCGGCTGCGCCTGGTCAAGGGGCGACCGCCAGGTTAAGCTTGAAGCAGTTATTCCAGTTGGAAGCGAAGCTCTAATTTATATCCCGGTTTTTAAGCTCCGGAACCTACAGTTGACCGAAGGCGGGACAGTAGTTTTTGCTGATAACCAGCTCAAAGCTTCTCTTCCCGGTATTAAAAACATCGAGCAAAAAGGCGGGAATCTGATTATCCGGGCTGGCTCCGGCCGCTATGCCTTCAAGCTGACTGGCGAATAAATGTTTCAGGCTTTTCTTGAGACATAAGCAGTTGCAGCCACAAAATAAACCACAGAAATCAGTAGAAACCAGAGCTTAAGAGCCGGCGTTGACATTTTCCCGGAAAAATTCAGTCCGGCCATGACCAGGCAGGCCACCAGTGCCGCTATTGAGATTATCTGGAGAAGTTTTTTCTTCATTTATTTTTCCTTTTTGCTAACCTTGTTGTTTTTTTGGCCTTAGCCAATTAAATATATTCTCTTCTTTGATCATTTCTATATTTTTAAGCTTTCACCCCGGCCGGGCTTTCTGCCGCCTTGCTTTTGTTTCTGAGCGGGAGGTTCAGCAGGAGATAAAACACCAGGGCAAAAATGTAACCCGGTAGCCAGCGAAAATAGAGATGAACCGGCAACGCAAAGGCAAAAGCCAGGCTCCCCGCCCAGACCAGCAGCACCTTCCAGTTAAAAGCCTTCTTCCTCTCTTCAGCCTGATAACGTGGAATCCCCAATTTGGGGAAAATCCAGTGCTCGGCAAAGACGACAGCTCCAACCGGCATCAACACCAGCCCGTAAATCGCCACATAATCCAGGAGCTTCATAAAAAACAGCGGGAAGCAAGACAGAATCGAGGTGACCGTCCCGGCCAGCAGGGTGATTTTCCAGCGCGGCCAGCCGGTAATCGTCTGAAGAGCCAGCCCTGCCCGGTAGAGGGTCGGGTTGGCCGTCGTCCAGCCAGCCAGCAGGACACAGAGGACCCCGGCCAGGCCTAAGGCTTCAAAAGCCATCTTACCTGGATGCATTTCCCGCCCGATAGCGGCCACCATGACGCCCGAGCAAATCCAGGCTAAAAAATGCCCCGAATACATGCCAAAAGCCGAATACAAACCGTAAGTCCACTTTTTAGCATAACGGAAAATAGCCATATCCGACAGGCCGACGTGCATGGCTAAGTTGCAGAACCAGGCAAAAAAGACGACGTGCCAGAAGCCGAGTTTTTCCTGGCCGGCAACCGCTATTCCGTTCCAGATTTTGGTGGTGGCTACCTGCCAGAAATTTCCAAAATCGGCCCTCACCCCGAGTTTAGGCAGGCTGACTAAGGCTCCGGCGATAAACACCAGAAAAATCCAGGGCGAAACCACCTCGGCAAACCGGCTCAATTTTTCAAAGCCTAAAATAGCCAGCAGGGTAAATAACGCCCCCAGGACCAGGCAAACCACGACCCACAGGACACTGTTCGGGAAAATATCGTTTAAGCCCGGGACTTTCATTCTGAAAGCCAGCCCGGCGGCCGTAGCTGAAACCGAAATCATCGCCCCGGCTAAGACGCAATAGAGAAAAGCATTGGCCATATTATAGATTAAAGTGACACCGGGCCCGGCGATTTTTCTCAGATACCAGTAAAGGGTCAAACGGGTATTGACTGCAATCGGGGCGCAAATAAACGTCCAGCTCAAAACAGCTAAGAGATTACCCAGGAGAAGCCCTAAAATCAGATCAGAGGCAGTAATACCGTGGAGAACAAAAAAGGCCCCGATGACAAACTCGGTGGCAGCCACATGCTCGCCGGCAAAAACGCTGGCAAACAGGACGCCCGGTTTGAGGCTCGAGGCTGAGACCGGCTCCCGGTCAAATTCATAAAGCTTATCCATGCGGGAGGCAACGGCTGACAGGCTGAAGGCCATGGGCTTTAACTCCTTCCTTTGTCGAGTTTCAATTTAAAAAACCAAGGGCACAAGCCAGTTAAAAAATCGTATCATGTCCGGATTTTCTTATCAATAAAAATTGAAAAACCGC
>JAGOPD010000004.1:4476-20369 GCA_017992175.1 Candidatus Saccharicenans sp.
CCAAGAAAACCAGAATCATCGCTGTCCCTCATATGACCTGCACCAATGGCCAGATTTTGCCGGCTAAAGAAATTGTGGAACTGGGTCACCGCAAAAAAATTCTGGTTATGCTGGACGGAGCTCATCCGCCGGGTATGTTCAAGGTGGATGTCCGGGATCTTGGCTGCGATTTCTATGCTTCTTGCGGACACAAGTTTTTATTAGGGCCTAAGGGAACGGGCTTTCTCTATGTCAAGCAGGAAGTGTTTGACCGGGTTGAGCCCATCATGACTGGCGGCGGGTCGGATTCCGGCTGGGATTACCAGAAAGGCCTCCATGGCTGGAACAGCACCGCCCACCGCTACGATTATGGGACCCAGAGCTTAGCTCTCTATTACGGGCTTGCCGCCTGTTTTGATTTTGTTAATGGTATCGGCCTGGATAATATCACCAAACGGGACAAAGCTCTGGCCAGCAAATTCCTTCAAGGGCTGCAGGAGATTCCCCAGGTAGAAATCCTGACACCCCTTGAGGAAAAATCACGTTGTGCCCTGACCGGTTTCCGCCTGAAGAATATGCCTTTTGATAAGTTCCAGAACTGGCTCATGGAAAAATACAAGATAAGAATTAGAGGCGTCGGGGAAGGCGGGCTTAATTCCCTGAGAGTGACCACTCATATTTATAACACTTTCGATGAAGTTGACCTGCTGCTCGAAGCTATCCGGGAAGCAGCCAGAAAATAGGTCTGGCAGTGGTCTGGTGTCCGCCTGAGGCTATCCGTCTTCCAGCTGGTCCGGTAAGGTTGTCCGGTCCCCCGGGCCGTTGACCTGGCCGGCCGTGTTTTTGAGCCCCTGTCCCAGCTGGTGGCTTTTCAGGCCGGTAATTGACACTGGCTCGCCGTAAGAGTATTTTTTTAAGATAAAAATAGAGAGCCAAACTGAAAAAAAGTAAAATAGATAAAAATAAAAGCGGAAATCCCATTATGAACAGTACAAAGAAAGTCATATCTGCAGCCGTTTTTCTTTTTTTATTTTTTAGCTTTTCGGTTAGCCTGCTGGCCCGGACCGGAGCCGCCAGTCCGGCTCAAAGGCCGCCCGGAGAACAGGAATTCAAAGAAAAATTGCTGGCTGAATTTGACCTGACTCTTAATTCTTTTTATCTCAGGAATAAATGGGTCAACGCTCCCGACGAAATCATTATAGATTTCAAATTAAGCCCGTTTTTAACCTGGCCAGGATTTCTCATTAGCCCTGCGGCCGGCTCTCAGCAGTTGAACAGCCAGCGGCCCAACCGGCCGAGGGCCACCATTGAGCTGGTGACCATGCTGGCTATTTCGGGGATAGACTACTGGAATAAATATGGCCAGTTTTTAGAGGACTGGCAATTTCTTCCCACCTGGCATGACCAGAAGAAAAGATTCTTTACTCTTCAAGCCCACCGTTTTGACCACAATAATTTCAGCTTGAACTGGCGGCATTCCTTAGCCGGTATGCTCTATTACGAACTGGCCCGGAGCAACAATCTTCCCTGGTGGAACTCGATGCTATATTCGCTGGCCGGCTCTCTTTCCTGGGAATATATCGTTGAATGGCGCGAGGTTATCTCCATCGGTGACAATGTCATGACCGGGTTTGGCGGCTATGTCCTGGGTGAATCCTGGTTTCAACTCGGCCGCTACTTTTTTAATTCGCCCCGGAAATTCAGCAATTATTTGAGCTGGCTAAATCCTCTAAATAGAATCAATGGCTGGCTGGAAGGAAGAGATAAGCCTCTTTCCCCCCACTTTCATCCCTTTAATTATCAGGCTCAGGATGTCTATCTTTTAGCTGGCTACCGGAACTCGCCCACCTCGACCAGTGGCGGAAATACGGGTAATATGTTCTTTCGCCTTGGCTCTGAAATATTTACCGAGCCCCTTTACGGGCTGCCAGGGAAAGTAAATGAAACCTTTAAGAGCCCGATTTATACTGCTTTAAATTATTCGCTTACCTACCACGGGAAAAACCGGGAGGAACTGGAGCTTGAGGCCCGGGTTATCCCCTGGGGCAAGTTTATTCAGAATATCGGGGAGGATAAAAAGGGCTACAGCCTGATTTATGGCCTGGGCTCTGCTTTTCATACTTATGTCAAGAGGCCGGTCACTGACTATGATGCTGGAAACGTTAAGATAACCGATACCGCCGGCTTTCACTTTGAGGAGCCAAGAAATTTCCGGGACAAAATGGGAGCGGTTCACCTCCTGGGGCCAGTCGTGGATGGAGCTTATAATACTGGCCAGTGGTCTTTTCATCTAAACGGCGAAGCTTACCTCAGTTTTGGAATGATTAACGCTCTGGCCCTTAACAAATATTCTCTTGATCATGATGTTCAGGGGATGAAAACTACCGTGACCTGTTATGGCTACTATTATGCCTTAGGCCCCGCCCTGGGAACAGCCGCCGAAGTCAGGTATGGGTCGATGCGGCTCCGGGGCTTCGCCAATTATGTTTATTACCGCTCGATTCAAGGCCTGTCCGAGCTGCAAAAGCAGGTCACCGATGATTCGGCCATTAAGGATTCCAGATGGCATACCGGGATTCAACTCCAGTGCCAGCTGCCGGCGAGTAACCTGTTTCTGTTTAGTTCCATAGAATGGGTCGGAAGATGGGGTATAATTCATGAGGTGAGTGAACGAACCCTGGAAAAACGCTATTATCTCGGTCTTAAATACAATCTTTGATAAAATCATATCTATTTAAATTCAGGCTCAGCCGGCCAGCCAGAAAGTTGAAAAAGGGATTATATTATTAAATCAGCCGGATTTTTAATCTTAACAACCAGGCCAGAAAATGATAGAATGGGGTGTAAAATAGAGAAAAACCATGGCGCAAAAAAATAGAGCGGGTAAAAACTTAATTTTTTGGATTGCTTCCCTCGTCTTGCTGGTTGTCCTCTGGAGCCTCTTCCCCACCGGACCCAAGATTAAAGAATACACTTTTACCGAGTTTCTTGACCGGGTCGAGAAAAAAGACGTAACTGAAGTCACCATTCAGGACGCCCAGGCTCACGGTAAACTTAAGGATGGCACAGCCTTCAAGACCACCCTGCCACCAATTTATGCTGACCTGATTAAAGAACTGCGGGATAACCAGGTCAATATTGTCGTCAAGGATAATTCCAGAAATAGCTGGGTGGCCATTCTCCTTAACTGGTTCCCGATTTTGCTCCTGATCTTTTTCTGGTTTATCTTTATGCGCCAGATGCAGTCCGGCGGCAACAAAGCCATGGCCTTCGGTAAAAGCCGGGCCAAGCTCTTTTCTCCCATGCAGAAAAGAGTCACCTTTAAGGATGTAGCCGGAGTGGATGAAGCTAAAATTGAACTGCAGGAAATAATAGAATTTCTGAAAGATCCCCGCAAATTCCAGCGGCTGGGCGGACGGATTCCCAAGGGCGTTCTGCTGGTTGGAGCACCCGGCACCGGTAAAACCCTGCTGGCCAGGGCGGTAGCCGGTGAAGCCAATGTGCCTTTCTTCTCGATCAGCGGCTCCGATTTTGTCGAGATGTTTGTCGGCGTTGGCGCTTCCAGAGTCAGGGATCTCTTCGAACAGGCGAAAAAACATGCTCCCTGCCTGATCTTCATTGATGAAATTGATGCTGTTGGCCGGCAACGGGGAGCCGGGCTGGGTGGCGGGCATGATGAGCGCGAACAGACCCTCAACCAGCTCCTGGTCGAGATGGATGGCTTCGATTCCAATGAAGGAATTATTGTTATTGCTGCCACCAACCGTCCGGATATTCTGGATACAGCTCTTCTTCGTCCTGGCCGTTTTGACCGCCGGATTATCGTTCCAATGCCTGATATCAAGGGCCGGGAAGAAATCTTGAATGTCCATGCCAGGCGGGTTCCGCTCTGTGAGGATACCAATCTCAAGGTGATTGCCCGTTCAACCCCGGGGTTTTCCGGAGCAGATCTGGCTAATCTGATCAATGAAGCGGCTCTGATGGCGGCCAGAAAAGCCCAGAACTGTGTTAACATGCGGGATCTGGAAGAAGCCAAAGATAAGGTGCTGATGGGCGTTGAGCGGAAAAGCATGATCATCAGTGATGAAGATAAGCGCAATACGGCCTTCCATGAAGCCGGTCACGCTTTAATGGCGGCTCTTCTGCCCGAAGCCGACCCTATTCACAAGGTGACCATTATCCCCCGTGGACTGGCTCTCGGCTTGACCCAGCAGCTGCCTCTTTCCGACCGCTACACCTATACTCAGAATTACCTTGATGCTCAGTTGTCTGTTCTCTTAGCTGGCCGGGTGACCGAAGAACTGGTTCTGGGTAAGATTACAACCGGCGCCGCTAATGACCTGGAAAAGGCGACGGAAATTGCCCGGAAAATGGTTTGCCAGTGGGGTATGTCAGATCTTGGCCCGCTGTCCTTTGGCGAACGTGATGATTTAATCTTCTTAGGGCGGGAACTGGCTGCTCATAAAAATTTCAGCGAACATACCTCCGAACTAATTGACAGTGAAGTCAAAAAAATAATCGGGCGGGCTTATGATCAGGCCAAAAGCCTGATTGAGGCTAACCGGGACAAGTTGTTCAAAATTGCTGAGGCTCTGCTGGAGAAAGAGATTCTTTCTTCAGATGAAATCACGGCTTTGATTGGTGCCCAGCAAAAAGCGGGTCAAGCTGAAGAAGAGGCGCCAGCAGCCGGAACAGCTCAGCCGGACAGCCAACCGGGAGCTGGTAATCTGAAGCTCGATAAACAACCCGAGTCTTAAGGATTTTGATTTAAAATTAAGGACATGATCCGGGATAGTAACAGTCAGGAATCAGACCTTTCCCCGGAAGCCGCCTATTCATTAAGAATCAGGGGGGAAATCTTAACTATTGGCCCTGAGCCCTGGCTGATGGGTATTTTGAATGTTACCCCCGATTCATTTTCTGATGGAGGAAAATTCTTTCAGCCCGAAAAAGCTCATGAGCAGGGGCTGGCCATGGTCGAACAGGGCGCCAGAATAATTGACATCGGGGGCGAAAGCACCAGGCCTGGGGCCAGAGAAATCCCTTTAGAAGAAGAGTTGAACCGGGTTATTCCGGTTGTCCGGAAGCTGAGAAAGCAGACTTCGGCTTATATTTCTATCGACACCAGAAAAAGTCAGGTAGCCCGGGCTGCCCTGGAGGAAGGGGCTGATTTAATCAATGATATCAGCGCCCTGAGGCATGATCCGGACATGGCCCAGGTGGTGGCCAGGTACCAGGTTCCGGTAGTTTTAATGCATATGCTGGGCCAGCCGGAAAACATGCAACAGGCACCCCATTATGACAACCTTCTGTTTGATTTGAAATACTTTTTTTTAAGCAGAATGAGAGAAGCCAGCCGGGCCGGCATCCCCGAAGATAGCCTGATTCTCGACCCGGGTCTCGGCTTTGGCAAAACAGCCGGGGATAATCTCAGATTAATCAATAATCTCGGCTATTTTCTCGGACTAAACAGGCCAATCCTCATCGGCCCTTCCCGAAAATCTTTCATCGGCAAAATCCTGGGCGCCCCGCCTGAAGACCGGCTGGAGGGAACCATCGCCTCGGCGGTCATCAGTTATCTCCGGGGAGCAGTGATTTTCCGGGTTCATGATGTCCTTCCAGTAAAAAGAGCTTTACAGGTTGCCAAATCTATTGTAAAGGAAATAAAGGTGGCAGAATAAAATGCTGGAAAATGTCTGGATTATCTTAAGACACATGCAGTTGACCGATTTTCTGGATATTATTCTGGTCGCTTTTATTCTCTACTCGATTTTTGTTCTGATTAAAGACACCAAAGCCTACCAGTTAGCCACCGGCATTATTCTGGTCATTTTCTTTTTCCTTTTGACCCAGTGGGCTCACCTCTATGTTTCCAACCGGATTATCCGGGCCTTTATCAACTATTTGATTATAGCCATTATTGTTTTGTTTCAATCTGAGCTCAGGCGGTTTTTTACCGGCATTGGCTCTCATACTTTCAGGCGTCCTTTCAAGCTGGGACCTTTAAAAGAAAAACTGGAGGATATTTCCTTAGCCGTTGATTATATGTCCCAGAAAAAAATCGGCGCCTTGATAGCCATTGAAAAGGACATTGATTTATCTCCTTATGCCCAGCGCGGCAAAGTAATTGACGCCGAGCTGTCCAAAGACCTGCTGGTCAGCATTTTTTTCCCGAAATCACCTCTTCATGATGGAGCAGTGCTCGTCCGCGGGAATAAAATAGTCGCCGCCGGCTGCCTGCTGCCGCTGGCTCCTGCTCATACCTTAGGAGAGAATTTTTCGACCAGAACCCGGCATCTGGCTGCCCTGGGCCTGGCCCAGGAAACGGATGCAGCCGTGATCGTGGTCTCGGAGCAAACCGGCGAGGTGTCATTAGCCACCCAGGGGAAAATAGAGAAACTGTCTAAAAAGGACTCAATCAGGCAGCGTTTAGCTGAATATTTGAGGATAAGGTAGAAAGATGTTAAAGGATTTCCTGACCAGAAACTGGGAGCTGAAGCTGCTGGCCATCTTTCTGGCCATTATTGTCTGGATCGTCATGATTCCGGAAGAAAAAACCTTTGCCGAGAAGACACTGAGCTTGAATTTAGAACTCATCAATCTCCCTCAGGATATAGAAGTCGTGGAAAAGTCGGACACCACGGTTAATCTAAAAATACGGGCCAGAAAGCGGGTGATTAACCAGCTGGCCCCTGATGATTTTTCGGCTCAGCTCGATATGAGCAAGGCCAGCGTTTATCAGGAAGAATACCCGATCAACAGCAGCCTGATTAAAACACCTCCAGGAGTGGAGGTCATCAGCTTTTCACCCGTTTATATCCATGTCAAGCTGGAGAAAACTAAAAAGATTGAAATGGAAGTGGTGCCGACAATTATCGGGAAGTTAGCGGAAGACCTGCGGCTGGCCAAGGTTGAGGTGAATCCGTCTAAGGTGACGGTCAGCGGGCCGGAAAGCAAGGTTCGCGCCAAGGATAAAGTCATCACCAGTCCGATTGATGTTTCAGCTCTGACTGACAGTGCCGTGGTAGAAGTAGATCTTATTCTTCCCCGTCCGGAACTCAGGCTGCTGGCTCTATATCCCCGGGCCAGAGTGAATATTGTGATCGAAAAGAAGAATGGCAGCAACCCGAATCCGGAAACCAAAAAGGTGAAGAAGTGAGAAATGACCGGGAAGAATACTGAGCTCGTTAATCTATTAATTTTTGGGGTTGACACAGGTTATCCAGTTTTTAAAGATTAATTCAAGAAAAACTTAAGCCTGAAGAGGAGCCAGAAAAAGCTAATCATGGGAAAGTTGTTTGGAACAGACGGGTTAAGAGCGAAAGCAGGCCAATTCCCTTTAGAGAGGGGGGCTGTTTACCGCCTCGGCCAGGCCTTAGCTGTTTTTCTAAAAGAAAGAGCCCAGGAGCCAAGAATTATAATCGGCCGCGATACCAGGGAATCAGGCCGGTGGCTGGAAGAATATTTTTGTTCCGGTTTTGTTCAGGGTGGCGGCCAGGCGGTTTCGGCTGGAGTGATTACCACCCCCGGTGTTTCCTTTTTGACCAGAAAAGAGGGATTTAGCGCCGGGGTGGTCATCTCGGCCTCCCATAATCCCTATGACGACAATGGCATCAAGATATTTTCCCCAGGCGGAACCAAGATTCCGGAAGACTGGGAAGACTGGCTGGAAAAGGAGCTGCCCGGGGAAGAACTTAAAGAAGATAGAATAAAAATAAAACCGGTCAAGGTTGAGCCGGCTCTGAGAGCGGATTATCTTCGTTCACTTCAGGAATCCTGGGCCGGGAGAAAAAGAGATAACCTAAAGCTGGTAATTGATTGTGCCAACGGGGCGAGCTCGGAACTGGCCCCCGAGCTATTCAGAAGCTTGAATTTTAAGGTTGTAGCCATTAATAACTCGCCTGATGGCCAGAATATCAATGCCGGTTGCGGCTCTCTTCATCCCGAAAACCTGGCCAGAGCAGTGGTTGATGAGCAGGCTGACCTCGGCATTGCCTATGATGGTGATGCTGACCGGGCCATCTGGGTGGATGAGAAGGGCCGTATTCTTAATGGCGACCACACGCTTTATCTTTTAGCTTTATATTTTAAAGAGAAAAACCAGCTGAAAAATAATCTGGTGGTAGCCACCACCATGAGCAATCTCGGCCTGGAGCAGAGTTTAGCTGAAAACGGCATCGGTCTCAGCCGGACCAGGGTCGGCGACAAATATGTTTTCGAAGAAATGATCAACCGTCAGGCTAATCTGGGAGGAGAGCAATCCGGCCATACGATTCTACTCGATTATGCGGTGACCGGCGACGGGCTGCTTACCTCGCTTAAAATCCTGGAACTAATGCTGGAGAGAGGCCAGAGCCTGTCAGAGCTGGTCAAAGACTTCAAGCTTTACCCCCAAATCCTGATTAATCTTAAGGTCAGAGAAAAAGTGCCCCTGAAAGACATACCTGGCTATGATGATATAATTGAAGAAGTGAGAAAAGAGCTTGGGCCTCATGGCCGGCTGGAAGTCCGCTATTCAGGGACCGAACCTTTGGCCAGAATCATGCTGGAAGGGCCCGAAGAGAATAAGTTGCAGCCGTTAGCCAGGAGAATTGCCAGTCTGATTGACAACTTTTGCGGTCATAAATAGCTGAAGACAGCCAGGCAGGCAGCGGCCCGCCCGGAATCTGGATTAGAAGATAAATCAATATAATTTCTGGAGGCCAGAATGAAATTAGCGGTAAATATCGATCATATTGCTACTCTGAGACAGGCCAGAGCGGCCCGGGAGCCAGAACCGGTGCTGGCGGCTTTGCTGGCCGAACAGGCCGGAGCCTCGGGCGTTGTTTGCCATCTTCGCCACGACCGCCGTCACATTCAGGAAAGAGATTTGCAATTACTGAGAAAGGTCATTACCACTAAACTCAATCTGGAAATGGCCGCGACCGAAGAGATGTTAAAGGTGGCCAAAGAGGTCAAGCCGGATACAGTTTCCCTGGTCCCGGAGAGCCCGGCTGAAGTTACGACTCAGGGCGGGCTTGACGTTCTCAGCCAGAAAGAACATCTGACCTCTTATATCCAGGAGCTGAAAAAGGCTGGAATAAGAGTGAGTATTTTCGTTGATCCCCTGAAAGACCAGATTAAAGCCTGCCAGGAAGCCGGGGCTGACCTGATTGAACTTAACACCGGCAAATATGCTGACGCCCGGACAGAAAAAGAGCGCCAGGCCAATCTGGAAGAAGTCAGGCAGGCCGCTGTTTTTGCCCGACACTCAGGGCTTGAAGTCCATGCCGGCCATGGACTTGATTATCACAATGTCCAGCCAATTGTTGAGACTGATGAGATTTCCGAGCTGAGCATTGGTTTTGCCATTGTGGCCAGAGCTGTTCTGGTTGGACTGACTCAGGCGGTTAGAGAAATGCTGGAGCTTCTTCAAAAATGATTGACCTTAAAATCAATTTTGACCGCTTATGGGCTGAGATAGAAGAACTGTCCAGGATAGGCCAGGATCAAAGGGGTGGTGTCTCCAGACCTTCCTTCAGCCTGCCTGATTTAGAAGCCAGAAAATGGCTGATTGACAGGATTGAGAAGGCCGGTCTTACTCCTCACCAGGACAGCGCCGGTAATATTTTTGGCCGCCTGCCAGGCAAGACTCCGCAGGTGGTCATGGCCGGTTCTCATCTGGATACAGTTATTAACGGCGGACGGTTCGATGGCTCGGTGGGGGTCCTGTCCGCTCTCGAAGGTTTGAGGCGAATCAGGGAAGAAAATTTCGAGCTTTACCGGACACTTGAGCTGGCGTCTTTCACCGATGAAGAAGGGAATTTAGCTGGCGATTTTCTGGGAAGCAGGGCTTTTACCGGCCAGCTCGGAGAAGGGCAGCTCAAAGCTACGCGGACACAATTCGGACCGCCGCTGGCCGAAATTGTGGAAAAGGCCGGGTTGAGTGTCGAGAATATTCCCTTAGCGGCTAAGGAGCGCCCTGAACTCTTAGCTTATCTTGAACTCCACATTGAACAGGGACCGGTTCTGGAAGAAGAAGAAGTGCCAATCGGGCTGGTCACGGCCATTGCTGGCAAGCGTTATTTCCAGGCCACTTTTGTTGGCCAGGCCGGGCATGCCGGTACCATACCGATGGAACTCAGGCAGGATGCCTTTATTTCCTTAGCCGACTTTGCTCTAAAAGCCAATCAACTCGTCCTCAGAAAATATGAAGATAACACTCTGACCATCGGGCGGGTAGGGCTAAAACCTGGCTCCTTTTCGATTATCCCGGGCGAAGCTGATTTCACTCTTGACCTCAGAAGCCTCAATTGCCAGGAGTTAGAGGAAATGGCGGAAGAAGTTCTGGCTCTGGCCAGGGAAGTAGCCTCAACCCGGGGTTTATCTTTTTATCAGCAGCTGGTGGACAGCACCGGTCCGGTGGCCGTCTCCGAGCCTATTCTAAACAGGCTGAAGGCTTTAAGCCAGGAGCTTGGCTACGATTATCGTCTTCTCCACAGCGGGGCCGGGCATGATGCTCAGATTATCGCCTCCGTTTGCCCGGTGGGCCTGATTTTTATCCCCTCTTTACAGGGCTTAAGTCATGTGCCAGAGGAAGCTATTAATCCTTCTGACCTGGAAAAAGGAGCCAACCTGTTGCTTCAGGCTCTAATCGGCCTGGCCTCAGAGTAAGCCCGTGGCCAGCTAAAGAAAAAAGTCCTACCCGCTCAAGATTGATTTAATCCGAATCTTCAGGCCCGGCAAAGACCCGGCGCATTTCCTTGATCAAAGCCCGGTGTTTTTTATCTGCCAGCATTTTTTCTCTGGCTCTCTTTGACCTTTTTCTTTTCTGCCGCCTTATTTTCTCTATTTTTTGCTTTTCCAGGCTTTCTTCGCCCCGGAGCTTTTCTTCCAGTTTTTCGACCAGAATCCGCCTGGCCAGAAAGCGGTTCAGGGCCTGCGACCGCTCCTGCTGGCATTTGACTTCAAGGCCGGTCGGCAGATGCTTGAGATAAACACAGGTGGCTGCCTTGTTGACTTTTTGTCCGCCTTTCCCTTGAGAGTGAACAAACTTTTCCTCAAGATCGGAATCTTTGATACCAAGCCTGACCATCCTCTCCAGGAGATCTTTTTCTTTTTCTGGTCTAACCGGAAACAGGCCCATTTTGTCCTTCTTTATTTTTATTATATTAAAACTGACCCCTGGCCGCCAGCCCGGCCCGGACCGGCTGAATGAAATCCCGGTTGATAAATCAGTCAAAAAAACTATAAATCTGCCACATTTATCAAACTAAATACGTCTCAAACTTTTCAATTATCGTTGATATGAAAATCGGGACATGATACGATTTTCTGGAATCGGTTCGTGTCCCATGATTTTCTCCCATGATTTTCTCACGGAGGAAAAATAAGACAGATTGAGCTGGATTATCTTTGAATAATCCAGGCAAATATAAGCTGGCTAAAACTTGCTGTTAGAAAGGAATATATTTATATGGAAAAGAAAAAACTGGTTAAATTAGCTCTAATTAATTTTTTTATCCTGTTTTTAATTCTTTCGTTGAGCCCGGCCAGCACCGGAAAAAAGCCGCTGGTTAATAGGACCGCAGCTACCTGGTCTGAAGCCTCAGCGGAGCCACAGGCTACTGGTTCATCAAAAATAGCACCGAAAACCTCAACTCTGCCTCCAAACGCTCCCCTGACAGTAGCTGAAAGCAGCCAGTACACAGCTACTTCCTATCACGCCGAAGTTATATCCTTTATTAATGAGCTGCAGAAGCTCAGTCCTAATCTGGTGGTTGAAAACATTGGGACCTCGGCTGAAGGCCGCTCGATTCCGATGTTAATTATCAGTAATCCTCCGGTTCATTCGCCGCTTTTTGCCCGCTATTTGAATAAAACCGTTATTTACATTCAGGCCAACATTCATGCCGGAGAAGTTGAAGGAAAGGAGGCTTCGCTGATGCTGGCCAGGGAACTGGTACTGAATCCTGCGCATCCATACCTCCAGAATCTGGTTATCCTGATTGTTCCAGATCTCAATCCCGATGGAAATGATAAGATCAACCCCAAAAACCGGCTCCAGCAACCAGGTCCTGAAAAAGGAGTAGGAGTCAGGCCCAACGGCCAGAATCTTGACCTTAACCGCGATGCCATTAAGCTCGAAAGCCCGGAGATGAGAGCGGTGGTCAGCCAGATCATCAACCGCTGGGATCCAGCTTTAGTTCTTGACCTCCACACGACCGACGGGGCCTATCACGAAGAAACGGTGACTTACTCCTGGCCGGTCAATCCCAATATTGACCCTGAACTTCTAGCCTATCAACGTGACGTTATGTTGCCGGCCATTGTTAAAAACCTGAAAGACAAATACGGCACCTTGGCTGCTCCCTATGGCATGTTTCGCGACTGGCGGGATCCAGCCAAGGGCTGGGAGACCTTTGAACCCCAGCCGAGGTATTTCACCAACTATGCCGGACTCAGAAACCGCCTGTCCATTCTTGATGAAAACTATGTCCATGCCGATTATAAGACCAGAGTGATCAGCTGTTTTAATTTCCTGAAAGCCATTCTTGATTATGCTTCGGTCAAAGCCACGGACATTCAGAAACTCATTGAAGCAGCTGACCGCCGGACAGTAGCGGCCGGACTTAATCCCGCTGGAAAGACTTTTGCCGTGGAATTTGATCTTCAACCGCTGCCCAAGCCCATCACCATTCAGGCTTATGAACTGGAAGTAACCGAGCGGCCTGGCGGCGGATTCCCTCAGATCAAACCAACTGACCGGAAAAAGCCGGTGACCATTCCTTATTATGCTAACTATGTTCCGCAAAAAACGGTTAACCTCCCCTACGGTTATCTGATCAGTATCTCCGACCCCAGCCTGGTAGCTATTCTCCTGGAGCATGGCCTGCTGGTAGAACAATTGACCGCCGGTTTGACTCTGGAAGTTGAAGTCTTCAAGCCAAAGGAAGTCAAGGCTTCAGACCGGCCTTTTCAAGGGCACCGGCTGGAAAAGATCAAAGGGGAGTATAAGAAAGAAGCTAGAACCTTCCCGGCCGGTTCACTTTTTATTCGCTGTGCCCAGCCTCTCGGCTATCTGGCCGCTTATCTTCTTGAGCCTGAAAGCGACGATGGCCTGGCAGTCTGGAACTTTTTTGACCGTTATCTTTACCCGGAATGGCAGCGAAACCTGGCCGATTTTCCAGTCTACCGCCTGCTCGAACCGGTCAACCTTCAGGCTCTAAGAATAACAAACTAACCGGGTGATCATAGAATCAATAATTAGAAATCAGTGAAGATTCCAAAATAAAATATAGTTGCAGCTTTTAAGAAATAGAGGCTTGATTTAGATAACTAAACCAGGGAAGGATTTATTCTTCTATCAGTTCTTTCTGGTCTTACCGGGTTTGACTTTGACTTTGACGGCTGGAGCTTTTTTGGCCTGGCTGGCTCTGGCCGCGGGGGCCTGAGCAGGTCCTTTTTTCTCAACTTCAGCCTTTTCTCTTTCACCCTTTTCCTTAGTCAGTGCCTTTTCTTTTTCCTTTTTCCCCGGTGAAACTAAATATTTGCCGCAGTTTTCACAGATATAGATATCGTTACTCTCGTCAATGGCTGAAGCCATCTGGGTTGAAACACTCATATTGCAGCTCTGGCAAACACCATCTATAACTTCTGAGACAGCATAGCCATAGCGGTCCATCAACAGGTCAAATCTGGCTAACAATGACTGATCCAGTTCATCTCTGATCAGGGCCCGCTGCTTCTGGAGTTCTTCCTGCCTGGCTTCTGTCGCCCGCCTGATTTTAAGCTCTATGTCCTGAAGCTTTTTCAACAGGCTGGCCCGGTTAACAATTCTATCTTCATAGGGAAAAGCTAAAGGAATTTGAGACAGAACGTTGTAAAGCTCGTTTTTATCCCGGGCGCTGAACAGCCGGTCGCGGTTATCGGGCTTAATTAGAAAACTGGCCAGCCCGGAAAACAGATGATTAAAAAGACCGGGCAGGGTCGGATTCCAGACGACCAGAATTATGAGGTGAACTGGCCGGCCATCGGGAGCGGAAAAATCTATCCCTTCGGCCGACCGGCCAACGGCTACCGCCATTTGACCTTCGGTATCTACCCGGGCATGAGGCACAGCTAAACCATGCCCCAGGGCGGTTGGTTCGAGGTTTTCGCGATCAACAATCCTGGTCAGAGTCAGGTTTCGATTGCTGATCAGTTTTTGCTTGACCAGGCTGTCCAGAAGCTCTTCGATCGCTTCCAGTTTTTCGTGAGTTTTTAGCTCAAAGATAACTTGAGATGGTTTGAGAAACTCGCCGAAAGAAGCTTCTTTTAAGTTCATTGTCAATTGTTTTTTATTTTAACATAAAATAAGACTTTTGCAACCTTGAGAAATAAATTAGAACCATATTTTCTTCACAGCTATCTAATTAATCATTGTGAAGGTTTTGACGGCCACTGGGGGTTGCCGGCCTTTGAAACTGGCTCCCTGGCTTGAAGGCAGGCAGGCTTTTAGTTTCAGCTAAAAGTTCAACTATCTCTCTGGCCCAGCGGGTTAGCTGGACAGCCCCGCTAAGATCCCAGTCAGGTTGAACCTCATCTGTCACCTGGTGATAATATTTTTTCTGATATTCTTCCGATTTCCTGACTATTAAGCCTTTATCAGTTCCCCGGGAGACCAGCCCCTCATGCAGCCAGACAGCTGGAAGGCCATGACGGGTAAAACTCAGTTGATCGGAGCGAAAGAAAAAGCCGTAGCTCCCGCCCTGCTCGGGCCCATAAATATAGCCGAGATTTTCCGCCGCCCGCCGGCAGATATCATTCAGATCAGAATATTTAGCCCCGATGGCATAAACGTCTTCAGTTTCACCCCAGACATTGACCATCTCCAGATTAATGGCAGCCAGCAGAGAGGAATTTGGAACCGGCAGATGAGAAGCTAAGTAATCTGAGCCCAGCAGGCCCTGTTCCTCAGCTGTCACCCCGGCAAAAACCAGGTTGACCGGCAGTTGCTCTTTAAGTTGAGAATAGTAGCCAGCCAGGGCCAGAAGGCAGGCAGTAGCCGAACAATTATCAACTGCTCCATTGTAAATCTGGTCACCTTGAAGATTGGGATCAAGGCCAAGATGGTCATAATGAGCGGAAAAGATAACGTACCGGTCTTTGCCTTCCGGTTTGGCCGCGGGCAGCCAGCCGGCCACGTTTTCTGCCTCAATCTGCCGGAAGACAGGTTGTTGCCTGATCCTGACTTTAATCCCGAGGGGTTGAGGCTGGAAATCAGAAGTCTCTGCCTGCCGCCTGAGGGCTTTGAAGTCCATTCCGGCCACCGTCACCATTTTTGCAGCCAGAGCTTCAGTTACCCAGCCTTCAAAAGACAGGGTTCTGATTTTTTCGGGCAGAAAAAAAGATTCTTTGGCCCAGGAATTCCTGACCACACTCCAGCCGTAAGTCGCTCCCCGGTCATTATGAATAATCAGAACACCGGCCGCCCCCAGCTCTGTCGCTTTTTCAAATTTGTAGGTCCAGCGGCCATAATAGGTCAGATCCTCGCCGTCGAATATCCCGCCCTGGTAATTACCCGGCTCATTAATTTCAACCAGCAGAACTTTCCCTTTTAAGTCTGCTCCCTTGATATCATCCCAGTTTCGCTCCGGGGCTTGAATCAGGTAGCCGCCATAAATAACTTCGCCTTCAACTTCTGGCGGGCAATCTTCTCTTTCGGATCTAACCACAAAGTCCTCAAGAAGAACTGCTGACGGCAGCTCAAGCCTGGAGCTTTTCCCGGCCGGAATGAACTCCAGGGCCGCTTTTAAGTCCGGCTGAAGGCCGGTTAAAATGAACTTCTGGCGGTAGCTGTCGCTAAAAAAAGGCCCGAGTCCAAATTGCTTGAAATAATTTTCCTGATAGTTAGCGGCCAGCTCAATCCCCCGGCTACCCAGTCCGCGTCCTTC
>JAGOPD010000004.1:20469-22055 GCA_017992175.1 Candidatus Saccharicenans sp.
TCTCTAAACTGCCGCCTGACCTCATCGACCATGCTGCCGGCTGCTTTCCCGACAGCCATCATGGTCAGGCCGCAGAAAACAAAGGCCATCATCGCCCCGATAAACATCCCGACCAGAACAATGGGATTCATCAGATTAACCCGGAAATATTGCATGAAATCAAGAAAACTGGCCTTAGCCGTCTCCACCACTGTTCCGTCCATCATTTGAATGGTAGTCTGCCCGATCCTGACCAGTCCGATTTTTATCTCTTCAACATAAGAGGCCAGCAGAGCCAGAGCGGTAAGAGCAGCTGAACCGATCGCAAAGCCTTTACCAGTGGCGGCGGTCGTATTGCCGAGAGCATCCAGAGCATCAGTCCGTTGCCTGACTTCAACTTCCAGGTTTGACATCTGGGCATTGCCTCCCGCATTGTCAGCAATTGGCCCATAGGCGTCGGTGGAAAGAGTAATTCCCAGAGTGGAAAGCATGCCAACCGCTGCTATACCTATGCCATAAAGCCCGTGACCGACATCCAGAAAATTGAAGTTGGCGGCAAAAAGATAAGCCAGGACTGTGCCGGTCGCCACCGATATGATCGGCAGCCAGGTCGAAAGCATGGCCGTGCCAATCCCGGTGATGATAACCGTAGCCGCCCCGGTCTGGGCACTGTTAGCTATTCGCTTGGTTGGCTGATAAGAATGGGAAGTATAATATTCGGTTGATTTGCCGATGACAATGCCAGAGAGTAAACCGGCTACCACTGCCAGCCAGTTGCCCACCGACAGGCCCAAGGAACGAATAATCAGGTAAGAAAAGATAAAAATTAGAACAGCACTGGTATTAATTCCACGGCCGAGAGAGCTTAGCAAGTCTTTCTGACTGGCTTTTTCACCTGTTCTAACCATAAAAATGCCGAGGATGGAAAGAATGGTGCCGATCCCGGCAATGGCCATGGGGGCAATCACGGCCTTGAGCTGCATATCTCCCTGCCCCAGGAAGGCGGAAGCGCCGAGGGCGGCTGTAGCCAGAATTGACCCGGCGTAAGATTCATAAAGATCAGCTCCCATGCCAGCCACATCTCCGACATTGTCACCGACGTTGTCAGCGATGACGGCCGGATTTCTGGGGTCATCCTCTGGAATATTGGATTCAACTTTTCCGACGAGATCAGCTCCGACATCGGCTCCCTTGGTAAAGATCCCGCCGCCGACCCTGGCAAATAAAGCCTGAGTCGAAGCGCCCATGCCAAAGGTCAGCATGGTAGTGGTAATGATGATCAGGTTATTCTCATCGGACAGGGGATAAAAATGCTTTAAAATCAAAAACCACAAAGAAATATCAAGGAGAGCCAGCCCGACCACCGTCAAGCCCATAACCGCTCCGCTTCTGAAAGCGATTCTAAGAGCCCCGTTAAGTGAACTGCGGGCGGCATTGGCTGTCCGGCTGGAGGCATAAGTGGCCGTCTTCATTCCGAAATAGCCAGACAGAGCTGAGAAGAACCCGCCGGTTAGAAAAGCGACAGGAACCCACTTATTTTGAACCTTGAGGACAAAGGCCAAAAAGCCCAGCAGGACTATCAGGCAAGCAAAGACAATGGCTACCAC
>JAGOPD010000004.1:22155-95527 GCA_017992175.1 Candidatus Saccharicenans sp.
AGCCAGACAGAGCTGAGAAGAACCCGCCGGTTAGAAAAGCGACAGGAACCCACTTATTTTGAACCTTGAGGACAAAGGCCAAAAAGCCCAGCAGGACTATCAGGCAAGCAAAGACAATGGCTACCACGGTATATTGCTGCTTTAAATAGGCCATCGCCCCTTTCCTGACATAGGAGGCAATTTGAGCCATCCTGTCTGTGCCTTCGCTTTTCTTCTTCATCTCATGGTAGAAAAGCCAGGCAAAAGACAAAGCTAAAACCGAACCCAGCGGTGCCAGCCAAAACATTGGATGCAACATACCTTTAACCTCCTGCCCGAACCTCTGGCCGTTTCTTAATTAACCCT
The DNA here is from genome assembly GCA_017992175.1 of Candidatus Saccharicenans sp. Classification (GTDB taxonomy): domain Bacteria; phylum Acidobacteriota; class Aminicenantia; order Aminicenantales; family Saccharicenantaceae; genus Saccharicenans. The sequence goes on from JAGOPD010000004.1 coordinate 22,501, forward strand.
TGTGTTTCCAAGATAAACAGGCCCGGATATAAGTCAAAAAATTTACCATAAATGGCTGAGCCTGTCAAAAGCCAGCCGGGCACCCGGCCCTTAATTATTATTGATAAGAAAACACCGGCATGATACGATCTATTAGGGAAAAATGAAACTCTGGATCGGAACTTCGGGCTGGAGTTATTCAGATTGGGCCGGTAATTTTTATCCGGCCGGGCTGAAATCAACTGACTGGCTTGAGTATTACTCCCAGCAGTTTAAGACAGTCGAAATCAATATGACTTTTTACCGCTCGCCCCGGGTCGAGCTGATTCACAACTGGGTAGAAAAAACTCCCGTCGATTTTCGCTTCAGTCTGAAAGCCAGCCGGCAGATAACCCACCTGAAAAAGCTTCAAAAAGTCGAGCATGAACTGGAACATTTAGCTTTTCTGACCAGGCAGTTAAGAGGAAAGGCTGGCTGCCTGCTTTATCAGTTGCCTCCATCCCTGACCAAAGATCTTGGGCTTCTCACTTCTTTTCTCCAGGCTTTGCCCGCCGGTTTCTGCCAGGTGATTGAATTCAGGCATGAAAGCTGGTTTTCACCTGAGGTTTATGACCTTCTCTCGCGCTATCAGGTGACACTGTGCCTTGCTTCCTCCGGGCGTCTTAAGCCTGAAATAGTGGTGACCTCCAATCTGGCTTATTTCCGTTTTCATGGGCTGACCGGCGGTTATCGCTATCGCTATTCAGATGAGGAACTCGAAAAATGGGCCAAAATTATAAGCTCTTTGAAAGTGGAAGAAACCTATATTTATTTTAACAATGACTACCGAGCTCAGGCAGTTTTTAATGCTCTGAAATTAATGGAATTACTGCCCGCTGACCGGGGCTGAGCCTGGCTGTCTAGCCGGCCATTAAATCTTCAAAGTGGCCAGGAGCTGTCTCTGAGTTTAAAACCGTTAATCAGCCCGGAAAAAGTACGCATCCAGAGTGGCAGCCGTTTGATTTTATTACCCGGAAAATTTAAACTAAGGATGAATGATTAAATTAAGGCCTTTTCTCAATCATCTTGAAAATACAGGAGAACCAAAGATGAATAAGGTTACTGCTTTAATAGTTTTTTCCCTGATTTTACTTGTCCCGGCTTCAGTCCTTCTGGCCCAGCCGAAACCGCTGGCTAACCCGCCGGTTTTGTTAACTTCCTGCGGTCAAAGCCCGGGCCCGGCGATTATCAAAGTCGTCCTGCAAAGATTAAATATTGAGTTTGAACTCAATCCTTTAGCCGCCGCTGCCAGCCTGCAACAAAAAAAGGCTGCCGGCCAGCCCTATGGCTCGGTCATTGTGGTCATGGGTGCCAGCCTGAAAGGCATGGGAGCAGCCGGCATTTCTATTGAGGATGAAATCAAAAGAATATCCCAGCTAATTGAGGAAGCCAAAAAAGAAGGCGTAACGGTCGTCGGGGCTCACGTCGAAGGCATGAAAAGAAGGTCGCAGGGAGCTTCCGCCGGTGATACCACTGATGAGCAGAGTATTGATGCCGTGGCCCCCAACAGTCAGCTCCTGCTGGTTAACAAAGACGGCAACAGCGACGGCCGGTTCTCTGCTATTGCTCAGGCCAAAAACATTCCGCTCATTGAAGTTGAAAAAAATGTCGACTTGATTAAAGAGCTGGCCCGTATTTACGGCCGATAAAAAGCGAGCCAGACATTTTTAAGCAGCCGCGGTCAATTATTTTTTCTTGAGCTCGACCATTCCGGCTTTTTCCAGAGCCTGAAAATATTTTTCGACATCCAGCAGCGGCAGCGGATTATATTCGGCTGAGGCCGCATTTCTAATATCAAGAATCGACCGCTGGCCGTTAATGAAATTTCTCAATTCAAATTCAGCCTGAAAAATAAACGGCGAAATCTGAAGATTCATCTCCCGGAGTTTCATCATGACTGCCCAGGGTTCAGTTTCAGCGGGCAGGGGCTTTCTGACCGGAATTACGCCGCTCAGCCTGAGTTCATCAGCAGTCAGAGTTAGTTTTTCTGGTTTTACTTTCTCCCCGGCACAGGCGGCCTGATAAGTCGCCTCCAGTTCCTGGAGCCAGACATCTTTCATTTCATTCAGGGTTGACAACTTAGCTTTGAGAAGAGCCAGAAATTTCTGATCATTTTGACCAAAAAACCGGGCTGAGTTCAGAGCTTCTTTTTCCCGGTCAAAAGCCTGGTTGAGGATGTTAACCGCTTCTTTTCTGGCATTGGTCAGATTTTTACCGGCAGACATGACCAGGGCTTCAGCCCGGCCTTTTTCCTGACCGAGGCGCTCCTGACCCCTGGTGGCAATCTCATTGAGCATCAGGCAGGCTTCCTTCGGCCCGGCATTGGATAGAAAGATGGCCGAGGCCACGGTCAGAGTCACCACCCTTTTGAGCTGGGTCGAATCTGATTTGTCAGGCAGGTCACCGCTGGTGTGATACCACATATCCGGCCAGCAAATAAACATGACGGCCGGCACCCGGACCGAGCCGTCAACAAAAACGATATGATCGCTGCCGCCGGAGAAGCGGTCAATGGTGTAATAGAATGGATCACGGCTACCGGCCGGAGAGAGAACTTCATAGTATTTCCAGCCTGTATCCTGAGAGATTCGCTGGCTGGCCCCCATCCACTCGACAAAGGAGGCCACCACATCATTGAGATAACTCGGCAGCGAATAAGGGGAAGTCTCGAGGCGAAAGGCACTGAGATTTTTGACCAGAGCTTCACCGACCATGTCCTCATTCAGGTTGGCATAGAATTTTCTGGCCACCTCCGGATATTTCTTGAGATAGGCCATTGTTCCTGAGATTTCCGGAACAAAAAGAAAGCGGATTGACCGCTTGGGCGGAGGGATTTTTCCGTCCGCTACCAATTTTTTGATCACCCGGCCAGCTTCGAGAATAGCCACACAGCCCGACATATCATCATTGGCTCCCTGCTTGGACAGGCCTTCAAACAAATGGCCGGTCAAAACCAGTTCCTGCTCGGGTTTCTCGCTTCCCTTTATCCAGCCCATGGTCATCTCTTCCCGGTAAGGCACCGTCTGGCTCTTAACCATCGCCCTGATCTTAACTTTGGTTTTCCTATCGAGCATCTGCTTTAAGTCATAATAGGTTCTCTCTGAAACCATGAAAGCGAAAGCTGGTTTATCTTTTTCACCGATCCGGATTGAATTCCAGCCAAGCTGGTCCCGGTCGAACTCAGGATGGCTGGAGGTGCAGGCAATAATGCCTTTAGCCCCAAATTTTTCGACGGCTAACTGCCTGGCCCTTTCCGGGGAACCATAGACCAGGACAATGTTATCCTTAACCTCTTTTCCCTGATAAAAGGCTTCAGTGTAGCCAGGCCCGACATCAATCAGTTCAGCGGTGGTATCGGTCGAAACACTACCCTGACAGAGGGTGGCCGGGATATCTTTCAGGTCATAGAGTTTCTTTTTAAACGGCTCAACCAGCCAGAGTTCAGCTTGCTCGGCGTCCCAGGTCGTTTTAGAAGTCGTTGGGAGCTCAATAATCTCGGCCTGGTCATAGCCATATTCTTTAAGCCGGTCAAGAATAAATCTGGTTTCGAAATAGCCATTCTGGTACTCTTCCGGCAGGCGGTTACGGTTTACACCGGTCAGGTATATTTCATTCTGAAGGGTTAGTTCACCTGATGATTCATTGATAATGTCTTGCAGAACAGAAAGGGGCAGAAGGGTTCTGGGCAATCTCTCCTGAGGCTGCGCCAGGAGAGAAGAGGTCAATCCGAGAACCAGAAACAGAAAAATGAGTTTCTTTTTCATTGGCTTACTCCTCATCTAAGTTAAGAACGAGATTTTATCGCTATTGTCGGTTGAAGGCAAAGATAAAGTAATATTTGTTTTTAGCTTTTTCTTTTTGCTAAAATATCAATCAGATTAGAAGAGCAAATTTTACTGGAGAAAAAATGGTAGCGACCTCAACGGTAACAACCATAGTAACTATCCTTCTGGCCATTGATATCATCTGGCTGGTTTATATTCTGCTTAAAGGTTACCACGAAAGCCTGGCCAGAACGATCGTGGCCGGACTGGTCCTGGGGGTCATCCTCTATTATCTTCAAACCACAAGCCTCCAGTATCTGACTTTTAAGGCTGTTAAAAATGATATTTTCCCTCCCGATGTTCCTCAGTATTCTTACACCAGAACTGAAGAGGACAATCAGTATTCCCACCGCCTGATCTATACTTTCATGCTGACTCCTTCGGAGAGTGCCCTGGAAAGGACCTCCGATGTCCCTCGCCCCCCGGAGCTTAAACTGGAAATGGACCCCGGTGGCAAAACCTTTACTTTAAAAGATCCTGAATCACTGAATATTGTCCTGGCCCAGCTCAACCTGCCGCCAGTCAGCCATGGCGTTCCGGAGCTTTCTACCATAACTGGCAACCGCACCGACCAGCAGGTTTACCGCTTCGATGATTATCCCCTCGGAACTTTGATAGTGGAAAGGTCTCTTTATCAAAACACAAAGGTCGCCCTTAGTTATTATTGTGTTTCCAGAATCATTATTGACAGCCGCAAATATTGAAGAATCTTTGACCGCCAGGAGAAATATTTATGTCGCCAACCTTGAGTGCCCTGTTTATCTTGCTGGTGATGGTGGCGGCTTATATCGCCGCTCAGTTAATTAAACTTTCTACCGAGCTTTCGATTTTTGTCGCCGCCCTGGCCGGGGCTCTGGCTGGCGGTCACTGGCTGCCGGTCAGGCAGATAGCCGAAGGAGCCATTACCTATCTCGATATTTGCTTGATCTTCTTAACCGCTACTCTTTTCATGAACCTGGTGCGGGAAGCGGGCGGAGTGGCTTTTGCCGTGAGGTCAATCCTCCAGAGATTTCACCATCAGAAAGTTGTGCTTTTTCTGCTGCTGGTAATTTTACTCCTTATCCCGGGAGCACTGACCGGAGCCGGCAGCGTCACGGTTCTCATCACCGGCTCCCTGGTGGCCATTGTCCTTAAATATATGGGATTGCCGGAAACAGAGGTGGCGGCCATTATCTTCTTAATTGCCGGTCTGAGTGCAGCCGCCCCGCCAGTCAGCCTGTGGGCCATGATGACCGCTGCCGGCATTAATATGCCTTATGTTGGCTTTTTTCTGCCGCTGCTTATTCCCTGCCTGCTGGCGGCTCTGGCCGTCATTTTTATCCTGGGCCGGAAAGCCAAGCCGGTAGATCTGGAAAAAGCCCTGAAGGAAATCCCCGAACCGCCCGGGAAAATGAACTGGTGGAGAATTGGCCTGCCCTTTTTGGTCTTTCTGCTTCTCATCCTGGCCGGCAGGCTTTTTCCTTTCGGTTTTCCGGTTCTCGGCTTGCCGCTAATTTTTGCCCTGACTGCTCTGACCGCTTTTTTGGCCTCACCGGTGAAGTTAAATATCTGGAAAATTTCCTTAGAGACCACCAGGCAGCTACTGCCTCTGATCGGGACTTTGACCTGTGTCGGAATTCTGGTTCAAATTATGACTCTGACCGGAGTCAGGGGATTAATTGCAGTGTCGGTCGTGACTCTGCCGGTGGTTATAGTCATCGCTTCGCTTTTTATTACTCTGCCCATTTCTGAAGCAGTTTTAATGTGGGGAGCAGCTCCGGTTCTGGGTGTTCCCCTGGTCCTTCTTTTTAATACCAGAGGTTTTAACCCGGTTATCGCCCTGGCTGGCATGAGCCTGATCTGGCCCTTAGGCGATGCCCTGCCGCCAACCGCGATCATCGGGCGGCTGACCATGAAGGTGGTCGGGGTGAAAGAGCCTTATTCAAAATTTTTAAAACAGTGCCTGATTCCGGGCCTGATTATTGTGGCCCTGGGCATGCTGATGATAATTTTCAGTAAACAACTTGGCTTTCTGGCTGTTTTTTAATTAGAGGTTAACCATGCCGACAATCATCACTATCATTTATTATTTACTGGTTGGCTTTTTTTCGGTCTGCTTCCTCTACAATTTTATTAAAAGCAAGAAGTGGTCAGAAGAGTTGCTTTATCTTATAGTCCTTCTGCCTTTCCTGCTGAGGCTTTTCCGCTTGAAATGAGGCTGAGATGAACCAAACAGGTAACTGGAGAAAATGGTTATTCGGCTTGATTTTTCTAGCCGTCTTAATTCCGGCCGGACTTAGCTTTTACCGCAGCCGCCACTTAGCAGAACCGGTTGTCCTCGGCCAGGGAGTCACCGGCGTTAAAAAGTTGAGCAATTATTTCCCCGGAATAAAAGGCAGTATTAATGATGCCAGAATCTATATTCTGGGCGAGGACCCAGGCGGAGGCTCGGTTTTAGTTCTCGGCGGCTCTCACCCCGAGGAACCGGCCGGCCGGCTGGCGGCCTGGATAATCATTGAAAATGCTAAAATGAAAGCTGGCCGGATATTCGTCATTCCCACTGCCAATCCCAGTGCTTCAACCTCAACCCGCCCGGGAGGAGCTTATCCACCTGATTATTCTATTAAGACCCCCTGGGGAGAGCAAAAATTCAGACAGGGCGATAGATGGTCCAACCCGCTGGATCAGTGGCCCGACCCGGAGGTTTATATCCATTACCCGTCAAGACAGCAGTTAGCCTACATGGACATCAGAAATCAAAACCGCACCTGGCCAGGCCGGGTCGATGGCCTGATGACCGAAAAAACCTGTTATGCCATGACTCAACTAATCCGGCAGGAAAAAATTGATCTGGTCATTGACCTCCACGAAGCTGAGCTGCAGTACCCGGTTATCAGCACAATTGTCGTCCATCCGAAAGGTCAGGATTTAGCCGCCCTGGCTTCCATGACCATCAGTGCCGAAGAAGGCTTCGACATCGGGGTTGAGTATTCACCGGAAGCCCTGCGCGGGCTATCCCACCGGGAAATAGGCGACTGGACCGAAGCTATCCCGCTGCTGATGGAAACACCTGAACCGTTTCTTGATGCCACCCGGGGAAAAACGGATCAAAATCTTCTACTAACCGGGCGAGACGAGTTTGTCAGAAAAGCCGGTAAACACGGTTTGCTATTTGAAAAACTTGATGAAAAAGGTTGGCCGCTTGACCTGAGGGTCGGACGTCACCTGTCATCTATTATTGTCATTTTAAAGACCTGGTCAGAACTTCGTCCTGACCGGCTGATTGAGGCTGAGGAAATTCCCCATTATTCAGAGATTGTCCAGAAGACCACGGGTTTTTATCTCAAAGATCCGGCCCGGGCAGAAGCTGACCGTCTCTTTTTTGAGTAGGACGGTTAAAAATAACAATGGCTGCACAGGCCAGGATATAAACAGCCAGGAGCAGCCAGAGCTTCCTTTTATAAGAATCTTCCTGCTGAAGTTTTAAATCCTTATCAACTTGAGGTAAGGGCTGCGGATCCCAGGGCAAATTGTAACGCTCAACCAGCCCCCTGATGTTGAGGAGATGAATTACCGGAATTCCTTCGCTGGCCAGGCGCTGGATCAGCCCACAGCGGTTTTCAGGCGGTATCTTTTTGACCTGAGTCAGTCCGGGGCGAAGCTCCAGAACAGAGGAATCGCGTCCTAAATTGACCAGACTGCCGCCGATATTGATAAAGGCCCCGACAGGCCTGGCACCGGCTGCTTCCTTAAACAGGCGAACATGGGTTTCTACCATGGATTTAAGCCCGTCAGGTTCAAGAAACTCTAATCCCAGGGCTTGAGCTTCTTGCCTCAGTCTGGATTTTAGATCCTCAGGATACTCCCGGCCGGAATCATCTTCTCCTCCCCAGGTGACAGCCAGGAGGCGGTGCTGGTTAAAGCCAGCCTGACGCAGGCACTTTTCAATCGACAGCCAGGTAAAATCAGGTTGATTGGCTCCCCATTGAGAAGCACCGAGCGAAACAATAACCAGTAGTTTAACCTCCATGGCCCGGGCGGCACAGTAGGCTGCCACCGCCAGCGCTGGAAAAGAGCCAGAAGCCCCGGCCGCCACCACCTGACCCTTCTTAACTCCGGCCTGGTGAAGGAGGCGGACCAGCAGAGCCGCCATAGCCGGGTTGGTGGTGGTCCGCTTGGCTTCCAGCTGACCAAGGGTCGTGGTCAGAGGACTCGACTCCAGGCCAATTAACCCGGTCTTCATCGGATCGAACGGATTTTTCCCGGGCATCAGGCCAAGTTTTTCCTGACAATTATATATTTCCTTTTCTGCCTCAACCATTAGCCGGGCGGCCTCAGCTTCATCCGGAGCCAGTTCCTTTCCGGCAGGTTCAAGCCAGAAATAAAAGAGGAGATAAAAAGCCAGGCTGACCGCCGCTAAATAAAAAATAGTTTTATAGCTGACTTTCGCAGTTGTCATCTTTTAGAAAAATAGCTGACTGAGAAAAAAAGTTAAAACTGAAACAAAAATAAGTGAGGCCAGTGAGGGCAGAATCTTTTGCCGCTCGAAACTGGAAGCCAGAAGGCCAGGGACTACCCAGCCAATTACTCTGAGACCAACTGGTTCAGCCAGAAGATGAGGCAGAGCTAAGCTCCAGGCTTGTCCCAGACAGGCTCCGGTTAGAATCAGCAGAACAAATCTCCGGCGGCCAAAAATGATGAAATAACGTGATAGAAACCGGCCAATAAGCAAGGTCAGAAAGGCCACCGCCACAGTACTGAGGGGGCGCCAGGGCTGGTTAAGATACAAAGCAAAATAGCCGGGCACAATCAGGCCGCCGGGAGAAAGGCCGGTAATCTCGGCATAGAGGAGAGCCAGGAGCAGCCCGAGGAAGAAAGAGCTATAACTTGATGGCATCGGCCTTCCTTTCAAGATAATCTATCATTTCCTGTCCAAAACCAACAATATTGCCCAGGCCAAAAACTACCGGCTCGGATTGAGTCTGTAAGTCATGATCTGAGGAAATAGAAGAAAAATATGTTAAAATGTCCCGCAGAACAGTTTCCGGCCTGGAGCCTCTGACAGCATAAACTGATTGGCTCAGGGATGGCTTTAATTTTTTCAAGAGAAGCCGGCGGGCCGGCGCCCCTCCAGGTCCCTGAAGGGCTAAGCCCGAAAACTTTAACTGTCGCCCGCTCTCCGGATCAGTCAAAAGACCTTTTTGCCATTCCTTAGCCAGAAAATCAACCCATTGCCTGGTGCGGTCTCCACGATCAGCTCTGAAAGATAACAGGCCATAGACGGCCCTCCCAGCCCAGCCAGTTCTGTCCAGAATTTTGAACATGGCCTCGAGCGAAGACTGCGGATCGTTGGCTGCAAACAGACTGACAAAATAGAGCTTTTTCTCCAGGCCATCAAAACTTTTTACCCACACCCGGGGACAGCCAGCATCAGGATTAACTCGAGCTAATCCCTGTCTAATCGTCTCATCACTCAAGCCACAGGCCCGAAGGATATTAACCGCCAGCCTGATATTGGGTTCAAACTCAGGATAAGACAGCTGGCTGGCCAATAATTCACTGGCCGAATCTTTTTTGACTGCGATGACCGGAGCCTTTTTCTTCCTGGCTTCAGCCGGCAGCGGTGGAAAAAGCTCTTCCTCAGGAATATAAACAGGGGTTTGAGGGCGAAAGGCTGAGGTCAAAGCCCGGGCAATTTCTTCTTTGGTCTCACCCAGGGCCTCAAGATGATCAAGCCGGATATTGCTGACCACCAGTAAGTCCGGCTGCAGAAGATAGTTTGTTTCGGCCCGCAGGCATTCGGGCTGGATACTCATCATTTCCGACACTAAATAATCCGCTTTTTGCCCGGCAGCCATTCTAACCAGCTTTTTCTGCTCAAGGATGGTCGGCTTCCCTCTTCTCTTTATTTCTTCTTCCTGCCCGTCAGGATAAATAACGGCCGGCCTTGAACCGGTCGTCTTGGCCATCACCCGGTAACCGGCCTGCCTCAAGCCGGCAGCGATCAATCTGGTGATACTTGACTTGCCCCTGATACCGGTCACAGCCAGCCGGTGGGGAATTTTTTTAACCAGGCGGCGGTGACTCAGAGCTTCGAACCCTAAGTAAAGAAGAAGGACCAGAAAAGACAGAAGCAAAATCTTGTTCATCTGAACAGCCAGTTAATAGCCACTTTCTGTTTTTGAGTTTATAAAAATAAATAAATAACCGCAACCGGAACAAAGATTTTAAGTCAGGGACCTGGCTACTTTGATTTCCTTGATGGTAAAGAAGAAAGAGAGGGGTGCTGCTTAGCACCCCTCTAATTAATTGAAGGAAGGGGGAATGGAAAGAAGGGCAAAGAAGGGCAAAAAGGAGGCATTTATAAATTTTTGGGTGCGCTCATCGTCTTCAAGATAATAAAAGGAGGGAGAACTCGATTCACTTACTGGCCCAGTTATCCTCAACTTCTCCCTCCAAGTCCGAATAACACTGTTTATATAAAAAAATGAAGATGTCATTGCTTCTTCTCTAAGAGTTTTTGCTCGACCTTTTTCCTTCATTCTAACTTCTAATACAGCAACTTTTGTGCCAGATTGGTCAAGGGGAAAGATAAAAAAATCACCAGTCAAATATAAAAAATATTACAGAGTCCGTAAAATAGTTTTACAGCCAGCCGTTGGTTCCCAGGAAATGCCTATAGTTCCAGTCCTGGACAGAAACTTTTTGACCGGGCTAAAATCAGGCTCCCCTGTTTAACTTTGAGATGCCTGGAAATAACCTCGCACTTAGCCTTAAGCAAAAAGTAAAACGGGCCACGGGCCTGTTCCAGGCATTCATAATTTCCCTGCCCCTTGCTGATGATGAGACCGGCTTCTTTCAAAATCCCGGTAAACTCTTCAGAGCATTGTTTTATGACCATTCCGGGGGCCTGGCAGCCGGAAGACACCACCTTAGCCACTTCCTCCAGGCCGGACAGCCGGGCTTCTTCCAGGCTGGCATCATTGATAATAGGCCCTTCTCTGACGGCATAGATTACCTTCCGGCCGAGCTGCTCAATTAATAAGCGGTCAAAAACGGTTTCTCCGGCATTATCACCCAGAAAAACTATTGTTCCAGCTTTTTTAAGATCAGACCTGAAAAGTTCATAATCATCGAGAGCCAGTTCTTCTGTTTCGAACAGGCTTTCAGACTGAGGCCAGCTACTGGCTGCCCCGGCTCCCAGGTCAATGATATTTCCAGCTAAGGAAAACATGATGGCCTTTCTCAACCTGTCGGGCGCCTGTAAGACTCTTTTTTTGAGCTCCGGGTATAGAGCCAGAGCCTGTTTTATATCCTGTCTCTTAATCTCAAAATAAGGATCCTTAACTCCGGTTAACTCCGCCAGCCATTTATAAAGATCGGCTGAGATTTCTGGCGGGGTCCGGCCAAAGTCGGTCTCAGCCAGAAAACGGCAGGCCTGTCTGGTTATATTAAGAGCCATCGGCCCTCCGGTTTTTTGAACGGCTAAAACTCTTAAGACCTGAGAAAGATGGCAGAGATAACATTCAGCTTCGGCCAGCATGGTCAGAGTTTAGCATTTTTAAGATTGACCTTTAAGCCCGAAAAACAGGAAATATAGATTGTGTCCCCTGTTTTAAGCCAGAAGAAGGTCAATGGTACCAGTCAGGGCTTTAAGGTCGAGAGGCTTGGTAAAAAGGTGATCAATTTTTAAATTTTGAATTTCGTCCGGTTTTATCTGATCAGGGAAAGCCGAGATCAGAACCACTTTTCCCTGATAACCGGCCTGCCGGAAATTTTGAATCATTTGCAGGCCATTTTCGCGGGGCAAACGGAAATCAGCAATAATCAGATCTATATCTGCCTTTTGAAACCTGGCTAAGGCTTCAGCCGCATCCCCGGCTAAATAGACGTTATACTTGGTAACCAGCAGCAAAAAGAATGTCTTGCGGATGCATTCATCATCATCAACCACGACAATTCTCTTTTTCGGCATAAAAACTCCTTTGAAAGTTACAGCAGATTTCATGCCAGAAACGACCCCTTAGCTGACAGGGGAAAGATTTAAGAAATCAGAGAATCAATTATAAAACTATGAGCAGCCGTCAATTTATTTTACAAGAAAATTCAATCGGAGGTGTCAATTTTTAAATCATAATCCTTTATTTTCTTATCGAGGGTTGGCCTGGAAATATCAAGAATCTGGCTGGCCCGGCTTTTACTGCCTTTGGTTGCTTCCAGCACATACTGGATATATCTCTTTTCTATCTCCCACAAGGGAACTAATTCCTTGCTAAGGAGCGTCTGCCCTTCAGGCGAGGCCGGCGGAGTTGTTTCCAGGGGAAGATACTCTTTTAAGACTATATCCCCTTTGGCCAGAATGACAGCCCTGATCAGGGCATTTTCCAGCTCCCGGACATTGCCTTTCCAGGGCTGATTCACCAGAAAATCCATTACTTCCGGCGGCACTTTCCGGACATTTTTCTTTAAATCCCGGTTAATCTTTTCTAAAAGATAGGCTACCAGATCAGGTATATCTTCCCGTCTTTCTCTGAGAGGTGGCAAATTAATTTCCACCACTCTTAGCCGGTAATAAAGATCTTCCCTGAATTTGCCCTGGGTCACCAGGTCCTTGAGATTCTGATTGGTCGCAGCGATAATCCGGGCTTCCGTCTTCAGGACCTTTTCGCCGCCAACCTTCATAAAATCCCTGTTTTCAATTACCCGGAGAAGTTTTGATTGCAAACCGGAAGAGATATCGCCTATTTCATCCAGAAATAACGTCCCTTTGCCGGCTATTTCAAATTTGCCCCTGGTCTCGTTCACCGCATCGGTAAAAGCTCCCCGGACATGGCCAAAAAGTTCAGATTCAAGCAAAGTGTCGGAGATAGCCGAACAATTGATGACAATAAAAGGTTCATCCCGGAAAGGGCCATTGTAGTGAATAGCTTTGGCTACCAGCTCCTTGCCGGTGCCGCTTTCGCCCTGAATCAGAATATTGGTTCTGGTGTTGGCCACCAGGCCGATTAGCTTGAAGACTTCTCTCATCTGGGGTGAACGGCCGATAATATTATCAATTTGATATTCTTTTTGCTTTTCCTCCAGAAGATAGCTGACTTTCTCTTCCAGGGCTTTCATCTGCAGGGCTTTATCAATGGTCAGATCGATCTCAAGGTTATCAAGAGGCTTGACCAGATATTCGAAAGCCCCGGCTTTAACCGCTTCAACAGTCGTTCGCATATCATCAAAAGCGGTCATGATAATCACTGCCGCCTCCTGGTCTTCAGCTTTAATCTTCCTTAAAACATCAAGCCCGTTCATATCCGGCAGTTTGACATCCAGCAGGACCAGATCTGGCTGAAATTCCCGGAAAATGGACAGGCCTTCTTCCCCGTTTTCGGCTCCTTTAACTTCAAAGCCCCTTTTCTTAAGATGAGAAAGCAGTGTCCGGCTGACTAAACTATCATCTTCTATTACCATAATTTTAGTCATTAAATTTTCTCCTTAGCCTGAATCTCTGAGGGGATTCTAATCAGAAAACAGCTGCCCTGCCCTTCCTTCGCTACCACTTTAATCGTACCTCCGTGCTGTTCAACCAGACGGCGGGCATTAGCCAGGCCGAGTCCGGCCCCTGAGCTTTTGGTCGTAAAGAAAGGTTCAAAAATATTTTCCCAGTCCTTCCCGGGAATACCGTTGCCTGTATCACAAATTTTTACCTCAAAAAATGATTTTTCACCGTCTTGAACAAGAGATAACGAAATCTCAATTACTCCGCCCTCGCCCACCGCCTCATAGGCATTACGAAGAATATTAAGAAATACCTGGCGGAGCTTATCACCGTCAACGAAAGCTGGAGGCAATGGCTGTTGATAGTTCTTTTTGACCTGAACATGTTTCTCGGCCAGTGAAGGCAGCAGGATTTTTAATGATTCATCAATGACCTGATCCAGGCCAAAGTAGTCGGGCTGAAGGACTGAGACCCGGGTAAAACCTAACAATTCTTTGATAAATTTCTCGATTTGCTCTATGCCTTCCTGGGCAATCGACAGGTGTTCTCTTTCTATCTCGTCCAGCTGGTCATTATCAGCCAGTTTCTGAATGTTAAGTTTGACTGAAGTTAAAGGATTACGGATTTCATGAGCAATGGTTGCCGACAATTTGCCAATTGAAGCCAGTTTTTCAGCTTGAACCAGCTTTTTGTTGGCTTCTTCCATCTGCTGCCTGGCCACATTCAATTCTTCAGTCATCTGATTGAAGCTGTCGGTCAGAGCTCCAATTTCATCCGAGGAAATAAGAGGTATATGATAGCTGAAATCACCCCGTGAAATCCTTCTGGTCCCTTCTAACAAATTTTCTATGGGCCTGGTCAGCCGCTTAACCAGGAAGTTGATGCCGGTAATAGTCAGAAGCAAGGCCAGAAAACCGAGGCCAAAGAGGGTCAGCCTGGACTGGTTTATCCTTTGTCTGACGTCGTCAAGTTTTAAGCCAATTTTAACCGATCCCCATTTAACGTCTGAACCGGTCACATAGATCGGTATCTCGATCTGCATGACTTCATAACTTTCCTGGCCGTTTTCTAAATGCAGGTTTTGATAAAAAACTGCCTCTGGCGGGACGTTACCGAGGCAGCTGGTCTGATTTAGAATCTCGGTATTGCCGGCAATGCTTTCACTTACCACCACCGGCCGCCCGGTGCGGTCGTAGAAAATGACATAAGCTAGATCATCCCTGATCAAGCCGGTGATATTTTCGTCTATTGATTCGAGTTCCCACAAGGTAAAATGCCTGGCGTTCATCTCAGCTATATATCTGACCATGAGCAAGCCGCGGTTTCTTTTTTCTTCATAAATAAACCTGGTTTCCCGGCTCTGAATGACGGCCAGCACCCCGATAATCAGGAAAACCAGAATGACCGACACCCAGAAAACCAGCTGGGCATAAATTGAGATTCTAAATTTCCGGCTCGGATTCATTGGTCTATCCAGGCATCTTTTAGGTTTAGATAAAAAAGGCCCGCCGGCTGAGGTCTGAGATTCTTGATATAAGGCTGATAGGCTGTCCGCTGCTTGAAATAATAAAGGGGAATGGCCGGCACTTCATTTCTCAGCAGTTCCTCCATCTGTCTGAAAAGCTTGACCCGCCGCTCCAGGAGGCTGGTGTTGCGCTGCTCATCCAGCCAGTTATCAAGCTGTTCCTGCTTATATTGAAAATAGTTTGAATTGAGGTATGACCTGGAATAAAAAAGAGGGTAGAGCAAAAATTCCGGATCAGGCACCGGCATTGACCAGTCAAAATAAACCAGATAGGGAGTCCGGGCAGTTTTTATCTCGTCCAGAGATTTTATCAGTTTCAGCTGTAAATTAAGGCCGGCCGGGCGCAATTCATTTTTAAGCTCGCTAAAAAGCTTTTCAGCCTGCTCCTGCCCCGACAATTCACAATAAAGGTTAACAGTCAGGGCCTGGTCCGAACGGCCCAGTCCATGGGCTGCCAATCTCTCTGAGAGACGGCCAAAACTCAATTCTTCAGGGGGAGGAGAAGGCAGAAAACCAGGAAGATAAGGCGGGATGTAATCATCCAGAACCTGAGCAAAATAGGCAGGAGAAGAAACCAGAGCAGCCAGCTTGCTCTTTTCAACCAAGCGGCCAAGCAGGCTTCTGACCTCTGGCTGGTCGAAGGGCGGCAGATGGCAGCTAAAGAACAAATAACTTACCTGAAGGGAATTGCTTTCCAGAACCTGGTACCTGTCTCTTGAAATCCGGTAAGAAAGATAAGGAACAATTTGAACTTCATCCCGGAAAAAACCCTCCAGCAAAAAATAAGGGCTGACTTCAATTCCGTTGATATACGGTTTACGGCCGAAATACTGGTCATTTCTGGTCAGGCTGATGCCAATAATATTGAGCTTCGAATCCCTCAGCCAGTAATTGAATTTGAAGGGACCGGCCCCGGCCGGGCGGTCAAAAAACTTTTTCTTATCTTTTTCCACCAGCTGACGGGGAAGAACCTTGGCGAAATTAGCAGCCAGAAAATATAAATTGGCCACACTGGCGTACTTCCAGTCGATTTCGATGGTCGTCTCATCTATGATCTTAAGGCCGCTAACTTCGCTGGCCCGGCCCTGCCAGAACTCTTCGCCGCCTTCAATTCTCTGAGCAAAGGTATAAAAATAGGGATTAGTCTTCAGCCTGAAAAGCCTTTCCAGGGAATATTTAACGTCAGCAGCCGTGACCGGCTGGCCGTTATGGAAAGTTGCCTTATTCCTGAGATAAAAGATTGTTCTTCGCCCGCCATTATCAATTACCCAGTATTCAGCCAGCCCGGGGGTGATCTCTGTATCCCGGTCAAGCCTCAACAGCCCTTCATACAGGTTTTCAATAACCAGGGGATAGCCCTTCCCGGCCGGGTCAAGATCAGTCTTAAGACTCGAGCCATAGGCTTTAATTTTCAGCACACCGCCGGTTCGCGGCCTGACTGTCCGGTCCTGGCCCTGGACCCCGTCTGCTATCAGAAGCAGGCAGAATAAAGACAGAATGGCTGACAGGGCAAAAACACCGCCCCGGCGATTTGTCCCCAAATTGGTCATGACGATTAAATAATAGCCTAATCCTGGCTTAAAATCACCTCTGAGTTATATTCAATTTTCTGGCTGTCTCATTCACCTGGTTAAAAACTCTGAAAAAGTTTTGCCCCCAGATTTTGGCCAGGTCCTCATCAGAATAGCCCCGCTTCATTAATTCAACGGTGACATTGATCATCTGACTGACGTCATTACAACCGCTGACTCCCCCGCCCCCGTCAAAATCAGTTCCAACACCTACATAATCAACTCCAACCAGTTTGACCACATGATCAATATGGTCAACCAGATCCTGAACTGTGGCCAGTTCAACCGGATACTTACGGTTTAACTCCTGCATTTCAGCCATGATTTTCTCTCGCTGGGCTTCGTCCTTGATATCTCTCCAGTTGCCATATTTAGCTCTGAATTCCTGGAAAGCTTGATCCCGGTCTGGATTCGGTTTAGGCTTCTTGACATAAGCTGAGAGAAAACAGATCTGTATGACTCCCCCTTTGGCCGCCAGAGCCTTAATCATGTCGTCGGTCAAATTTCTTGGATTATCGCAAACGGCCCGGACACAGGAATGGGAAGCGATAATTGGCGCCTGGCTGCTGGCCAGAACATCCCAGAAGCTCCGGTCAGAAGCATGGGAAATATCAACAATCATTCCCAGCCGGTTACATTCCGCTACCACCTGCCGGCCAAACTGGCTTAAGCCCCGGTCTTCGGGATCATTCCGGTCAGTTGAAGAATCGCAAATATCATTATCCGAAGTATGACAGAGGGTGATATAGCGCACTCCTTCCACATAAAAATGTTTAATCAGGCTTAACTCCTGGCCGATAGCATACCCGTTTTCGATTCCCAGAAAGGCAGTCAGCTTACCCTGTTTTTTAAATTTTTTAGCGTCTTCGGGGCTAAAAGCCAGACCAATTACCTGGTTATTGGTGGCGACCATTTCTTTCACAGCCGAAATCAGATTGTCGGCTATCTGGCGGGCAGCCTGATAACCTTCGGGGGTGCGAGGCTCCTGGGAGACAAAAGCGGCAAAAAACTCGACATCAAGTCCACCTTCTTTCATCCGGGGAAGGTCAATTTTCCCGGCCCCGGGGGAATCAGGATCATGCCGTTCGGCCGGATTCCAGTTTCCCCGGACAAATCTCATGGCTGTATCACAATGGGTATCGACGGTGATGATTTTCCGATGAAGGGCCCTGGCTCGCTCCAGAAGCTGCTGGTCGCTGAGCCCGGCAGAACTTTGATTGTCAGCGGGCAAAATAGAGAATAGCATCATCAATAGAACTCCGGTTAAAGCTAACCTTCTTGTCGCCATTTTTATGTCCTTTCATTTTTTGTTTTTTTCTCCTGATAATTGGAAATAAACCAGGTTTAAACAGCCGGACCTATTTTTTCTTTTTCAACAGATAACAGACTACCGGTTTTCCGGACCGGGCTCTAAGAAAATCAACAACCTCATAACCCTGCCCGAAATAATTTAAAAATACTTCCCGGCTTTGAAGCCGCCAGTTAACCGGAATATTTCTGAGCTCATCAGACAGGTTAGCGGTTTCATGGAGAAGACGGTAAAAATCAACCGGCACCTCAACCAGAACAAATTCCTGAGTCAGCTGGAGCCTGACGTTTTTTACCAGTTGAAGCTCAATTTCAGTCTGACCGGCTTTAAATGTTTTCCAGTCACTTTCCAGAGCTCTGGGCCACCGGCTCAAAGCAGGTTCAATCTCATTATCCGCCAGAAAAGGCCGGTGCTCTTTCAGCAAATCCCAGCCCATAAAAAACCGGTCAGACGGCACATCTTCCCGGTTGAGGCGCCCTCCGTATTCACCATAAGGGGCCAAGCGATAGTCAAGGACCTGCATCCCGAATTGCCTGATATTGCGGTAGGCATTAACCGCCGTCAACGGATCGTAAGTGCAAACCACGAGCTTCAGGCGGAAAACTGATAGTAAGACTTCTTTTTGGAATTCTTTAATCCTGGTCCCCAGGCCATAACTCAGCCGGTCAGGCCTGACTCCCATATATTGAGAATAAAACCAGAGATTATCTCCGGATTCAAACCCAAGGCTTTTATTCCTGAGGCCGACAAAGCCATAGCTGAAACCAACCAGGTGAGCCTCATCAAAAACAAACTGGCCGCTCTCAACCGCTTCGAAGGCGCCAAGGAACAAACTACTGCCTTCATGTAAAAAATTTTCGCACATCAGATTCCGGCTGCCGGACAGATGATCATCAGCAAAATCCCAGATTACCTGGCGTAAGTTTTCATATTTCTGATAATCAGCCTCCTGACCGGAATCCTCAACTTTGAGAAGAAACTTTTTATCACCGCTGACTATGAGCTTTTCAGGTAATTCAATCATGGTCTTTGAATTTTATCACTCTGCCGGCTGGTTGTTAAAGCCGAATTTTCAATCAGGGCCAAGTTTTTTAAACCTGACTGAGCTGGCCGGGCTGGAAATCAGTCTTGTTACCTATAAAGCAGAAAAGTGGCTGCCTGTTTATCAATTGGTGAAAATCTGTTAAGATTTAAGGCTTAGCAGCCAGGCGGGTAGTTTTGAGCCAGCGGCTGAGAACTTTTTTAGATTGAGGTTTATGAGATTTATCCTCATTCAGAGGACAGGGTAAAAAGGACTGATGTCAGAACTTGATTTTCTTACCCAGCTACCCCTGAAAAAGACCAGGAGGGCCAGACGGACAACCATAGCTCTTCTCTCGCTTGAGGTTATCTTGGTAGCCGGGCTGATGATCTTCTGGATCTCGTCGGCTGCCATCAGACATAACAAGAGCCTGTGGGTCCTGTTTTTTTACTGCTTTCCATCCGAATTTCTGATTTCCTTTGTGCCTCACGAACCGGTCATACTTTTTTTCAGCAAATATTATAGTGCCCTGACAGTCGCTCTGGTTTCTTTAGCCGGAACGGTGCTGGCCGAGGCTCTTGATTACTCAACCCTTAAGCTGGTAGAAGAGTTAAAATTACTGTCGAAAGCCCAGAAAAGCAAGCTGGTGGAAAAGCTGGTCAAGGCTTTTGGCCGTCAGCCTTATTTAGCTCTGTGGGTAGCTGCCTTTTTGCCCGTGCCTTTCTATCCTTTTCGCTTTCTGACAGTTATGACCAATCTCCCCTTAGCCGGTTATCTGGCGGTTATTATCACTGCCCGTTTCCCCAAGTTTTTGATTCTGGCTTTAATTGGCCGCGTGCTGAAAATACCGGATTTGATTATCGCTGGCTTTTTTGTGGCCCTGATTCTGGCCGGTTACCTGCCCAATGTCAGGTTCAACAAGAAAAGGAAAAAAGCTAAGGCTCACTCGCTCCAGCCAGCCCCGGCCCTGAAATCCGGGCAGGAGGATGAGAAGGTAACAGTTAGCTGAAGGCCGGTTTTTTTGACAGGCTTTTAATGGCATGGTATAAAAATAGGCTGTTCAAATAGACCTGGCACCCGGTCCGGTTGATAAAAATGGAAGAAATAAAATCTGAAACAGATAAAAAAATCGTCTTCATTATCAATCCAGCTGCGGCTAACAGGCGCTGGAAAAAGCGCCGGCGCCTTAGGGCTAAGCTCATAGAGAGTTTGCCTGGCCAATGCCTGGATGCTCCCAGGAGTAAAGAAGAAACAGTGGCCATGACCAAAGAAGTCTGCCAGGCAGCCGACCTGGTCGTGGCAGTTGGTGGAGACGGGACAATAGCTGACGTTCTTCAGGGTATTTTTGAATCTTCGCGCCGGCCAGAGGTAACTTTTGGCGTTATTCCTTTCGGGAGCGGCAATGCTTTTAGAAAATCACTCGGTCTCCCCCGCCACCCTTTTAAGGCCATCAAGTACCTGAAAGACGGGGACAGCCTGACTGTTGATCTGATCAAAATCGAAGGCCGGGTAGCCGGCTTTGCCAGTGTTGGCTCAACCGCCGCGGTGACCGGAGAAAAAATAAAGCACGGCATTCCTGGCCTGGCCGGTCATCTATTAGCCGCCAGGAGGCTTTTATTCTATAAAAGAGATGAAAAAATTATCGGACTTTATGACGGGATTGATGATAAGGGAAATAAATTTGATTATTTGGAGTTTCCGTCCCGTTTCCTTGATGCGGTTATCGGCAAGTCAAACTATTTCGGCTATAGCTGGCTGATAGCACCGGAAGCCCGTTTGAACGATGGCTACCTCGACCTGGTGTTGTTTGAGATGCCTCCCCTCCTTTATATTCTATCTTTCCCCCTGATCTATTTTGGTTTTCTTCAAAAGAAACTGCGGCATTTCAAGGCCAAAGAGATAACCATTAAGGGTCCTGACCTGGATATTCAATATAATGGTGAGTATCTGGACACTTTCAACACAGTCAAAGCCAGAGTTGTGCCAGCCGGTCTTAAGGTCATAGCTAACCGGAAAAAGGCTAAACGATTCCTTCTTGAAACAGAAGACCTTAATTCCAATTGATGGCTTATTTAACCGGCCAAGATTATTTTTAGCCGGTTGTTATTTTTTGTCTTCCTTTTTATCTTCTTTTTTCTCATTTCCCCAGAGAGTCCCGCCGCCCTGGGCTTCTCTCCAGGCCTGACGCCAGAGATGAATCTCCACCGGACCGATAGCCGGTCTGTTCTGTCTCTCGTCTTTTGGCCTCATCTGAGGAAAAGGCTTATGAGGTTCTTTCTGATACCAGTAGGCTACGGTGACCAGGTCAAGAGCTAAGCAATTATTATGACCGTGCTCAATGGTGGCCCGCAGGGATTTTTTAAAGGTGAGGGGAGATTCCAAGAAAAAGTGGTAACAGTGGGTTCGTCCCAGCCAGCCGGTTTCATTGTTGACCCGGGCATAACCGAAAAATGGATGTTGATAAATCTCCTTGGGGCACCAGGAAGAATTGAAAAAGTCCTCTGTCCCGGTCCCGGCTAAAGAAGGCGGCCATTTTTCGCCGTCAATAAAAAACATATCATCTCCTTCGCCATACCACATGGGAGAAGGATTATCCACATAATAATTGATCCCGACCAACTGCCCCTGACCTTCAAGGTCAGCAATTAAATAATTGCGGGCACCATCCAGGTTGGCTCCAGGCTGGCCGAGAACTGCCCATTCATTTTCTTCCTC
The DNA here is from genome assembly GCA_017992175.1 of Candidatus Saccharicenans sp. Classification (GTDB taxonomy): domain Bacteria; phylum Acidobacteriota; class Aminicenantia; order Aminicenantales; family Saccharicenantaceae; genus Saccharicenans. The sequence continues at coordinate 43,950 of JAGOPD010000004.1, forward strand.
TGGCCCTGGTTCAGTCAGCTGCCGGTTCCAGAAAGCATGAAAGCGGCCAAAATCAGACGGGAGTGAGTCATGCTTTTCGTAGTCAAGATAATAATAGAAAGCATCTATGGGCTGATCTGATTGATTTTCAAGGGTAACCACCGCCCCGCGGCCGTAAGGCATCGGGAAATAACAATTCAGAGCATTTCCACCGGCGGGGGCCGAGGCTAAAGGTAAGCTGATGAAATTATATTTTTCTCCCCAGCCCTGGCCAAAAAAATCACCCAGAGGGCACTCGACACTCGGTTCCTTTTCGCCATCCCAGTAGAATCTAAGCAGCGCATTGCGGCGAATCATGGGATCACTGCTGGCCACCGTGATCCAGATATGTTTGATGAGGCCAGCTCCACTCAGACGGGCCAGTTCTACCGTCTGGCCGGCCGGGATCTGAAGACAGTCAGAATTTTTTCCGCTTCGATCAAAGCTGGAAACCCTCAGCCGTTGATAAGTCTTCAACCTGGCCAGATTATCAAGCAGCGAATCCCCAGAAAATTTTTCCTGGGCCTGAGCCAAGTCTGAAATCAGAAAGAAGGCCAGTAAGATCAGGCCGGCCATTACCAGTCTTTTTTTCTTCATGAAAAGCCTCCTTGGGTTAATTCAACCTTGATTATCTAACACTGGCCGGTCAGCCGTCTATAAAAAATTGAACTCAGACGGTTTTGAAACTATAATTTCGGAAGATTTGATTTTTGACCATGATGGCTAACATGACTGCGGCGGTGACCGGTGGAACCGGCTTTATAGGTCAGGTGCTGGTCAAAAAGCTCCTGGACCAGGGTCAAGCTGTCCGGTTAATAACCAGACGGAGCAGTTCGTCCCGTTTCAGCCAGGAATCAGGGGCAGAAATTGTCAGGGCTGATCTAAACCAGGTTGATAGCCTGAAAACTGTCCTTAACGGCTGCCACCAGGTTTATCACTTAGCGGCCCTGGCTAAGAATTATGATCCTGAGCCGGCCAATTTTTACCGGGTCAATGTCGAAGCCTTTCGTTCCCTGCTTGAGGCCTCTCTGGCCACCGGGGTCAAACGGGTGGTCTTTGTCAGCTCATCAGTGGTCAAAGGGCCAAGCCGGCTGGGTCCGGTCTCAGAAGACAGTTCCAGGGGTGACATTCCTTTCTTTACTGATTATGAAAAAAGTAAGGCTCTGGCTGAAACTATAATTCCAGGATATCTTGAGCGCGGGCTGGAAGTGGTCATCGCCAGGCCGACCAGAGTCTATGGACCTGGCCAGTTAACTGAGGCTAACTCCGTTACCAGGCTGATTACTGGCTGCTTAAAATACAGGATCTGCCTTTTACTTGACCAGGGCCGGGAAATTGGTAATTACGTCTATGTTGATGATGTGGCCAATGGTTTAGAGTTAATGATGGAGAGAGGCCGCCCGGGAGAAGACTATATTCTGGGCGGCGAGAATGTCTCTCTTTATGAATTCTACCGGCAATTAGAGGAAGTTTCCGGGCGAAAAGCCTTCAAGCTGAAAATAGGCAGGCGGCTGGCCATGATGGTAGCCAAGCTGGAAACACTAAAGGCCAGGTGGTTAGGGCTCTATCCCTTTATCACCACCAGCTGGGTAAAAACTTTTCTGGAAAACTGGGCTTACTCCCACCAAAAGGCTGCTGAAGAACTGGGTTACCAGCCAAGAAGCCTCCGCCAGGGATTGCAATTGACCTGCGATTGGCTCGGCTATCTTAATAAAAAGGCAGAAATGGTCAGGAAGTGATGATCAGGCTATTTGACCGCCCTGACGACCGGAAGACAACAATTATTCTTCTGGTGACGCCATTTCTATTAACTTTTTATAGCTATTTTGGCCTGTCACAATTTTATGACGTTCGTTTGGTCAACTACTTCACAGCTTCTTTTTTATCAGGTTTTTACCGGGATTATTATAATTTTCTGTCAGCTTTTTTTCTCCTCGGCCTGATTCCCGGCTTGCTGATTAAGCTTGGTTTTAGAGAAAAGCTTAAAACTTATGGCTTAAGGGCGGGAGATTATAAATTCGGGCTAAAGGCAGTAGTTTTTTCACTGCCGGTCGTCCTGCTGGCTGCCTGGCTTTCCAGCCGTCAGCTTGATTTCGAGCAGGAATACTCGGCCTTTGTGGACAACCCTCTTTCCTTTAAGACTTTTATTATCTATGCGGCTGCCTTTTTTATCTATTATCTGGCTTTTGAGTTTTTCTTCCGGGGCTTCCTCCTTTACGGTTTGAAGCCGGCAGTCGGTCCATTAAATAGTCTGTTGATTCAAACCATTCCCTGCTGCCTGGTTCATATCGGTAAACCCTTAAATGAAGTTCTGGCGGCCATAGTGGCCAGTCTGATTTTTGGCTATTTAGCTCTGCGGACTGAATCAGTCTGGTATGGGATAATTATTCACTGGCTGGTCGGAGTTTTTCTGGTGTTATTTATTGGACTGGGGTAATCCGGCTGGCTCTTTTTCTGGCCAGCGCTCCGGCCGTTAATATGGCCAGGAAACCGATAATGATCCCGGCTAAGATGTCAACCACATAATGATATTGACCATAAACGGTGCTTAAGAAAAAAAGCAGAATTGGGGGCAAAACCAGCCAGAAAGTGCGGCGGCCAGCCTTAAAGGCCTGATAAATCATAACCATTCCGGCCGCGCAGTGGGCCGAAGGAAATGAGCCGCCGCGGTATTGACCCCAGACTTCCACCTGGTTCATCAGCCACCTGAAAAAATAACCTGGAGCTGGTTCAATGTCTTTAAAATAAAACCTGGGACTATAAGCAGGAAAAATAATGAAGAGTACAAAGCAGGCCAAATAGGCCAGGCCTAAGGTAAAAATATATAAATCGGATTGCTGCCGGCCCTTCTGCCTGAAAAGTAAATAGGCCAGAATGACCACTAATGGTAGATAAGCAGCATAAGCCAGCATCATGACTTCCGTTAACCACGGCCGGTAGAGGCTAACCACCCACCGGTTAGGGCTGACGTCAAAAAGTCTGGCGTCCAGGCCAGCCAGCCAGCTGTCATAAGAAGCAGAGGTAATCAATCCCACCAGGCTGCCGGCTAACTTATAAAGATAAGCATAGCCGGCTAAGGGTATAGCCGATAGCCAGAAAGCCAGCTCTGGCCGGCTTTGATATTTTTGCCTCCAGCCAGGAAGATTCAGGAAAACAAAAATAAGGAATAAGCTAAGCGGTAAAAAATAGACCGCCCGGCTGTGGTGGAGAAAATAATCAATGACCGCCAGTAAAGAGAAAAAGCTAAGTGACAGCGTTACCAGCCATTCGCTCTCAGACAGCTGACTGTACTTCACAGTTTTCCTGCTTTTTAGCCTGGGTCAACTAGCTGACTGATCTTTTACTGTTCTTATTTCAATTTTGGGTGGATGGTGCAAATGGGCCTTAACGGTACATTGATCAGCCGCTTTGACCACTGCTTCCCGGTATTTGTCTGGAAAACTTTCAGGCAGATGGATATCCATTTTGATATTTTCGACCATTTTGGAGCCAGGGGCTTTCTCCGGTAACATGGTCAGATAAACTCCTGCCGGTGAGATCTGTCTCTGTCTTAAAAAAGCCAGAACATAGAAACCCGCACAGGTGGCTAAAGAAGATAGAAAAAGCTCAAAAGGCGTGGGGGCGGAATCCTGGCCGCCAGCCTGAACAGGCTGGTCAGTCGTAATGGTCCAGCCCCGCCGGCATTCAGCTTTTACTTCGAAACCTTCTCCAAAGGTAACTTTAATGTCCTGACGGCTCATGTTGACCTCTCTGAATGTACTTAGAATGATCATTTTACACTATAACCCACAGGGGGCAATAGTCATCCTGCCAGGCAGGTGCTTATTCTCTCCCCTTGTCTCCCCCGATTTACCCATTCAAATCACCCCCTCCGGTGATGACACCAGGTTTTTTACCATCTATTCTAAAGCCATGATTGGTCAGGAGGTTTAGAATGAAAAAGTTATTCAGTTATTGTTTGGTAGCTGCTTTTTTGTTTCTTCTGGTCTCCCCTTCTATTTTAAAAGCTGATGTCCAGTTCGGTCTCAGAGTGGGTGGCAACTCCGCCAAGCTGACCGGGAATGACCTGGAGGATATCGAAGCCACACTTAAAAGTAAAATTGGTTTTGTTGGCGGTATTTTTCTGGCTTTTAATTTAGGCAAGATGGTGACTATTGAACCTGAAATTCTTTACACCATGAAAGGCGGCACTGTAGAAGATACTACCGGCGAATACAGCGAAAAAATCTATGGCGATTATCTGGAAATCCCCCTGCTTATCAAAGTTAAGCTTCCCTTAGGCAGTATCAAGCCAGTTATTTTTGCCGGGCCGGCGGTTGGCTTCAAATTAAAGGAAAAATATGAACTAAATGGCGAGGAACTGCCTCTCGAAGAAAAAATTCTAAAAAATAATGATTATGGAGCTATTTTCGGGGCTGGACTCGACATTGGACGGCACTTTATGATTGATGTGCGATATAGCCTTGGCCTGCAGAAAATTATAACAGCGGTTGATGAAGGAACGTCGCCCGACATAAAAAACGGCGTCTGGTCAGCGACGATTGGTATTGCTTTTTGAGCAGCTGAATAAGTGATGAGTCGCCAGCCGCTGGTCAGGATTAGATGCTTTTTTGCCTGGACTAAGGAAAGCAGCCAGCAGGCTGGAAAACAGATAAACGAAAGTTGGTGTCCGGTTCTTCCCTCTTTCCCCCCGGCGAGGGAAGAGCCGGCTCCTTATTTTTTCAGGGTTCCTGTCAAGCCTCAGTTTCAGGCAACTTATCAACCAGAAGTTACCTGATACGATTCTGTCTGGTTCACTCTAAGTTAATGGCCAATCCCTGATAATCAGAAATAATCGAGAACGTCTTTTTTATTTTTAACCCGGTCTAAAGGCTTCAGCTGCTGAGATAGGCCAGAGCCTGGTCAATAGCCTGATGATTGCCGACCAGAACCAGAACATCATGTCCCTGAAGACGGAAATCAGCGCCAGGCCCGCTCCAGGTTTTCTCATTTCTGACTACAGCTATAACAGTCACGCCTGTCTTGCCTCGCAAATCAATTTCGCCCAGGGTCTTACCGGCTATAGAGGCTGTTTCCGGCACCAGAAAAGTCTCGACCACTCCTGCTTCCAGGAAATCATAAATTTTTTCATCAAGACGGCGGGATGATGATCTGGCACCCCGTAAAAGCCCATAATGTTCGCTCCTGAGGATCTGAACCTGGGTATTGATGATATTTCTTGGCAGATGGAATTTTTCCAGGACCCGGACAAATATTTCAATTGAGGTCTCGAATTCTTCCGGAATGACATCACTGGCCCCAAGCGTATAGAGCTCTTCTATCTCGGAAGCAAATCTTGTCCTGACGATAATAAAAATCTCAGGGTTAAGTTGCCGGGCCAGGCTGACCGCCCGTCTGGTAGCTCGCGGGTCATTAAGGGCGATAACCAGAGCTTTGGCCCTGTCTATCCCCGCCTCCTTTAGAATTACAGAACTGGAGGCATCACCAAAGATAATTGGCTCTCCTGCCCGGGAAATCCGGCGATAGGTATCTGGATTAAGATCCAGAATGACATAAGGAATGCCTGTCTCTTTCAGTACTCTGGCCAGATTCTGACCGTTGAGTCCGAAACCGGCAATAATAACCTGGTTGACAAGAATGGCCGGTTCGACACCTGATTTTTCTGGCCTCTGGCCGCTCTGGTATTTAGAGCCAACTCTATCAGCCAGACGCGGTCCTAACTCTACCAGAAGAGGCGTAGCCAGGATGGTCAAAATTGAAGAAGCAATGAACACCTGGAAACCCTGGCCGGCCAGGAAACCGTTTTCCCGGCCGACATTGGCCAGAACGAATGAAAACTCGCCGACCTGAGCCAGGCCAAAAGCCGCCAGGAGAGAAGATCTGGGATCAAAGCTGAGCAGCCTGACTGTAAAAAAGACAGTTATGACCTTAATTAGAAGGATGCCGGCCACCACCGCCAGAACCAGACCCAGAAGACTCCAGACTATCTTAGTGTCAAGAAGCATGCCTATGGAGACAAAAAAGAGGCTGTTGAAAACGTCCTTGAAAGGAAGGATATCAGACACCACCTGATGGCTATAATAAGACTCCGATATAATCATACCAGCCAGAAAGGCACCCAGGGCTAAAGATAGACCGAGGGAAGCGGTCAGGTAAGCCATGCCCAGGCAGGCAAATAAGGAAGAAAGGAGAAAAATTTCCTTTATTCTGGTACCAACAATCATCGAAATTAAGGCCGGCATAACCTTTCGGGCCAGCAGGAAAACAGCCGCCACGGCCGCCACACTTAGAATGAGATGTTTGCCCACGGTCAGAAGAGAAACAGTCTGAAGGTTAGCCAGAACCGGGACCAGAGCCAGCATTGGAACTAAAGCTATGTCCTGAAAAATTAGAATCCCAAAAGAAACCTGCCCCTGAGGAGAATCAAGCTGATTTTTATCGGCCAGAATTTTCAAGACGACGGCAGTTGAGCTCAAAGCCACCAAAAAGCCATCGAGAATCGCTTCCTGCAACCTTATTCGCAAAAGCATACTCAGGACGGCCGTCAAGCCGATGGTAAGGAGAACTTGCAGGCTGCCACCCAGCCAGAAATACCGTTGAATTTTTTGGAGCCTGTCCAGCGAAAACTCAAGACCGATGGTGAACAGCAGCATCATGACTCCAACTTCAGCCAGGGCATTAATCGCTTGAAGGTCCTTGACCAGACCAAATCCTCCAGGGCCAAGAATTATACCGGTAATCAAAAAGCCAACTACGGCTGGTATTCTTAACCGGTGGAAGATAAAAATAACAAGAATAGAGGCAGCCAGGACAGTCAGGAGTTCGGCCATCAGAAACAGATTCATCTAAGCTGCTTTCCCAGAAATTAAAGATTTCTTTATATTAATTATAATAATTTCCAGCATCTGACAAGTTGAATTCTGGCTGTTGGTTAGACTCTATCTCGAGGCAGGCCTCTCCAACCCTCCAGCCACCGGAGATTACGGGTTAGCCCTGAATGAGCCCTTAATTTGACAAAAGGCAGCCATAATAAATATTATTAAAGTTTAGAGGTCTTGGTTACAGGGGGAGGTAAAAATGAAAAAAACAGCCATTTTTTGTCTGGCTCTGGCCTTGATCTTGCTTTCGGCCCCGCCAGCTCAAGCCCTGATTGGCTTTGGAATTAAGGGTGGAATCAATAACTCAAAGATATTGTTTAGCCCTTCGGATAGCTTTTCCAATCAGGACTACCGGCGGGGGGCAAGTTTTGGTGTCTTTTTTACTTTTAACCTGGGCCGCCTCGGACTGCAGCCAGAAGTTCTTTATTCGAGGCGCGGCCTGGATTTTGAAATGCTAATAACTCCACCAATTGGAGCTGACCCTACTGCTTATTTTGCTCCCTGTACAGCCAGGCTGGACTATATTGAAATCCCTGTTTTAGTCAGGCTGAATATAATTCCCTTAGGGCCGGTTAAAGTTTATGCTTTTGGCGGTCCTTCCTATGGTATTTTATTGAAGGCTAAGCTGGACATCACCACCGGGGGACAAACTGATACCGAAAATATCAAAAGTGATTTTAAGGATTCGGCCCTGGCTATCGTTGGCGGACTGGGAGTAGATCTAAAAATACCTCTGCTCTTCAGGGTAACACTGGAAGCCCGCTATCATTATGGGCTGGATAACATTCTATCTGACACTTCCAGCTGGCTGGAGATGACTGACAAAGCCAGAAACAGCGGTTTTTCAATCATGGCCGGCCTCAGTTTTTAGTTAGCCCGGCAAATATTTAATTGAAGAGCAAGCAGCCAGGCAGCCTGACCGCGTTTTCCAGCTATCAAGGTTACGGCCTGTTTCCTCAGAATTCAATCAGTCTAATTCTTTTCATTCTATCCAAAAATCCCTTGCTGATTCATAATTCTTTTGTATAAAATACAAAAGGGTTTACCAAAATCTAATATTTTTGACGAAATTGAGAAGCTTATGTTTTTCAGCCATGATAACAGATTCTATTATCTTAAAATCTTCCTTACAGTCTTTGGCCTGGCGGGAATTATACTTTTAGTTCCTCTCCTGTCTCCAGCTCAGGAAAAAAGCAAGGTCCTGAGCGTCCAGAGATTAGCTCAGCCTCCAAAAATTGACGGCTGGCTCAATGATGAGGCCTGGCAGGCTATTCAGCCGGTTGGTGATTTTGTTCAGTATGACCCGGTTAACGGAGCTCCAGCCTCAGAAGAAACACTGGTCTGGGCAGGTTATGATGACCGATATATTTACTTCGGTTTTAAACTGAAAGATTCCAGGCCAGAAAAAATCTGGGCTGAGCTAACCCCCCGCAATGAATTTGAAAACAATGATTCTATTACCGTCATACTTGACACTTACCATGACGGCCGGACCAGTATCAGCTTTACCCTTAATCCAAAAGGAGTCCAGGAAAACTCGGTTGAAACTATCTGGAAATCTGAAGCCAGGATTAATGACGATGGCTGGTCAGCGGAGATGGCCATTCCCTTCAAATCCCTGCGTTTCTCTTCGGCTCCGGAACAAGTCTGGGGAATCAATTTCAGGCGTTATGTTCACCGGCTAAATGAGACCGATTACTGGACGGCAGTCAGCCGCGATTTACCCCAGCTGCAGCAAATGGCCGATCTCCAGGGGCTTGCCGGGATAAAATCAGGGCATAACCTTGAAATCTTCCCCTATGCCGGTGTCCGTTCGACTCGCTGGGCTGGCGAAAAAGATGATAAGCTGGCAGTTGGAGCTGATCTTAAATACGGGATAAAGCCGAATCTTTACCTGGATGTGACCGCCAGCCCTGATTTCAGCCAGGTCGAATCCGATCCATTCATTTACCAGCTTTCCCCTTATGAAAGATACTTCAGCGAAAGGCGGCCTTTCTTCAATGAAGGCAGCCAGTATTTCCGTCTGGCCACAGAAAACGGATATGACCTGTCAACTGAGGCCAGGCTTTTCTATTCGCGGCGGATCAGCGATCCAAGACTGGCCGCTAAAATTTCGGGCAAAACCGGTGGCTATTCTTTTGGCCTGCTGGGAGCCTTAAATAAGGAAGAGTACGGCACTTCAGAATTTGGGGTGGTTAGAATTACCAAAGATATTTTCAAAAATTCTCAAATAGGTATCTATTATACAGGTGCCGGCGGCGAGACCAGTACCAATCACAATCTGGCCACTGATTATAGCTTCAATTTCAAAGATATTTATTATTTGCGCGGCGCTCATGTTTTTTCTTTTAACTCCCAGGGAGGAAATGACCGTAACGGGCTTCACTTAGTTCAGTTTAACCGTGAACCTGATGCCGGCCTGCAACTGAATCTGGGCTTCGAAAGAATAGAAGACAAAGTTAATCTGCAAGCAGGCTACCTGGACCGGGTCGATTTTCAGTCCTGGCATTCGATGGTAGGTTATGCCTGGAGGTTCAACCGGGGAACCGTTCAGAGAGTCAGCTGGGATCTAACCGGGACGCTCAGCCAGGATTCCCATGGACAGAAGGTGGCTGACCGGGTTGAATTGATGATGTTCTGGAATTTGTTTAACCGGATTGATTTTCATTATGGTTTTTTCACCGGCAAAAATCAGTATCAGTTATTAACGCCCTCAGAAGAGCTGGTCTGGAATGGCAGCTTTTTAAAAAATTATGGTGGACATTTTGATTTTGGCTGGGAACGTGGCGGATTTCTGAAAGAAATTGACCTGGAAGCCGGCTGGGAAAAAAGAGGCATCTATAATGATGAATTCACTGCCATCAACCCCGGCACCGAGTTTACCCTGGAAAGCTCTGTGTCTTTAAGACCGCGCAGCAACCTCGAGCTGTCGGCCGGGGCTGATTGGATAAGTCAGAAGATATCCTCAACCGGTGAAATTGTTTTCGAGGGTTTAACTTACGAAGCCTCTATTCATTATCAGCTGACCAGAGAACTCTTCTTAACCACCAGGCTTCTCGGCGAGACCAGAGAGGATCAATATAATTTTGATTTTCTGGTTGGCTACTATTTTGGGGCAGGGAATATTGTTCAACTCAGCTTCAAAAAAAGCCAGAGAAAAGAATTCTTAGAGACTGAACAGGGACACTCTTTTACTCTTAAACTTTCTTATCTTTTCCGCTTGTAGCCCTGGTTGAGTGGTTGCCGGGAAGATCAATAAGCAACCAGAAATAAAGTATCAACCACTTTTTCCGGGAAATAAGTTCCCCGCAGGCGCCGGATGTCTTCCAGCGAAGAGATTTCTTCCGGCCCGATTCTAACTTTACCCTGCTGGCTGAGTTTGAGATAAAGCTCGGCCGCAGCTATAATTGAAGCCCCCAGAGGAATGACTGCCAGGCTTTTTTCCAGTTCATTAGCTTTCTGGCGGTAATGGACGAAATAAGTCTGAAGGACGGGTTGAACCTCATCCAGAATAAGGGCTGCTGTCTTGAGCATGATTTTTTCCCGGTCAGTCAGATTATTTTGAACGAAGTTCTCTTCGTTCATTAATCGGGAAGTCTGACTGAAAAGCGGCAGAAAATTTTGAAGCTCTTGAATGTCGCTCAATAAAGCTGCTGATTTTATATTCTCCACCTCGGCTTTGCTCAAATTCAGGGCCTCCGCAATTTTACCGGCTAAATCTGCTATCTTTTCGGCCCGTGACTTTCCTTCCTCGCCAACTTCTAAATATTTAAGAACAATGGCCAGAATACCCAGGTAGGCCCTCTTTAAATTTAAAACTTCCCGTTCTGTTTTTTCACTCAGGGTGCCAACGATCCAGGCCGTCAAAATAAGAAAGACAGCCCAGGAAATCAGAAAAAATAAATCATCCTGGCTTAAGAGAAATTTGACCCCGATGACTTCATAAGAAAAAACCAGATATAAAGTTTCGAGCAAAATACAGGTAATCGAAATCAGCAGGGCCCGTTTCCGGCCGAGGTAATAACCGGAGAAAATTACCGGCAGGAAAAAGAAATTAAGCAAAATGAATTTATAATGGACGAAAAAGCCGGCACCCAGAATGACTAAAATGATAATCAGGGCTATAACCGTTTCCAGCTGCTTGCCTGATAAGCCCTTTTTTCCGGCTGCTGGCATCATGCCTCCTTGCCCGGTTGATTAGCCCTTGATGAGACTATTCTCTGACCACCTTATAGCATGATTCGAGGCCCAGGGTCAACATAAATAATATTTTGTCAAGCCACCCAGAAAATCATTGAGCGGAAGCAACTTAGCCCTTTTCTGGTTCTGATCCTCTTAAAATTTTATTTTCAAATTTACTCCCAGAACAGGTCCGGTGAGTTCCCATTTAAAATCCTGCTGGGCACCGGTGCTATCGGTGAAGGTTAATTTCTGGCCAACAGCTGCCGGGTCTTCAGGTGCTTTTTTGATCTTAAAAGAGCTGATTGAACCAAAAGGACATCTAATGATAGCAGCCAGCGAAACCTTACTTGATAACCTGTATTCTGCTCCGACTTCAGCATGGGGCAGGACAGCATCGCCGGTAGCTACTGTTTTTCTTGAACCAGTATCAACGGTGTCCTCACCCTGGGTCCAAGTCCAGGACTCTTTTTCCGTATAACGGGCGAAATAATAACCCAGACCGCCTCCCATATAAGCCTTAATGACCGAAAAGGGCAGATTAATTCTGACTGTAACCGTGATGGGCAGGACAGACAGGCCGATTTTCCCGGTCTCAGTTACGCCATAGGTTACTGACTCGACTGTCCCCCCCGAATCTAAAGAAGCAGTCAGAGTCCTGAAAGCATAATCAACTCCGAGAGCCAGGCCAACCTGTTCACTGGCCCGAACTTCAAATTCTCCGCCAAAATTCACCGCCCCGCTCATCTTGCTCATTTCACCTAAATAATTAGTCAGACCAAAATCTTTGAGATAAGCTTCCAGAGCCTTCAGGTCATTATTGATCACCGGTCTTAATTCATTATTGAACGTCTTGGAATGAGGGATAAAATAACTTCCTCTTAGGGCAAAGGAAAATTTCCGGTTATCTTCCTGAGCAGAAGCCAGCACTGACAGGGCCAGCAGGGCTATCACCAGCTGTTTTATTTTCATTCTTGCCTCCAGCCTTATATCCGTTTCAAACTAGTCCTCAGGGTAGCGGACCATAGATTACCCGGTTATTCGTCTTATTTTCTTCGGCCAGTTTATTGTCTGGATCAATAACCGCTACTAAATACTTTCCTGAAACATTCACACTGCCCTCCACATAGCGGGTGAACATCAGCTGCCGGCTGCTTTCAGCCAGCAAGGGCAGACTGATGCCTCTGGTATTCAAAGGTAGATCAAGACTCGTCCCGTCGGAACTCAAATAATAGGCAATTGAATAACCGGAGGCAGCGGCAGCCTGTCCAATATTATTTAAGTCGAAAAAGCCGGTAAGAATGGTTGTCCGGCCCAAAAATTTAGTTATTTTAAGATCATGCCAGGTCCCGGTCAGATCAGGCAGCGGCGGCGGGCCAAAGACCGCCATGACGGTCATATTTCCATTGATAATGACCGGAACAGTCGCCGTGGTAGCTGAGATATCTCCACTCCAGCCCTCAAAACCCGAATTCTCATCGGGCTTAGCTGTCAACTTGATCAGGGTACCAGAGGTGTAAGTCTGACTGCAAACCGTTCCGCAATCAATCGCCTCATCATCACTGGTAACCGTGCCATTGCCTGAACCAGATTTCAAAATAGTCAGGGTATAACTGACTCCCTCGGGTGCAAACTTAGCCGTAATAGTTTTATCTGAGTCCATCGTCACCGTCACCGAGGTAGCGGTACTGTAAATATCGCCGCCCCAGCCGCCGAAAAGATAACCGGTAGCTGGTGTAGCCACCAGGGTAACTTTCTCCCCCGCATCGTAGACCTGAGAGTTATCCAGGCTGGAATCTATACCGCCATCAGTACTGACTACCTGTCCCTGCCCGCTAACGCTAACGGTCATCAAATATTGATTGGCTGCCCCAAACTTGGCCACAAAAACATCTGTCCCGCTCAAGCTGTCATCATAGGTTTCATCGGTTACCGGAAAGGCCGAAGAAGAAGTATAGCCAGTCACATAAACATTCCCGCTGCTATCAACAGCCAGGGCATAACCCAGATCATCACCTGCTCCGCCTAAATAAGTTGAAGCTAATAGCACCTGAAGATTGGCCGAGATTTTACTGAGGATGGCATCCAGACTGCCGCCAGTTGTGGTGTCGTAGGATCCACTAACTACCGGGAAATCATCTGATCTGGTCCAGCCGGTCAGATAGACATTATCATAAGGATCCACCGCTATTGAGCGGCAATAATCTTCATCCGCACCGCCCAGGTAGGTGGAAGACAACAGATAATCTAAGGAGCCAGATAGCTTCGAAATAAGAAGGTCGTAGCTGCCTTTTAAAGAGGTTGAATAAGCACCAGTTAAGACCGGATAATCGGTCGAGGCTGTATATCCAGCTACAAAAACATTTCCCTGATGATCAGGTGCCAGGGCATAGATAAAATCGTCTCCGCTGCCGCCTATATAAGTCGAAGCATAAAGCTCGGTCAAATCAGCGCTGATCCGGAAAACAAACCCGTCATAACCACCATTAGCAACCTGGCTGTAAGCCCCGCCGGTCACCGGGAAATCGCCGGACCTGGTCCGGCCAGCGACATAGATGGTATATTCATAGCCATTGCCGGCTGGCAGCTGGGTGAGTCCGTGATTCTTTTTAAGAGAAGAGTTATAAATGACGCTCCTGGTGTTAGCTTGTTTTTTGATTGACGACTTGTCATCTGACTCTCGGTCAGACACCTTTTTCCTTACTTCTGAACCGGTGGTGAGCTGGCTGGTAGCCGTGGTTTGAATTGAGCCGGGGATAAGGTAAGGGCCGCCCAGAGCCAGAGCCGAACCGATTTCATAGTCGCTTCCACCGACAAAAGTTGAAGCTAACAGGGCCTCTAAGGAGTTAGACAGCTTGGCTACATAAGCATCATATCCACCTTGATAAGTCTGGTTATAAGTTCCAGCTGTCACTGGAAAATCAGCCGAGCTGGTAGTCCCGGTTAGATAAATGTTGAGAGAACTGTCCAGCAGTAAAGAAGCCCCGTAATCTGTTCCACTCCCGCCAAGATAAGTAGAAGCTAATAAACTGCTTAAATCAGGTGCGAGCTTGGCCACAAAGGCATCATAATCTCCGCCCTGATAAAAGCCTTGATAAGCACCAGGGATGATGGGAAAGTCGCTCGAGCTGGTCACTCCAGCTAAATAGACATTGCTATTGCTATCCAGAACCAGAGAATAAAGATAATCAGTTCCCAGGCCTCCAAGGTAAGTGGAAGCCTCAAGAGTTTTCAAATCAGAAGAAAATTTAGAGACAAAAAGATCATATTCGCCATGAGAGGTACGATCATAAGCGCCGTCAGTCACCGGGAAATCTCCCGATGAAGACAGCGTATAGCCAGCCACATAGACACGGCCAGTGCTATCAACAGCCAGGCAGAAGCCCCGGTCATTGCCGGTCCCGCCAAGATAAGTTGCCGCTGACAGGATGCTCAAAGCCGGATCTATGACCAAGGCCATGTCCGGATTATATGAACCGTTTATTTTAAATCCATATTCATTCTGGCCCTTTAGTTCGTAGGCCACTTCAACTCTGGTTTGCTGTCCATTTTCTTCCTGAAAACCGGCCGGCTTCATCATGGCCAGCTCCCCCTGACCGGTAGAGAGAATCAATTCCCCGGCCTGGTTAACCTGGAGGGAATCAACTCCGTCCACCCTGACTCTTATCTCCTCGGCTCTGGCCCCGGGTTGCAGATAGAAAAGTTTTTCGACATTCTGGCCTGAAGCTTTTAGCCTGACCTCAATTCCTGGGTAAATGGACCCCAGTGACAGGCTGTTATAACCGGCCAAACCCCTTTTCCAATTCCGAGGATTATTGCCCTCAAAATAGGATAGGCGGCTGGGAGCTTCTTCCTGGCCGCAAGGAGAAAAAGTAGCCGGCCAGCCATCAGCGGTTAAAAAACTTTCCCGGAAAAAAACGGGACGCTGGTTACCTCTGGTTCTACTTTCCGTCATTTCTGGCTCTGAAGAAACCGGGTTAACTGACCTCTCAGCTTCAATGGCCAGCTCCTTATCATTTTCCTGGTTAACTAAAGTCAACGAATAAACCAGCTCCTGGTCTGTCACCAAAAATTTGCCGGAAAAAAGTCCGGCTTGATATTTTATCTGGCTTCTCCATTGTCCTTCATTGGCCACGAAGGGCAGAGACAGTCCAGCCAGCTCTATTTTGGGCCTGGCAGCCTGTATTTTCTTCAAGCCATAATGATCAGGATTCAGTCTGCCAGGGACATTCTTCTCTTTTAAGTCCTTCACGACCGTTAAGGCTAAGACCGCGGTCAGGGCCAGAACCACACTACTGATTATCTTCAAAGTTTTTATTTTCATCGATCTCCTCACTTGCTTTTTTATTTTTTCCACCGCCTGTACCCTGGAGAAAAAGAGCCTCATGGCTAGCGTTTATTATTAAAACTATAAATAAAACAAAACCGATGCAGCCACGATCAACTTCCGGCTTGACCTGGGTCGTCTTCAGATTCCCCAAGCCTGGCTTATAAGTTTTCGACAGTCGTCACTGCGGCTCTTATTATAACTTTTAGCAGTCAAAAAGTCTTTAGAAAATCAAAAAATAAACGGCGGCTGGCTGGAGAAAATTCAATTTTTTCAGACCGGTTGATAAATATTTTGATTTTTCCCGTCGTTATATTATATAAACTGTAAGCAGGAGATAAAAGCTAAGGCGGGTAAAATGGTTCAACATCGCAAGACCCTTTTAATGACTTTTGCGGTCATAATTGTCATTGTTCTGGCCGCCGGTGGCTACTGGCTGAGCCAAAAGAAACCGGCCGAAAAATCTTCAGAGGCTGGAGGCCAGCCAGCTTCGGCTGCGGCCAATGAAAGCCAGGCAGTTGCACCGATCCCGGTAAAGGTTGCCATGGCTGAAATCAAGGATCTGGAAAAAAGGATTAAGTCACCAGGTGAAGTCTATACCGAAAAAAATGTGATCCTCAAAGCCGAAGTCAGCGGAATTTTGAAAAAACTCCACGTTCAGGAAGGAAAGCATGTTCGTCAGGGCGAGTTATTAGCCGAGCTGGATGACACCTCCTACCGGCTCAGGCTTGAAGAGAACGAAGCAGCCAGACTGAAAGCTCTATCCGAACTTTTGCTTGACCGGCTATTTCAGGAACCAGGCTTGACCGCACCTAAGACCGAAGATAATACCGACCTTAAAAAAGCTGAAGAAGCCTTCAAAAAAGCCGACCAGGCTTACCGGGACGGTCTGATTTCTCAGGCCCAGTTTGAAAGGGCCCGCCTGGATTATGAACTGGCTCAAATTGGCAGCGGACTCAAGCGGGATGAAATTATTGCTTCCTCCAAAGGCCTGACTCAGGCCGAGGTCAATGCCAAAATCGCCCGCCTTGAACTGGAAAAGACCAGAATAACGGCGCCCTTTGCTGGAATAATTACCGGAATCAAGGTCGCCCCGGGAGAGACAATTGATACCGGCCGCGAACTATTTACCCTGGTCGATGTCAGCCAGTTAAAAATTGCCGCCAAGGTACTGGAAACGGAAGTCAGCAAGATTAAAGTCGGCCGGGAAGCCGACATCCGCTTTAGTGCTTTTCCCGGTCGGGTTTTCAAAGGAGAGGTAGTAGCCGTCAGCCCCATTATAAATAAAGAAGATAAAACCTGCAGTGTTTTTATCGGATTGAACAATCCAGCCGAAGAAATTAAGCCCGGCATGCATGCCGAAATAGAGATTGTCACCGAAATCTTCCCCAGGCGCCTGCTGGTACCTCAAGCAGCAGTCCTGGTCCGCGGTGGCCGGCCGCTGGTTTTTGTCATTGAAAATGGCCTGGCTAAATGGCGATATATTCAAACTGGTCAGGAAAATGAAGAATATGTAGAAGTCCTCGATGGGGTCAAAGAAGGTGAACCGGTCATTGTGGAAGGCCATCTGACTCTGGCCCATGATTCAGCGGTGAGAATTGTTGAATAAGGGGGCCAGGAGAAGAGCAGATGAGTCTGGCTAAGTTTTCGATTGACCGGCCAGTTTTTGTCTTCATGTTTTACCTGGCTATTGTCCTGCTGGGTATTGTTTCTTTCAGTCAATTAAGTGTTGATCTTTTGCCAGCCATCAGTTACCCGCGGCTATCAGTGGTGACTCAATATCCGGGCGTTGCCCCGGAGGAAGTTGAAGCTCTGGTTACCATGCCTCTCGAAACTTCAGTTAGCCGGATTCCAGGCTTGCGGCGGGTCGAGTCTATCTCCAAAGAAGGCTATTCTTTTATCTCTATTGAATTTTCCTGGGGAACTAATATGGATTTCGCCCTCCTTCATACCCGGGAAAGACTGGATTCAGCCAAAGATTCGCTACCTGAAGGCTGTGATAAACCGGTGATTATTGCTCTTGATCCTCAAAGCCAGCCTATTATGACCCTGGCTCTGACCGGGGAGCAGAAATTGCTGGATTTAAAAGAGCTGGCCGAAGAATTAATCAAACCCAGGCTGGAACAGGTTGAAGGCCTGGCCGAAGTTGAAATTACCGGCGGAGTGGAAAGAGAAATTCAGGTCGAAATCGATCCCGAGAAACTAGCCAACTACGGCTTAAAAATTGAAGAGGTCGGCAACAAGATCTCGGCCTTTAACTTCAGCCTTCATGGTGGAAATATCAGAAAGGGTAAATTTGTTTATTCGTTGCGGGTAGCTGGAGAATTTCAACAGGTTAAAGAAATAGAAAATATTCCGGTTAAATTTACCTCCGATGGTGGAGTCATCCTTTTAAAGCACATTGGCGAAGTAATAGATACCATCAAAGAGCGCGAAGGATTGACCCGGCTGAATGGACAGGAGAGTATCGGCCTGCTCGTCAGAAAGGAATACGGAGCCAATACCGTTGAGGTAAGCAGTAAGGCCAGAGAAGTCATTGATCAGATCAGGCAGGAGAACCCGGACATCAATTTAGCTGTAATTTCAGAACAGGCTGGCTATATCCGGGAAGCAATTAATACCACGATTGAAGAGATTATCGAAGGAGCCATTCTGGCTTTCCTGACTTTACTCCTCTTTCTGCAGCAGTGGAAATCGCCTCTGATCATTGACACGGTTATTCCGATCTCGATTATCGGCACTTTTAATCTTCTTTTTCTCGAGAATATCAACCTGAATCTGATGTCTCTTGGCGGGCTGGCCCTGGGGGTGGGCATGCTCGACGACACGGCCGTGGTCGTCTCGGAAAATATCTACCGCCATCATCAGCTGGGAGATTCCCTGAAAGTATCGGCTGAGCGCGGGACAAATGAAGTCATTAATGCTATCACCGCTTCGGCTCTGACCACCATTGTGGTTTTTCTGCCGGTCATATATGTTCAGGGGGTAGCCGGCCAGCTTTTCAAAGATACAGCCTTGACCGTTACTTATACCCTGCTCTCGGCTCTTCTCGTCTCGGTTACCCTTCTGCCCATGCTGACTTCAAGAACCTATGGGCGCCCGGGAACCGGCCGGGGGCTGCCCAGCTTCCGGTTTATCTCTTTTAAGAAATTCAGGCTTGGACTGGGCCAGGGAAACCCCTTTTTCTGGCTCTGGGCTGGTTTTAAATCCGTTATCTATAACTTAACCAACCTGCTGATTTTCATTTTCAAGCTCATTTTCAGCCTGCTATCTAAAGCCCTCATTGGCCTGGGCAAGTTGATTGCTCTTCCTTTTAAACCCCTGCTGGCTATTGTTTTCCGCTGGTTTAACCGTCTTTACAGCCGGTTTACCAAGGGGCATTTACAGACTCTTCTCTGGAGCCTTAATCATAAAAGTCAGACCTTTTATCTGACCGTTCTGGTTTTTCTTCTGATCTTCGGCCTGGGCTGGTTCCTGCCGCGGGAACTAATGCCTCCGCTTAAGACTTCGACCTATCATCTAAGCCTTCAGACACCGGTTGAGTATTCATTCAGTCAAACCGAAGAGATCGTGGCTGGCCTGGAAAACTGGCTAAGAGACAGGCCAGGCATTAACCGGGTCTTTTCTCAGGTCGGCCTGGTTTCAGCCGGGGAATCTTCGCGGCCTGATTTATCAGTTAACTCAGCCGAAATTTCAGTTGAATTAAAAGACGGCCGTCAACTGAATAAAATGATGGCTGAAGCCAGAGACTATCTGGCCAGACTGCCTGAAATCAAATACTCGGTTAGCCGGGAGCAGACGACCCTCGGGGAATTTTTGGATTTGGGCTCAAATGAAATTAACCTGAAAGTTAAGGGACAGAATCTGGACCAGCTCAGAAATATAGCTCTTGCTTTTGCCGGGCAGCTCAGGCAGCTGCCAGGGGTGGTTGACGTTAATCCCAACCTTCAGCAGGGCAAGCCTCAGCTCTTAATCAGGATCAATAAAGATAACCTGGAAAAATACCCTGACCTGTCACCAGGGGAAGTAGCCAGCTACTTAGTTGAAGCTATTAGAGGCCAGGTGGCCACCCGGTACCGCGAACTTGAAAAAAAATATGATGTCAGAGTAGTTCTGGAAAGTAATTCCCGCCAGAATATCGAGCAAATATTGAATTCCTTTTTCCCTTACAAGAATTCGCTGATTCCCATCAGAGAACTGGTCAGTTATGAGCCGGTAGCCGGTCCAAACGAGATCAGGCGGGAAAATCAGGAAAGGGAAATCATTATTACGGCTAATCTACACGGTATAAGACTCAGTCAGGCTATCCCGGCTATTCAACGAACTATAGCTGGCCTGAATTTGCCGGCTGATTACCGCATCATTTTTGGCGGGGAAAGAGAAGAGATGCAGACCAGCTTCCGGTCGCTCCTGCTGGCCTTCATCATGTCCATGATCCTCATTTATATGATCATGGCCGCTCAATTTGAGTCTCTCCTCCACCCGCTCTTGATTATGGCTACTGTCCCGATGGGAATAATCGGCACAATTCTCCTGCTGTTTCTGACCGGGCAGAGTATCAATGCTATCTCCATCATCGGGGTCATTGTCCTGATCGGTATTGTCATTGATAATGCCATCGTTGAGATTGATTATATTAACCAGCTGCGCCGCCAGGGCAAGGATTTACGGTCAGCGGTGGTCGAAGGGAGCCAGGTCCGGTTGAGGCCAATTATGATGTCGTCACTGAGCACCATCATGGGTCTTATTCCTATGGCTCTGGGCTTGGGCCGGGGAGCAGAACTGCTTCAGCCGCTGGCCATCGCCGTGGTCGGCGGTTTAACCTCATCCCTCTTTCTGACCCTGGTCCTAATCCCGGCTCTCTATGAATATGTGGAAGACATCATTTTACGGAGAAAAAGCGCTCGGGCCTGAATCAGGCCTGATTTGATTAGATAATTAGAGACCATGAAATTCTTTATTGACCGCCCGGTTGCCACCCTGATGATCTATTTATCACTATTAGCTCTCGGCCTCTATTCTCTTTTCCATATTCAATTAGAACTGGCTCCGCAGGAAGATTTTCCTCAGGTGGAGGTTACGGCCAGCTGGCCTGGCACCTCGCCCGAAGTTGTCCAGACTCAGGTCACTTCCCTGCTGGAAGAAGCAGTTCTGTCGGTCAAAGGGGTGCGAAAATTGACCTCGACTTCTGAGATAGGCACAGCCAGTCTGACGGTTGAGTTTCAGCCAAAAACTGATCTGGAGATGGCTAATCTGGCTTTAAGAGAAGCCTTAGGCCGGACCTTGCCCGAGTTGCCTTATGGGGTCAAGCCCATAGTTGTGCCCTACGTCCCGGAGGATTTCAGAGTCCGGCCTTTCCTGACTTACACCATTTCGGGTAATTATCCTCTTCAAACTTTAAGAGAACTGGTCAAAGATAAACTGGAAAACGGCCTGGGTTCAATCAGCGGTGTTTCTAAAGTCGAAGTCAGCGGCGGATCTGATCTTAATGTCAGAATTACTCTTGACCAGAAAAAGCTCAAAGATCTCGGTCTTCATCCTTACCTGATATCTACAGCTCTGAGGCGAGTTTTGACTGTTTATCCATCAGCCCGGATTCGAAAGGGCCAGGAAGAATACCTGTTGCGGGTGGCCATTGCCCCCAGAGATATTAAAGGCCTCGAAGAGTTAGTGATTACTCAGCTGGGCGGGGTCCCAATTCGAATCAAGGATGTGGCTGAGGTTAGGCTGGAATATGCAGATATCTATTATCTAAACCGGATCAACGGCCAGCCGACAATTATGCTCCAGGTTCTGAAGGAAAAAGGGAAAAATACCCTTCAGGTGGCTAAGGAAGTCAAGAACCGGCTGGAAGCCGTCAAAAGTAACCTGCCTTCTGATCTGATTTTCAGGGTGGTAGATGATGAAAGTGAGGAAATTCAAAAGAATCTAAATAACCTTTATCTTTTAATTGTCACCATTACCGCTCTGATTTTTCTGATGATCTTTGTCGTCATCCGCCGCCTGCTGCCCTCTCTTCTGATTCTGTCGTCGGTGGCCTTTTCGACTATCATTTCTTTCAATTTTATTTATCTCTTTAAGATTTCCATGAACATGTTAACCCTGGGGGCTCTGGCTCTGGGTTTTGGCATGTTCGTTGATAATGCCATCGTCGTCTTTGAAAACATTCTCAGGCTGCGTGAATCAGGCCTGGAGCCGGTGGAGGCCGCGACCCGCGGGGCCCGGGAGGTATTCACACCGGTTCTGGCTTCGACCCTAACCACCATAGGAGTTTTCTTTTGCTTTCCTTTTTTCCAGGGCCGCTTGCGCATCTATTATCTCCCCCTGGGCATCGTCATGGCTATCGCCCTCCTGACTTCACTCCTGGTGTCCTTTTCTCTGATTCCGGCCCTCAGTCCTAAACTCCTTTTTGTCAGAAAGAAAAGACCAGCTAAACCGGGCAGGCTAAGTGTGGACAAAGTCCTGCACTTCTGCCTCAAACATCCAGTAGAAATAATTCTAATCGTCGGTTTGATAACTTTTGGTAGTTATCGCCTGTTCAAAAAAAATGTGGTCATCGGAGAGTTTTTTCGCTGGTATTCGAAAGACAGGCTGACTGTTTATGTGGCTACACCCACCGGAACGCGCCTCGAAGCAACTGACGATCTAATTAAAAGCTTCGAAGATAAAGCTTTAGCCTACCCCTGTGAAAAAACCATAAACACCCAGGTCACCAGGGAGAGAGCTTACCTCAATATAACTTTTCCAGCGGAAGTTGAGTTTTCAGCCCATCCTTATATCCTTAAAGATGAGCTAATTCGTCTGGCGACTAATTTTGCCGGGGTCAGCGTCGGTGTCTATGGTTTTGATCCCCAGGGTTATAGTTCATCGATGAGTGCCGGGCGCTTTTATGATTCGGTTATCAATTTTTATGGCTATAATTTGAAAAAACTGCAGGATATTGCCGCCGATCTGGAAACCAGATTAAGAAAAAATCCCCGGATAGGAGACATCAAAGCTATCACCGGCCGGTATTACTGGGGAGATACCTCCTCCACTGAATATGTCTTAAGGTTAAACCAGCCCGCTCTGGCCCGCTACGACCTGGACCCGAATTATCTTTCCTTCCAGCTGCAGAGTTTACTGGCCGGAACATTTGGCGTGCCTTTGCAGGCAATTATTAACGATCAAGAAAGATCAATCGACCTTAAATTTCCTGAAGCCGAGAATATGGACTTGATGACCCTGCAGGAGGCCGAGCTGGTCACCGTTTCCGGCCAGCATCTCAGACTAAAAGATCTGGTTACAGTCGAAGAGAAAGAAATACCGGGTTCAATTTACCGGGAAAATCAGCAATTTCAGATGATAGTCATGTGGGAATTTAAGGGACCTTACAAGGCTGCTGAAAATTACCGGAAGGCTATCTATTCCTCGCTCAGCCTGCCGCCTGGTTTCTCAGCTACTATGGAATATGGCTATATGATGACCAGCAGTGAAAAAGCTCAGCTGAAGTTCGGAATCATCGCCGCCCTCATTATCATTTTTATCATTCTGGCTTCTCTCTATGAATCATTCATTCAGCCCTTTATCATCATGCTGTCAGTTCCGCTGTCTTTAGTCGGTGTTTTTCTGGCCTTTGTCATTGCCGGCTATCCTTTTGATTCTTCCGCTTATATAGGTGTCATTCTTTTAGCTGGAATTGTGATCAACAATTCGATCATTCTCGTTGACCACATGAACCTCACCAGGAAAAACTCTGGCCTGGGGCTGGTTGATTCTGTCGTCAAGGGTAGCCAGGAAAGGATCAGGCCGGTTTTCATGACGACCTCCACCACTCTCCTGGGCCTGTTACCCATGCTTTTAATTCAGCTTGATACCGGTCAGAGGCAAATCTGGTCAAGCCTGGCTTTAGCCACTCTGGGCGGCCTGACTACCTCTGCCTTTTTTATTTTTCTGGTTACTCCCATTTTTTACTATGAGTTCAGCCGGAACAAAGACCGGTCAGAGCCAAAAACTTAGGCAGCCTTCTTACCTCCAGCTGCTTTAAGTTATATAATTCAAGAGCTAAATTTAGAAGGACAGGGAAAAAGGAGAATTACCTATGTGGTGGGAAGACAAGTTAGTCCGGACTTTAAGGTGCCGGCTTCGGCAGAAACCAGGAGTCCTTGGCGGCCTGTTAAGTATTTTAGGCTCGGAAAATGCCTATGTGGGTGAAATAAAAACCATCCACATGGGAATGAATTTCATGGTAAGAGACATCACCATTTTTGCCGACGATGAGGATCATCTCGAAAGGATAGTCAAAGCTGTCCGGGCTTATCCGTCCGCGGAACTTTTAGAAGTCAGGGATGAGGTGCTGGAAATGCACCAGGGCGGAAAAATTGCTATTCGCAGCCGTTATGAAATTAACAACATCAGCGTGCTCAGGAAAGTCTATACTCCCGGCGTGGCTGAAGTCAGTCTGTTGATCAAAAATAATCCGGCCTTAGCCCGGCGCTATACGGCTATCAGGCATTTAGTCGCTATAGTAACTGACGGCAGTGCTGTTCTTGGCCTGGGGGATATCGGGCCGTTGGCTGCCATGCCGGTCATGGAAGGCAAAGCCAGCCTGATGGAGACTCTGACCGGGCTGTCTGCCATGCCAGTTCTGATGAATACCAAAGACCCGGATAAAATTGTGGAAAGTGTAGTCAACATTGCCCCGACCTTCAGTGCTATTCAACTGGAAGACATTTCGGCTCCACGCTGCTTTTATATCGAAGAAAACATCCAGAAGAAGCTTCAAATTCCGGTCATGCATGATGATCAGCACGGGACAGCCTGTGTGGTCACAGCAGCTTTAATGAATATTTCCCGTCAGCTTGGCTGTGACCTGACCCGGTGTGAGATTGGCGTTATCGGCCTGGGGGCCGCCGGGCTGGCTATCTCTAAAATGCTGATGTTTTATCTCAATAAGGCGGTTCGCGGAGCTGACATCAATCCTGAAGCCAGTCAAAGGTTAAAAGAGGCTGGCGGGCTGGCTTCTGATCTGAATGAAATCATGGCCAGGAGCCAGGTCATTGTAGCCACGACCGGTGCTCCCGGTTTAATAAAAAAGGAGATGGTCAAAAAAGGGCAGATCATTCTCGCCCTGTCCAATCCAAATCCAGAAATTGAGCCGGAGCAGGCTCTCGAGGCGGGTGCAATTTTCGCAGCCGACGGCAAAACCATTAATAATGTCCTTGGCTTTCCGGGAATTTTCAGAGGAGCGGTAGATGCCAATGTCTCTAAGATTACCAGGGAAATGTTGATTGCCGCAGCCGGAGCCATAGCTGATTATGCACCAGTAAGCGAAATTGTGCCTGACCCCTTGGACAAAGGGCTGCACCGCTGTGTCGCCCGGGCAGTGGCCAGAGTAGCTCTGGAGCAAAAACTCAACCGGGATGATCTGACCGGTTATTTCGACTGATTATGTTCTATCTCGCTTTACTTTGACTAATATCTCCCTGGCCACTTCTTTTATTGCCCCGATCCGGTACCGTTATTTGACAGGGGACAAAAATTTGATTATAAAAATTAGGTAGTAGGAGTAATCACCAGGGGCCAAGCAGTAGCTCTGGTTAGATGAATAAGTTACATAAGGCAAGCTATTCTTTTGAGGAGGGAGAATGATCACTGTTAAGCAAATGCTGGAGGAAAAGGGGCACGAGGTCTGGACAATTTCCCCCGAGGCCACAGTTTATGAGGCGCTTAAGATTATGGCTGATAAAGACATCGGGGCGCTGATTGTGGTCAAGAACGGGCAGGTAGCGGGAATTATCTCTGAAAGAGATTATGCCCGCAAGGTCATGCTCAAAGGTAAGTCCTCGCTCGAGACACCCGTTAAAGACATCATGTCAACTGAGATTTATTACGTTGGACCTGAAGCCACGGCCGAAGAATGCATGGCTCTGATGACCGAAAAAAGGATCCGTCACTTGCCAGTTATGGAGAACGGGAAGCTTACTGGCGTAGTTTCGATTGGCGATGTGGTCAAGTCAATCATTTCTACCCAGAAAGTGACGATCGAGCATCTTCAAAACTATATTATGGGTAAATACCAGTAAGTTTTGAATTAACCTCGAATTTAGAATAATTAAAAAAGGCCGGTTGAGCCGAAGCCCGCCTCTCCGCGCCTAGTCTCATCAAGGGCTTCAACTTCTACCGGCTCAGGGATTTCAACCGGCTGGATAAGCAGCTGGGCAATTTTCATTCCGCTGGTAATAACAAAGGGCTTCTGGCTGAGATTGGTCAGAACTATTTTGACTTCTCCCCGGTAGCCGGCATCAACCACTCCAGCTAAACGGTGAATTCCCTGAAGAGCCAGTCCGCTCTTATCCCAGACCAGGCCGGCATAACCAAAAGGAATAGCCAGCTCGAGGCCGGTTGGGACAGCGGCTGTTTCCCCTGGACCTATGATCAAGGTCTGGCAGGAAAAAAGATCAAGACCAGCATCACCCGGGTGATTGTAAACCGGCAGCCTGGCCTCTGGATTTATCTTTTTGACCAGAATTTTCATTTTCCTTCTCCTTATTAAAGACCTTCTATCCTGACTTCCTCAAAGAAAGGCTTAAGCAGCTCAGCCCAGGCTAAGAGCTGTTCAGGCGGGAAAGGCTTAATTTTAAGATAATCAGGATCAATTGTCTTCTGCGGGAAAAATTGTTGAAGCTGAAAAACCCGGGCTCCTTTTAACCAGTCTCCAATGGCCAGCAGATCTTTTTCCTGATGAATTCCCGGCACCACCGTTGTTCTAAAAATATAGTTAAGCCCGGAATTTCTAATAATCCTGATGCTTTCCTCGATTTTTCCGGTATCAACGGCCACTCCGGTCACCTCTGGATAGCGGTTTAAAGGTGCCTTGATATCCATAGCCACGGCATCTACCAGCCCATCTTTGATAAGCTGTTGGAGCCCGTCCGGAAAGCTGCCATTGGTATCTATTTTTAATTTGAAGCCGCGGTCTTTAATGACTCTGGCCAGAACTTCCAGGTCATCATGAAGGAAGGGCTCGCCGCCACTCAAACACAGGCCATCGAGCCAGCCCCGCCTGGAATCCAGGTAGCTCAGAAAAAAGCTCAGGTCAAAAGAGGGCAGGCTGTCGGGATGTAAAACCAGATCAGAATTATGGCAAAAGGGACAGCGAAAGTTGCAGCCTGGTAAAAAGACAGTAGAAGAGATCTGCCCCGGAAAATCCTTCGAAGCGAATTTTTCTAAACCCTTGATTTCAACCAACCGTCAAGCTCCCCGGCTGAATTTAAGACTTCAACCGGCACCCCATTTTCTTCAATAATCAGGGTGGGAATCAGGACCGCACCAGATTCATCCCGCCGCAGCAGTTTAACATAATCCCTGATCCTGGACCGGCCCTCTTTGGTGCTGACATTGAACTCTGCGGCCTTAAGCTGGTTGGCCAGCATGAATTCCTTTAGCCGGTCACATTTGGAACAGCCGGGAAGCGTGAACATCAAAAGATCCATCTTTTACTCCTGTTCAATCAGCCATCAAACTATTTTGGTAAAAGTCGCCCGTTCCTCAAATTCCTGCTTCTTGCCGTCATTCCAGGTGCCGATTGGCCGCAGGTAACCAACAATTCTGGAATAAACCTCGGTTTCACTGCCGCACTCCGGGCAGGTGCGGTGTTCGCCCCGGATATAGCCGTGACGTTCACAGACGCTGAAAGTGGGAGTGATGCTGAAATAAGGCAGCTTGGTTTCAGCTATTTTCTGCACTAACCGCCGGCAGGTCTGCCAGTCAATGGCTTCAGGCAGAAAGGCATGGAAAATCGTTCCGCCGGTATAAAGGGGCTGGATGTCCGCCTGGTGCTTTAAAGCTTCGAAAATATCCCTGGTAGCATCAACATTAAGCTGAGTCGAGTTAGTCAGATAAGGATGTTGATCGGTACCAGAAGTATAGATATTCTTATATTTCTCCCGGTCCAACCGGGCTAAACGGTAAGAAGTTGATTCGGCCGGAGAAGCTTCCAGGTTATAAAGATGACCGGTTTCTTCCTGAAAATCTTTGAGTACTTCCCTCATAAAGTTCATCGTTTCAATGGTAAATTCTTTGCCTTCCGGTGTGCCAATTCCCTGGCCTAATAAATTCAGGCAGGCTTCGTGCATCCCGCAAATACCGATCGTTGAAAAGTGATTTTCAAAATGGCCGAGGTAGACTTTAGTATAAGGCATCAAGCCCCGTTCGAGCATATTATTGACCACTTCTCTTTTGGTTTCAAGGGCTTCTTTGGCCAGAGTCATCATTTCCCTGAGCTTGTCAAAAAACTCTTCCTTGGATTTAGCTTCATAGCTGAGACGGTTCAAATTGATGGTGACCACTCCGATTGAGCCAGTCTGGTCACCAGCTCCCCACATATTGCCAGGACGCCTTTTGAGTTCCCTCATATCCAGGTTCAGGCGGCAGCACATAGCCCTGATATCACCTGGATTGAGATTGGTCCCAATATAATTCTGAAAATAAGGGATACCGTATTTGGCCGTAGCTTCAAACAACAGGCGGGCATTCGGGCTATCCCAGTCAAAATCTTTAGTGAGATTATAGGTAGGAATAGGAAAAGTAAAGACCCGGCCTTTCTGGTCGCCTTCAATCATCAATTCGAGAAAAGCCCGGTTAAGGAGATCCATCTCGGCCTGATAATCGCCATAGACTGAGCCGAGCTCCTTTCCTCCAACAATTGCTTTTTTATTTTTGAGGTCTTCCGGCACTGTCCAGTCAAATGTCAGATTGGAAAATGGGGTTTGCCAGCCCCAGCGCGAGGGGACATTCAAGCCAAAAACCAGCTTCTGGACGTCCTGTTTGACCTGCTGATAGCTCAAATGATCGGCTCTGACAAAAGGTGCCAGGAAAGTATCAACGCTCGAAAAGGCCTGGGCCCCGGCAAATTCGGCCTGCATCGTGCCTATATAATTGACCATGTGCAGGGTGGCCGTCTCCAGATGTTTGGCTGGATGAGAATGAACCTGATTGGGCACATGGCCAAAGCCCTTTCTCAGCAAATTTTCCATCGACCAGCCGGCGCAATAACCGACAATCGGGTAGGAAAGATCATGAATATGAAATTCCCCGCTCTGATGAGCCTTTTTTATCCGTTCCGAATATAAATTATTAAGGGCGAAATTGGCCAGCACCTCGCCCGAAATTCTGGCGTTGAGCCCGGAAAAGCTAACCTGACCTTCATTGCTGTTTTCACGAACTTTCCAGTCCTGGTCATTTATATAGTCTTTGATCAGGCGCTCCAGATTGAGTCCTGTCTCCCTGGCTTCCCGGATAGTTTTATGCTTTTCCCGGTAAAGAATATAGGATTTGGCCACTTCATGGTAGCCCTGCTTCATCAGGACCATTTCGACTATGTCCTGAATCTGCTCAACAGAGGGAATGGTATAACCGCCGAACTTTTCTTCCAGCATAAAGACCACAATATCGGATATATGCTGGGCCTCCATTAAATCATCTGTTCCCTGAGAACACATGGCTTTATAAATCGCTCTGGTAATTTTTTCCTGGGTAAAATCGACAATCGAACCATCCCGTTTCTTGATCCTGGACATCTGGTTAGTTTTGACCATTAGCCTCTCCTTCTATTTTTCTCCAATTTTGTTCGTGGTATTGCCCTGGAAAGCCTGTTTTGTGCTAAAATCTAAACGGAAAAAGGGAAAACATTGAAAAACAATATCTTGAGTCATGATCAGCCCTTGGATACTAAATGTTGTGCTTTCGTGCCTTAATATAGTTCCAGGTAAAGCCTGATGTCAAGTTAATTTTGGGAAATATTTAGAAAATTTTTTCAGGGGGAAAAAATGCTTAAACTGGACGTTATGACCGCCAGACAGGAAGAATTTATTGACCTAACTGATACAGTGGCCCAGGCCGTTCGAATCAGCAAAGTGGCCAGAGGGATAGTTCTGGTCTATGTTCCCCACACCACTTGCGGTTTGACTATCAACGAAAATGCTGATCCCGATGTGACCGCCGATATTTTGCTGGCCCTGAGAAGAGCTGTGCCTGATAATCTGTCTTATGCCCATCTTGAGGGGAACTCCACAGCTCATATCAAGGCTTCTCTCACCGGCAGTTCGCTCCAGATTATGGTCGAAGACGGGGAGCTTCAGCTTGGCCAGTGGCAGGGAATTTTCCTCTGTGAATTTGACGGGCCCAGGAGAAGGCAGGTCTGGGTCCAGGTCATCCCGGATGGCCAGTTATAATCTATGTCAGTTAAGCTGGAGAGAAGCGGCAAAAACTTAATGGATAGGTTTAAGCTCTTGGGCGGGCTGCCTCCAGCCTTCCACCTTCCCGGAAGTCAGCTTTCTTCAATAAGCAGGAGAAGACCAATCCGATTAATCCCAGACTGGCAAACATCAAAGAAGAAGCTGTATAAGAATGAGTTCGGTCCCGGAGAAAGCCATTGAGCAGGGGGAAAAGGCCCAGGCCGATATTCTGAATGGCAGTCATCAGACCAAAAGCTGTTCCCGTCCATTCTTCCTTGACCACTAAGGGAACCGATGGCCACAGAGCAGCTGGCACCAGGACAAAAGCCAGTCCCAGGAAAATCATGGGGTAGGCTGGATAAATTGAGGTCAGGCCCATTAAAAGATGACAGGGAATAAGAACCAGAGAGCCGAGGACCATCAGGCTTGCCCGCCGGCCAAGGCGGTCAATTAATCCTCCAGCTAAAGGGGCAAAAATCATCGAAGCGAAGATGATAATGGAGCTGATGCCGCCAGCCGTACTGAACAGATGCAAAAAATTATTAAAGACCTGAGCTAAAAAGCCGCCAGAAGATTCAGCCGTTCTGGCGATGCCCCATTTGTCAACAAAGAAATCGGTGGATAGGGCGGTAAAGGGGAAAATAGCTGAATAAAAGGTAAAGCAAAGAGCGGTGGTATACCAGAAAGTCGGCTTAAAGTTTTTTACCTCTTTCAGATTTATTTTTTCGGCCACACTTTCATTTTTGAGGCTTAAGACTTTTTCCCCCCGCTTATCCAGCAGGGCATAAAGAATATTTCCGAGAAGAGACAGGCCACAGGCTAAAACTGCGGCCAGCAAAGCAAAACGAAAGCCGCCAAAATAACGGGAGATCAGCTCGCCGGTATTAAAAGCAAAAAGAGAGCCTAAACGGCTAATAGTTAGAGTTACGCCAAAGGACAAGGCTAATTCTTTACTCCTGAACCAGCGGGCTAACATCGCACTTTGAGCCACGATTAAGGGTTCTGAGCCGGCTCCAAAAATAAAGCGTCCCAGGAAGAAAACTGGAATGCTCCTGGCTTTCCAGACAATAATTGCACCAACTAAAACCAGGCAGGAAAAAAGCAAACTGGATTTTCTAGTCCCCAGTTTGTCAACCAGAACACCGCCAATCAGAACAGCCAGGACAGCCGCTAAGCTATACATGGTAAAAAAGGTACCAACCGTCTGACGGGCCGCCTGTAACTCTTCGATGAGCGAGGGGGCAATAGCTGAGACGATGTCATAAGCAAAATAGCAGCCAAAGGAGAGAGAAGCAATAAAGGCCAGGACTAAATAACGGTAAAATTTGCTGGCCGGATTGAGCCAGCCCGGTCTTTTGGCTTCAGGATCAGTCACAGTCAATTTCTCCATCCAAAGGCGTTTAAGCCAAATTATAACACGGGCAGGAATAAGTCAACCGAATTCTTCCCGAGACCGGGCCTCCTCTAACGGCCTTCTTGACCTGTCTGATTATTTTGAAGTTAAATATAATCAATAGAAAAGAAGGAAGGAGAAAAAAATGAAAATTGCTTATAATTCAGGTTCGGCCGCCTGGCCGGTGATTGGTCTCATTTTATCTATCATCCTGGTGGTGGGGGGAGCCTTTACTCTCTATCACACTAAAGGCCAGGCCATTACTGTTCAGGACATCTCCTCAGCTTCGAAAATTGCCGGCCTGGACTTGACCCTCAAAGAACAAAAGATGCTGCTGCCCAGCCTCAAGGAAAACCTGAGCAGCTATAAAAAAATGCGTCAGATACCTTTAGAGAATTCCGTTTCCCCGGCTCTAATCTTTAATCCCCTGCCGGCCGGCTTTGATTTAAAATCAATAGCGACTGAAGATAAATTTGTCTATGCTGAACCAGCCATGGTGGAGGTACCTGAAAGTCAGGAAACCTTAGCCTTTTATCCGGTGACTGATCTGGCCTGGCTGATAAAAAACAGAAGAATCAGCTCGGAATATCTGACCCGGATCTATCTGGACCGGCTAAAAAAATATGGGCCAAAGCTTCACTGTGTGATCACTTTGACTGAGGACTTAGCTTTAAAACAGGCCAGGCAGGCCGATGAAGAGCTGGTCCATGGCATTTATCGCGGCCCGCTGCATGGTATTCCCTATGGGTTAAAGGATTTAGTCGCCGTCCCGGGATACCCAACTACCTGGGGTTCGCCAATCTACAAAAATCAGATGCTGGATGAGGAAGCGACTGTGTATAAAAAATTGAGGGAAGCTGGAGCTGTCCTGGTCGCCAAGCTGAGTATGGGGGAGCTGGCTATGGATGATGTCTGGTTTGGCGGTCAGACTCGCAACCCCTGGGATCCAGATCAGGGTTCGAGCGGTTCTTCGGCTGGTTCAGCTTCAGCCACTGCCGCCGGCCTGGTGGCTTTCGCCATTGGAACCGAGACCTGGGGATCGATTGTTTCTCCTTCCACCCGCTGCGGCGTTTCAGGACTCAGGCCAACCTTTGGCCGGGTCAGCCGTCACGGAGCCATGGCCCTCAGCTGGAGCATGGATAAGATTGGTCCAATCGCCAGGTCAGTCGAGGATCTGGCTCTTGTTTTCCGGGAGATCATCGGCCCGGATGGCCAGGATCAGACAGTCTATGATCTGCCCTTTTCCTATGATGGCCAGTCTGACTTGGAAAAGATGAGGATCGGCTATTATAAAAAGAGCTTTGACCAGGCCCGCCGCCATAAGGAAAAATATTTAGCTGTCCTTGACACCTTAAAATCCTTAGGTCTTGAGCTTCAGGAAATAGAACTGCCCGGAATTGATCCGGAGATAATCAGCTTTATTCTTAATGCCGAAGCCGGAGCGGCTTTTGACCAGCTGACCAGAACTAACCAGGACGAGCTGATGGTCAGGCAAAGAGCTGGTGACTGGCCAGATATTTTCAGGCAGTCGCGATTTGTTCCGGCCGTTGAATATCTTCAAGCCAACCGGTTGAGGACTCTCCTGATTGAGCAACTGGCTTTAAAGCTTAAAGACATTGACGTTTACCTGGATACACCCTCTGGCCCCAGCCTCCTTCTGACCAATCTGACCGGACAACCAACCGTAGTTGTTCCCTGTGGTTTTGACGATCAGGGCCATCCGGTAGGTATAACTTTTATTGCCAATCTCTTTAAAGAAGGTCAGGCTCTCCGGCTGGCCAAAGCTTATCAGCAAGCAACCGGTTTTCAGCTGAAACATCCAGATCTGAACCGCCTGGAGCCAATCAAAGATTCTCCTCCTTCAGAAGAGGAAGAAGATTGAACGCCTTAAAGGGATTGAAGTCTGGCTTCAGGTTATATAAGTAAAAAACAATGAAAATATTAGAAGTTAAAAATATTGAAAAATTTAAAAAGGCTCTACAGGGTTCTTTTGAGGATTTAAAGGAGAATCAAATTGTGGAAAGGATCCTCAAAAGAGATTTTACTATCTGGAAAGACAGGGACGAAGAAATATCCAACCGTTTAGGCTGGCTGGATAGTCTCCAGAGAACCAGGCCTTTCTTCACCCGGTATGAGCAACTGGCCAAGGAAATTAATGATTCAGGTGTCAGCCGGATTTTACTTCTGGGCATGGGAGGCTCCAGCCTGGCCCCAGCCGTTGTCAGCCAGATTTATCCTTTGCAACCTGATTACCCCGTCCTTTCCATCCTTGATTCCACCTGTCCACTGACTGTCAGTCGGGCCAGAAACGCCCTCGCCCGGGAGAAGACGCTTGTTGTGGTCTCGTCAAAAAGCGGCACGACAGCTGAAACCATTAACCTCTTTAGATTTTTTTATGATCAAGCCGAACGAAAATCCGGAGTTAAAGCTTCAGAAGAATTTATAGCTATAACCGATCCTCAGACTCCCCTTGAAGCCTTAGGGAAAAAACTCGGGCTGAAGCAGATCATAGCCGGCTTACCCGATGTCGGTGGCCGTTTTTCTGCCCTGTCGCCTTTCGGCCTGCTGCCAGCGGCTCTGATGGGAACTGACCTTAAAGCCTTCTCGGCTGCGGCCGAGGATAGCCAGTCTGATCTTCAAGCCCTTAAAGACCAGCACCCGGGAGTTATCCTGGGGACAATTTTTGGCACCCTTTATTCATCTGGTTTCAACAAGCTGACTCTGGTCATGCCGTCCCGGCTAATAGCCTTTGGCCGGTGGATTGAACAATTGATAGCTGAAAGTACGGGGAAAGAGGGCCAGGGAATTGTGCCGGTTCTTGAACCTCTGCCTGTTTCACCAGAAGCTTACTCGCCGGACAGGATCTTTGTCACCTTTAGCTTAAGAGGTGAAAATGATCCTTTCTGGCTTAAACGGCTGGAAACTATCGGAAAATCTGGCCTCCCCTGTCTCCAGCTAAGTCTCTCGCCTCTGGAATTAGCTGAGGATTTCTTTGTCTGGGAAGTGGCTACGGCGATAGCTGGATATTTCTTAAAGATTAATCCTTTCGACCAGCCTGATGTCGAGCTGACTAAAAAGAAAACCAGGGAAATTCTCGTCCGGTCCGAAAGCATCAGTCTGGAAGGTTATTTATCAAGCGAAAAGATGGAGGAGATTGAACTGGCCATCAAATCATTACTATTCAGCCAGACCAGTTCTTCTGATTACCTGAGTTTGCTCGTCTACTTGCCATCAGATGACAACCTGAATACAGCTCTGGACAATTTAGCCAGGCAGATCACGGATAAAACCCATCTGCCCTGTACCTGGAATTATGGCCCCGCCTACCTTCATTCCACCGGTCAGCTCTATAAGGGGGATTCAGGTCAGGGATGTTTTCTTGGTCTCTTCCACGAAAATACCGGCGAAGAAGTAGTTATTCCGCCCGCCTCTGATTGGCCGCCAACTGCCCCTTCTTTTAATCGCCTGTTCAGAGCTCAAGCTCTCGGCGATCTGGCTGCTCTGCAGGACAAAAAAAGGAGGACCCTGTTTCTTAACCTAAAAGGGAATCTGGTAAAAAATATCTTTACTCTAAATGAACTGGTGAGAAATCTTTAAATTCTGGCCTTAATAAGAAATAAAAAAGGGGAGAAAAAATCTCCCCTTATCATCATTAATCAAAAAAGAATAATTAGTACAGCCCGCAGAAGACAACGTCGGCTGAGAAAATTTCTTTAGTTTTAGCGGTGACTCTTTTATCAACCTGATCTTTAACATTCAAATAAAACCAGAAGCGGTCAAAAAGTCTTAATTTAGAGAGGTAAAAACGGGCATAATCGCTTACACTATTGATAATAATTCTGGCTATTTCCTTGCCTTTTTTGTCCTGGATGACCAGATGAGTAACGGTGGCGGTGGTTTGGCCCTGTTTGACTTCTGATTTTTGCAGAAAACCATAAACTTTAACGTTGGTTTTACCCTGCCATTCATCCGGCTTATTGATAGCAGTGATATTCAAAGCTACATATTGATCTCTGGCGCTCTGCGGAAAATAGTCACTTAAATCAGGTTCACCAGTCCCGGTATAAATATTACGGTAACCATTAGCCTCTTTGAGATCAATAGAATTGGCCACAGCCAGATTAGCCTTATCGGGAAGAATAGTAGCTGTCACTTTAATGGATTTACCAATCAGGCTTTCAGTTCCACCCTCAAGATTACCACTGATAACAATATCTAAGCCCTGAGCTTCTGGCAGATAGAGATATTTGCCAACAGCTGTCTTGACCGTGCCTTCAAATATTTTTTCCTGGGCCGGAGTGCTGGCCTGCTGACCGAAAACAGCCATTGAGCCAAGGGCGATAAGACCAATATTGAGGATAATACTAAGTGCAACTTTTTTCCAGGAAGCCATCTCCTATACCTCCATTTCACGTTTATAAAGTCAAAGAAATTTTCAGGTTCTTCCCTCTGTCCTTTCTTTTTAGAATGGACCGGAAGGAATCTTTATATCACTGATTTTATTAAAAGTAAAGAAAAAAGTGAGCCCGTTTTAACCCTTTTTATTTTCAGGGCGAACAGGCTGCCGCTGGACGGTATTAGTCCTGGTTCCGCTGGAACCGGGGCTGGTCGAAGTTGTGTTCTTGAGTCTGTCTGCCGGCAAGGACCGGCTGGTTGGTTCAGCCCGGTAGTTATTATTTACAGTTTTGCCCTGAGCCTGGCTGGAAGGCCTGGTTATAGCTCCCCTGGAATCAGAGGAAGAAGTTCTGGACGGACTGATCCGCTGCGCCTCAATTTTTTCCTGGCTGACCCTTTCCGCTCTGGCTGGCTGTCTGACAGTTTGACTTGAGGACTGATAAGGGCGGCTGGTGGCCTGGCTTTTAACTATTCTCCGGTCAGGTTCTATCCTTGATGGAAAATTTGAAGTCTGCCGGTTATTGATGACGGTCTTCCCTTGAGCTGACCCTGGTGTCAGGCTGGATGGCTGCCGCCCGGTAGATTTTAATGCTGTTCTTGAGACCGATCCGAGTTCTCTGACTGTTTTACCTGATACCTTTCCTGGAGAAGACAGGGAAGATGGCCGCAGGCGGTTGCCAGTTGCCGGCCGCCAGGAGGGCTGATTTTCCTGAAGTCTGATCTTTTCAACTCCTCTTAACTCAGAGGGGCGGACATCTGCCCGGATGGCATGAGGTGATTGAAGCTGGTTTCTCTTGACCATGACCAGGGCTCTGGAGTTGACAGGATAATAAGCCTCATTATATCTTTCATAAACATAATTATTGATCACCACCACCGGCCGGTTGTAGTAGCTCAGAGGGCACCAGCCAACATAGTTAGCGTCATAATACCAGCTGACCCAGGCTGGCCCCCAGTGAACCGTCGGGATCCAGTACCAGCCGAGGCCCAGCCGCCAGTGCCATCGTCCGTAATGATAAACAGCCCAGCCCCAGGGTTCAGCTGAAATCCAGGTCCAGCCAATCCGGGGATACCAGGTCCAGCGCCCGACAAGATATGGACGCCAGTCAACAACGGTAACTGCCGGCACCCAGACATAACCATAAGGCCGTTCATAGACCCAGCGGCCATAGGACGAGAGTTCTGGTTCATATTCCCGGATTTCTTCCGGTAAATAGTGAGAATTAGAAGACTCAGCCATCTGCAATAATCCATCCCGCTCTTGATTCCAGCTGGCCAGTTCATCGTTGATATAAGCCAGGTCAGTAGCCCCTGGTTCGACTTCTCCATCCGAGGCCAGCCCGGACTCACCGGCCTGAAGGGCTAAAGACTGGTTTTCGCCTGAAGCTTCCAGGCTCCCTTCGAGGGCTATAGCCACTGTTCCTTCCTGTTCGTTTGCTTCGAAACGGTAGAGCCCGCCTTGAAGGACATAAAAAGAAGCATCACCGGTGTGGACTGAAAACGATTTTTCCTGTTCTAAATAATTAATCCGAAGATAAGCCCGGCCCTGATATAGATGAAGGGAAAAATCTCCATTTTCATCCTGGGGCAAGCGGGCTATTTCTAAGACTGAATACCGGTCAAGTCTTAAGAAATTTTCACGGCCAAAACTCAATTCGACCAATCCATTTTCAGTGACAATCTTATCTCCGCTGCCCAGGGCAAAATTGACTTCGGCTGCTTCCACTCCAAGGTCAGAAGCCCGTTCGACCTTAGCTTCTCCCTGGAGGTAGCTGATCCGGGCATAAGAATAAGGATAATAAGATTCTTCCTGCGCCTGAGCCGGAAGGCAAAATGAGAACGAGAAGAAGAGGAGGGCAGCAATCATTAAACTTGATTGATTTATCTTTTTCATCTTCTTCTCCTTTCACTCATCTACATAGCAAGATTTATGCCAGATATAACAGGGTAGAAACTCACTCCAGGTTCTAAAAAATAGGGCTATTGTCCTCGAAACAGGACAGGAAC
This sequence comes from Candidatus Saccharicenans sp., assembly GCA_017992175.1. Taxonomy (GTDB): domain Bacteria; phylum Acidobacteriota; class Aminicenantia; order Aminicenantales; family Saccharicenantaceae; genus Saccharicenans. The sequence continues at coordinate 81,363 of JAGOPD010000004.1, forward strand.
GGCCACTGATCTATTTTGTTTTTCCGGCAGGCAAAAAAAAGGGGCAGCTGCTGGCTGCCCCCTCTTTGTCTTTTGAAGCCGGTTTAATATTAATAAGTCTCCGGTCTGGAAAGACCAGGTCTCATCATCATTCTGCCTTTTCTTCCCATCCGCCCCTGCCTGGCTTCACGCCGAAGCTTGAAATCCTGGCGATATTCCTGGAGCTTTTTGAGCTGCTCGGGAGTAAATATCTTTTCCCAGGCCTTTTTACTCTGGTATAAAGCCTTCATCCGGTCAGCCCGGAGTTTGGCCATCTGGTCAATGAGATTATTGATTTTTTGGTCATCGGCCTTTGGATCACCCATGAGTTTTCTCAGTTCATCCCTCATCGGAGCCATTTTCTCCTGGTAAGCCTTAGTCTCGTTCCGTCTGGCCTGACGGAATTCTTCCAGCTTTTTCTCCTGCTCGGGTGTCAGCTGCAGAGCATCCTTCAGCACTTGAGGAAAGGCTCCTGGCTGTCCGGCTCTCGGCGGGCGAACTGCCTGGGCGTTCACCGTCGAATAGATGAAAGCCACCATCAGGGCCAAGCTTATCAGGCCAATCATCTTTTTCTTTGTCATTTTTTCCTCCTGAGTTTTTATTTTTTTAAATCATTTAATTATTGGTCATTCGTTTCATTATAGATAGACAGCCCGGCTTCAATTTCCTTGGAAAATTTTTTGCCTGGCGGACTAATTCTGGCTATGGCGCAGCCGGTCAAGAGTGACCGCCACGATGATGATGGCTCCGATTATAATCTCTTGAAAATAGTTTGGCCAGCCCATCATCGTACAGCCGTTGCGCAGAAAGGACATGATAAAAACCCCGATCAAGGTCCCCAGGATGCTGCCTTCTCCCCCGCTGAGGCTTCCGCCGCCAATGACCACGGCCGCAATGATATCAAGTTCCAGTCCCGTGGCTACCGTCGGGTCGCCGACCGTCAAACGGGAAAATTCCATGACGCCGGCCAGCCCGCAAAACAGCCCGGACAGGGTATAAACTATAACTTTGGTCCGGTCGGTCCTGATCCCGCACAATCTGGCCGTGAGTTCATTTGAACCGACAGCCTGAACCTGACGCCCGAAGACAGTTTTTTTCAAAAGAATGGCCATCAAAACTGACAGAATAATGACCAGCCAGATGCCGGGTGAAACCAGCAGCCAGCCAGGCTTGGGATTCCTGGTCATGAGCTCATTCAGCCAGGTCAGCGGAGCATCAATTTTCTGGTTTTTAGCTACCCATTTGGCTGCTCCCCTGGCCATGCCCATCATGCCGAGGGTGACAATAAAGGGCACCACCTTCAACCTGGTAATTAAAAAGCCATTAAAGAAACCAACCAGACCGCCCGTCGCCAGGCCAACCAGAGCCGCCAGCCAGGGAGGCAGCCCGAGATTGATCGAAAAAGCGACCAGGACACAGCTTAAGGCCAGGTTAGAAGCCGCTGACAAATCAATTCCCCCTGTAACAATAATAAAGGTCATGCCGAGCGCACAGAGAGCCACCATAACCGATTGAGTAACCACGCTTTTAATATTGGCTAAGCGAAGAAAACGGTCAGATATTTCCGGCATAAGAGAGAAGATGGCCAGGACGAGGATTAAGCCAATAAAAGGCCCTAAGGAAGTAGTTAATCTTTTCCAGATAAAATTTTTAGGCTTCATCCTCACACCTCTTCCCATTGTCTTCATCTGTTTTGCCGGTAACTGCCGCTTTCATCAGGCTGGTCTCTGTCCAGTCAGCCGCTGGCCGGACAGCAATCAACTGGCCGCGATGGAAAACAGCTAAGCGGTCACTTACCCCCAGCAGTTCTGGCAGATAAGAACTGACAAAGATGACTGTCTTTTTCTCTGCGGCCAGGCGGCCCATAATTTCATAAATCTGAGATTTGCTCTTAACATCAATTCCCCTGGTTGGCTCATCCATTAAGAAAATCGAAGCTTGTTGATGCAACAGCCTGGCCAGAGCTACCTTTTGCTGATTGCCACCGGACAGAGTCCAGACTTTTTCTTCCGGCGATTGAGTTCTGATTGATAGCTTCTCGACCCAGCTGGAGGCTGCTTGTTTTTGCTTCCTGCCGCTGATCAGTCCCTGCGAACTATAAGGCCGCAGATAGCTCAGGGTTAAATTATCAGTCACGCTCATTCTTAAAGCCAGACCTTCTGATTGCCGGTCCTCACTCAAAAAGCCCAGTCCCCGCTTGATGCTAAATTCTGGATGAACCGGCCTGAATGACTGGCCCTTAAGCACTACCAGGCCGCCTTCTACCCGGTCAAGTCCGAAGAGAGCCTTTAAGAATTCTGTTCGTCCGGCTCCGACCAGTCCAGCCACCCCCAGTATCTCGCCTTCCCTGACTTCCAGAGAAACAGGCTGGGTCATTTTCCGGCTTTTAAGTCCGGCGCACTCCATGATAGTCTGGCCAGGCTGGTGAGGAATCCGCGGATAAAGCTCGTTTAACCTCTGACCGATGATCATTTCAATTAATTGATCAATTGAGATGTCGCAGATTTTTCCCCGGCCAGCCACCTGTCCATCCCTTAAGACCACAAACCGGTCGGCCACCTGTCTGACTTCTTCCAGAAAATGGCTGACATAAACAACAGCAGTTCCCTGGCTTTTAAGCTTCTTGATTATTTCAAAAAGATAATTGGTATCTTCCCCGGACAGGCTGCTGGTTGGTTCATCCATAATCAAAATCCGTGATTGCCTGACCAGAGCCCGGGCGATCTCCACCACCTGCCGGGCTCCAGCCGACAGCTGGCTTACCCGGACCTCAGGGGAAATTTCAGGATGATGCAAGAAATTCAGCACCTCTCTTATTTTTTCCAGGTTTCTCTTTCTGTTGACCAGGCCAAAACGGCTGACCTCCTGGCCCAGCATGATATTTTCTTCGACGGTTAAATGGGGAGCTAAGTTCAGTTCCTGATAAATAACGGCCAGACCTTGCCGGAGGCCATCAACCGGGCTGGAGGGACAATAGGCTTCACCGGCCAGCTTCATAACCCCACCGTCAGGCTGATAAGCGCCGCTTAAGATTTTAATCAGGGTGCTTTTCCCGGCACCGTTTTCCCCCAGAATCGCCTCGACTTCCCCTTCTCTTAGATCAAAATCAATATTATTCAGGACAAGGTTGTGCCCAAATCTTTTGCTTATTGAACTTAATTCAAGCAGCTGGCTTTTCCCGGTCATAAACAAAGTCATTCCTGGCAGGAAGGCAGACTGGCCTGCCGGCAATTTAGAATTATTATTTTAGATATTCACTGATATCTGGTTCAAGCAAAGATTTGATCTCCGGATCATTCATATTGTCAGGAGTGGCTATTTTCACTCCAGTATCAATCCTCTTTTCGATCGGCCGTTTCTCGAGATAATCAATCAAGGTCTTGACGCCCAGATAACCCATATTGACTGGATCCTGAAGCACCAGTCCCTGAATCTCGTTAGCTCGCAGAGCTTGAATCAATTTAGCCGAACTATCGAAGCCAACCAGCTTAACCTGGCCGGCCAGACCGGCAGCCTGGAGGGCCCGACAGGCCCCGAAAGTGCTTGATTCATTGGGAGCAAATATCCCGTCAACCTGAGGAAATCTGCTTAGCAGGTTCTCGGTCAGTTGATAGGCAGTTTCAGTCGTCGTGCCGGCATACTGATCTTTGACCAGAATATTTATATTCGGATAGTCTTTGATCATAGTTTCGAGAAAGCCTTCTTCCCGGTAGGTTGTGCTGGCCGAACCCTCCAAATATCTGATCAAAAAAATATCGCCCTGACCGTTCAAGACCTCAGCCAGCCGCCTGGCAGCCAGCACCCCGCCTTGATAATTATCAGTGGCCACAAAGCTCAGGTAATTATCTCCCTGAAGATTCGAATCAATGATGACCACCGGGATTCCTTCCTGTCTGGCTTCGTCTACCGGCCGGAGTAAAGCCCGGTCATCAAGTGGAGCCAGGACAATTCCATCCACCCGTCGGTTAATAAAATCTTCAACCACTGTTATCTGTTGAGCCCGGTCATCCTCTTTCTGGGGACCTTTCCAGAAAATCTGGGCTCCAAATTCTTTAGCGGCTTTTTCCGCTCCGGCCCGGACAGCTTTCCAGTATTCATGAGTTGTTCCTTTCGGAATGACGGCTAACTGATATTTTTTAACTTCTGCTTGAGAAGTATCGCCGCTGTTTCTGGACTGACAGGAAAAGAGCCAGAAAAAAGAAAACATTAATAAAGCCAAAATTTTTAAGGCCTGGATGCTGTTTTTCATGCCCTCAGTATAATGCAGAGCTAAAAATTAAGTCAAAGAAATTTATCAGGGGAAAACTACGGAGGGAAAATTAAGACAAATAATTACCTGGTCACCGCTGGCCGGCCGGAAAAAAAGGAGAATGAAGAGGAGCTATTTTCAGCCATCTGAATAGCTCCTCCTCAGACAGCAGGGAGATTACTCCCTGCTTATCGGCTTTAAAGTTAATCAGCCTTTCTTTAGAATCGGCATGCCAGTCTTAGCTGTTTCTACTACTTTATAGCCAGCCGGCACCGCCTCGAGGGCTCCGGGCCGGACATCTCTGGCAAAATAGTAGATAGTTTGCTTTTTGCCGCCGCGCAGCTCAACTTCACGTGAATGCAGGTAGTAAGTAACTCCCTTTTTGTTTTTGAATTCGTAAGGCATGAATTAAACCTCCAAAAAAAATTTCAATCAGAAACTAAAACTTGTAACCGAAAGTAAACCCAAGCAACTGGCCCCGGGTATGATATTTTCCTTCACCGAGTGAATCAGGATAAATATTTCTGTTGGGTGAAGTTCGGTCAGAAAAAATTTCATACTGATAACCTAAATTGACTTCAAATCTGCCTTTAGTATAGCCAAAACCCGCCGTAAAAGCTACCCTGTTGGCATCAGGCAGGGAAGGATCCATCGTCTCTATCGGTTGAGGTGCTTGATCATAGAGGGCCCCGACCCTCAGGGCGATATTCTCCTTAACCAGATATTGAGCTCCGGCCCGTAGAATGATGGTGTCTTTGAAATTCTGCTCGACCAGCTGCTCATCAGTGCCGTCGTTGGCATAATTTATTTCAATCAGGTAATTGTCATAATTGCTCCAGGTAAAAAGCTGCCCTTCCACCGACAGCAGGAGTTTGGGTGTAGCCTGATAGGCAAAACCGAGTCCGAAAATACCAGGGTATTTGAAAGTCAGGGCAACGTCAGCCGAAGACGGGATATAGGGTAATAGAACCGAAGGAACCCGGCTGGTATCAAGAGTCAGTGGGCCGCTAAGATCCACATTAAAACTACTTCGCCAGTTAAAGCCGGCAGAAAATTTATCCTTTTTGAACAGCAAGCCGGCATTAAAGCCAACAGTATCCCCTTTGGCCTTGGACAGCGAGGCGGGAATGTCACCGGCCCAGGTATCAGGAATTTCTACGTGCTGAACCAGGTTCTGAGAAAGAGCGGCGTGAATATAAGAGACTCCGGCACCAATTGATAAGTGATCGGTTAACTTGATTCCAATGGCCGGATTAATAAACATGGTCTGGAGCGAAGTCTCGGTTGAGATGTAGCGCAGAGGATAATTAACTGGCCAGGAAGTTCCTAATCCATAAGGAGCAAAAAAGCCCAGACCAACGGTCACTCTTGAACCCAGTGATTGGGTCAGATAAAAGTGAGGCGGGAAAAAGGTCTGATCTAACTGATAAACTTTTTGATAAGCAGGGTCAGGCCAGTTGGGTAGCTCTAACCAGCCGGCGGGGAAAACAAAGGTTCCGCCAACATTGACTTGAGTTCCACGGAGCCAGGCTATCCCGGCCGGATTGTAAAAAATAGCTGTCGGGTTATTGGCAATACTGACGAAAGCGCCAGCCATGCCCATGGCGGCTGCTCCATGCTCATAGATCAAAAAGCCTGAGCCTGAAGCCAGCGAATAAACCAGGAGTAAAGCCACTGCTAGAATTGAGATTTTTTTCACCGTCCTTCCCTCCATTCAATAAGATTTAATTTAATCAAACAGGATCTGGCTATCTTTTATTAAATTTATCTCTCGGTGTCAAGATTAAGCTGATTTTTTTACTCACTGGATAAAACCGACTCCTGGGGGCACTTCAGCCGGGATAATCGGGCCGAACAGGTCTTCATATCTCTTTAAATTCTCCTGTAGAGCTTCGGCAAATCTTTTGGCATGGGCTGGACTGACAATCAGTCTGGCCACCAGCTTGCCCATCGGGCCGTCAGGAAAGATAAAAGCGAAATCAAAGATAAACTCTTCGCGGCTGTGCCGGATGGCCGCCAGGTTAGAATACTGGCCGATCGCCGTTTGTTCATCCACCTTAATATCAATCTTTCTCTCGGGATTATTATCCTGAGCCATAGCCACCTCCTTGGCCGGACTTAGAATTCTAAATTATTGTCCCGGCTTTTTCCTGCTCCTAATTTTAATCCAAATCAGGTCAGGAAGCGAGCCTGACCTGAGATTGCCAGATGCCCGGCCAGCTATTGCTCGATAAGGAAAGACAGCTGTCTGTTCTTTTCAATAGATAAATATTGTTTTTGTGAAAACGTTAACGCAATTTACCCGATTATTTTGCTAACTTATTGAATTTAAATAAATAAAAAATATAAAAAATCCTTGCTTTTTGACTTGATTGGCCTATAATGATAATGGCTTTCCTGGGCGGGCTGGGGAAAGCCCCCACCTTTTTGGTTCCCATCATCAACCCCCCTTTTGCTGACAACAGCCCGCTTTCTTATCAGTCAACCAAAAACAAATAGCTTTAAACTATGACTGGAATTATGAGTTGAAACGAATAGTTGATCGGCTAAAGATGGCAGTCAGCTAACCAACATATCGAAAAGATAGTAAGGAGAATCCTTTCTCTGGCCCTCAAATTTATATCAGACTATGGCTCTTTATAGAGCAGCCAGTCAGTCAGAATAAAACTTAATCATCTGCTTGACGGCTTCCAGACAAACCGGGCAGTAGGGCTTCGCCCCTTTAGTAAACATGATGCAGTCAACCGCTGGCCGGTAAAGCCCGGTCGAGGCATAACCGGCGCCTTCAAAAACACCAACCTTCCCGGCATATTTGCTTCTGGCCAGAAACTCTTCCACCTTTTTGCCCTGCTCTAAGGATAATTTTTCACTTTCAGTTTCGAGTTTGGTTACTTCATCCTTGGGGGCCCCTTCTCTTTTCATTCTGGCTATCCGTTCATTGAGCTCCTGCCTGACCTTCTGATAGGCCAGATCAAAGCGGTCGAACTCCTCTTTTTCCCAGGGGGTTGGGACAGCTATCCCCGGTGTTAACAGCTTTTTCCACTTGACATCTTTTGGGTTCAACAGGGCAGTGATATTAGGCTCAACCGGCTCTATGCCCGGCGGATAAAATTCATTATAGGCTACCTGGGAGGTGTAATATTCATCAGCCAGGCCGGTGAAGGAATGACCAAATTCATGGAGCATCAGGTATTCATACCACTGGTTGTCAGTAGTAAAGGTGCAATAAAGGTTATAGATACCACCACCGCCATAACGGTTATGATTGACCATAATCATCAAAGCATCATAAGGAACATTGGAGGCCAGGTCTCGCAGCCGCCGGTTATCATCGGTCAGAAGATAACGGTCAGAGCCAAGAGAATCAAAGCTACAGCCCAGAGCAGTCTGCTTGAATTGCCCGTAGCCAGGCTCATCACAACCGCTCTCGGCTGACGGTTTAAACACTCCATAGATATTGAACTTATTCTTAAGGCTTTTATATGGCTCCTGGGAGAAAAAGACGGCCACGAATTTATCCAGATCCTGCTTGAGTTTTCCTTCTTCAGCGGCAGTGTAGCCCTCAGCCAGAAAAGCCAGGTCTACTTTCTGGGCGGGAGGCCCGCTTTTTAAAAGCTCAAAGACTTTGACCCCTGGTTCAGGTTTTTCTTTGACAATAAAGATGGAGGCCGGGTCTATTTCCTGGGAGAAAATTTGGTGAAAATTATTATTTTTGTCTCTGACCTCAATCGCCAGGCTGATTTTCTGCTTCGGATAAGGAATTAGGACAGTTTCCTGAAAAGTCCGTTTGATGCCTTTTAAAGCTTCGTCGGTCGTTTTATATTCGCCAAACAGGCTATCGAAAGCCCGGGCAAAAATTAACTGGCCAGTGGCCTGGTCATAAACCCGGGCGCAATAGCGGCCTCTCATAAAGGGATCAATCAGAGTTTTAACTGGACCGGCCCAGAGACCCTGATCATAGATCTTATCCAGGGCTATGACCTCCTGCTGGTTATCGCCCAGGTGATAATAATCAATCCTCATTGTCCGGTCGAGAAAGAACCGGTTGAAATCAACTTTGGCCTGATTGCCGAAAGCCAAAAGAAACGGAGACAAAATAAGCAAGGCAAGAAGCAGAATATTAATCTTTTTCATTTTTCAGACCTCCACGGCGATTTTAATCAGCCGGCTCGGGTTTGATCGCCCGGCCAGCAATTTCTTTAAGAAGTTTAAAAGCCAGAGAGGCGGTGATGTCTGAGACATCCCGTCCTGGATTGAGTTCGACCAGGTCAAAACCGACAATGGCCGCTTTCAGATGGTGAATTAAGTTGAAGACCTGGCGCGGGGTTAAACCGCCTGGTTCATGATGGGCCACCCCGGGAGCAAAAGCCGGATCGAAAACATCAAGGTCAAGAGAAATATAAAGCGGGTTTTTAAACTCCAGAACCAGGTCATCAGTCAGATTCCAGGCTTCAATTGTCCTGACGCCATGTTTTTGAGCCAGCTCCCTCTGCTGAGGGGTAAAAGATCTCTGGCCAATCTGAACGAGTTGCTCCACCAGCCCATCTTCCAGAATTCTGGCTAAGGGGCAGGCATGTGATAAGCGGTCTCCATAAAGCTCGTCATACAGATCAGGGTGAGCATCTAAGTGAAGAAGATCAAGATGCTCAAACCGGCCGGCCATGCCCTTAACTGAAGGATAGGTAATAGAATGATCGCCACCCAGAATAATTGGAATGGCTCCGCGATTGACCACTTCAGACACTGCCGCTTCTATTCCGGAGAAAGTTTTGTCAACATCACCTGAAGTATCAACGTCACCCAGGTCAACCAGAACGGTTTCCTCAGCTAAATCAACTTCCAGTTCGGTATCGGGGTTGTAAGTTTTCCCGGTGGACACCCGGCGGATAGCAGCTGGCCCGCCGGCTGCTCCCCGGATAAAGCTTGATTTTTCATCAAAAGGGACACCTATTATTCCCAGGGTAAAATCAGGATGAAGACTGCGATTTTTCAGGGCACCGCCAAAATCGGTCATTTTCTCCTCCAGTTTTAGTAAAATTATACTGAATAAACCGGTAAAACTAAAGATAAGTTTGATTTTAAGAAATGGCAGGAAAGCAACAGAAGGTAAATCTCCAGAAGATCAAGGGAAAATTAGAAGCTGGTAAAATCGTCAGGAAAGCGTCTGAAAGCAGGGAAAAAATTTAATAGAGCTAAAGGCTAAACTAAAAAAAATCTCCCCCCGTCCGGGGAGAAAGCGGGAGGAAAGAGGAGAGAGATCTCCTGCCCCCTCCCTTTCCTCTGCAACCTTGGCCTGCCTCGTTTAGAGGCAAGCGTAGGATTCCATAGCCAGGAATTTAACTCAATCACCCCTCCAGGGGTATTGGAGGGTGATTTTCAAGCCGGAAAAACCATTTTTCTTTCACCCCCAAAATGATTATAATTTTTTAACTGCAGACTAATCAGGAAAGAAAGGAAGACAGTTAATGGAAAAATTTTATGAGATTGATGACCGTGAAAGCCTCATCAGGTATTTAAACCTCGCTCTTGAGCATGAATGGGCCGTCAGCTTTGAATATATCATTCACGCCTATTCCATGCCCAAAGCTAAATATTTTTATCAAGACCCGGTCATGGACGACCGCTTCGATGTCCGGGCTCAGACTATTCAGATAGGCATAGATGAAATGTATCATGCTCTCGAGATAAGCCTTCTCCTGAAACAGATCGGAGCCGAACCTTCCTTCCGGACAGCCGTTATCAAACGCTATCCGCTAATCATAGATAATTTAAGCAGAGACAAGGCCACCGAAGATGAGGTAACCGAGTATTATCAGCAGGTCAAATTCAATAATATCGATGAGCCAAAGATTCAGAATATGCTTTTCAACATGGCTGCCGATGAAACGAGGCATGGCCGCCAGTTTGAGGCTATGATTAAAATGATGGAAAAAGAAGGCCTGACCGGAGAGCTGATTTTTAAGCCCAATCCTGAAGCCGGCAGCCGGGAGGATCTCAAGATTCTTCATGAACTCACCAGGCTTGAAAACTCGATGATGCATGAATATCTTTATTATGTCCTTCTCTTTAGCGAGCATCAGGACCTCGGTCAGAGGCTTTTTAAAAATTCAATCAACCATATGCGTCACTGGGACAAACTATCAGGTTTGCTGGTTAAGCTGGGAGATGTCATCCAGCTGGAGAATGTCCAGCCCGCAGAGAACGGTGGCGAGCAAAGTTCGATGCCCATGCCTTATGCTTATCCGGGGAAAACACGGGTGGAGGCCCTCGACAGCACCCTTCGGGGTGAAAAGCAGCTAATAGAAAAGTATCAACAGGCTATTGATCTGGTGCCAGGAGAAGAGATTAAAGCTCAGTTAAAAGCTCAGCTGGCTCTTACCCGTGAACATCTCTACACCCAGGAAAGATTACTGGCTAATACCAGAAGAACGAAGATAGTTTAAGGCCGCCAGAAAATTATTTGATTCGGCCAGGCAGAAATTCGCCCGGAAAAAGTGATTAAAGCTAATTAACCAGGATATAAATAAGGGTAGTGGAGACCTCAGGATTAAGCTTCTAACAGAACAAATTTAAAAAGATAGCCAGTATTAATTCGGAAAAGGAGGTGGCGGTGAAAGGCGAAGCTTTAGTTAAACCCGGTGAAACTAATTTCTGGTTGCGGCTTTTTATCACCTGTTTCTGCCTGAGTTTGGGTTTTATCTTTTTTAATTCATCTTTGGCTGGTGCTCAAACAGAACAGTCCCAAGAGAACAAGCCGCAACTTACCTTAGAAAAAATAATGGCCGGCGAAGAATTTTATGGCACGCCACCTTCCAACCCGACCTGGGCGGTTGACGGAAAGACATTATACTTTCAGTGGAAAAAGCCAGGTGAGAAAAGTTCAGAGATCTATGCGGTGAGCCTCAAGAATCCAGTCCCGGTCAAAATCACCCGCGAACAAATACTGCTTAACCCACCCGATGGCGGACAGATTGGTGGAGGACGCTTCCGCGGACGTGGTGGTTTCGGTTTTGGCCGCTTTGGTTCGCAATGGAGCTGGGATAAGGATCATCAGCGGTTGCTCATCACTCAAAACGGAGAAATTTTCCTCTACCGTCTGGCTGATAAAAAAATTCAACAGCTAGTCGCCGGGACAGAAAGAACGAGTGGTGCCAGCTTTACCTTTGACGAGAAAGGCGTTTATTTTTTAGTTAAAGAAAATCTTTATCTGCTGTCTCTGGCTGACGGGACTTTGAAGCAATTAACCTCTTTTACCAGAGAAAAACCGCCGGCACCCAGGACGCCGGGAGAAGTGGAAAAATGGTATGAAGATCAGCAACGCGAATTATTCAAGGAAGTCTTCAGAGTGGGCTTTGAAGGTGGCGAGCAGTTAAGGCGTGGCCAGGACTTTTTGCCCCCTTTGAGCCGGGAGACACCCAGGAAAAAACCATTTTATCTGACTGAAAAGCAGCGGCTGCTGGCGGCCGAGCCATCACCCGATGGGAAGTATGTTCTTTTTACGCTAAGCGAGGATCTGGGAGCAAAAATGGCTATGGTTCCAGCTTACGTCACAAAGTCAGGATATACAGAATTAGTCCCCTCTCACACCAAAGCCGCCGAAAACCCGACCGCTTATAAGCTCGGCATTATGAAGACCGACACGGGTGAAGTTATCTGGGTTGACTATGGTCAGGGCGAACGTCAGATAAATCCCGGCCTGTGGCTGTGGTCTCCAGACGGCAAGAAATGCCTCCTTCAAGGAGAGGCGGAAGACCGCAAAGATGCCTGGCTCTGGCTTCTTGAGCCAGCTACGGGGAAAACCACGCCGGTTGAAAATATTCATGATGACGCCTGGGTTGGTCCACTGGGATTGACTGGCATTTTCTGGTGGCCGGACAGCCGCCATGTCTCGTATATTTCCGAGAAGTCAGGTTATGCCCAGCTTTATGAACTGGCCATTGATACCCGGGAAATAAAACCCCTCACTCAGGGTAAATATGAAGTGACTCAGGCTTTTCTCTCCAGAGATGGCCAGAAAATCTACTTTGTTTCCAACGAAGTTCATCCGGGCGAAAGGCACCTTTATCAACTGGACCTTAAGACCCAGAAGAAGACACAGCTTACAGCATTAACCGGGCTCAATGAATTTTATCTGTCCCCTGATGAAAAAGCGGTGGCCATCATTCATTCTTATTCCAATCTCCCGCCGGAGCTTTATCTTGAGAGCCTGCTGCCGGCTGGCCAGCGGCGCCAGATAACACTTTCGACTACCGATGAATTCAGGGCCTATCCCTGGTATGATCCGGAAATTGTCACTTTCGAGGCGCGAGATGGGGTCAAGATTTATGCCAGATTATTCAAACCTGACAACCCTCGTCCTGGGCTGCCGGCTGTTGTTTTTATTCATGGCGCCGGCTACCTTCAGAATGCTCACCGCGGCTGGAGCACTTATGACCGTGAGTATATGTTCGACAATTTCCTGCGCGACCGTGGCTATTATGTTCTCGATGTGGATTACCGCGGAAGCAGCGGCTATGGACGTGATTTTCGTACCGGCATTTATCGCCGCATGGGCGGGAAAGATCTGGACGATGTGGTGGATGGAGCTAAATTCCTGATTAAAAATTACCAGGTCAATCCCGAGGCCATCGGCTGCTTTGGCGGAAGCTACGGCGGTTTTCTGACTCTTATGGCTATGTTTAAGACGGACCAGTTTAAAGCGGGTGCAGCTCTGCGTCCGGTGACTGATTGGGCTCACTATCATCCAGCCTACACGGTGGATATCCTCAATCTGCCACAGAAAGATCCCGAAGCCTACAAGCAGAGTTCTCCTATTTACTGGGCAGAAGGCCTCAAGGGTGCTCTGCTCATCTGCCACGGGATGATGGATACCAACGTCAATTTCCAGGATACCGTGCGCCTCGTCCAGCGCTTAATAGAGCTGGGCAAGGAAAACTGGGAAGTGGCTATTTATCCGGTCGAGAATCACTCTTTCCGAACAACTTCTTCCTGGTTGGACGAATATCGCCGTATCTTCAAGCTGTTTGAGACCAATCTTAAAGGAAAATAAAAAAGCCAGGCAGGAAGACAAAATGCCTCATTTAAAGTCCAGCGGAAATTAATTTAATGCTCGTTTCTTGCTGAGGATATAAATATCCGCACCTCGGCTGAGAGGCACTTTAAAATGCTTCGGCCAGTTTTTGGAAGGTTGGCTGTTTAGTTGGCCTGGATTATTCTACCGGGCCCCTACTGCGGGCTGTCCAGCGCGTCGGGACCAGACCTCTCTACTCCTCCATCCTCCCTGGATACTATGTCTTAACCTGAATGAGCTAACTTTGGACATAAACCGCAGATTTTCATAGAATCTCTGTGGTTAATAACCACAGAGATTAGGGAAAAGATTGAAGTTATGAACATTGATGATTTAAAAAGAGTTATTGTTGAGCAACGCGAAAAAATAGATGAAATATTAAGCAAAAAGAGAATTATAGAGATAGAATCTCGGGCCGCTGAGCCACTGAACTATCTGGCTTAGCCGAATTAATATATCAGGGAGGGAGGGAGGTCATGAAGCATCGAGGTTGTCTGATATCGATGGCATTAGTCTTATTATTCTCATGGGCTTGCTCTCGACAGCCTAAAGTTCCTAACTCACCTCTATCCTCATCAGAACTCAACACTTTGTCCACAACCAGGAAAATGGAAGACATATTTTCGAAGACTGGTGAGATTCAACTGGAACTGACTGAAAACAGCGCCATTAGCACCATAATTGATTTCGTCCGTGACTCAAAGGGAAATTTCATCGTGGCTGACGGGGCTCAGCAAAACAATGTCTGGATATTCAGTTCTGATGGGCATTTTATACAAAACTTAGGGCGGCACGGTCAGGGACCAGGTGAGTATTCAGCTCCGTGGA
>JAGOPD010000040.1 GCA_017992175.1 Candidatus Saccharicenans sp.
GATGAACGCCGTCAGACCGATGACCAGGCTGGCCAGCCAGATATTCAGGCCCAGGACCGGCAGGCTCAGGCCTGTTGCCAGGGCATCAAGGCTGGTGGCTATAGCCAGGGTCAGGAGCGGCCAGCCACGGGTTAGATCTTTACCATTATATTTTTTGTCTCCCGGCCGGAAAGATTCTATGGCCATCCTTCCTCCGATAAGCAGGAGAAGCCCGAAAGCCACCCAGTGATCATAACGGGCTACTAATTTCAGCAGATTTTCCCCGATCAACCAGCCAATGACCGGCATTAAAAACTGGAAAAAACCAAAAGCAAAAGCTAAGCGGAAAGACTGACCGGACTTCAAGCCTGAACAGGAACAGGATAACCCAACCGTCACGGCCAAAGCATCAACCGCCAGGGCTAAAGCCAGGCCAAAGAGAATAACGACTTTCATAATTTTAAGATTCTACCATAGTTGGCTCCAATTTTCTTTCCAGCCTTGCTTTCTCAGGCTTACCTTCCCTTGTTTTTCAGAGTATAATTTTTTCTCAATGGAAGAATATATTAACCTCCGGGGAGTCCGGGTTCATAATCTGAAAAATATTGACCTTGACCTGCCCGTTGGACAACTGATTGTTATCACCGGGGTCAGCGGCTCGGGCAAATCATCCTTGGCTTTTGACACTCTTTATGCCGAGGGGCAGAGGCGCTATCTTGAATCTCTCTCATCTTATGCCCGCCAGTTCCTTGAAAGGCTGGATAAACCGGAAGCTGACCTGATTGAAGGCATTCCGCCGGCCATTGCTATTCAGCAAAAGGCTTCAGCTAAAAATCCCAGATCAACAGTCGCTACCGTCACTGAAATTTATGATTATTTAAGAGTTCTTTATGCTCACTTAGGAACAATCCACTGCCTGCAATGCGGTCAACCAGTCAAAAGGGATACGATTGATTCTATGGTCGAAACCCTGTTCAAATTTCCGGCCAGGACCAGGATGGTAATTACCTTCGATTGGCCAGAGGAGAAAAAACTGGCTGAACTCCGCCGGGAAGGCTTCTTAAAAATTTACCTCCATGGCCGGGTTCGGGCGCTGGATGACCTGCAGGAAGCGCCGGCCAAAAAGAACGGTCTGGAGGTGGTAGTTGACGAATTAAATCTGGATCCAGAAGACCGGGAGCGCCTGGTTGATTCTCTCGAAACAGGTTTAAAAAAGGGCGAAGGACGAATTCAAGTCCGGGTGGAAGGCGGGCCCGTTTATCTTTTCTCTGAACAGCTGGAATGCCGGCAGTGCGGAATTGTTTATGAAGAGCCTGATCCAAATCTTTTATCCTTTAACAGTCCTCAGGGAGCCTGCCCGGTTTGCCATGGTTTTGGCGATCTGGCCGTCCTTGATGAAGACAAAATCGTTCCGGACAAACATAAATCTCTGGAAGAAGGGGCCATCGAACCCTGGACCAAGCCAGCCTCCAGGGGACTGCAGAGAGAGCTACTGAGGGAGGCCAGAAAAAGAGGAATACCGACCGCTGTTCCGTTTTCCCGGCTCAAGCCTGAACAACAAAAATTAATTCTTGAAGGCGGTGACGGTTACTATGGAGTTAAAGGTTTTTTTGACTGGCTGGAATCTAAAAAATATAAAGTTCAGGTCAGGGTTCTTCTGAGCCGTTACCGCCGGTTTGTGGCCTGCCCCGCCTGTCTGCGGACCAGGCTCAATCAAAAAGCCCTGGCCATCAAGATCGAAGGGAAATCCATCGGTGATTTTTGTGCCCTGACGGTTAGAGAAGCCTACGGCTTCCTCGAGAATCTGAAGCTTGTCCCTTATGAGAGACAGGTCGGCGAGCGTCTGATTCAGGAAATTAAAAACCGGCTGGGCTTTTTGCTGGAAGTTGGCCTTGACTACCTGACTCTTGACCGTTTAACTTTCACCCTGAGCGGGGGCGAGGCCCAGAGGATAAATCTGGCTGCCGCCTTAAGTGCTTCTCTGGTCGGCACACTTTTTATTCTGGACGAGCCCTCTATCGGCCTTCATCCCCGGGATAACAACCGGCTGGTCAAAATCCTGAGGGAACTTCAAGGGATAGGGAATACGGTGGTGGTGGTCGAACATGACCCGGAAATTATTGCCCAGGCTGATTATATAATTGATCTCGGGCCTGGAGCCGGCGAATACGGCGGGGAAGTCATCTTTGCCGGGCCTATGAAAGACTTCCTCCGGGATCGGAAGTCTTTAACCGCCAAATATATCCGCCATGAATTATCTATCCCGACGCCGCCCGTCAGAAAGCCGGCCGCTAATTACCTCAAATTTTATGGAGCTAGAAAACACAACCTGAAAAATCTTGACTTTAGCCTGCCGCTGGGGATTTTTGTCTGCCTGACCGGCGTTTCCGGCTCAGGCAAAAGCACTCTGATTGAGGATGTCATCTATAAAGGCCTGGCCGGTGAAAATGGTGACGGCTTTGACCGTCTGGAAGGCAAGGAGTTAATCGGTCAGGTAATTAAGGTTGACCAGTCGCCATTGAGCACCTCGCCCCGTTCTATTCCAGCTACTTACACCAAGGCCATGGACAGTATCAGGGAATTATTTGCGGCTACCCGCGAAGCTAAGTCTCTTGGTTATAAAGCCGGGCATTTTTCCTTTAACACGCCTGCCGGTCAGTGCCCTGATTGTCAGGGAGCTGGCTTCCAGCAGGTAGAAATGCAATTTCTGAGCGATGTCACCCTGACCTGTGAAACCTGTCAGGGCCGCCGTTATAAACCGGAGATTCTTGAGATTAAATACCGGGGGAAAAGCATCTATGAGGTTTTAAGGATGAGTGTCAGCGAAGCCTTAGAGTTTTTTGCCGGGGAGGAAGATATTGCCCGCCGGCTTCAGCCTCTGGCCGAGGTCGGACTGGGATATCTCCGGCTGGGTCAGCCGACCACCACTCTCTCCGGCGGAGAACTGCAGCGGATCAAACTGGCCTATCATCTGGTCCAGGAGAAGAAGCGAAACCTTCTTTATCTTTTTGATGAACCAACGATTGGCCTTCATGCTGACGACATCAAAACTCTTCTCCAGTGTTTTCAAAAACTGGTCGGGGAAGGAAATAGTCTGGTGGTAATTGAACACAATCTGGACGTCATCAAATCAGCTGACTACATTATTGATCTCGGGCCAGAGGGCGGAGATGAGGGGGGCTATATCGTGGCCCAGGGCAGGCCGGAGGAAATAGCAGCTGCACCTGGTTCTATAACCGGTGTCTTTCTACAAAAGGTTCTGGCCGAGTCTCAACCAGCCGGTACTGGTCGCCGGTGATAATCTGAATAATCAGGCACCTGGCGGAAATATTCTTCGTGCATCAGAGGAGAGGAAATCATAAAGTCAGCCGAGGAACGGTTACAGGCCACCGGGATATTCCAGACAGCAGCTATCCGCAGCAAAGCCTTGATATCCGGGTCATGAGGCAGTGGTTCAAGAGGATCCCAGAAGAAGATTAGAAAATCAATCGCTCCCTCAGCAATTCTGGCGCCAACCTGCTGATCACCGCCCAGCGGCCCGCTTTCCAGGGTGTTAATTTTAAGACCGAGCTCCTTGGTCAACAGCAAACCAGTCGTTCCGGTTGCCCATAATTCATGCTGCTTCAAGGAACCCAGGTTATACCTGGCCCAGTCAAGTAAATCCGGTTTCTTATTATCGTGAGCGACCAGGGCAATTTTTTTCCTGTCCGACATTTTGACCAGCTTAGTTTTCACGGCCTACTCCTTCTTAGTTTTTATTCTGTCTCGTTCCAGAAACGAATTGGCCGGTTACCCTCTAGCGGAGGGAGGAATCAGATCAAAGAACTACTTTTTTCTTTCCCCATTTAAGCTTCATGGTCAGCACCCGGTCAGTAGCGAAAATCCTGGCCGTCCAGATCAACATCACGGTGACAAAGACAAAATTATAAACAAGTCCCAGCCAGAACATCTGCATGTGGCCAAACATCATGTTTTGCATGGCGAAAAACGGGTGGGAAAACGGAATGGCCAGCACCAGAATTTTAGCCGGCAAACTCATGGTATTAATATCGGCAAACAGGCTGATAAAATATGGCACCAGAATCAGGAAAACCAGCGGAATGTTTAAACTCTGGGCTGTCCGGTAATCTTCAGCCAGAACACCCAGAATGGTAGCTATAGACAGAGCACAGAGAATAGCCAGGAAAAGGGACAGCCCGAAAAGAGCATAGCCCTGAGTATCAATGGTCAGGCCTAGTTGCTTCAGAATCGGAGCTACCCCGCCGGTCACCGAGGATAATCCCTCGGTTGGAAAACTGAAAGCCATCTGAAAGCCATAAAGATAAATAGCGGCTGACAGCAGACCAACCAGACCGGCAGCCAGCATTTTGGCCAGGGCAATCGCCTGCCTGGAAATTGGCATGGTCAGCAGGGTCTCAAGAGTTTTATTCTGTTTCTCCATGGCGATGGCGGTGATAACCATCTGAGAAGAATACATGATGATCATCATCAGAATGATAGGCAGAATATAGCTCTGGGCATAGAGAGTACCTATTACCGCTGCGCTGGAGCCCTCGGCCATCCGGTCTTTAACCAGGATAAACTCCCGGTTTTTAATCGGAGTTTTGATTTCTGCTGGATCGATGTCGGGCAGCCTCTTTTTTAAATATTGATTGGAGAGAAAATCATTGGTAGTATTCAGCACTGCTCTGACCACTTCCGAGCTCCTGGTTCCCGACAACGAAATACCCCGGAGATAGGAATAAGTCTCTACCTCAGCCGGTTTAAAGTTAGAAACTTCCTGGCTGAAACCGGCCGGGATCACGACCAGCAGCCCCAGCTCAGCCGTCTGCAACTGTTTGATAACCTGTTCCTTCTCGCCGCTTTGCTCCTCAATAATAAAATTGGCCATATTAAGAGTCCCGATCAGGTTCCTGGATAACTCTGACTGATCGAGATCTAAAACTGCAATTTTCTGCTTGGCAATGGCTTTTTTCATTTCTTTTTTAGTTACATTGCCAATAAAACTAAAGATCAGGATCATCATGGCCAGCGATATTATCAGCTGTTTATTGACCAGTTCCTTTATTTCTTTGACCAGCAGATGTCCAAAGTTTTTCATTA
>JAGOPD010000005.1 GCA_017992175.1 Candidatus Saccharicenans sp.
CGGCCTTCCTTTTCAATCATTTCCATTGAGAGATGCAGCTGATCGCCGCAATCGCAGCGCAAGGAGCCAAAGGCATCGCCGGTCAGGCATTGAGAATGAGCCCTGACCAGAACAGGCTCCTGGCCGGCAATCTTACCCTTGATCAGGGCCACGTGATGATCGCCATGGATGATATCTTCAAAAACAGCCAAGCGAAAATGACCATAGCGGGTCGGGAGATCAGCCTCGGCAATTTTTCTGACCAGAGTCTCGGTCCGCATCCGGTAGCGAATAAGATCAGCAATAGTCAGAATTGGCACGCCGTGTTCTTCGGCGAATTTTTCCAGGTCAGGCCTTCTGGCCATCGTGCCGTCTTCCTTCATTACCTCGCAGATGACACCAGCCGGGTAAAGGCCAGCCATTCTGGTCAGGTCAACAGCCGCTTCTGTCTGCCCGGCCCGCGCCAGAACTCCGCCTTCTTTAGCTGTCAGCGGGAAAACGTGCCCTGGACGGGCCAGGTCTTCGGGCCTGGTGGCGGGGTTAATTGCCGTCAGAATGGTTCTGGCCCGGTCGTAAGCGGAAATTCCCGTGGTCACACCCTGGCGGGCATCAACCGAGACAGTAAAAGCTGTCCCAAACCTGGCTGTGTTTTCAGTTACCATCGGCGGTAGTTTGAGCTCCTCCGCTCTTTCCTTAGTCAAGGAGAGGCAGATCAGCCCCCGGCCGTTTTTAGCCATAAAATTTATTATTTCCGGAGTGACCTTTTCAGCGGCGACCATCAGATCACCTTCATTTTCGCGGTCCTCGTCATCAACAATGATGATCATCTGTCCAGCCCGGAGATAAGCCAGAGCTTCATCGACACCAATAACTTTTGGTTTGTTTTCCATTTTTAGCTAAAAGATGAGGTCTAAAATTTCTTTTCTGCTATAAAATTATACACGTATTTCCCGAGGATGTCACCTTCAAGATTAACCCGGTCGCCAGCCCGCAGGTCACGGAGATTAGTAACCTGAAGGGTGGCAGGTATTAACTCCACTTCGAACCAATCAGGGCCAAGAGAAGCTACGGTCAGGCTGACCCCATTGACCGCTACCGAGCCCTTATCAGTCAGATATTTCCTCAGGCCGGGGGGGAGTTTGATTTTAAGTCTTTTTCCCGGTGGCCTGCTCTTAACTTCGAGAACCCGGCCGGTGCCGTCAACATGGCCGGTCACCAGATGGCCCCCTACCAGTTCGTCAAGCCGGAGCGGCAGCTCCAGGTTAACCGTTTTCCCCTGCCGATAATCTTTTAGATTCGTCCGGTCCAGGGTTTCCTTGGACAGATTGAAAGACAGACGGTCCTTTTCTTTAAGGCTGACAGTCAGACAGATACCATCTACGGCCAGACTCTGACCTGGGACCAGCTGAGTGGCCAGTTCTTCAGGAACTTCAATAAGAATCTCGGTCAGGTTCTTTCTTAAGCCCCTGAATTTTCCTTGATAGCGGATTAGCCCGGTAAACATCTAAAAATATCCTTCGATGATGATGTCATCTTTGAGTCTTAAAGTCGAGATGTTTTTTAACCTGATGGCTCTTGATACCCGGCTAACTCCCTGACCCTCAAAGATAGTTGGAGCCCTTTCTCCGCCAATAAGCTTGGGCGAGATAAAGAAATAAGCTTTATCAGCCAGTTTTTCTTCCAGAAATGAAGTCATGACCCTGGCCCCGCCTTCAACCAGGATTGAGGTTATTTCCCTCTGCCCGAGTTCTTTAAGAACCGCTTTGAGCGACAGCCTGTTTTTTCTCTCCGGGAGGCGGATAACTTCGGCTCCTCTCTCCGCTAATCTCTGAGCTTTTGCCCTGGAGCTATCATAACCGGTAAAGATCAATATTTGGCCCTGCTCTGGATTTTTCAGCAGGCGGGCCGTTAAGGGGATTCTGAGTCTGGAGTCCAGGATAATCCTTGACCATCTTTTCTTAACAAAGTTTTCCAGCCTGACAGTTAGCTGAGGGTCATCCTTGAGAATGGTATTAACTCCGGCCAGAATTCCATCCTGCTCAGCTCTCAATTCCTGGCCGAATCTTCTTGATTCTTCAGAAGATATCCAGCGGGCATCGCCAGTCCGGCTGGCTATTTTCCCGTCAAGGCTCATGGCTGCTTTGAGCGTCACGAAGGGAATTTTGTTCACAATATACTTGCTATAAGCTTCATTCAGCCTGACCTGCTTTTCAGCCAGGACGCCGGTAACCACTTTGATACCGGCAGCCCGGAGTTTAGCCACTCCTTTCCGGTAAACCAGGGGGTTGGGGTCATAGGTGGAAATAACGGCCCGCTCGAAGCCGGCCCCGGCCAGACGGTCAGCACAAGGAGGTGTTTTCCCCCAGTGAACGCAGGGCTCCAGGGTCAAATAGAGGGTTGAACCTCTGGCCCTCTGGCCCGCTCTTTCCAGGGCGATAATTTCAGCATGGGGGCTGCCGGCGGCCTGATGGTATCCCCAGCCAACAATTTGCCCCTGCTTGACAATCAGAGCACCGACACAGGGATTAGGGCTGGTCTGGCCTCTGGCTTTTTCCGCTAAGGAATAAGCCATTTCCATCAGGGCTTCATCACCAGCTGTCTTGATCATGAGAGGAGAGCCTCAACAAAGGCTTCCGGTTCAAACTCCATTATATCCTTTTCTGTCTCGCCCAGGCCAACAAATTTTATGGGCAGTTTTAATTCTTCGACCACAGCCAGGACGCTTCCTCCGCGGGCCGTGCCATCAAGTTTGGTCAGGAAGACCCCGGTCAGGCCGGAAAAGCGGTTAAACTCTCTGGCCTGAACGATGGCATTCTGCCCGATAGTCGAATCAAGGACCAGCAGTATCTCTTGCGGGGCTCCAGGAATTTCCCGGCTGATAACCTTTTTTATTTTTTCCAGCTCGGCCATCAGATTGGCATAAGTGTGAAGGCGGCCGGCGGTGTCAATGATCAACAGGTCATAATTTCTGGCTTTAAATGATTGGACAGCATCATAGACGACCGAAGCCGGATCGGCTCCCGTTTGTCCCTGAATTACCGGCAGATTCAGCCTCTTTCCCCATAGAACCAGTTGTTCTTGAGCAGCTGCGCGGAAGGTATCAGCCGCGGCCAGCATAACTTTCTTACCCTGGCTCTGATATTTAGAGGCCAGCTTGGCGGCCGAGGTGGTTTTGCCACCGCCATTAACCCCGACCAGCAGCCAGACAGCTGGAAAGACGTCATTGACTGTAGCTGGTTCAGAGGACAGGATGTCAATCAGTTCCTGTTTTAATAAAGCCTTGAGGTCTGCCTGGCCTGACTTGCGGCTTTTTTGTTTGAGGCCGTCGATAATTTTCTGACTGGTAGCAGGACCGAGATCGGCCAGAATGAGCAACTCAAATAGTTCATTTAGAATTTCTTCCTGCGACAGGTTGCGGGTTAAGAGCTGTTCGATCGGGGCAAAGAATTTTCTGGTCCTGGCCAGGGTTTCTTTAAGTTTTTCTAACACGGCCTATGAATTATATTTTTGAGCCCGGATGATGTCAACCAGGCTAAGCTGGTTTAGCCGGTTGTCGCCGGCTTGAAGTTGTGTTAGATTTAAAAAGATGAATGCCAATTACCGCTGGCGGGTCCTGCCTGAAAATCCTGAAACCTGGATTCTGGCCCAGGAGCTTAATCTCCCCGACGAGATAGCTGCCATTCTGGTTAACCGTGGTATCAAAACTGCCGGGGAAGCCGCTTTTTTCCTTTATGGCAACCTGGCCGAGCTTCATAATCCATTTATGATGAAAGGCATGAAGGAAGCTGTCGCCCGGATTTTTCAGGCCATAGCCAGAAAAGAAAAAATGGTGGTCTTCGGTGATTATGATGTGGATGGTATTCTGTCGGTGGTCATGCTGGTCAAGGCCCTCCGTTCTCTTGGCGGCCAGGCCGAATATTTTATTCCCGATAGAATGAAAGACGGCTATGGACTGAAGATTCACCATCTTCCCCATATCCTGGAAATGAAAGCTAACCTGCTGATCAGTGTGGATTGTGGAATAAAAGCTACTGATTTTGTGGAGGAAGCTAAAGAAAAGGGGCTGGAGGTTATCATTACCGATCACCATCATCCGGGAGATGATTTACCCCGGGCGGTGGCCGTCCTTAATCCGGTCATCGACTCCTCCGGTTATCCAGATAAAAATCTGGCCGGGGTGGGAGTAGTCTTCAAACTTATTCAGGCTCTTTTCTTAGAACGGGGCATCAAACAGGATTTGACTTCCTTTCTGAAGCTGGCCAGCATCGGGACAGTGGCTGATGTGGCCAGTCTCAAGGGAGAAAACCGGATTCTGGTCAGAGAGGGGATGAGAAAACTAAAAGAAGTCAGAACTCCGGGGCTCAAGAGTCTGCTGGAAATTTCCGGAATTACTAACCGGAAGATAAATGAGGTTGACCTGGGATTCAGGCTCGGGCCGCGGATAAATGCTGCCGGCCGTCTGGGCGAAACCGAGCTGGCCCTACAGCTGTTCTTTTCCGATTCGGAAGAAGAATGTGCCGGGCTGGTCCAGAAGCTCAACGACCTCAATAATGCCCGGCAGAGAATTGAAGAAAAGATTTTTAAAGAAGCAGTGCAAAAAATTAAAAGCAGAAAGCTGGAGGACAGGTACCGCCTGTTAATCCTGGGCAGCGACCACTGGCACCGGGGGGTTATCGGGATCGTGGCTTCAAAAATTAAAGAGCTGTTTTACCGGCCGGTAATTTTGTTTGCTTATGAAAATGGTCAAGCCTATGGCTCTGGCCGCAGCCTGCCTGATCTATCTCTCATCGATCTGATCACTGACTGCCGTTCCCTGCTGGTTAATTTCGGCGGGCATGAGCAGGCGATCGGCTGTACTCTTAACCAGTCTGAGCTTCTGCCATTTAAGGAAAAAATAAACAGTCTGGCCGCCGAAAGAATAACCGATGACCTCTTACAGAAAAAACTGGTGATTGACCGGAGGCTTAATTTCCCGGCGATTACTCCTTCTTTTCTGGAATTCTATAGCCGGCTTTTGCCTTTTGGAGTCGGTAATTCGCGGCCGGTTTTTATGGCCGAAGAGGTAGACATTCTCGGAGAGCCTGTGGTCTTGAAGAACAGGCATCTTAAATTCTGGGCCAGGCAGGGGGGCCGGGTCTTTGAGGTTCTGGCCTGGGATAAAGCCGGCAGCCTGCAGGAATTAAGCCGCGGCCAGAAGGTCGATCTGGCTTATTCACTCGAAGTCTCGGATTACCGGGGGAAAAGCCAGATCCATCTCAAGCTGGAGGATGTCAGGACTCACTTAGCGTGATGCCAAAAAAATATGCCTCTTATGGCTGGCTGCCTCTGGTGAGGAAAATTATCCTGCTGGTCCTCATAGCTTTTATCGCTTCCATCGTCGTTATTATTTTTCTTGGTTCTAAAGAACAGAAAATCAGCCGGCCTGAGCCCGGGGGAGTGTTGCCGGACAAGGTGCAAAGCCTCGAGGAAAATTTTACGGCTCTGGAAGTCACCAGCCAGGGTGGAAAAATAAAAGTCAGAGCTGACCTGGGCTCAATTGATGAAGAGAATAACCAGCAGCTAAAGGGAAATGTTGAATTTTCCCAGGAACAACCTGACTTTGAACTGATTTTAAAGGCTGACCAGGCAGGCCTGGCTTCCGGCTGGCAAAATCTCCTGGCTAAAGGCTCGGTCAAAATTAAAAGCGGCGAACTGAAGCTATCGGCTCCTGATCTAACTTATGATTTAAAAACAGGTCTTTTGCAGGCAGAGAATCTTCGTTTTGAGCTCAGAAGCCTGGAAATGTCGGCAGCCGGCGCCACTTATGACCTTAAAGACAGGAAAGGCAAATTTCAAAAGGGGGCAGTCATAAAGATTAATAGTTTAGAGCCGCCGCTAATAGTGAGCGGAAACAGGGTTGATTTTGACCTGAAAGCCGGATTGATTCAGGCCAGCGGGCTCAAGTTTGAGAATGGACCGGTGTCAGGGAAGGGTTCGGAAGGAGTTTTACTTCTGGCCGGGAGTGATTTTGAACCAGAAGAATTAAGATTAAATGGTCAGGCCTTTCTCGATTTGAAGCAAAAAGAACCGGGTTCAACCTTTTATCATCTTAATTTGGCGACAGCTAAAATGAGCTTGACCAGGCAGCAGGGGAGCTGGTTCCTCCAGGCTCCGGGCAGCTGGGAACTAAAGGCCGAGGGCAGCTCGCATGACCTGACCGGCCAGGGAGAGGAGATTAAATTAATTTTTAATCCAGACGGACAGGCGGCCTCGTTTCTGGCCAGGAAAGCGGTCCTGGCTGCCTTTGACGGGGAAGAAAAGCGTCTGGAACTTGAGGGCCAGGAGTTAGAAGACAATCTTCTGACCGGGAAAATCAGCCTTCAGGCTTCGGCCCGGTTAACTTATCCGGAATTTAAGCTTGAGTCAAATGGCCTGGAGTTAGAAATGTCTGACCTTAGTTTTAAGGCCAACGGAGTCAAGCTGGAACTAAGCCCGGATTTTTTTAAGCTGGCTGTTTCCTTTTTCAAAAAGGATAGACCGCTGATTGCCGGAGGGGATGAAGCCAGCGGGAACAGGGAGAGAATTGATCTCAACGGTAAGACGGCTCTACGGCAGGACGAAAATGTTTTTCTGGCCGGCCGGGCCTCAGTGGATAGAGAAACGGGGATGATAGCTTTAAGCGACGGGATTAAAGCTAACCTGGTCTACAGCCAGGCCGGCTCTAAAATAAAAAAAGCCGGACTCAGCGCTAAGGAATTAAGCCTTCTCCCTTCCGGGCTGGCTTTTGAGGCCCGGGGAGAGGTAAGTTTCATCTCCGATGAATTTAAACTTCAGGCCAGACGGCTTATTTTTTATTTCGAAAAAGAAAATTCTGATGAGCTGACCCGCCTGGAGGCTGACGGCCGGGTCAGGCTTTCCTGGCATGACTACCAATTTGACTCAAAAGAAGCCATTTACCGCCCGGCTGAGGAAGTTTTTATTTTTTGCGGCCAGGCCAAGCTCAAAGATAAAGACGGTAACAGGGTTGAAGCCGATAAATTGACTTTATTTACCCTGGATGATAAAATCACCGTAGAAAATCAAGGGAAAAAAAGATCAGTGACCATCCTTCGCAGGGGAAAATGAACCTGTTAGAGGTCAAAAATCTGGTCAAAAGATATGGTCAGCGCCTGGTTTTAGACCATGTCTCCCTCCGAATCAGCCAAAAAGAAGTCGTCGGACTGCTTGGACCCAATGGGGCAGGCAAGACCACGGCCTTTTCGGTCACCATCGGGCTGGTCCGCCAGGACAGCGGCCAGGTATTGCTTAATGACGAGGAACTGACGCCCTGTCCGGTTTATATCAGGGTCAGAAAAGGTTTAGGTTTTTTACCCCAGGATGATTCAATTTTTCGCGGCCTGACGGTTGAGCAAAATCTCTGGCTGGCAGCCGAAGCGAAAAACGGAAGCAAAGGAGCCAGCGCCTGCCGGGAAGAAATCAGACAGCAGCTGGAAGAGTTCGGCTTGCTCGAATTGGCCGGAGAGCCGGCGGGACAGCTATCAGGTGGAGAGCGCCGGAAACTGGAAATAGTCAGGGCGATGATTCTGGAGCCTCAATTCCTGCTACTGGACGAACCATTTTCAGAACTTGATCCCAAAGCAGTGGCTGAATTGCAACAGGTCATTCTCAAGCTAAAAGAAAAGAAGGTCGGCCTCCTCCTGACCGATCACCGGGCTCAGGAAGCGCTGAAAATTCTGGATAGAATCTATATAATAAATGAAGGAAAGATTTTATTTGAAGGCAGGCCAGAAGAAGTTTTAAAGGAAAATGAAATTAGAAAGATATATTTTGGCCCCGATTTCCGTCTATAGTTTAGACTGATGATAAAGCAAAAGCTCAATCAAAAGCAGGCCCAGAAATTAATCCTGGCCCCGGCC
The DNA here is from genome assembly GCA_017992175.1 of Candidatus Saccharicenans sp. Taxonomy (GTDB): domain Bacteria; phylum Acidobacteriota; class Aminicenantia; order Aminicenantales; family Saccharicenantaceae; genus Saccharicenans. The sequence continues at coordinate 7,875 of JAGOPD010000005.1, forward strand.
CTGCAGCAGGCCATTAAGCTGTTGCAGCTGACCAACCTTGAATTGCAGCAGGTGGTTTATGACGAGTTGTCCGAAAACCCGCTGCTGGAAATAGAGGGAGAGTCAGGCGAGGAGACACCAGCCAGTGAGGCCAGTCCCGAAGAAATCGCAGCTGGCGCTGAAACCGGTCAGGAAGACGGCAATAGCCAGGATTATGATGAGGTGATTTTTTCAGCTGGTTTCGAAGATTATTTAGATGACTCAATTCCAACTTTAAATGAAACCGGCCAGGATGAGCCGAGAGTTGAAAATCAGGTGTCAGCGAGCCCGTCTCTCTGGGATCATCTGAACTGGCAGGCCGGGCTGACTTTCTTTGAACCAGGTGAACTAAAGGTAGCTGAATATATTATCGGTAATATCAATGAAGACGGGTATCTCACCGTCAGCCCGGAGGAAATAGCCTCCCGGCTGCCAGAGGATCTGGCCCTGGTGGAAGAGGTCCGGTCAAAGATAAAAATGTTTGATCCGCCCGGCTGCGGCAGCCTGACTTTAAAAGAAGCGTTACTGGCTCAAATGGATTCACTTAACCTTCAGGATGAGACGGCCAGAAGAATCATTACTGACTATCTTCCCCTGCTGGAAAAGGCTGCTCATCAGGAGCTGGCCAGCCAGCTTAATATTTCTTTGGCCGAATTGCGCCTTCATCTTGATTTGATTAAAAACCTTGATCCGGCTCCGGGGCGAAAATACAGTGAGGACCGGACCATCTATGTTGTCCCGGATATTTATGTGGTTAAGGAACACGGGCAATGGAAAATTTACCTGAATGAAGAAGGCCTGCCCAGGCTGCGGCTCAATCGTTATTACCGGCAATTAGCCCAGGCGGGAGTCAAGGGTGATCAGGAGACAGCCAGATTTATCAAAGACAAGATGAAGAGGGCTTTGTGGTTTATCAAGAGTATTAATCAAAGAAACCGGACCATTTACCGGGTAGCCGATTATATTGTCAAAAAACAAAAAGAATTTCTGGAGAATGGACTCGAGGCCTTAAAGCCCATGACTCTGATCGAGATCGGCCGGGAACTTGGCCTGCATGAGTCAACCATTGGCCGGGTGGTAGCCAACAAATATATGATGACTCCCCTCGGCTTATTTCCTTTAAAATATTTCTTCCATAAGTCGCTGAGCGGGGCCTACGGGGAAGAAATTTCTTCCTTAAAGATCAAAGACAGAATTAGGAAACTGGTTCAGAATGAAGATAAAGCCAATCCCTTGAGTGATGAGGAAATCGTTGCTATCTTAACCAGGGAGAATGTTCAGATCGCTCGCCGGACCGTGGCTAAATATCGTGGCCAGCTGGGCCTTCCGCCAGCCAATATAAGAAAAAAGAAATTTTTACTGGAGGAGGTCGAATGATCGTTAATTTTACTGCCAGGCATACGGAGTTGACCGAGGAGATCAAGGATTATTGTGAAAAAAGGCTCAACAGGATGGGGAAAATCCTGGATGAGGTGCAGCAACTTGAGGTCATCCTGACTGAAGAGAAAAGCCGGAAAAGGGTTGATCTGCTGATTAAAAGGCGGGGAGAGGATTTCGCCCTGTCAGAAGAAACAACTGACATGTTCAATTCACTTAACCAGGCCTTCGACAGTCTGGAAAGAAAAATTGTCAAAGAAAGAAGAAAGCTGATTCAAAAACGTCGCCGGGCCTCCAGCCGCCAGGCTCTGGCCGCTCCTGTTTCCAGGCCACAGATCGAGGCCAAACTGGTTCCACTGCCCTATTATTCTGATCAGCCTATCAGCCTGGAAGAAGCCCTGGTCAGGCTGGAAGAAGGCAGGAAAGAAGCCTTTCTTTTTAAAAAAGAGGCCAGTAAAGGCTGGGCGGTGATTTTCCGCCGCCAGGACGGAACAATCGGACTGGTTGACCCTGAAGCCTGAAAAGGGTAACCTATCTGAAGATTGAATCCAGGTCGGAACTAGCGGTAAGGAGCAGTTAGCTTTGAGGTTATCCAATATTATTGACGAAAAAACAATCCTGCTGGATGTTAAGGCCAAGACTAAAGCCGAAGCCATCCGGGAGATGGTCAATTATTTAAAGAAGAATAAGTTAATCAGCCGCCCGGAAGAAGTCATTGACAAGCTCGAGCAGCGGGAATCGCTCGGGACTACGGCCCTGGGCGAAGGGGTGGCTATTCCTCATTGTAAAGTCAAATGGGTTAATAATCCTATCGTATTAGTCGGAATTGCCAGGCAGGGCGTTCCCTTTGAGGCCCCTGATGGACGTCCGGTTAATATCTTCTTTCTTCTCATCACCTCCCTGGAAGATCCCAGCCTCAATCTGCAGATTCTGGCGCTGATTGCTCAATTAATTAAAAAGTCGCCGGAGCTTAAAGACAAACTACTGCAGGCCAAGAGCCAGTCCGAGGTCCGGGAGATGATCAAAAGGCAGGAAGAGAAGCAAATTGAATAAAAGCCAAAAGAAGAAACCGGCTTCCGGCCGGAACCCGGCCTGCCAGATAGTCATCTCGGCCGGCCTGCTAAAAATATTCGGGGTGGGGACACTCATCATTGGTGACAGCGGGATAGGGAAAAGCGAGAGCTCTCTGGAGCTTATCGCTCGCGGGCATAAGTTTATTTCCGATGATGTCGTTGAAATTTTTGAAGACGAAGGTGGCCAGCTTCAAGGCCGTTCTCCCCGTCTCACCCGGAATTTTATGGAGATCAGAGGGCTGGGCATCATCAATATCAAGGAAATATTCGGCCCCCCGGCCCTGCTCGACAAGGCTCCGATTAACCTGGTAATCAGGCTTAAAAAGTGGAGCAAAAAAATGGAAGTTGACCGTCTCGGCCTTAAATTCCCTGAAGATTATCTTCTGGCCGGACGAAGAATTCCCCAGCTCCACATTCCCGTTGCTCCTGGGCGGAATATTGCCACTTTGATTGAAGTGGCCTGCCGGGTTTTTCTTTTAAGGCAGAGAGGTTATGAGGCTGCCCAGGATGTTATCCGGCAACTGGAAAAGAGGCTGTCGGTTAAGAGGGGTTGATGGCTAAAACTAAAAACAACGGGGACTTCCTTATTATTACTGGCCTGTCCGGCTCAGGCAAGACAGTGGTTATCCGCTTTCTGGAAGACCTGGGATATTATTGCGTCGATAACCTGCCGGCTAAATTGATACCTGGACTGGTAGATTTGTGGCAAAAAGGAAAAGTTGAAATAGACCGCATTGCCCTGGTCATAGATATGCGTGAACCAAATTTTCTAAATGATTTTCCCCAGATTTTAAAGCAACTGCGGGTGAAACCCAAACTGATCTTTCTTGAAGCTTCGGATGAAGCTCTGGTCAAGAGATTCAGTGAAAGCCGCCGGCCTCACCCCTTAGCTAAGAAAGGCTCTATTCTGGAAGGGGTCCGGCTGGAAAGAAAAAAACTCAGTCCGATTAAAGCCATGGCCGATGAGGTCATCGATACCACCGGGTTGAGCATTTCCCAGCTGAAGGATGTGCTGGCCGGCAGAATTTTAAAAGAGACCAAGCGCCGCCTGCAGGTTAATGTCATCAGCTTTGGTTACAAATACGGTTTGCCTCTTGATTCAGACCTGGTTTTCGACACCAGATTTTTACCCAACCCTTTTTATGCCGATGAGCTGAGAAACCTCACCGGGAAATCAAAAAAGGTTCGGGAGTTTGTTTTGAAGTCAGGGGAAACGGCTGACTATCTTAAGAATCTCTTAGCCTTTATTGACAGTCAAATTCCCGGCTTCCGGAAAGAGGGCAAGAGTACCCTGACTATTTCTATCGGTTGCACTGGAGGAAAACACCGGTCAGTGGTTATCGCCGAGGCTTTAAAGGATCATCTGCGCCGGGAAAAACTGGAAGTAAAAATAATTCACCGCGATATTTATAAATAAGATAGAATTGGTTAGAATATTGAAGATTTGACAACTGGCGGTTTTTCATGATAGGCGGAGTGATTGTTTCTCACGGCAAGCTGGCTGAAGAGCTGCTGAATGCAGTTATTATCATTCTGGGCGAAGCTCCTAATATCGAGGCCATTTCCATTGGCTGGTATGATGATGTGGAAGAATCCAAGAAAAAAATAAGCCAGAGCTTAAAAAAAGTTGACCAGAAAAACGGGGTGATTATCTTTACCGACATGTTCGGTGGCACTCCTTCCAATCTCAGCTTCAGCTTTCTGACTGAGAATAAAGTGGAGATCATTACCGGGGTCAATATGCCGATGCTGATTAAGTTTGTGTCTTTACAAAGGAATAACAACCTGAAAGAAGTGGCCAAAAAGGTAGCTGATCAAGGCAAGAAAAATATCCATCTGGTTAGCAGCCTGCTCAATTCCAGATCGAAATAAGGCGATAATGAACCATGCAGGAAAAAAAAATCATCATCAAAAACAAGCTCGGTTTACATGCCCGGGCTGCGGTAAAATTTGTTAACTTAGCTAACCGTTTTGCCTCCTCCGTGCACTTAGTCAAGGATAGTAGTGAAGTCGACGGGAAGAGCATTCTGGGTATTCTCACCTTAGCCGCCGGGCAGGGCACCCAGCTCAGACTGCTGGTCTCCGGCCGCGATGAGGAACAGGCTTTAAAAGCCCTGACTGACTTAATCAACAACCGCTTTGGCGAGGAAGAATAAGAATGGAAGTGATCCGGTTACGCGGCCTGGCTGTTTCTCCTGGTATCGGGCTGGGGGAAGCTATCCTGTCGGAGAGGGTCGTTTTCACTTCCCGCCGGGAGACTATTTCTGATCAGCAGGTAGCTGATGAGCTGAAACGGTTGCGCCGGGCCTTTGAGCGAACCAAAGAAGAGCTGCAGAAGCTTAAAGGCTACATTGAGAAGCAGATGGGCAAAGACCAGGCTTTTATCTTTGATGCTCACCTGATGATCCTGGAAGATCCAATGCTCATCTCCAATCTGGAAAAAGTCATCAGGGAAGAAAAAGTCAAAGCCGAATGGGCTATCACCACCGTCAATAACCATTTTGCCAGCCTGTTTGAATCACTCTCGGATGAATATTTCCAGCAAAGAAAGGCTGATATTTCCGATGTTCTGGCCAGGGTCTATCGCCATTTAGAAAGAAAGAGAGAAAAGAAGGAAGACCTGGATAAGCCGGTGATTCTGGTTGCCCATGAACTTCTTCCCTCGGAAGCGGCTATTTATCTCAGCCAGGAAAAGGTCATGGGAGTGGTCCTGGATATGGGTGGCATGACTTCCCACACTGCCATTCTGGCCAGGTCCTTAGGAATTCCGGCTGTGGTTGGCCTGCACGATGCCAGCCTGAAAGTCAAGGCCGGTGATTTTATTATCGTTGATGGCACCGATGGCGAAGTTATTATCAATCCTCCCCCGGCCATCAAAAGAGAATTTAACAGCAAAAAAGAAAGATATGAAAATTACCAGAAAGAACTGAAAAAAATAGCCAGATTGAAATCTCAAACTCTCGACGGAGTCCGGTTCAAACCTCTGGCCAATATTGAGCTGCCGGAAGAAGTCGAAACAGCCTTTTCTTTCGGAGCAGAAGGGGTTGGCCTGTTCCGTTCAGAGTTTATCTACTTACAGCGGCCAACCTTGCCTTCTGAAGAGGATCATCTGGCCATCTATCGCCAGATGGCCAGGCGGACCTATCCCCGGCCGGTTTATATCAGGACAATTGATATCGGCGGCGAGAAGAGCTTGCCCTGGCTTAATATAGAAAAGGAACCGAATCCGGCCCTGGGCTTAAGGGCCATCCGGTTTTCTTTAAAGAACCGTGAGCTCTTCCGGACTCAAGTCCGGGCCATTCTCAAAGCCAGCGAGCGCCACAACGTCCGTTTGATGGTGCCCATGATTACTGAATTAGAAGAGGTGGTCGAGCTCAAAAGGGTGGTTGAGGAAGTTAAAGACGAACTCAGGCCAACCGGTACGGCTTTTGATGAATCAATGCCGATTGGGGTGATGATTGAAGTTCCGGCGGCTGCCGTTCTAATCGAAAGTATCATTCAGGAAGTTGATTATGTCAGTATCGGAACGAATGACTTGATTCAATATTATCTGGCCGTTGACCGGGGAAATGAAGCTGTTTCTTATCTTTTTAAGCCCCATCATCCGGCTGTTCTGGAACTGCTGGCTCACGTGATTAAAACCGTCAATAAATTTGGTAAAGAAGTGGCGGTCTGCGGCGAAATGGCGGCTGACCCGCTCTCAGCTATTATTCTGCTGGGCCTGGGTTTACGGAATTTCAGCATGAACCCAATCTTTATCCCGCGGGTGAAAAAAGCCTTAAGGGAAGTCGAAACCAGCACGGCTGAAGAAGCGGTCAAACAAGCCCTCAAGCTAAAAACCGCGACTGAAATTGAAGAGTTTATGATTGAAGCTATTATCAGAAAGTATCCCCAGGCCTTCTTTTTGAGCCGGTTTGGGAGCTCTGGTCGGGGGAATCAATCTCGTCCGTAAATATCCTCAAGACGGACAATATCATTTTCATCTGATGGCCCCAGCCATAGCTCCATCACCCGGGCAGGCTGTGATCCGGTGCCTTTCAACCGGTGGGGGATGCCGGCCGGGATGAAAATTTCTTCACCGGCCTCAGGCTGCCAGGACCGGGAACCAAGGGTAACCTCCAGGCCTTTATCCAGCACCACCCAGTATTCACTCCGCCGGCGGTGATATTGAAGGGAAAGCAGTCCGTCTGGATTGACGGTAATGATTTTCAGGCTGGAGGCCAGTTGCTGGGGATAACTGCGGAATTTTCCCCAGGGCCGGTCTTCTTCGTAAATCAGCTCTTTGACCCTTTCTAAAGATATGCCTTCACTCATTGGCTTGGCCTCTTCCTCTAAGAATTGTCCGGGCTAAATTAGAGAGTTTATCAATCAGAAAGGAACGTCGTCTTCACCTTCATCTCCAGGGCCAGGCTCTCCGGGGAACTGGTCGCCGGCTGGCTCTGCGACCTCAGGGAAATTGCTGTCTGGATAGTCAGGGTTCGGCGGCCCAGCCATCGTTTCCTCAGTGGCTGCTGAGCGGCGGCCGAGAAGGACTACATTCTGGGCTTCAATTTCGGTTATATACCTTTTGTTGCCGTCCCGCCCTTCCCAGCTCCGGTTACGCAATTTTCCTTCGATCAGCACCTGGCGGCCCTGGTCTAAATATTTATTGCAGAATTCGGCCTGCTGACCCCAGACTACTATCCGGTGAAACTGAGTCTTCTGCGAGGTCTGCTTGGTGTCGGGATAATAGACACTTTCATTAGTCGCTATCTGGAAAGTAGCTACCGCCCGGTTGTTTTTAGGTAAATACCTTAACTCTGGTTTTTTGACCAGATTGCCAACCAGAATAACCCGGTTCAAACTGTTTAAATCTCTCATTTTCCCACCAGTTCGTTAATTTTTTGCTGAGCCAGCCTGGCTTCTTCCTGCTGGGGATATTTGCTAACCAGCAGTTTCAGAGTAGCCAGAGCTTCATCTTTTTTCCCCTGCTGGACAAAGCTCATGCCTTTTTTTAGATAAGCAGCCGGGACTTTATCCCCGTTGGGATAATTCAGCAACAGGTCATTAAAATTTTCAATCGCTTCAGGATATTTCTCCTGGCTATAATAGCATTCACCTATCCAGTAAAGAGCATTATCGGCTAAAGGAGTAGCCGGATATTGCTGAAGGAAGAGTTTGAAGCTTTCGATAGCCAGCTCATAATTCCCCTTGAGATAGTCGCTGTAAGCGTTGTTGTACATCTCCTGAGCCGGAATGGTCACTACGGCTGGCTGAGCCGGGGGGCTGGCTGGCGGTTCTTCTTTTTTGGCCGGAGCCGCAGGCTTGCTTCCCTTGACCGTCCCTTTTTGTCCTGATTTGAGCTCATCACTTAAAGACTGGATGGCCTGCTGGATATTCTGCAAAGCTGAGAGCTCGAACTGCATTTCTTCCAGCTTGGAGTTAACCTTCTGATATTGAGCAGGCAGATTGTCAATTTCAGTTTGAAGAGCCTCGTCGGCAGCTTGCTGGCGGCGGAGGAGGTCATTAAGAATCTTCAACTGATCTTTGACTTCTTTGAGCTCGGCTGTATTTTGCTTCATCAGAGACGAGAGTTCAGCTACCTGGAGCTTTAAGGCCTGAATGTCCTGATACATCAGTTCATAAGTCTTTTTACTCTGATCATCAGTATCAGCGGAAAGAAAGACCAGGCCTAATAGCAATAAAGAAAATAGAGCCAGGAGTAAATTGCGGCTTTTCACCAGCTTATTTCTCAATTATTAAGAATTGAGCCCTCCTGTTTCTGGCCCAGGCGTTTTCATCATGACCGGGATCAAGGGGCTGGCTTTTACCATAAGAAATAATTCTGACTCTGTCTGGCGAGAGGCCCAGGCTGACTAAATAGTTCATGGCGCTTTTGGCTCTCTTTTCTCCTAAAGCCAGGTTATATTCTTCGGTGCCCCTTTCATCGCAATGGCCCTCGATGAGGATTTTAACCGTCGGATGAGATTTAAGCCATTGAGCGTTGGCTTCCAGCACCGGTTCGGCATCATTTCTTATTTCGTAACGGTCATAATCAAAGAAAATCATGGCTAAGGGTTTTTCCTGATTAATTTGCTCCAGGGTTTTTTTCTGGAATATTTCTTCTTCACTCAAAACTGGTTCCTTGACCACTGGTTGCTCAACTTGCTCAGCTTTGGGCTGTTCCTGAGCCTGAGGGGCAGGAGGCGGTGGCGGAACTTCTTTGACTTTTTTCTTACAGGCTGTGGACAGGGATAAAATCAGAATGACCGACAGAGAAAATATCAACAGCTTTTTCATTTTTCCTCCTCAAAGTAGGTTGAGATAAAATTATGTCTCTTCATTCAATTTATACAATGAAGGCTCTAAGGTGTCAACAACAAAGAGGCGGCTGGCGGCTTAATTAGTCCAGTTAGGTAATTTATTTTCTCCCTGGGAGGTCAGAAGCCGGAGATGACTTCCATCATAATCAACAGAATAAATCTGGATAGAGCCGGACATATTAGAAGAAAATACCAGGTGGCGCCCATCCGGCGACCAGGAAGGCGATTCATTCCTGGCGTTTGATTCAGTCAGCTTGGTTATCTGATTGGTCTTTAAATTGAGAAGATAGAGGTCAAAAAAATTGTTGACTCTGGAGACAAAAGCAATCCGTTCTCCGTCTGGTGACCAGGCCGGAGAATCAAGATAATTACCGCCGAAACTGACTTTGCGGACATTGCCGCCTTCGGCATCCATCAGATAAAGCTGGGGAAAGCCTGTCCGGTCAGAGGTGAAAGCAATTTCCCGGCCAGTTGGCGACCAGGAAGGAGCGGTGTCAATAGCTGAATTGAAGGTAATGCGGCGGATATTGGTCCCATCAGCATTGGCCACATAGATTTCAGCGTTGCCATCCCGGCTCGAACAGAAAGCTAACTTTTTCCCGTCGGGAGAGAAAGCTCCGGAGAAGTTAGTTCCCCGGGTTGAGACCGGGACCATTTTGCCCTCATAAGGATATAAGACTATCAGATCTGGATTTCCTGCCCGGTAGGAGGTAAAAACTAAAGCCCGCTGGTCCGGCGACCAGGCCGGCATATAATCTATCCATTTATTGAAGGTCAGCCTGGTCTGATTGGCCCCGTCATAATCCATCATATAAAGCTCGTCATTTCCGTCGCGGTTAGAGACAAAAGCAATTTTGGTGGTGAAATAGGGCTTTTCGCCATAGATTTTCATCAACTCATCAGCCAGACGGTGAGCGACCAGCCGGAAGACTCCAGGTTCAGCCTGATATCTTTTGCCCAGAATCATTCGCTGGCTTTTAACATCGTAGATTTTCGTCTCAAAAACGATCTTTTCCTGGGCCTGGGTGATTTCACCGACCACCAGGATTCTGGTCTGAATAGATTCCCAGTCCTTAAAGAAAATTTCTTTCGGATTCAAGGGGCGGATGTAACTCAGATGCTCCTTAGGAATAAGCGAAAAAACCCGGCTGTAATTCAGATCAGCCGACAGAACCTGATGCATGGTTTCGGCTGCTTCTTTGGCCGCCGGAGACGAGGAGTCATAAATAAAGGGAGGAACGGCTAAGGAAATAGCCGGGACTCCTTCTTTGATGGTTAACACTACCTCTTGCTGGGCACTAACCGGGACCTGGCCGGCGGCCAGCAGGACGACCGAAATCAGAAAAAGATGAATTAAATATTTTTTCATTGGCTCCGCTCAAAAATCAAATGTATGACCAGGTAGTCATTTTCAAAATCACGGGGCAACGGAGGAAAAGGAGAAGCCAGTTCCACCGCCCGCCTGGCCGACAGATCGAGAGCCGGCAGGTTAGAAGGCTGCTCTATTTTGAGGTCAGCGATTTGCCCGTTTTTAAGGATTTTAAAATAAATAACCGATTGATATTCACCGCTAAAATTAAGATTATTGGTGGCAGTAAACCAGTTGCCCGAGACCCGGTCAATGATGATTTGAAGGTAATAGGTGTAAGGGAAGGAAGTACTGGCTAAAGGATCTCCATAACCAAAGCCCCCACCCCCCGGACCCTCGCCAACTCCAATTCGCAAGCCTGAGCCGCCGCTACCGGTCCCGGTTCCGCCGGCGCCGGTGGCCTGTCCTTCGGTTGCTACCCCGGTTTCGGTTCCGGGCTGAGGCGCTTGAATCGCCGCCTTTTTAGGCGGTGTCTTTTCCTTTGGTTTAGTCTTGCCCGTTTTTTCTTCCGGATAACGAATAGAGCTCTGACTGGCCGGCTGGGCTTTCTCGGGAAGAGTCAGCTCCTTCATGGTCTGTTTTCCAGCGGCAGGCTGACCCTTTGCTCCGGCCTGGCCCCCGGGGCCAGGACCACCAGTCCCGCTCCCGCCTCCACCCGGACCGCCGGGCAGGCCGACAAAATTCAGATTGACATAATGAACCAGACCTTTATCCTTTGAACCATTTAGATAACCGGAAAAACCGGCCAGAGCAAATATGGCGAGATGTAGAAAAAATGACAGGATCAAGGCTCTTTTAAACTGGTTGGTCATTAAAAGAGAAGATCTCATCATTCTGTCCGCTTCTTGGCCGCCGTCCTTTCCAGAGGCTCGGTGACCAGGCCGACGACCTCGATGCCGGATTTCTTGATGATGTCCAGGATCTGAATAAGCTGACCATAGCTGAGATTCCGGTCAGCCCGGAGATAAACAATTTTCTTGGTTTTATTGAAAAAGTATTCCTGCAGTCTTCTTTCCAGAAGGTTAATGTTGATGACTGATTCCCCCAGATGGATATAACCATCGGCCGTAATGGTTAAGGTCAACCCTTCTTCGGCCGGGGCTGATTCAGTTTCGGCCTGGGGCAAATTAATACCGAGGCCTGATTGCATCATCGGGGCGGTCACCATAAAAATGATTAGAAGGACCAGCATGACATCAACCAGAGGAGTGACATTGATTTCGGACATAGAAGTCCCCAGTCTTCTCCGGCCGTTAGCCGTCTGGCCCGGGTTAAGATTAAGAGCCATAGACCTTTTCTATTATATTTAAAAATTCCAGATTAAAATCATCCATGGTGGTTATAATTTCTTTAATCCGGCCCAAAAAATGGTTATAGGCAATAACCGCCGGAATAGCCGCAAAGAGGCCCAGGGCGGTGGCGATCAGAGCCTCGGCAATGCCCGGAGCAACCGTCACCAGGCTGGCTGACCTGACCACTCCGATTTTGTGGAAAGCGTCCATAATCCCCCAGACGGTTCCAAACAAGCCAATAAAGGGAGTGACACTGCCACAGGTGGCCAGAAAACTCATCATTTTCTCCAGCCGGTTAATTTCTCCATTCGAAGCTCTGAGCAGAGAGCGGTTGATCAGCTCCAGTTTTTCTCCGCTAATCGAATTCTGAGGCTGGGGATTGGACCGGGTCAGATGAACCAGTTCTTTGAAACCGGCTTGAAAGATGGCTGCCAGGGGACTATTCTTATATCTTCTGGCTGCTTCGTTAACCTCATTTAGAGATTTGCTGCGGCGGAAGGTTTCTAAGAACTGGCGGGAGGAAGTATCAGCCGCTTTCAGACTGCGGGCTTTGAAAATGATAATTGCCCAGGAGAAGACGGAAAAAATAATCAAAACCAGGAGAATAAACTTAACAACAATCGTGGCCTGTAAAATTAAATTAAAGACGTTCATAACTTTTTCAAATTAACATAGCCTCCGGGTTGTGTCAATGAATCAGTCAAAACAGGCCCGGCCGCTGTGTTAGGTCAGCTACATTGGTGACACTTGACGTCAGCTACTGATTAGAGTTTAAATAATGGGACAATAAGAGGCAGCGTGAACAACCTGAAGAAAAATTTCGTTCATCCGCCCCGGCTTCTGGCGATCAGCTTTCTTCTGGCCATTTTAGCCGGCTCAGTCCTGCTGTCCCTGCCGGTGGCGACCCGGTCAGGTCATATATCCTTTATCAATGCCCTTTTTACCTCGGCTTCAGCTATTTGTGTTACCGGATTGACCGCGGTTGATACGGCTACTTATTTCACCCTGTTTGGACAGATAGTCATCATCTGCCTGATTCAGCTCGGCGGTCTGGGAATTATGACTTTTTCCAGTTTTATCCTCCTGACGGCCGGCCGCCGGGTGACTCTTACCGGGAAAATGGTGGTTGAAGGCTCATTCCGGCCGTCTGTTATTTCCGACTTCAGGTCTCTATTAAAGGACGTTTTCGCTTTTACTTTTGGCCTGGAGGCGGCCGGGGCCGTAGCTCTTCTAATCTGCTTTGGCCAGGATTTCCCCCGGGGTCAGGCTTTATTTGCCTCCATATTTCATTCCATTTCAGCTTTCTGCAACGCCGGTTTTTCAATCTTTTCTGATAACCTGGTTGGCTATCGTTCGGATCTTGGAGTCAATTTAATCATCATGCTTCTTATTATTGCCGGCGGCCTTGGCTTTTTTGTCCTGCAGGAAATAAGAGTGGCCTTTAGAAATTTAATAAAAAAAGACAGAACCAAATTTTCGCTTCACACCAAACTGGTCGGTACGCTGACTGCTGCCATTATTATTATCAGTTCCGGTCTGATATTTCTCATCGAGACGGGACGGGGATTGTCTGGACTCCCGTTAAAGGATCGGCTGCTGGCTTCATCTTTCCAGGTGGTTTCGGCCAGAACCGCCGGCTTCAATACGATTGATTTAAATATCCTGTCGGCCGCTTCGATTATGCTGCTGATGCTGGTGATGTTTATTGGCGCTTCACCCGGCTCGACTGGCGGCGGTGTTAAGACGACGACTTTCGGCCTGATTTTTGCTTTCCTGAAATCCAAGATTCAGGGCTATGAAATTCCCAGGATTTTTTCCAGGGGAATTAAGGATGAGGATCTGATCAAAGCTTTTACTCTGGTTCTTCTGGCTGTTGCCCTGATTTTCACCGCTACTGTTTTGATTTTGCTGATAGAGCCGGAGTTGAGCTTAAAAGCGGTTCTCTTTGAGGTCATTTCGTCTTTTGGCACAGTTGGTCTGTCTCTGGGTATTACTCCTGGCCTGACCGGGTTTAGCAAATTGATGTTAATCATAGTGATGTACATCGGCCGGATTGGCCCCCTGGTTATCCTGGCTGCCTTTAGCCGGATCAAACCAGCCGGTCATTTTCAGTTTGTTGAAGAAAACATCATGGTGGGCTAAAATATACTGGACCCGACAGGTCTAAGAACGGAGTTTAAAATGAAATTTGCTATTATCGGCCTGGGCAGCTTTGGCAGTTATTTAGCCCGGACTCTTTATGACAAGGGCCATGAAGTCCTGGTCATTGATAAAGACAAAGACAAGGTCGAAGAAGCTAAAAATTTCTCAACCCAGCCGGTCTGGATGGATTCGGCCGATAAGGAAAGCCTCCAGGCCCTCGGTATTAAGGATATGGATGTGGTCGTGGTTAGCCTTGGCCCCGAAATGGAACCTTCAATCCTGACTGTCCTTTACCTGCATGAACTTGGTGTTAATCGCATTCTGGCCAAGGCTTTGAGTGCTGACCATGGGAAAATTCTGGAAGCAATTGGCGCCACCGATGTTATCTATCCTGAGCGGGATATGGCTGTCAGACTGGCTCAAAAACTAAGCTCAAGAAATGTTCTCGAATATTTGCCGCTGGCTGAAGGTATCAGCATTCAGGAAATAGTCCCGCCGGAGAGTTTCATCGGTAAAAAATTAAAAGACCTGAATCTGACCAATAAATTCCATGTTCAGGTTATTGCTATCAGACAGCTGGTGCCGGAAAAGCTGATCTTTATCCCCGGGGCTGATTTTGTGATCAAAGACAGCGACGTGCTGGTGGTCATGGGAGAAGAAAGCAGCCTGGCTGAATTATCCGCCTATAAGAAGTAATTTCTTCAAAAGCTCCTTAGCTACCTGTTTGGCTTTTTCGCCTGTTTCCCTGACCGGTCCGACGCAAGACGGGCAACCGGCTTCACAGGGACAGTTGTCAATCGTCTGGAGGCAAGCGGTCAAAAGATCCTGTCGCAGCTCAAAGAGGGCAGAAGATAGCCCGATTCCTCCCGGAAAATTGTCATAAAGAAAAATATTGGGCGAAAAATCGGGCGATAAAATATTTTCCAGCCGGTCGTTAAAGGGGCCTTTCCGGCCAGGCAGATCTCTGGGCGGAATAGATTCGCCGGTAAAATTATCGCCAATAGCTACCCCCAGGTCATGGACATCGCACATGATGAAGAAGGGAGCTACCTGATGAAGGATATAAGCCAAGCCAAACAGCCCGTTTATCCTCTGTTCGGAAGTGAAGGGCAGGCTTTGATAAATTTCGGCCGGAATGGTCAGCCAGAAACTGGTGGTGCTCATTTCGTTCTGGGGCAACTGCAGCTCTCCGGCTCCGACATTTTCCATGGTATGGAATTTAATTTTTTTGAAGCCAACCACCTGAGTGGCCACATGGACTTCTCCCTGAGCCGCCCAGCCCTGCGGTAAGTTCTGCCGGTCAAAAATATCCAGGATTTTGACGTTGGTGTAATCTATGGCATCGGTAAAATAATCGACATCAGTTTTTTTAACATAGGCTTTTCTTTCTTCATAATCGAATTTTTCCACAAAATACTGCTCGCCTTCACAGATGTAAATAGCCTTGGGGTGAAGGGTGGTTAAAGCCGAGGAAAAATCAACTTCAGCAATGACCCGGGGTTTGTCAGTGGTATCAACTACCACAAAATTATCGGAACTGATGCTGCGCAGAGAAATGGCATCAGCCGGGTAGGCTTCTGAAGTCCAGAACCATTTGTTCTGGCTATGAAGCAGCATCTGCTCTTCTTCCAGCAGTTCCAGCAGGTCAGTCACTTCGGCCGCCCCGAATTTTTCCCCGTCTTCAAAAGGCAGCTCAAAAGAGGCACACTGGACGTGACTGAGCAAAATAGACGGGTTGTCAGGATTAATCAAAGCCATTTCCGGCGGACTGGTGAAAAAGTAATCAGGATGAGAGATGATAAATTGATCAAGGGGGGAAGAGGAAGCGACCAGAACCGCAGCCGATTTGCCTGTTTTCCTTCCTGCCCGGCCGGCTCGCTGCCAGGTGCTGGCGATCGTCCCCGGATAACCGGCCAGCACCGCCACATCCAGGCTGCCAATGTCTATGCCCAGTTCCAGGGCATTGGTCGAGACGACTCCGAGAATTTTGCCTTCGCGCAGGCCCTTTTCAATTTCTCTTCTTCTGGCTGGCAGGTAACCGCCTCGATATCCCCGGATGAGCCCTTCATCCTTCAAGCTTTTTTCAATCTCTTCTTTAAGGTAAGTGACCAGAACTTCAGTCAACAGGCGGCTTTGAGCAAAAACTATCGTCTGCAAACCCTCTTTTAGAAAGATCGAAGCCAGCCGCCTGGTTTCATTGATGTAAGAACGCCTGATCCCCAGCAGCGGGTTTATGACCGGCGGGTTATAAAAGACAAAGTATTTTTCGCCGCGGGGAGCACCATTGTCAGCAATCAGCTCGACTTCTTCCTCGATCATTTTACTGGCCATCTCCACCGGGTTGGCAATGGTGGCGGTGGACAAAATAAATTGAGGATTTGAGCCGTAAAAGTTAGCCACCCGTTTGAGCCGCCTGATGACATTGGCCACATGGCTGCCGAACACGCCGCGGTAATTATGTAATTCATCAATGATGACATATTTGAGGTTTTCAAAGAGCTTGATCCACTTGGTGTGGTGGGGCAGAATGCCAGAATGCAGCATATCGGGATTGGTGATGATGATATGGCCCTGGCCCCGAATTGCCCGCCGGGCATCCTGCGGCGTATCCCCGTCATAGGTGAATATTTTGACTCCAGCCCCGGCCAGTTCGATCGTTTCATCCAGTTCGGCCCGCTGGTCCTGAGAGAGAGCTTTGGTTGGGAAAAGATAAATCGCCCGGGAGGAGGGCTCCCGGATGATCCGGTCGAGGACCGGCAGGTTATAGCAAAGAGTTTTGCCGGAGGCGGTCGGAGTGACCACCACTACGTTTTTCCCCGCCTTCACCTTTTCCCAGGCTTTTTTCTGGTGGGAATAAAGATAATTGAAGCCTTTTTTCTTCAGAGCCGAAACGAGCTCCGGAGCAATATCTGAAGGATAATCTTCGAGGAGAGCACTCTGGGCAGGCAGATATTTGAGGGTGGTAATGGAATTGGAAGAGGCGGCCAGCCTTCTTATCTTTTCGATAGCGACTGATAATTTTTGTTCCTGGTCAAAATTTGCCATAGTTGCGTTCGGCCTTATTATAGATTATAAAAGACCATTATTAAATAAATGATTTTTCCGGCCGGGCCCAGAAAATTTCTGCCGAGTGCTACAATATAACTATGCTTCAGGAAATCAGAGTCAGAAAGGCAGCCCAGCATAATTTAAAAAAAATTGATCTCGAGCTGCCCAGAAACCAGCTGGTGCTCATCACCGGGCCCAGCGGTTCAGGCAAGTCGTCTTTAGCTTTTGATACCCTTTTTGCCGAGGGCCAGAGGCGCTATCTTGAATGCCTGTCGGCTTATGCCCGGCAATTCATAGAACAGCTGGAAAAGCCGCAGGTTGAATCAATTGAGGGCTTATCCCCGGCCATTTCCGTTGACCAGAAGACCATTGCTTTTAATCCAAGATCAACGGTTGGAACTATAACCGAAATCTATGATTTTTTGCGCCTGCTCTATGCCCGGCTGGGGACAATCTACTGCCCCGATTGCGGAGTTAAAGTTACCTCCAGTTCAGAAGAGCAGATTATCAAGCTCATCGGCGGGGAGCTATCCGGTCAGAAGATCAAAATCCTGGCCCCGGTGGTCAGGGGACGGAAAGGTGAATACCATCAGCTCCTGGAAAGGTTCAGGCGGCGGGGGTACCTTCAGGCCCGGGTTGATGGCCGGTTGCTTGACCTTGAAAAAAAGATCAGCCTGAATAAGAATCAAAAACACAATCTGGAAATCTTGATTGATGAACTGACCGTTAAACCAGATAATGACCGGAGGTTGAGGGAGGCCTTAAGCCGCAGCCTGGAACTGACGGATGGGGGAGTGGCTGTCCTCAGTCAGAACGGGCGGGAATATTACTTTTCCCGCCGGCTGTCCTGCCCGGTCTGCGGCCGGAGCTTTCAACCGCTTGAACCCAG
This sequence comes from Candidatus Saccharicenans sp., assembly GCA_017992175.1. GTDB lineage: Bacteria > Acidobacteriota > Aminicenantia > Aminicenantales > Saccharicenantaceae > Saccharicenans. Next base: position 25,385 of record JAGOPD010000005.1, read on the forward strand.
GGATTTTTCTTTTAACAGCCCTTATGGGGCCTGCAGCCGCTGTCATGGCCTCGGCTTTATGACTACCCATAATGAGTGGGGAGAAGTCGAGCTGACCGATGAAGTTTGCCCTGTCTGCCAGGGAGAGCGGTTAAAAAAGGATAGCCTGGCAGTAAAAATCGCTAAGTTCAACATCCAGGAGCTGTCTTCGGTCAGTGTTAACCGCTTGCTGGACATCCTGGCCGGGCTGGAATTTAGCCCGCAGGAAAAACTGGTAGCTGATAAGATTTTGAAAGAAATAACGGCCAGATTAAGGACGATGAAAGAGCTGGGCCTGGCCTACCTTGATCTCAGCCGGACCGGAACCTCTCTCTCCGGCGGAGAAGCCCAGAGAATCAGGCTGGCCGCTCAGGTGGGCTCCAGGCTGAGAGGGGTAATGTATGTTCTGGATGAGCCGACAATTGGCTTGCACCAGAGAGACAACGGCCGTCTGATCAGGCTTTTGCGTCAGCTGCGGGATGCCGGTAACTCGATTGTCGTCGTTGAGCATGATGAGCAGACCATTCGCTCGGCTGATTATTTAATCGATCTCGGGCCAGGAGCCGGGGAAAGAGGCGGCTATGTGGTCGCCCGGGGCGGGCTGGGTGAGGTGCTTAAGTCGAGTGATTCTCTTACCGCTCAATATTTGAGAGGGGAAAAGTCTATTGAAGTCCCGGCCAGAAGGCGGGAGCCTCAGAGCTGGTTGACCATCTCCGGGGCCAGGGAACACAATTTAAAAAACCTGGAGGTCAGGTTTCCGCTGGGAGTTATGACGGCCGTCACCGGTGTTTCCGGCTCAGGTAAAAGCAGCCTGGTTTATGATATTCTTTACAAAGCTCTGATCAAAAAATATTACCGGGCCAAAGTCCAACCTGGCCAGTATGACCGGTTAGACGGCCTGGAAAATATCGACAAGGTCGTTCTGGTTGACCAGAAGCCCATCGGGCGAACGCCGCGCTCCAATCCGGCTACTTATACTCAGATCTTCGGGCATTTAAGAGAGCTGTTTGCTCTAACCCCGGAAGCTAAACGGAAGGGCTATTCTCCGGGGAGATTTAGCTTTAATGTGCCTGGCGGACGGTGTGAAGAATGCCAGGGGGCCGGAGTAAGAAAAATTGAGATGCATTTTCTGCCCGATGTTTATGTCACCTGTGACCGTTGCGGCGGCCGCCGCTATAACCGGGAGACGCTGGCTGTCACCTACAAAGGCAAGAATATTTCTGACTATCTGGCGATGACGGTGGATGAAGCTTTTGAGCTGCTCAAGGCCCACCCGGCCCTCAGACGAAAACTGGGGCTCCTGCAAAGAGTTGGGCTTGGTTACTTGCGGCTGGGTCAGCCGGCTACCAGACTGTCCGGGGGCGAAGCTCAAAGAATCAAGTTAACCAGGGAACTGGGCCGGCGCGACACCGGCCGGACTCTCTATCTGCTGGATGAGCCAACCACCGGTCTGCATTTTGATGATGTTTCAAAACTTCTATCTGTCCTGGCCGAGCTGGTTTCCTTAGGGAATACAGTCATTATCATTGAACATAATCTTGAAGTTATTAAATTCTGTGACTATATTATTGATCTTGGGCCAGAAGGGGGCGAGGAGGGCGGTTATCTGGTTGCCCAGGGACGGCCGGAAGAGGTGGCCAGTGTGACGGAATCATACACCGGCCGCTACCTGAAACGGGTTTTGTTTTCAGGCCTGGAGGCAGGTATAAAGGGATAAAGGCCAATGAGTTTTAAGGATATTCCTGGTAATGATCAGATCAAGAAAATTTTGAAGCTCTCCCTTCGGGAAGGCCGCTTACCGAATTCCCTGCTTTTTTCCGGGCCAGCTGGAGTCGGGAAGGTGGCCATGGCCCTGACGGTGGCCAGGGCTCTTAACTGCCAGAACCTGAAGGATGACTCCTGTGACCACTGTGATTCTTGCCGCCGGGTTGATCGCCGCCAGCATCCCAATGTCCTCTTAATAACCAGAGAGAAAAACAGAGAGCAAATTGTTAAAGATCAGGTGGATGAAATTAATTATTTAGCCCGGCTGCGGCCCTGGCAGGGAGGCCGCCTGGTTTTTATTATTGACCAGGCCGAGCGGATGAATGAAACAGCAGCCAATTCCCTGCTGAAGACTCTGGAAGAGCCGGGTTCTTCGGTATATTTTATCCTGATTACCGAGGATCTCTCGGCTGTTCTCCCGACCATCAGGTCCCGCTGCCAGGTGCTAAAGTTTAAAAGGATCAGCCAGGAAGACATAGAAAGGGCCCTGGAAGCCCGAGGGCTGCCTCCTGACCGGGCTGGCCTGATCGCCAGCACGACTGACGGCAACCTGGAACTGGCCTTGAATCTTTCCTGGGAAGAATTTAAAGCCAGCCGTGACCGGGCCTGGCTGATGTTCACCAGGCTCATTCAGACAGGTGAGGCCGAAGATTTCCTTAGCCTGGTAGCGGGAGGTGCCAGAAAGGATTCTGTTGACAGTTTTAGAGAAATCCTGTCGTTTTTTTCTGTTTTCTTCCGCGATTTGATGGCTTCGAGAAGGGGAGAAATGGTGCCCTTGCTTAATTCGGATCTGAGGGGAGAGCTGGTCAGCCTGGCCGGGACAATTCCGGAAGTCAAAGCAGCGGGGGGGGTTAAATTAATCGAGGATTATCTTGGGAGCTTAAAGAAAAACCCAAATTTGAGTATAATGAGCAATGAACTGGTCATTTTTTTCAGGGAAATAAATTATGTCTGATATAATCTTATTGCTATCCGAATCGACCGGGAAGATTATCCGGGCCAGAGCGGCTCAGCAGCCCCTCGAAGTCGGTGACTATTGCCTGGTTGAATCTGAATATGGCGGAGACCTGGCCATGGTTATTGATACCAGCAGCGAGCTGGCCGCCTGCCCGAAGGCAGCCAGAGAAGCGGTTAAAATCATCAGGCGGGCTAGCCAGGAAGATATTGATAAATTTAAATGGCTGCGGGGAAAAGAGAAACAGGCTTTTGATTTCTGTTTGCAGAGAATCAAAGTTCATAATTTGCCCATGAAGCTGGTGGCTGTCCGTTATTTCTTCAATGAAAAGAAGGGCATTTTCTATTATACAGCTGATGGCCGGATTGATTTTCGCCAGCTGGTTAAAGACCTGGCCAAAGAGCTCAAAATGAGGATCGAAATGCGTCAGATCGGTGTCAGGGATGAGGCCAGGCTGATAGGCGGATTGGGCGTCTGCGGCCGGCCCCTCTGCTGCTTTTCTTTTATAAAAAATTTTGAACCAATTACCATTCAAAAGGCCAGACGTCAGCAAATTGTTATTAATCCGATGAAGATTTCCGGCCTGTGCGGCCGCTTGATGTGTTGTTTAGCTTTTGAAGAAGAATCTAAAGGCAGGCTTTATATAGAAGACCTTGATAACGGTTTGATTGAAGACTGACCGGCTGGCTATTCCTTTACTGCTTGGAAACCAAAAACTGAACACGGCTGGAAACAGCAATCAGGGTGCCGTCTGGACCAAAAGCTTTAACCTGCCAGGAATATTTCTCGCCAGGAAGCATTTTAGCCCTGACTTCATCGGGAAGGGTAACCCGGTTTTCTTTGGTGGTTGTCTTCCAGAGCAGTTCATGATTGAAGATGGATATCTGATATTCGACATGGTCACCAAGTTTTTTCCATTCAAAGAAAGAAGGAACCTGGCTCATATCAATAACCGGGGAGATTAGGGTAATGGAAGAGCCTCTGACCGTCTCGGTATCGGTCAAAATAAAGGCCGGGATGTTGTTCCCTGGCCTGGGGACAACAGCTATAATTACGGCCACAAAAATCAAAGCCGTGATGCCAGCCAGAGCTAATTGTCGGGGGTTGAGGAAGGCCGCCAGCTCATGTTTTACTCTGGCCGCCACCGGGACTTTGCTTCTGACTTCTTCCTGAACCAGGACTTCAGAATGGTTTTTAATAGTGTTGATAATCAGATCGCGGGCTTGAAGTTTCTCAAAACAAGAAGGACAGTTAAAATAATGTTCCTCGAAAAGCTCTTTATCCCTTTCGCTTAGCCTGTTAAGCAGGTACCCATCAATCATGTCTTCGAATTTACATTTCCTCATAATATCCACCTTCCCTTATTTTCCAATGGTTTAGTCGGGTTAACCTGCCAAAAATGGAAAAAATTTTCATAATTTTATCTCTTTTCTTAGCAGCTTGAGAGCATAGTTGACCAGCTCGCTGACTTTCCGGGGAGAAATACCCATCTTAGAGGCGACTTCATCTCTGCTAAGCTCTTGATAATAATAAAGATACAGCACATTCTGGTATTTTGGTTTTAGCTTGCCCAGGGCTTCCTGGACCTTTTCCGACATTTCCCTTTGCTCCAGTGTTTCCTGGGGATCAGGAAAGGGCTGGGGCTCCGGGGCATATTTCATGACCTTGGTCTTTTCCCTTATATAGTCAATTATGCGCCTGGAGGTAACGGTGTAGACAAAGGTTCCGAGAGAGGATTCCCCCCGGAACTCCCCTGACTTAATCTTTTCCATTACCTGGGAAAGAATCTCTGAAACCAGGTCATCACAATCCGTGCTCTGGGCCCCGATCGCCTTTCTGACCCGGAAAGTGATAATAGGCCGGTAACGGACCATAAGTTCTTCGATGTCCTCTTCGATTCGAATTTTGTCCGTAGGCTTATCCCGCACTTTTGACCTCGGCTGTTATTAAAGGAAAATATCACAGGTTAAAGGCATTTTCAATTTTTTATATGTTTAGGCGACTAATATTTTGCCTCAAGAGGAAGTGGAGGCGCCTATGATACCGGCTGAAGAAAAAGTGGCCAAGATTAAAATCTTCAATAAAGAAGAAGCTTTTTGTCAATATCTGGACCGCTTGTTAGGCAAAAATGGCTATGTTCTGGTGGTTACCAGTCCGCTGAAAAGAAAGCAGCCGGAGGGCTCAATGACTTTAACTGGAGCTGCCGACAGGAAGAATTAAAGATGAAAGACGACCGGTCAAAAAAACTTTTTCTGCTGGAAAATAAAAAAAGCCAGAATGATCTGTATGAAACTAATCCCGGTTCTAAGATAAAAATCTTTGATCTTGACTGGTTGAAGGCCAACTGGGATATTCAAGGCGCCGGCCAGGCGGCAGCGGCGGTGATGCCTAACGGGATTATCGGCTCCTTAATTATGCCGAAAGTCGAGTCTTTCCTTCAGGCCAGCCGCATTCTTCAGAAGCTGGATGAAGAAGTCAGCGAGGAAAAATCCCTTAAGCTGCCAGCCTGGAAAAAGCTTTTTCAGGAAAGCCGTTTCTTCAACTCCGAGCTGATCTATTTTCTGGCTTCAGCTGATCCGAGTGAAGACAGCCTGGGCCATTCAAGCTATGTAGCCGCTTATACTCTTATTCTGGCCCGTTATTCTGGCCTGCAAAACCGGAAGACGTTGATTGATATCGAACGCGGTGCTCTTCTTCACGATATCGGGAAAATTGGCATCCCGGAGACAATCCTGCAGAAAAAAGAGGCCTTAACTGAAGAAGAAATGGAAATTATCCGTTATCATCCTCTGATTGGCTTCGCTATGATTGAAGAGTTCAGCTTTCTGCAGGGGGCAGCCGAAATCATTCTTTTCCATCATGAAAAATACGATGGCACCGGTTATCCCTTCGGCCTGGTAGGAGAAGAAATTCCCCTGAGTGCCAGGTTATTTTCTTTAGCCGATACCCTCGATGCCATTACCTCAGATCGCCCCTACCGGCGGGGGCGGAGCCTGGAAGAAGCTCTGCAGGAGATAGAAAGGTGTCGCGGCTCTCAATTTGATCCGGAACTGGTTGACATCATGCAGTCTATTCCGCTTGATAAGTGGGAAAAGGCCAAAGAACGAGCCAGAAAAACCCTGCGGGCGCCGGCCATCAATTAAGCTTTTTAATTCTCGGTCTTTTGTTTAACCTTTTGTTTTTCTTTGAAATAGCTTCTGGCATCAATCAGGATTTCTCTTGGCTTGGCCCCTTCCGGCGGCCCGATCAATCCTTCCTGTTCCATCTGGTCGATAATCCGGGAAGCGCGGGCATAACCAAGCTTTAATTTTCTCTGGAGATAAGAGGCCGAAGCCTGACCGGTGGCCAGCACCAGTTCAACCGCTTTATCAAAAAGTTCATCTTTTTCTCCCAGTTCTTCATCGGGCAGCAGATCACCGGTTCTCTTCAGAATCTGCAGAATCCGCTCATCATACTCGGGGGAACCCTGTTCTTTGACATATTTAACCAGACGCTGGACTTCAGGTATGGAGACATAAGCGCAATGCAAGCGAATCAACCGCGGGAAATTCGGCGGCATGAAGAGCATGTCCCCCAGACCAAGTAATTTTTCCGCGCCAACCGTATCAATAATTACCCTTGAATCAATTTTAGATGGGACCCGGAAGGCGATCCGGCTGTTAAAGTTGTTTTTAATTGTCCCGGTAATAACATCAATTGAAGGACGCTGGGTAGCCATGACCAGATGAATGCCGACCGCCCTGGCCAGCTGAGCCAGGCGGCCAAGGCAGTATTCAACATCCTGAGGACTGGTCATCATCAACTCGGCCAGTTCATCAATAATGATTACTATGTAAGGAAGTGGTTTGAGTTTCTGCTTTTCTTCTTCAGTCAGTTTACCTTTTTTCTCAGCCAGAAGGGTTTTGACCTGTTGATTATATTGTTCGATATTTCTGACCTTCATCTGACTGAGCTGCCGGAGCCGCTCTTCCATCTTCTTAACCGCATCCATCAGGATAATTCCGGCTTTCTTTGGGTCATTGACCACCGGGGCAAAAAGATGAGGGATACCTTCATAAAGGGTAAACTCGAGACGTTTGGGATCAATCAGAATTAGTTTGACCTCATCGGGAGTGGCCTTGTAAAGGATGCTGGCAATCAGAGCATTAAGAGCCACGCTTTTGCCGGTTCCGGTTGCTCCGGCAATTAGCAGGTGAGGCATGATGCCCAGGTCGGTAATATAGACCTCGCCATGGACAGTTTTACCGAGGGCAAAGGTCAATTTGGAAGGCGAATTCTGGAATTTTTCTGATTGAATAATATCGCGGAGTTTGATTGTTTCTCGCTTGTTATTGGGGATTTCTATGCCGAGGGATGATTTGCCCGGTATTCGCTGGATCCGGACTGATTCTGCTTCTAAGGCCAGGGATAATTCTTCGCTCAGGCCGGCCACCTGGCTGACCTTGATCCCGGCATCAGGAAAAAACTCGTAAGTGGTGATAATCGGGCCAGGATGATACTCGCGAACTTCACCTGAAACTTTAAATTCCCTGAGTTTTTCTTCAATCCGGCGTTTCTTTTCAAATAGTTCATTGCGGTCTATCTTTTCGGCCGGTTTGCCTGGATCGAGCAAACTGAACGGTGGGAAACGGTAATCACCGGCTTTTCTCAGATCAGGCAAAAGAAGTCGGTCCTCTTCGGCAGCTTTCTCTTCCTGTTTTTCCGGCCAGGCTGACCCAATTATTTCCCCTTTTTTTAAACCGCTCTTTCCCGGCCGGACCGCACTTTTTAGTTCCCCGGCCGGTTTGGACCCTGCCTCCAGGACCGGGACCGCTGATTTTTCTTTGGCTGAGCCAGCCAGTTCTGCTTCAGTTTCCTTAGCTTTCCGGTACTTGTCCTCAATCTTCTTTTTCATTTTTTCTTTTTTTCTGGTTTGACCGTACTGAGTTACTCTTATTTTCACTGTCCGGGCCGTTGAATGAAAAAGCCTGGCGAAAAAATTAGCTGTCCCGGAAAGAGTCCAGCGGGTAGTAAATAAAAGAACCAGAGCCAGAAGACAGATCAGAACGAAGAATGAGCCGGTATGATTCAACCAACCGGTCAGGAAGCCAAGCAACAGGCCGCCGAGCAAGCCGCCGGCTAAAAATTCTTTGCCCTGCCATGGAATTTTTTCAAAAATCAAGATCAAAAGCGGCGAAAGAATAATAAGGTATAAGATACCAAAAATTAGCCGCCTGGCTAACTTCTGGCTCTGGCCCGGGAAAAGAGTTTTTAGCCCTAAATAGCCCAGGCCGACGGGCAGGAAAAAAGCGAGCAGTCCAAAGATTTGAAGCAAGGTTTCGGCCAGATAAGCCCCGAGGCTGCCGCCGAAATTGTGAGTCTGGTGGCCGGCTGGAGGTCTGTTGGCCCAGGAGGCGTCAGCCGGATCGTAGCCGAACAGGCTGATCAGGGAAAAAATGCCTAAGAAAATCAAAAGGAGTGAAATAATCTCTATAAATAATCCCGTCTTTTGCCCGTTCTTTTTGTTCTTAGCCATTTATTTCCGATTATATCATAGAGGCCGACAACTTTTCATTCCAGTTCCGGCCTGTTTTTCAATTCCAGAAAAAGCTGATAAAGAATTTCCGGGCTTAACTCTTCGGCCCTGGCCTTAGGTTCGAGTTGAGCCCGGCTCAGGGCCCTGGTGAGGTTATCGCCCGGGTAGCCGGCTTTCTCCAGATTTTTTTTCAGGGTCTGCCGTCGGCGGGAAAATGAAGCCTGAAGGAACTTATAAAATTTTGATTCCTCCTCTTCAGGGAAAAAGGCCGGCTCTGTCCGCCTGATAAATTTGACACAGGCCGAATCAACAGCCGGTGGCGGGCTGAAAGCTCCTGGTTTAATCAGAAAGAGCAGCCTGGTCTCAAAATAGTTTTGAAGCAAAATAGACAGAGGAGAATATTTTTTAGGCCCCGCCCGGGCAATCAGACGTTGAGCTACTTCCTTCTGGAAAAGGAAAACAGCCTGTTTGAGGCTGGGTTTCAAATCGAGAAGCACAAAAAGTATTTGAGTCGAGACATGATAGGGCAAGTTGCCGGTCATCTTAACAGCCGAAAAGTTTTCCCGCTGCCTGGCTATAATAGGAGCTAAATTCAACTCTAAAATGTCGGCGGCTATGATCTCAACGTTAGCTGGAACTCTGGTTTCGAGAGGCGGGATCAAAGCCGCATCCTTCTCAATAGCGATGACCCGTCCGGCTTTTTCGGCCAGGAGGAAGGTCAGGGCTCCCGTCCCCGGTCCAATTTCTATGACCAGGTCGGTTTTTTCTAACTGGCTGGCTTCTATTATTTTTTTGATGATATTTCTGTCGTGAAGGAAGTGTTGTCCGAGAAGCTGCCTCCTGGTTTTTTTAGCCATCTTGACCTGACCTCTATTTGTGCTTTATTTCATTGCACTCTATTCTAAGACAGAGGCTCAAAGATTTAAAGCTAAGGCTGCTGGCCAGAACAAGCCGGAAGAATGGCCTGCCTGATAATCAATCTGATAAAAATTGTCTGGATGAATTCAAGACTCCAGGCTTCAGGGACGAAGATTAATCCGGCTACACTCTCCAGGGAACTCTCCGCTCAAAGTTTTCATCTGGAAAGGAATTTTTTTCATCGCTTAAGGTTTCCTCAACAGACAATTGAACCCGGTACTAAGATTTAGATGATAAAAGCCCCCGGCTGGCCAACCGGTCTCTTGTTGACAATCCCCCCAGGCTTAAACTACAATCTTTTCAGCGATGTCTGAGAAAAAGATTTTAGTCGTCGATTATGATCAGGCTTCTCTGGAGAGTCTTGTCCGGATTTTGAAGGACCTGAAAGTCCAGATTATCCGGGCTACCGATGGGGCTCAGGCCTATGACCTGTTCAAAGAAGAAAAACCGGATCTGGTGATCCTTGAGGCCATTCTGCCCAAATTGCATGGTTTTGACCTGACCAAAAAAATTACCCAGGAATCAAAAGGGTCAGTGCCAGTCATAATTATTACCGCCTTATACAAAGGGCCCCAGTACAAGCACGAAGCTATGACTAACTTAGGAGCTTCTGAATATCTGGAAAAGCCAGTTAACCCGGAAGTTCTCCTGGAAGCTGTCAACCGGCTGCTGACCGCTGAGGAAGACATTGAAGATGTCTTGCCTGACCTGGAGACAGTTATCGCCCTGGTCAACACCAGAGGAAGATAGCCTTTAAGCAACTCATCTGAAGACATCTGAGGAGGATTTTATGACTGAAGGCTTATGGTCACGTTGTAATAACTGCCGGAAAATAGTTTACAAGCAGGATATCATAGATAACCTTTATGTCTGTCCCCAGTGCAATTATCATTTCCGGCTGGGGGCCTTTGAACGGTTAAGGCAGCTTTTTGATGACGGCCAGTTTGAAACCTTTGACGATAATGTTTATCCGGTTGATTTTCTTGGCTTTAATGACCAGCTGCCTTACCGCCAGAGACTTGAGGATAGCCAGAAAAAAACAGGTTTATCCGAAGCGATAGTTTCTGCCCGTGGAACAATGGATGGGCTGCCAGTCATTATTCTGGCCATGGAATTTGGTTTTATGGGCGGGAGTATGGGCTCAGTCGTTGGTGAGAAAGTTTCCAGAGCGGCTGAACGGGCCAGAGAGGAAAACCTGCCATTGATTATAGTCTCTTGCTCGGGCGGGGCCAGAATGCAGGAAGGAATGATGTCTTTGATGCAGATGATTAAAACCTCGGCTGCCTTAGGCCGGTTGGCCGAAGCTAAGCTTCCCTATATTTCAGTTCTGGCTGATCCTACGACCGGAGGGACGACCGCCAGCTTTGCCATGCTGGGGGATATTAACATCGGTGAGCCCAACGCTTTAATTGGCTTTGCCGGTCCCCGGGTCATCGAACAGACTATTAAGGAAAAACTGCCCAAAGGCTTCCAGCGGGCCGAATTCCTGCTGGCTCATGGGATGATTGATGACGTGGTGGAAAGAAAATATCTTAGAAATTATTTGATCAAAGCTCTGAGGCTTTTCCTGAATAAACCCCGATGATCTCTTCTGCCTGTCAGCGCTATCTTGATGAGGCTCAACTTTTTGGCATCAAACTGGGTCTCGACAATATGAAGGGTATGCTGGCCTCTCTTGGCCAGCCCCAAGAAAAGTTTTCTGCCATTCATGTGGCTGGAACCAACGGTAAAGGTTCAGTCAGTGCCATGCTGGAGCGTATCTTCCGGCTCAATGGCTATAAAACCGGGCTTTATACATCGCCCCATCTGGTTGAGGTCAGGGAAAGGATCAGGGTTAATGGCCGGATGATACCAGAAGATACTTTCTGCCGCTTGCTCCTGGACCTGGGAAAAAAGGAAAAGAAGCTGAAAAAGGCCGGACAGCTAACCGGCTCACTGACCTTTTTTGAGATTTTGACTCTCTGCGCCTTTGAATATTTTAGTCAGGAAGAAGTTGACCTGGCCATGGTCGAAGTCGGCCTGGGAGGACGGTTTGATGCGACTAATGTCATCACTCCTGAACTTTCAGTCATTACTTCCATCTCCTATGATCACCAGCAATATCTTGGCTATACCCTGGCTAAAATCGCCTCGGAAAAAGCCGGAATCATCAAAAAAGGCCTTCCCTGTCTGGCTGGCGTCAAAAACAAAACAGTTCTTAAAGTTATCGAGAAAAAATGCCGGGAAAAAGGAGCTCCTCTGATCAAGGCCTTTAGCCAGGGCCGGAAACTGACTCACCGGTCAGCCCCGGACGGCTATCAATTTACCTTTAAAACCCCGTCTGCCACTTACCGCTTCCAGCCTTCTCTTCCTGGCCTTCATCAAGGAGAAAATGCGGCCATAGCCATCGCCGCCGCTGAAGCCCTCGGGGAGCAGGGCTACCAGCTTAAAAAAGATAAAATAGTCGAAGCCATAGAGACAGTTAACTGGCCAGGGCGGCTGGAAGTTATCAGCCGGGTACCTCTGATTATTCTTGATGGGGGTCATAATGAAGATGGAGCGAGAGCCGTCAGTGATTATGTCCGGGAAAAAATTGGCCAGCCACTTATCCTGGTTTTTGCCATTATGAAAGACAAGGACCTGGAAAAAGTTGCGGCGAAGTTATTTCCATTAGCCAGCCGGATCATTCTGACCAGGCCGCCTCTGGACCGGGCTGCCCGCCCTGAAGATATTGCTCAACGGCTGAAAAAATTTAGCCCCCTTTTTTTTCTGGAAGATGATGTCCCATCAGCCCTGAGGCTGGCTCTGACTTTGTCCTCAGGAAAAGTGCCGGTCCTGGTAGCCGGGTCGCTTTTTCTGGTGGGTGAGGCTAAAAAATTTTTTGCCGGGTTGAATCCGGTGGGCCAGCTGGCCTGTCTCTGAGGGTTTGCTTTTTGCCTTAGGTAGTGCTAAATTTTTAATCTATAGATGACGAGGTTTAGCCCTTGCTTGAAATTAACTGGAACTTTCTGGTTATCTTTATTCTGGTCTGGATCTTAGTCCTGGTCCTGAGCCGGGTTTTTTTTAAACCAATCCTTCAATTAAGACAGAAGAGAAAAAAAATTCTGGATGAAAACGAAAAAATTTATCAGCAGGCCTTAAAGGAATACGAGCAGCATCTTGATCAGGTCGAGAACCGGCTGAAAGAAGCCAGGCAGGAATCCCAGTCTATTCGCCAGAAGATTGTCTCCGAGGCTCTGGCTGAGAAGTCCAGATTGACTCAGGATATTCAAACTGAAGTTCAGGGTCAGGTGGCCGAGGTCAAAAAGCAGCTTGATGATGAAGTGGAAAGGCTTAAAACTGAACTTGATCAAAGGGTCGAGACTATTGCCAGGGAATTAGAGGAAAAATTACTGCAGTGACATACTGGTTGGCTCTTTTAAGATCTGGTCTATTTATCTTAATTATGCTTTTAGCCTTCAGCTGGCTGGGCGCAGCGGAGGCTGAGCCGGGGTTTAGCCTGACAGCCTTTCTGGGGCAGGTGGTAAATTTCGTCGTGCTTTTTGGCGGCCTGGCTTATCTGCTATATAAGCCCTTGCTTAAATTCCTCCAGCATAAATCAGATCAGGTCGCAGAAAATTTAAAGCAGTCGGAGAAGAGAAGGATTGACTCCCTGCAACGGCTGGAAAAATCCAGAGAAAGGTTAAGCCGGCTGGATATAGAAATAGACCAAATGAAGACAGAAGCGGAGGCGGAGGCCACGAGAGAAAAAGAACGGATAAGGTTGGAGGCCAGGAATGAAGCCGAAAGATTAAAAAAACTGGCTAAGGAAGAAATTGATTCGATGGTGAAAAGCAGCCAGCGGGAACTCAAAGTCTATACCCTTGATTTGAGTATTTCTCTGGCTGAAAAAAGAATTGAAGAAAAACTCGGGCCTGAACTTCACCGGAAAATAATTTATAAAGCTATAGATAAACTGGGAACGTTAGATGAACCGGCAGTCAGTAATTAGAAAATATGGTCAGGGCCTGGCCAGTACGGTCAAAACCGACCAGGAATTCGCTCTCTGCCTTGAGCAGCTTAAAGCTTTTTCTGACTTGATTACTGGCAATGAAGGAATTTACTTTGCCCTGACTTCTCCTTTTGTCATCAGCAGCCAGCAGCTTTCTATCCTGGAGGAAATTCTAAATAAGCTGAGTTTTGACCAGCGGGTTAATAAGCTCATCTGGCTTTTAGCGAAAAATAGAAGATTAGCCTGGCTCCAGGAACTGGTGGCTGAATTGCCTGAAATCTGGGCTAAGGAACAGGGAATAGAGACTCTGGAAGTCAGTTCGGCCGTTGAGCTGACTGAAGATGAAAAGAAAAAAATTAAAGAGACGCTGGCTAAAGTGGAGAAAAAGCCGGTCAGGTTGACGTTTTCTCTTAAGCCTGAAATCCTCGGTGGATTGCTGGTCAGGAAGGGGAGCATCTATTATGATGCCTCATTGAAGGGAAGCCTCTTAAAATTGAAGGAGACAATCAGTCAGAGGTAGAAGCATGGAAATCAAAGCTGAAGAAATTACCAGAATCATCGAACAGCAGATTAAAGATTTTTCCGGCAGCGTTGATATCAAAGAAACGGGCACCGTCATCTCGGTCGGCGACGGCATTGCCAGGGTTTACGGCCTGGAAAATGCGATGTATAACGAGCTGCTGACTTTTGAAAACAATGTTTATGGCCTGGCTCTAAATCTGGAAGAAGATTCGGTGGGAGTGATGCTGCTCGGAGAAACCAAGCTGGTCAAAGAGGGCGATATCGTCAAAAGAACCGGGCGTATCCTGCAGGTGCCAGCCGGTCCGGCTTTAATCGGACGGGTAGTTGACCCTCTCGGTCATCCTCTTGACGACAAAGGTCCCATTAAAACTGACCTGACCATGTTTGTCGAAAGGCTGGCCCCGGGCGTGGTGGAGAGAATGCCTGTCCGCGAGCCGCTTCAAACCGGCATCAAAGCTATCGACTCAATGATTCCCATCGGCCGGGGGCAGAGAGAGCTGATCATTGGTGACCGGCAAACAGGTAAGACGGCCATTGTGGTTGATACCATTCTGAATCAAAAAGACTCAGGTGTGATCTGCATTTACGTAGCCATTGGCCAGAAAAATTCAACTGTCGCTCAAATTATAAAAAGCCTGGAAGATTATGGGGCCATGAGTTATACCACGGTGGTGACGGCCACGGCTTCAGATCCATCAGCTTTGCAATATTTAGCCCCTTATGCCGGTTGTGCTATGGGCGAATATTTCCGTGACCGCGGCCAGCATGCCCTGGTCATCTACGATGACCTGTCCAAGCATGCCGCTGCTTACCGGGAAATTTCTCTTTTGCTCCGGCGGCCGCCTGGCCGGGAAGCCTACCCTGGTGATGTTTTTTACCTTCACTCCCGGTTGCTGGAAAGAGCAGCTAAGATGAATAAGGAATTGGGAGGCGGCTCGCTAACCGCTTTACCCATCATTGAAACTCAGGCTGGTGATGTTTCGGGTTATATTCCAACCAATGTGATTTCTATTACTGATGGCCAGATCTATCTTGAACCGGCCCTGTTTAATGCCGGTATCCGTCCCGGGATTAATGTCGGGATTTCCGTTTCCCGGGTTGGCGGTAATGCGCAAATTAAAGCGATGAAACAGGTGGCCGGCAAATTAAGGCTGGATCTGGCTCAATACCGTGAATTACAGACCTTCGCTCAGTTTGGAACTGAGCTGGATAAAGCCAGCCAGGCCCAGCTCGACCGGGGGCTGAGATTAACCGAAATTTTGAAACAGGTGCCATATTCTCCTTTACCGGTCGAGAAGCAAGTCCTGATTATTTATGCCGGTAACCGTGGTTTCCTGGATGAATTTCCGCTGGAAGCGATAGGAGATTATGAGCAGAGCCTTTATGATTATTTTGAAACCCATTATACTCATCTTCTCCAGGCTATTGCTTCCACCAAACAGATCGATCTCCATCTCGATCAGGAAATTAATCAGGCCCTGCAAGAGTTTAACAAAGTTTTTAAAGAAGGATTAGCAGTTGAGCACCATAATTGATTTAAGACGCCGGATTCAAAGCGTCCGCAATAGCCAGCAGGTTACCCAGGCCATGAAGACTGTGGCCACCTCCCGTTATCGAAAGGCTCAAAGGCAGGTAGTGGCCAGGCGGCCTTTCTGGCATACCCTGCCAGAGCTGGTTATTTCCTTCACCCAGGATTTGAGCCTGGAAGAGCACCCCTATCTTCAGGTCAGGCCGGAGAAAAAGATTGTAGCGGTAATTATTACCTCGGACAAAGGACTGTGCGGTGCTTTCAATTCTAATCTATTGACCACGGCCGCCAGCTTTCTTGGCGAGAAAAGAAAAAGCAGCCAACTGGCTATCATCCCCATCGGCAAGAAGGCGGTTAATTTCGCCCGGAATCTGCCCTGGCCAGTAGCGGCTTCCTACTCTGACGGTGTAGAGAAAAAGATCACGGCTATCAGCCGGAGTTTAAACCAGTATATCGATTACGAGTTTACCCGGCAGAATGTTGATGCTGTTTATGTTATCTACAATGAATTTCGCTCTATCGCCGCTCCCCGGATTACCATTAGCAGGCTACTGCCTGTCACTGCTGATTCTTGCCGGCAGCCGGGAGGGCAGCTGGAGCCGCTGTGGGAACAGAGGGCTTCAGCCATCATCAATTATTTACTCAAGTTTTATCTTCAAGCTCAGGTGGAGCACTCGCTGTTTGAATCACAGGCGGCTGAGCAGGCAGCTCGAATGATGGCCATGGAAAATGCCTCGCGCAACGCTGAGGAACTGATCTCTGACCTGGTACTGCTGCTCAATAAAATGCGTCAGGCGGCCATTACCAAAGAGCTGCTGGAAATTCAAACTGCAGTTGAGGCCCTTCAATCGTGAGGTGTAAGACATGAACGAAGTTGATATCAATCAAGTTAAAGATTCAACCGGGCAGGAGACAGGCCAGATAGTGCAGGTTATCGGTCCGGTGGTTGATGTTGCTTTTCCCGGCGGCCAGCTGCCGGAAATTTATACGGCCATCAGAATAACCAGTGAAGGCTTCGAAGTGCCGGTACCGATAGATATTATTGTGGAAGTTGAGCAGCATATAGGCGATTTTAAAGTACGCTGTGTCTCCATGCATCCAACCGATGGCCTGGCCCGCGGGATGAAAGCTTTCAACTTGGGGCGGCCAATTGAGGTCCCCGTTGGGGAAGGCACTCTTGGCCGGGTGATTAACGTCATCGGCCAGCCGGTTGATCATCTTGGGCCAATCAAAGCCAAAGAGCTTTATTCAATCCATCGCCAGCCGCCTCCTCTGGACGAACAAAGTACCCAGCTGGAAATGTTTGAAACCGGGATTAAAGTTATCGACCTGATGCAGCCGTTCTTGAGGGGAGGGAAGATCGGCCTGTTCGGGGGAGCTGGTGTCGGCAAGACAGTTATCATTATGGAGCTCATTCACAATGTAGCTACTAAACATGGCGGGTATTCGGTTTTTGCCGGAGTAGGTGAAAGAACCAGGGAAGGCAACGATCTCTGGCTTGAAATGAAAGAATCTGGCGTTTTAAACAAGACTGCTCTGGTTTATGGCCAGATGACTGAACCGCCTGGAGCCAGGTTGCGGGTTGGCCTGACAGCCCTGTCAGTCGCTGAATATTTCCGGGATGAGCTGGGCCAGGATATTCTACTCTTTATTGATAATATTTTCCGTTTTGTTCAGGCTGGCTCTGAAGTCTCAGCTCTGTTAGGACGCATGCCTTCGGCCGTTGGCTACCAGCCGAATCTGGCCACCGAGCTGGGAGAGCTCGAAGAAAGAATTACTTCAACCAAGAAGGGATCAATAACTTCGGTTCAGGCTATTTATGTGCCGGCTGATGATTTTACCGATCCAGCGCCAGCCACCACCTTCAGCCATCTTGACGCTACGACTAACCTGTCGAGGGCTTTAACTGAAATGGGTATTTATCCGGCAGTTGATCCACTAACCTCTTTTTCCAGAATCCTGGATCCCAGGATAGTCGGTGAAAAACATTACCGGGTGGCCCGAAGAGTCAAAGAGATTCTGCAGCGTTATAAAGAACTCCAGGACATTATTGCCATCCTGGGCATCGAAGAGCTATCGGATGAAGATAAGTTGATCGTGGCTAGAGCCAGGAAGATTCAAAGATTCCTGTCGCAGCCTTTTCATGTGGCCGAGCAATTCACCGGCCGTCCGGGAAAATATGTGCCGGTTGAAGAAACAGTTAAGAGCTTTGAGGAAATCTGTAATGGCCTGCATGATGATAAGCCTGAACAGGCTTTTTACATGGCCGGCCCAATTGAAGAAGTAGTAGAAAAAGCCGAGGAACTTAAAAAAATATGAGCCCGGAAAGTTCAGTTTGTTTTGAATTAAAGGTTATTTCACCCACCAGGCTTCTGACCGAGGCTAAGGTCACGGAAGTTCAGGTCCCGGGGCTGGACGGCTACCTGGGTATCTGGCCTGGTCACCGTCCGCTGAATACTTGCCTCAACCGGGGTGAAATCATCTTTAAAACCACTGATAACCGTGAAGAAAGAATTATGATTAAGGGCGGGCTGATGAAGGTGGAGGCAACAAAAATTTTAATTATGGCTGATCTGGACGAACATGATTGAAGTTAATCCTGCACTGCGGCCTGACGAGACTTTGAATACTTTTTATAAAGGGAAAATCCTGGTTTTACAGAGAAAGAATGGCTTCCGCTTTTCAGTTGAGGCCCCCCTCTTGGCCAGTTTTATTCAGACCAAAAAGGACGATGAAATTCTGGAAATTGGCACCGGCTGCGGGATAATTCCAATGCTCCTCAGCCTGAAGCCTTTCCATCATATTGTCGCTCTGGAAGTACAACAGGGGCTGGCTGATCTGGCCCGGCGCAATATCATGTTGAATCACCTTGACGGCCGGATCACGGTAATCGAAAAAGATTTTCATCAATATAATCCCTGGCGCCAGTTTGATATTATTTTTTCTAATCCTCCTTACCTTCCCAGGGACTCAGGCTATTTGAGCCAGACAGAGGAAAAGAATATAGCCAAGCATGAAATCTTGTCTTCGGTTGAAGACATGTTGAACTGGTCTAAAAACTGGCTTAAAGTTGACGGGTCTGCCTGTTTTATCTTACCCGAAAGCCGGAGAGCGGGCTTTGAATTAGAGCTGCTGAAAAGCGGCCTGAGCTTAAAGCGCAGCCGTCTGGTCTTTCCCCGGGAAAACGAGCCTCCCAACTTCTTTCTGGCTGAATGCGGTCAGGGGGCGGGCGGCTGTCAGGTGATGGCGCCCCTGATTCTCTTCGGTCAGGATGGTAAATATACCGATGAGGCCGAAGCCATATTCTCAGGAGTATCCGGGAAGTAAAGGCTGACAGCTGATATTCCAGCTGGCGATTTATTTCTGGTTTGGCTAAGCAGTCAGCCTCAGTTTTTTTAGCTGGCTATTGACAATTGGCTTTAAACAATTTTTTAATGAATAAAAAGTAAATCCTGGATGCGGAGAGAGGTTATAACCATGGAAAAAAGTCTGACCCTGAACGGTCCCTGGCTCAGATTCTGGAGCTTCATCACCGGCCTGGGCATGGCAGTTGCTTCTTATCTGACCATAGATCATTTTTTTAAGGCCAATTTTCCCCAGACGATTTTTACCGGTTCGTTCTGTGATCTCAATAGTTTTTTTAATTGCAATAGCTCGGCTTATTCTTCTATTGCCCATTTTCAGGGGATTCCCCTGGGCTACTGGGGCCTGGTTCTGGGCCTGCTGGTTATGCTCGGTGCCTTTTTGCCTTCTCCCCGGCTGGAAAAAGTAAATAAGCTGTTAGCTCTTCCTAATGGTCTGGGTGTCCTGGCCCTTTTCTTCTATTCGGTCTTTTATCTTAAGAGCCTCTGTTTACTGTGCTCCGGTTATTACCTTTTTTCACTTCTAAATTTTTATCTATTCTGGAAATTTGGACTGCCGTCTGAGCCGCGCGGACTGGCTGGCTTTTTCCGCGATCTCCTTTTTGGCTCGATCAAACCGCTGGTAGCTATTGGCCTTTTAACCATTATCGGTGCTGCTGGTTTTCATCTTTTCTATCAAGCCAAGAAGGATGCTCAGTCAGGAGGGGTGGCGATGAGAGTGGTGAAAGAATTTTATAGTTTACAGCCGGTTAAAGAGCCCAGCCTTATTTCTCCCTACTGGACAGCTAAGGCTACCGAGGAGTTTGATCAGGCTCCCATCCGGATTATTGAGTATGCTGATTTTCTCTGTCCCGACTGTCTTTTCCTTTACCATCAGCTGGAAAGAATAAAAAAAGAATATGAGGGCAAAATAAATATTGCCTTTCAGTTTTTTCCGCTGGAAGCCAAATGCAACGAGGTGGTTGACAAAGATAAACATCCGGGAGCCTGCGATCTGGCCTATCTGGCCGCCTACGACCAGTCTAAATTTCTTCTCATCCATGATGAATTATTCAGGAATTTTGAGAAGGCTAAAAACCCGGAATGGCGCCAGCAGCTGGCCAGAAAATACGGGGTGGAAAAAGCTTTAACCGATGAGCGGACTAAAGAGCTGGTCAAAAAGATTATCGACACCGGCAAGGAGTATGAAAAAACCTCTGAACGCTTTCCTTATGGGATAAGGTCTACCCCAACCATGATCATCAACAACCGGATGATTATCGGGACACTTCCTTATGCCCACCTGAAAGCTATCATTGACTCCTTATTAAGCGGGCTGGAACAGCCGTCAGCAGCCGATACCAAGTTTTTAGAAAACTGGGTAGATACCACCAAGCTAAAGAAGTAACAGATCTATTGATTGAATTTTTGGGCCCGGTTTTTTCTGTTCTGTCCTGTAAAAAAGACTCCCGGCCTGTTTGACCCGATAATCTACCGGCCGCCGGCCTTAGCCTTCTGGCCTTTCCTTTTTTTCCTGAATAACTATCTTCCGTTTGGCCAGTTCTGTCCGGACAAAATTAAAGATCTCAGGCTCCAGGCCCAGATACTCCGGCGCGACTATTCCTGTTGTCTTAATCAGGCCCTGAGCCAGAGCTCTGGCCACGGCCGTAGCCGTATAGCCAGTAGTCCTGGCCATGCTATGAATTCCGGTTTTCGGGTCAAAGCGGTCAAAAAGATCATAGGTTAATTTCAGTGGCTGGCCGCCTTTTTGACCGCTGATGATAACTCTCAAGACGGTCAGATCTGCTTCGCCTTCTTCCGGCCTGAGCCGGGGGAAAAGGATTCTGGCCGCCAGGTCAACCGGCCTTATTTTTTGTCCGGCTATTTCTACCGGTTGATTATCAAAGAAACCGGCCTGTCTTAGAGCCAGCATTTTTTCCCGGTGACCAGGGTAACGAAGTGTTTTTTCAATCATTTGCGGGACGGTGAGAGTGTCAATCATGGTCCGCAGGCCATCGGTATTAAAGGCTTCCAGCGTTCCCAGATTTTCAAACTCCATAAGCTCAGGCTCAGATAAGGCCGGCTTGGTCACCAGCTGCCCATTTTCCACACATCTGGCTGGTCTCAAATATTCTTCGATAACATCAACTGGAGAGAAGACCGCCTGGTATTCGAAGGGCCACTTTCTGATCACAGGCAGGCCGCCGACATAAATCTGGATGGAGAAAGTCTGATCCAGCTGGCTGAGTCCGTAACCGGCCAGCATATTGCTCAATCCCGGAGCCACCCCGCAATCAACGGCCGCCGTCAGGTTATATTCCTTAGCGACCGGTTCCAGCTCCATTGGATTTTCGGGGAAAAAAGAAATGTCAACGACCTTCCGCCCAGCTGCCAGGCAGGCCCGGAGGCTTTGAAAGCCTAAGTAACCTGGTACGGCGTTTATGACCAGATCATAATTTTTGACTATTTCGCTTATAGTTTCAGGCCGGCTTAAATCCCGTTGAATGGTTTTTATTCCGGCCGCAGCCAGTTCGGCCAGGCTTTCTGGCTTCAAATCAACCGAGGTCAGGCTGAACCCTGGCTCAGAGGCCAGATCGAGGGCCATGGCTTTGCCCACCAGCCCCGCTCCAAGAACGATGATTTTCATTGATCTTCTCCTTGTTAAATTATTTTAAAGAGGTAAAGGGGATAAAAAAACTGGAAATTATAAACCACTGAAGTGATTAAGGTAATCGATCATTGTCCAAAAACTAACCATCGAAAAAATCATCATCTCTCTGTCTGCCTCCAGGAGGAAACGGCCGATCATTTAAACCAACGGCCGTCCTGACCAGGCTGACCACAGCCTGGCCTGTCCGGTTAGAATTACCTTACTCTGATTTGAAAGCCTGCTTGATTTCCTCCAGGCTGACTCCCAGAAGTTTCTTAGCTATGGGTTCCAGGTCTTTCTCTTCGCCCTGAAGATGGATGGTAGTGTGAACATGGCTGAGTGATTCACCGGGTTTGAGAGTTGCTCCGGGAGAAGAGGATTCCAGTTCATAAAAAGAGCCCAGAGACTTGGCTCCGGGAGCGGTTGGCCCGTCATTGTAGGCATTGACCACATCGCCATCATAAGGGTCTTTCTGGATTTCCCAGAGAGAATTAATATAGTCGGCCGGATTTTCGGGCAGGCTATAATGGACAATAGTTAAAACCTGATGGATGGGATCATAGCTGCCAAGGAAGGGCAGCGCCCGCCGGGGCGGAATCCCTAATTTGCTGCGATACTGGCCGTCTGCTTTAAAATAAATGACTTTATCCGTAATCTTTAATCTCTCTGGAGGTATTTTGCCAAAATAGGTGTCATGAACGACCGGCCCAAGTTCTGATTCTGGCCCTGGCTTAAAAGGGACAACCACGGTGGTGGCTGGAGAAGGGTTGAACATGCCCAGAATCCAGATGGAAACCAGCCCGTTTTCTTTGGTCCAGGGCAGGTCGCCCGCATTAGTAATCCGGTTATCCGATTCAAAAGCTACCCAGTCCAGATTATCAGTTAAAGGCAGGCCCAGTGATTCTAATTGATTTTTATCGAGCAAGCGAATTGTCCGATCGGCTCTGATTTTGAATTCAAAGTTAGCATAATTGGTCAGGTTCATTTCTTTCTTTAAAACTACCTGATTTCTATCCTTGGACACCAGCTCAAAACTGCCCTCATTCACCGGCGGCGGGGTAAACCAGTGATCCAGATCAAAAGGCGAGCCATTTTTAAAAAAGAGTGAGAACTGACCGCCTTCCGGACCAAGCCAGAAACGGTCTTCACCACCAAAAGCGTTCATGTGGATATTGTTCTGGCCAGAGCCAATTAATTCCTGATTGATCCAGCCAAGGCTCAGGCCCTCAGGACCTTTAGCGGTGCTGGTCATCACTCTACCCTGAATATCAGGATTGACGGCCACCATAGCCTGGCCATCCCGGTTTGAAAGAACAATGACTCCAGTTTTGGCCTGGAGAAAGTTCAGGTCTTCCTTAAAAAGCCGGACTGGATCTTTGGCCGCCGGCTGGCTGCAAGCTGTTATCAGCAAAAAAGAAACAACAGATAGGGTTAGAATCAAGCCGGTTATGGTGCTTCTCATTTTCTACCTCCTCGTGGGACTAAAATAAAAATATCAATTTAAGGCTGATTTCTCAAGACCTAAATTTCGAAAGCTGAGACCTTTATTGGCCGGCAGCTTGCTATTTTTTCCCCATCGCCCGGGCAAACCACTGCCAGATTTTCCGGTGGAATTCAAGGCTCGGTGGATTGTTGTTAAGAATATTCCAGTAGCTATCGGGGGTATCACCGGGCACCAGACTGATCTTGAAATTTTCATCCCACAGACGATAGTTCTCAGGGTGAAACTGGATCCCGAGGACATTGGCATATCTGGTATGCCTTATAGCTTCAATGATTTTGCCATCGGAAGAAAGGGCCGCGACTTTAAAGCCCTGACCGAGTTGATCAATAGCCTGGTGGTGAGAACTCAAAATGCGGGGATGATCTTTCTCCGAGAAGCCGAGGGTTTTAATAAAAAATTCCCCGGGCAGAAGATTCAACCGGTGAAAAGTATAGCCAGAAAGATTTAGATCTGGTCTGAGCTTTCGGTAAGGATTATTATGCCAGCAATCAGGCCCAAGGGCGATGATATCTTCCAGGCTATTCTGATTATAAATCTCTGACCAGATATCCTGAATAAGTGTTCCCCCGGTCCCGACATTAAGGCTCTGAGCGCCGAGGCAAATACCAAGAACTGGCAGCTTCGGTCTGGATTCGAGTAAGGGTTTAAAGTTTTTATCCTGCGAGCCTCCCAGAAAATGAAAAATAGCTGACAGTTCAAAATAATGGCGATAGGGATCCTCAATGACTGTCAGTTGATTGGTCTCTTCCTTAAAAACCGAAGGGGGAATATCGGGCCCCCCGAAGAAAATTATTCCATCAGAATTATTTATTATCCAGACAAACTCGGGGCTACAGGCATTTTGACGGAAAATGTCCGACTCACTGATCTCAGCCGAAACCGGGTGGAAATGCATCCAGGCCAGGTTATTAGCTTTTGCATATTTTATGGCTGCTTCATAATCGGTTAATTCTTTTTTATGATAGACACCGGTAACTTCCAGCTCCGGGATATTAATAAACCCTTTTTCCCTCAGCGCTTGAAGATTTTTAATGGTGCCGACAGATGGATAGAAGACGGTTAAGCGGACCGTCCTGGCTGAAGCGGGAAGGTCGAAGACACCGGCGATAAGTGTCAGAGCCAGGATAGCCACCACCAGAACCTTATTATTTTCCATAGAAATCTCCTTTTATAGTCTTCAGACCTATATTTTCATCATTTTACTGAGGTTATGCAATGGGAGATTATTAGCTCTAAAGCCAGCCAAAAAAACGTTTGACATCTGATATTAAAATAGCTTATACATCTAATGTGAAACTAAATATATCAGATTATACAGGAGGTGATAATTTTGTGGAGTGCAGCGTAATAGTTTAAATGACTCGGTGTGATTGATCTAAGAATTGGAATGAAAACTCTCGTTTTGAGATACTCAGGAGGTAAAATGAGAAGAAAAAAGCTTTTCTTAGTGATGGCAATTTTCCTGGCTCTAAGTTCTGGACTATCGCTTTTTGGCCAGATTTCCAGCCGGGAAACAGGCTCGATTCGCGGTGTCATTACCGATGAAGAGGGCGTCCCCCTGCCCGGTGCCAATATCCTGGTCAGCGGCCCCAGTCTGATGGGCAAAGCGACTGATGTGACCAGGGCTGACGGGACATTCAGAATTCTGTTATTGCCGCCTGGCCTTTATACCATGACGGTCGAGCTTTCTGGTTTTCAGACCTATATTGAAGAGAGCATTGAAGTCCGGGTTGGCTTGACGATTACCAGAAACATTAAATTAAGTATCAAAAAGATGGAAGAAGAAGTAACGGTAGTCGGGGCGGCCCCGGTCGTTGACGTCAAGGCTTCCAAGACCCAGCAAATCTATAAAGCTGACTTAATCCAGAGCCTGCCCATTGGCCGCAATCTGAATTCCATTATTACTCTTACTCCCGGGACGGTTGATGCCAGTAACATTAAAGGAGCTACCGCCGCCGGCAATACCTATCAAATTGATGGCCTTAATGCTAATGATGCGACCCAGCAGCAACTCAGCATCCCGGTCGATTTTAATGTTCTGGAGGAAGTTGAGGTTCTGACCGGTGGGGCTCCAGCTGAAGTTGGCTGGACTCTGGGAGGTTTCGTCAACGCTATTACCAAGTCCGGCGGAAATAAATTCTCCGGCCTGCTTCAGGGCTACTATACTAACGAAGACCTGACCAGGGCTGTCGTCCCAACCGAGCAATTAAAAGCCATGGGCTTGTCGAAACCATCTTCAGCTATTTATGACTATGATCTTTCCGGCGGGTTTGGCGGTCCGATTATTAAAGACAAGATCTGGTTTTATGTTGATGGGCGTTATGCCAGAAATGCCTATCATTCCAGTTTTATTCCCTTTGTTTCTCCCTATGACGGAACTGCTTATGATAACTTTGACCGGAAAAGTAAAACCTGGGCGGCCTTTGGCAAATTGACTTTTCAGTTAGCTCAAAATGTCAAACTGGCGGTGATGGGTAATATTCAGCAGACGACTGACAATACCGCTGCCTCTGGCTGGAATATACCTTTTGATTGCCTGTATAAAACTGATCCCTGGGCTAATTATGCTTTTACCGGGGTTTTGACCTGGATGATTAACAGTAACACTCTGTTTGAAGCCAGGGCTGGCTATGCGACGGTCGATGCTACCTTACCTTTTGTCCGCTCCGAGCAGACCAATGTTCCCTATATGTGGGATGGTTATACTGGCTATTATTTCGGGAGCGGATATTATGCTGATCAGTGGAATGGCCGTCCATCTGTTCAGGCTTCTGCTCATCTGACCAGGTTTGTTGATAATTTTCTTGGAGCTGACCACGAATTCAAGATAGGAGCTGAGATCCAACGGGGGGCTGCCAAGTGGGCTAACTGGAAGAATAACACCATGGAATGGCCCTGGTATAATAACAACCCTTATTACTGGACCGCTCAAGGCTATCCACGGGAATGGTATGGAGATGGCTATATCGGCTTCTGGGCTCTCGGACAGAATAAAAACGACAGCATGGTCGAAGGCGATTTCACCCGGTATGGCGGCTATCTCCAGGATTCGCTGACCATTAAGAACAGGCTGACCATCAATCTGGGCCTCCGCTTTGATGGCACCAAAGGCTGGATTCCTGACATTCACAAGGGTGAAACAGGCAGCTTTGCCAGTGAATTAGGTGCTTTATTAATTGAACCTGAAATCGGCTTTAACCCCTACGGTCAGTTTGACATGGAAGGGGTCAGTAATATGGCTGACTGGTTTAATATTTCGCCCAGAATCGGCCTTACCTATGATCTTTTTGGCGATGGAAAAACAGCTGTGAAATTTAATTATGGCCTCTATCGCGAATCAATCTGGGGCTCAATCATTTACAAGTGCCACCCGCTTTACTACAAGGAATACTATTTCAACTGGTGGGATGAGAATGGCAATGGCCAGCCTGACGCCCCCAGCCTGGGTGACTATTATGAGATGATGTGGTCCTGGTCGAACCCGGCCGAAATGCTCAGGGAAAACTGGATCACCGGCATTTCACCTGATACCAAGGCACCCTATGACGAGCAGATCGTTGTTGGACTTGATCATGAGCTTTTTAAGAATTTCAAAGTCAGCCTGAACTACATGTACAAAGTTAAAAAGAACATTCTGGACGATGCCCTGTATGATCTGGAGACAGGCCAGACCTGGTATAACCCAACAACCACGCCCGGTAATGAGTACTGGGTGCCCTTTACGACCACTGTTCCGGCAGCTGGCAGTTTCCCTGCTCAGGAAGTGACCATGTACTTTATGAGTAATGATGCTCCTCAAAACTGGATTCTCCAGGTCAGAAATATTCCTGAGGGTTTCCGCAAATATTCGGCTTTTGAACTGTCTTTTGAGAAACGTTTTTCCCATGGCTGGCAGCTGGGTGGTTCGATTAACTATTCTAAGACCTGGGGCAATATGCAGGGTGGTTACAATGATATTCATGGCTATACCTCGGCCGCCAATGATGCTAACTGGTTTGTTTATAGCGATGGCCGGACCTATGACGATCGCCCGCTGGTTATCAAACTCTTCGGTTCGTTTAACATTCCCTATGGATTTGTGGCTTCCTTTAATTACCGCTTCAGCAGTGGCACTCCCTGGGCTCGCGGTGTAACCGTAGTTCCTCCAGAAGATTGGGCAGCGGCGAATAACATTAATATCTATAATACCTATTATGTTAATCTCGAAGCTGTCGGCACCAGACGGTATTATTCCTACAACATTCTTGATGCCCGCCTGGAAAAGATTTTCAGCCTGAAAAAATATGGCCGTTTGGGCCTGTTTGTTGATATCTTTAACCTGCTGGGCCAGCACTATATCAACATCAATCAGAATCCGGGTGGAACCTGGATGCCGGTTGATAATAACTCAGGGGTGGGAACCTATAATATGAGCGGCACCTTTAAGAAGATAACCAGCATTTCCAATCTGACCCGAACGCTCAGATTCTCAGTCCGCTATAGCTTTTGATAACTGCTTCTAACTGAGTTGAAAAGGGGAGGAATCAGCTGATTTCTCCCCTTTTTCTTTTTCAGCCAGCCGATTATCAGCAAGTGGTTGCCTTTAGCCTGAGGCTAAAAAGATAGGGGCGGTTCTAAATTTCTGCCGGCCAGGGCCAAAGCCTGTTGGCTTGTTTGCCAGGCATTTTGAATTGGCCGGGGCCTATGAGCTAAAATAAAGATGGGAAAAAGTTGCTGACTGCCGACAGCCTTTAGCAAAATGAAGATTGAGAGTGTTGAGTTTTATGCCGGTGGCTACGGACAGGAAAAACCCTTAGCCGTTTATGCAGAGGGGAAACGTTATCTGGTCGAAAAGGTGATTTCAAAAAAGAGGATTATGGATAGCCGGTCAGGTCAGATTAAAGAAGTTTTTAAATGCCAGCTGGCCGGTGGAGAAATAGTCAAAATAGAGAAAGAGCTGCTGGCCGGTCAAAATCAGTCCGGGGGATAGACCTGCGGTCTTCTCTCGTCTAAAATGTCAGTGTGAGTCTTGAGTTTATTCTGGATCTGCCAGAGTTCAAGGCCCTGGTAGAAAAACTGAAACGGGGGGAGGACTGTCTTAATTTATCAGGTTTAATCCCTGAGGCCAGGGCTTATTTTTATGCCCTGTTAGCTGGCCAGATAGACAGGCCGCTGGTAATTATTGAACCCCAGGCCTGGTCTCTGGAGGAAATCGAACAGGAAATTAAAAACCTGCTGGGTTTTTTCTCTATCAGGCGGGAAGTCCAGTCGCTGCCGGCTCTAAGCTCTGATCCCTATTTAGAGGTTCCGGTACCACTGGAAACGGTGGCTTCCAGGTTAAAGGTCCTGTATAACTTGAGCCAGGGACAGCAGCCTATCATTCTGACCAATCTCGCCGGGCTTCTCAAGCGAGTTCCCCGGCCGGAAGATCTGTCCAGGTCAGTGGTGAAGTTAAATCGCGGTCAGGCTTTTGGCCGGGATCTTTTGCTCCAGCAGCTGGCTGAATATGGCTACACTCAAGAGGATCTGGTCTCATCAGCCGGAGAATACGCTTTCCGGGGCGGGATAGTTGATATTTATTCTGTCTGGTCAAAAAATCCCTTCCGCCTGGAGTTTATTGAAAACCAGGTGGCCTCGATCCGCGAATTTGATCCATCTACGCAGAGGTCAGTTAGCCGGCTCGAATGGATTCTTATTCCTTCCCTTAAAGAATATCCCGGCGGCCAGGAGTTCAGGGAGGAGTTTAAACGGCAGGCCAGAAAAAGGGAAACTGGTTTAGCTGACCTTGAGAAAAAAATCAAGCTCTGGGAAGAAGGAGAAGTCCTGCCCCCTTTTGACTATTATGCCCTGGCTGCCGGCGGTCATTTCCAGCCTTTTAGCTCCTATTTATCCAACCCGCTGTTTATCCTGGAAGAGAAAGACCTGGTGGACAGGGAATGGGAAGAGCAATTTGAGAGCTGGGAAAAAAATTATGATAGTCTCAGCCAGCAAAAGAGTTTTGCCATTCCGCCCGAAGAAATCTTTTCTCTTGATTTCTTAGAGGCTATCAAAAACAAATCAGTTTATTTGCAGGAATTTTCAGAAGAGACTGAGCGTCCAACCATCCAGTTAGGTTTTCAACCCGTGCCGAGATTTGATAACCGGATTCCCTTTTTCCTTCAATATCTAAAAAAACGCCAGGAAGAAAGAGACCTCTGCTATATCTTATTATCCAACCCGGGGAAAAAAGACCGGCTGGCCCATCTCCTGCAGGAAAACGATTTGACAGTCAAAACTGTTTCGGACGTCAAAGAGGAACCCAGAGGCGAGGAAATCAACCTGGTCGAAGGCCAGCTCCAAAAAGGCTTCAGCTACCCCCGGCAAAAAATTTATATTTTTGCTGAAAAGGATGTTTTTACCGAAGAAAGGGTCCTGGTCAGCCGGCCGGCCAGAAAACTCTTTTTTTCACAGTTTCAGGATTTAAAGCAGGGTGATTATGTGGTTCATACGGAATACGGGGTTGGCTTATTTGATGGCTTAAAAAAAATTGACCTGGACGGGCAGCCTCGCGATTTTATTGAACTGATCTACCGTGATGACGATCGCTTATTGGTTCCGGTTGAGGATCTAAACTTTGTTCAGAAATTTGCCAGCTCAGCCGGGGTTAGTCCTCAGCTGGATAAGCTGGGCGGGCAGACCTGGATTAAAACCAGAGCCAGAGTGAAAAAAGCAGCCGAAGAAATTGCTCAGGAACTGATTGAACTTTATGCCAGGCGGAAAACTGCCCAGGGCTTTGCCTTCAGTCCTGAAGGGCAATGGGAAAGAGAGTTTGATCAGATTTTTGCTTATGAAGAAACTGACGACCAGGCCCGGGCCATCCAGGAAGTCCGGAGAGATATGGAGTCAGCCCAGCCGATGGACAGGTTGCTCTGCGGCGACGTTGGCTATGGGAAAACGGAAGTGGCCATGAGAGCTGCTTTTAAGGCAGCGATGGATGGGAAACAGGTAGCAGTCCTCTGTCCAACGACAGTTCTGGCCAATCAGCATTTGACCACCTTCCGGCAAAGGATGATGCTTTTCCCGGTCAGGATTGAAGGGCTGACCAGATTACAGACTAAAAAGGAACAACAGAAAATCCTGGCCGATTTAAAGAAGGGTTTTGTTGATATCGTTATTGGCACCCACCGCTTGCTGTCGTCTGACGTCGAATTCAAAGATCTAGGTTTGCTGATCATTGATGAAGAGCAGCGGTTTGGAGTTAGCCATAAAGAAAAAATAAAGAAACTAAAAACCAACGTTGATGTCCTGACCCTGACGGCTACTCCGATTCCCAGGACGCTCAACCTGGCTTTAAGCGGCTTGCGCGACATCAGCCTAATCGAGACGGCGCCGCGTGACCGGCTGGCAGTGCATACGGTGGTAGCCCCTTTTAATAGCCGGCTGGTGGCCTCGGCGGTCAAGCAGGAGCTGGAGCGGTCGGGCCAGGTCTACTATATTCACAACCGGATAGAAGACATCGACCGGATAGCCAGGCTGGTGGAAAAGCTGGTGCCTGAGGCCCGGGTTATAACCATCCACGGTCAGATGCCAGGGAGTGAACTGGAAAAGAGAATGTCAGCCTTTATCGATCAGAAATATAATGTTCTTATTTCGACGACTATCATTGAAAATGGTATAGATATTCCTCTGGTCAATACTCTGATTGTTGACCGGGCAGACCTTTATGGCCTGGCCCAGCTGTACCAGCTGCGAGGCCGGGTCGGACGTTCTTCCCGCCAGGCTTATGCCTATTTTTTAGTGCCACCCCTGTCTGAACTGACAGCTGAAGCCAGGGAAAGGCTCAAGGCTTTGAAGGAATTCAGCGAACTGGGCTCCGGCTTCCGGCTGGCGGCCAGAGATCTGGAGATTCGCGGGGCCGGGAATATACTTGGCCACCGGCAGCATGGATTTATCGAGGCCGTTGGTTATGAGTACTTCCTGCAACTCCTTGATAAAGCCATCAGAGAACAAAAAGGCGAAAAAACTGAAGAAATCAAATGTCAGATTAACCTCAAGATTGATTTCAGAATTCCGGAGGATTATTTGCCCCAGGTCAATTTAAGATTAACCCTCTATAAAAGGCTATCCTCTCTTGAACAGCCAGATGAAGCCCTGAAAATCAGGGAAGAGGTCGAAGACCGCTTCGGCCCTCTGCCCCCTAGTGTTGAGAATCTTTTTTATTATGCCCGGATCAGATTCTATGCCCAGAAAATCAGAGCCACTGCTCTCGACCGGAGCGGGCTGAGGCTGCTCATAAAATTTCCTCCGGAAACAAACTTCCTGTGGAATAAGGTCCAGGGCTTATTACGCCGGTATGCCGGCAGCGTCTCCCCTTTAGGGCTGATCTCATTCAATATCAAGGCTGAAGACGAACAGAGTTTTCTGGGCGAGGCGCTGTTTATCTTGCAGGAGTTGAGCAGCTATATTATAATTAATTGAGTCTTTTATGAAGAAAACTCGCCTGTTGATTATCATCCTCATCGTCCTGGTAGGGGGTGCTGGTTTCTTTGGCTATCACTTTCTTGAGCAAAAGCAGAAAATAAAAACGGAAGAAAGAAAAACTCAGCTGGCGGTCCTGAAAATAGAGGATATAACTTACACCCTGTCTGATTTTGAAAATTATGTCAGGCAGGTCATTCCTCAGGAACAGGACATAGATAGCGAGGCCCTGAGCGGGCTGTTTGAGCAATTTGTGGAAGATAAGTTAATTCTCTTCTCAGCTAAAATGAGAAAGATGGAATTGGCCGAATCAGAAAAACAGGCATTTTTACAGCGGCTAGTCCGGGATTATCCTCCCCAGCCCGGGCTAAAAGAGCAACTGGCCGGCGATGAAGGACTGGGAGATAGCCTGCTGGTTGAAAAATATAAATATGAAAAAATAAAAGAAGTAACCGTAACTGATGAAGAAATCAAAGCCTACTACGAGAAGCATAAAAAAGATTTTTTAGTCCCCGAACGGATCATGGTCAGCCAGATTCTGGTCAAGTCAAGTGATCTGGCGGTTGAACTCCAGCAAAAACTGGGGCAGGCTGATGAACAGACCTTCCGGCAGGCGGCTCGTGATTATTCAGAAGCGCCTGACGCTTATAAAGGCGGTTTAATGGGTGTTTTTAAACCAGGCGACTTGCCTTATGATATGGAAAAGGTGATTTTTGCCCTGGAAGAGGGCAAAATATCCCGGGTTTTCCAATCAGCTTATGGCTATCATATCTTCCGGCTGGACAGGAAATATGAGCCGGCCCTGCTTGAAGAGGATGAAGTTTCGCGGCAGATAAGAAACATTTTAATTGAAAGTAAAGTTAAAGATATTATCAATAAAGAAATTGAAGAACTTAAGGCGACCTATCACTGGCAGGTTTTCTCGGAAAATTTGCCTTTTAATTATGAAGGGAATGAAAATGCGTAGGAAACAAGTGCTTCTCACGGCTTTAATCCTCCTGGCCTTCTTCAGCCTGGTTTCAGCCGATGTGGTGGAGGAAATTGTGGCTATCGTCAACGGGGAGGTGATCACCCTGTCTGATTACCGGGAGCAGTTTAATTCGACGGTTCAAATACTTCGCCAGCAGTTAAGCGGTGAAAGCTATTTCCGGGAATATGAGCGGTTAAGGACTAATCTGCTTGACATGATGATCACCGACCTTCTCCTTCTGCAGAAAGCTAAGGAACAGGGCCTGAACGTCAAAGAACAGGTTAAAGGCACTATTGCCCAGATCAAAACCCAGAATAATATTGAGTCCGATGCTGACCTCATCCGGGCCATGGATGCTCAAGGCGTTAATTATGATCAATGGGTTAAACAGCTCGAAGAAAATTACCTAAGACAGGCGGTAATTTATACTGAAGTCGACCGGACGATTGTTCTCGACGATGCTGAAATTGTCAAGTACTATAAACAGCATCAATCAGAATTTGTTATCCCGCCTGAATACCGGATTAAAGCTATTTATCTTTCCAGTACTAATAATACGGTCTCCGCTCTGGAAACGAAAAGAGCAGAGATAAGCGATAAGCTAAAAAAAGGACAATCTTTTGAGGATCTGGTTCAGGAGTATTCTGAAGGTCCTAAGGAAAATGGCGGGGATCTTGGCTTTTTCAAAAAAGGCGAACTGGATCAGGCTATTGAGCAGGCTGTAGAAAAACTAAAAATAGAAGAGATTAGTGACTGGATTCAAGCCAAGAATGGCTGGTATTTAATTAAACTGGAAGAAAAAAAGGAAAGCCATCAGCAAACCTTTGATGAAGCCAGACAGGATATTGAAAATAAGCTGTTTAGTGACATCCGAGCCAAAAAAATAGATGAATATGTTAAAAAACTAAGAGAAGAAAGTTTTATTAAGATTCTTAATCCCAATCCCCTTAATCTTTAAGACCGGTCTTTATTAAATCATAAGCAATCGGCCGGTTTATTCTATCCGGTGACCAGGACGGCAGCCGCCACCGTGGTTGTCCACAGGCCTTTGACGCCGGTAGCCATTTGAGAAATACTCCTGGTTTGAACCGTTAGCTTTTCGCTCAGATGATAATAGTTTGACTTTCCCCTTTTGAAATTTTGAGGGGAATAATTCTGACCGAGTTTAGTAGCCAGCATTTCAGCGGCCAGCTCTTCTGCCCGGAGCCGGGCTTCTCTTTCAGTCTCGCCCAGGCCTTCATATTCAGCTAGATAGCCATATTGCTCCGGGTCCCGGGGAATAGCCAGACCGATGGCTGAGGAAATCAAGCGCTGAGCTTCATCAGTCGAGTTTTCGCTCATAACCAGGAAGACAATTTGCCCCGGGTGCAGCTTTTTCAAGCCAGACTGCCGGCTGATTACCTGACAGTGAGGGGGAAAAATGCTTGAAACCCGGACGAGATTAAAAGGCGAAATGCAGGCTTCCCTTAAGGCCAGTTCGAAACTGACCAGTTTTTCCCGGTGCTGACCCTGTCCTCTGGTTAAAAAAACTTGCTGGGGCAAGATAACTTCCATCAACTTCTTCCTTTCTTTCGGGCGGTTTCACAAGATAGTAAAAATTATTTTTTTGTTTCTTCCGGTGGCACGGTTACCGGCGTCACTGTCTGGTCTTCCTTAAAATCTATTGTCTTCGAGACTTCATATTCTCCGAGAAGAGCATAATCAGAACCTTTTGACCGGGCAAAAAGTTTAACGGTAACGGTTTTCCAGTAAGGATTGTCTTTAAATGATTCGACAGTCTTGCCTTCTACCCCGTAGTTGCTTTTCAGGCTGATGACTTGGCTCGTTTCTCCTGGCAAAATAGGGGTTTTTCTGATGGCTGCCAGGAAACCGCTGCCCAGATCTTTACTCTCACCCTGAAATCTAAAAATAGCATTGAAGTTTATATAGTTCAGGGGTTGGTCGCTGATATTCTTGACCCGGAAAGAAATTACCGGCACCAGGACCAGCTTGGGTGGCCAGGCTCGGTATTCCTTGCTGACCCATTTGGTTTGAACTTCAACCACTTCAATTGATTTTTTCAGTTCCTCAGTAGACATTGATTTACAGGCCGGTAAAAAAAGAAGAGAAGCTAAAACACCCAGCATAACGACTGGTATCACTATCTTTTTCATTTTTTTATCCTCCAGGACAGTGTTACTTATAGTATAGCAAAAAAAGCTGCTGTGGAAAGAACCTTTATTTGCCTCAGGTCGAACAGGATTACAGCTGAAGGCCAGGGTCTTTATCTGCTCAGTCGGAAGCCTTTTTCTGGCCGGTATTTTTCTGTCTATCAATGATTTCAGAAACTCTGGTCAGTTGCACCCCATAATTTCTGGCTTCAGGCAGATAAGTCTCCAGAATCTGGAGAGTCTCCTGAAAAGGATGACCGATGCCTATGGCCTGGCCGTTCTTTTTAGCCGAGAGGAAAAGTTCAAACAACCTGTCCTTTATCTTGCTCCGGTCTTCATCGGCATCAAGAAAAACCTGGCGGGAACCGGCCGGAATCTTCATGTTCACAGCCAGATCGTAAGCAATTGACTTGGCGCTGGTTTTGCTGTCAATAAAAAACAGATTCTTCTCTTTTAAAAATTCCATGATCGTTTCCATCAAATATTGATTGGTTGTGCCTTTAGAACCCATGTGGTTATTGAAGCCTTTGGCCATTGGCAGCCGTTCAAGATCCTTTTCCAGCCTTGTCCAGATTTCCTCCCGGCTCATGGTGGTGGTAATTAACCCGTCAGCTCCAGTCCCAATTGTCTGACCATTAAAGGCTTCGAGCGGCAGGTGAATCAGGACATCAAACTGCTGGTCAGAAGCCAGCTGAGCAGTTTCTAACGCCTGTCTCGCTTCAGGCAGAATGGCTACAGTCAGGGGAACCTGAAGATTGATTAAAGCCCTCATGAAACTAAGGTCCTGGCCCAGATCATCAATAATAATCGCTACCAGGGGAAGATCCGTCTGACTGGAAATATCGGCGGCCGGCTTGGAAACAGGTTTTTCCTGTCTAGCCGGTTTTTGCCGGCTGGCGGTCTTCACTTTTTTTTCTACTTTTTCCCCGGCCTGAGTTGAAACAGAAGGGCGGGTGAGCCTGGTCCAGGGCAGATAAGAAGTTTCCTTCTGCCGGAAGTTTAGATAATCAAGTGAAATTCCGGAGATCAGAGCCAGCATCACTAAAACCAGGCTTAGCCGCAAAAAGAAATTCTGGAAGGTAAGATTGCGGGGGGTGCGCTTAGTTTTGACCGGCATTAGTGGAGGTTGGTTAGCCTTTCCCTTGTCTTATCAAAGTAATCCTGGTCAACTTTGTCCGAGTAACTGAGTTTGATATCCACTGGCAGGCTATTATCCAGAAGTTTCAGGCCTGATTTCAGGCTGAAAGCCGAAGTCACCAGAACAATCAGGCTGCCATCATCGAGCTGGAAGTTTTCTCGTTGAGCAACCAGACCGGGGGTATCGGTGCCAATGATAGTAGCCTGTCTGAGTTCATGTAAGCAGCCGGCGATGAGTTCAGCCGGGCCCATGGTGGCAGGATTGACCCAGATAATCAGGTCAAGTTTGGGGAAGAGCGGCTCTTCATTCAGGATTAAGTTTTCCTTCTGACCTTTTTTTTCAAAATAACCAGCCTGATCCGATTTAACGAACAGGTTGACCAGACGTTTAGCTTCCTCCTCATCGCCACCCGAACAATTGCGTAAGTCAAGAATTAAGGTTTTGTATTTTGGCTTGTTTTTATTTGGCGGACTGGCCAGGCTTTTCTTCAGGTCATTGACCAGCCCGGAGTAAATCAGGGTGGGGCGAAGGCGCAGGCTGCCCGGCAAGTCGGTAAAGACCTCGAGGACTCTGGGAACTGCATAGTCTCGCTTGAGCTCGAAGGATAAAGTATCTGTTCCTCTTACTACTCTTAGTTTTAACGGCTGTTCATCGGGCCGGTCACTCGACAGCCAGAGATTCACTTCAATCAAGCTCATCAATAAAGTATTGCTGTCGTTGATTGAACTCAGGTTGTCTCCAATTTTTAGCCCAGCTCTAGCCGCCGGCGAGTTTTCAGCCACGGCTACGACCAGCGGAAAAAGTCCGTACTTTTTATAAACAGTCAACCCGGTCTGATAAGTACCCATCTTTTTATTCAGATACCTGGCGGCCAGGTCTTTATCAAGATAGGCGCTCAAAGGATCAAGAGAATTGACAATTCCCCGGAAAGCGCCACTGGTTGTCCTTTGCGGGTTTGGCTCTTCTAAATAATCGGTCTTGATTAACTGCATGACCGTTCCGACCAGTTCAGTGCTGCTTCTGGAATACTGAGGCGAACGGCTTTTGCCGGGTAGAATTCTCTCCTCCAGAAGAAGAAAGACAGTCAAAGCGACTAAAAATATGACCAGATAAAGGTTGATTCTTTTATTTTTCATTTTTCTCTCTGCCTGAATTCTATCACCTTCGCCTTAACCATGGCAAGGGATCAAGAGCTCTGGTCTTATACCGGAGTTCAAAATAAAGACATTCTCCCTTCAGAGAATCCGAGTCCCCAACCATGGCTATGGCCTGACCGGGCTGGACCAAGTCACCTGGCTTAACCAGAAAATTAGAGCAGTGGCCGTAAAGGGTATAATAAGACAGCCCATGATCGATGATCAGGAGATTTCCGTAACCCTGGAAATAATCAGCATAGACCACTCGCCCGCCATGAACCGCTTTGATGCTTTTGTCCTGGCTGGCAGGTAATATCTCCAGACCATTATTGATGACCGTTGTCTTGAACTTCGGATTCTTTTCAGGGCCAAACCTGGTTATAACCCGGCCAGAAACTGGCCAGGGCAATTTACCCTTCTTTTCATTCAGGGGAATGAAAGGAGAAGGCAGGGCGATCTCTTGATTCTGCAAGCGCTTGAGCAGCCGCTGAAGTTCAGCCGAACTACTCTTTAATTCGGCCATCAGCTGTTCATGAGATCGTTTGTTTTTCTTTATATCGGCCAGGAGCTGACGGCTGTTAGCCTCTTCCTTAATAAGATTTTGTTGCTTAATGGCTGCTTCTTTCAGTAAGCCATCAATTTCTGCCCTCTTGGCCATGACCTCGTCTTGCAGCTTTTCCAGTTCTTTAAGGCTATTCAGATAGGAGCTAATAGCCTCGCCCTGGTACTGGGCCAGGAAAGTCAGGTTCTTGCTTTCCCGGAGAAAAACTTCGAGATTGTTGGCTTTCAGAAAA
The DNA here is from genome assembly GCA_017992175.1 of Candidatus Saccharicenans sp. GTDB lineage: Bacteria > Acidobacteriota > Aminicenantia > Aminicenantales > Saccharicenantaceae > Saccharicenans. The sequence continues at coordinate 62,694 of JAGOPD010000005.1, forward strand.
AAATTCAAAAAGTCCAGCCGTCCGAATTTGTAAAGGGTAACCAGAGTTTTTTCAACTGCTTCTTTTTCTTTTTGCAGCCTGGCCCCGGTCGATTTTATTTTGACTGTCAGTTCTGCTAACTCTCTGGCCGCCATCTTTTGTCTGAGATTGAGTGAATTAATCTCATTTTGAAGAACATTACGCTTTAATCTAATGGTTTCCAGGGCCGAGAGGAGTGAAGTCTCTTTTTTCCCTTCTTCTTCCAGCCGGGTCTTCAGTTGGGATATTTGTTGATCGATAAGCTTCAGCCTCTTTTCGATATCGGCGGCGGCTGAACCTGACTGTTGAGGATAAAGAGGCAGGTGTATTAAAATAAGAAAGGCCAGCTGGCAAATGATGGTCAGGAGGCAGGCTCTTCTCAGGTCGGGCTTCAAAGACAGGGGCTGGCGGGCTGGTCTCTTAGACGAAGTTAATAGCTGCATAGCCTGTTCCTTCTTATATTTACCATAGAGATGAATAAAGTGAAAGACCAAAAGGAGAAGAAGGATTAAACTACCAGTTATGGACTTAAAAGCAATCGCTAAGGGAGCCGCTAAATCTGCTCTTGACTCGGTCAGGCCCGAGCGTCTGATTGAAGAACAAATCATCCGGGATGGGGCGAGACTTGTAGTCAATGGCCAGATTTTGAACCTTGAACCGGTGGAAACAATCAGATTAATCAGTTTCGGCAAAGCCGGGTTTCCCTTAGCCAGCAGGTTTATTCCATTAATAGAAGACAAATTGAGCACCGGGGTGGTGACCGGGGTCAAAACCTATGAGGAGAAAGAAGGAATTTCTTATTTTCCGGCTGCCCACCCTTTACCCGATGAGTGGAGCTTGCGGGCCGGGCAGAAAGCGCTGGAACTGGCCCTGGTTACCAGTCAAAGAGACCTTCTTCTGCTACTGATCTCTGGCGGCGGGTCTGCTCATCTTTGCCTGCCAGCCGAGGGCCTGAGTCTGGAAGATAAAAGGCAGACCACCCGGTTTCTGCTGACCGCCGGGGCCGATATTCATCAACTTAACACGGTCAGGAAGCATCTCTCCAGAATTAAGGGAGGAAAGCTCCTCCGGGCTGCCTGGCCGGGGAAAGTCATCAACATAATAATCTCCGATGTCATAGATAATAATCTGTCTGACATTGCTTCGGGCCCGGCCTGGTATGATTCTTCTACCTTTAAAGATGCTCTGAGGGTTCTGGACGAAACTGGGGTCAGGCCTGACGTCCCGGTTTCAGTCCAGAAAGTCCTCGATGAGGGAGCAGCCGGATTGAGAGAGGAAACGCTGAAAAAGAGTGATGAAGAATTAAAAAACAGTCAGGCTTTTATCATTGGCGACAATCTTAAAGCCCTGTATGCAGCCAAAGCTCAAATTAGAGGATCAGGCCTCGAAACTGTTATCCTGACTTCCTCTGATAGCGGTGAAGCCAGACAGACAGCCAGGTCTTATGTCCAAAAACTCAGAGGCTGGGCTCGAAAAGCAAGAGAAAAAGGACGTGCTTTCTGTTTACTGGCAGGCGGTGAACTGACCGTAACGGTCAGGGGCCGAGGCCAGGGAGGAAGGAATACCGAGTTTGCCCTGGCCTGCCTCATAGAAATGGAGAAAATTCGGGGCGAGCTCACTGGCTGTGACTGGTTGATTCTCAGTCTGGCGACTGACGGGCGGGACGGGACAACCGATTCCGCCGGGGCCTGGATATCGGGGGAGAGCTGGCTGCAGGCGGAAGAGGCTGGCCTTAATCCCCAGAATTTTCTTGATAACAATGACTCTTATGGCTTTTTTGAAAAGACTGGCGGTCTGATTTTTACCGGCTTGACCGGAACCAATGTCATGGATCTGAGGTTTTTCTTTCTGGCGCCGGCTGGGGCTTCCGGGCCGGTCACGGGTTCAACCGGGTAAGCCGGCTGGAATGGGCCGGTTGGCGGCTAAAGGCCGGTCTTTGAGCTCCAAAAAACAGCTGGTGGTATCTGGAAATTCACTTAACCCTGATGCTATAATTAAAAAAAATGGGAGAAAAGATGAAAGAAGAAAAATGGCAGGAAGAGCTTGATCGTTATTTTCAAGGCTTGAGACTCATTGAAAAGTCTCAAACCGAAGCCAGAGAACATTTCGACCAGTTCTGCGAGTTTATCGTCGAGCCAGCGGTTGAGGCTCTGGAAGATGAGTTCAAGCCTCATGGAATTAAAATCAAATATAGCCGGCAAAAATACAATCATTTTCATCTTCAGATCAACTTCCCCGGCAGCAAAGTTGATAACTTCCACTATCTGATTTCTCTGCCCAAAAATTCGCTGGATTTAAGACTGATTTTAAAGACTTCCGGCCGGAAGGATAAAAAATCACCGGTATCAGGAGAAAAAGAAGGGCTGTTTTTACCGGGGGTAAAGCCGGAAGCAATTCTTAAACTGAGCAAGGAAGATATCATCCTGGACATCATTACCAAATTAAAGGAATTTAACTATACTGCCCGCACCTCGCCTGACTGAAACGGCGGACTGAGGCCAGGTCCTGTTTAAGGGGAGAAGGGGCAACTGGTAAACGGTATCAGAGCTGGTTCTGAGAGCTAAAGTTGAGGGCCGCCAGGAAAGTCGGCATCGTTCGGTGAGAAAAAAGTCTCCCAAATCCGTCTTTAAATCATAAATCATCTAAGCCTAATTGGGCAGGTAGAATTGATCGTATCTGGTCTAATAGTTATTGACTTCAACCCTGAAAAAATATTATTAAAGTAAAAACAGGCGATGGGCGAAAGAAAAATGGGCAATGTTTTTGGGGTAAAAAAGATCATCGCCGCCGGGCTAATCTTTTTTGTCTATTCCTTCATTATGGCTGCCAATGATAGCAGGCCGGAGCGCGCCTCAAATATAGAAAAAGCCAGGCAGCTAAGGGCTGCCGGGAAATTTACGGAGTCAATTAAGATTCTTGAAAATGAAGTTAGCCAGAAGCCGGGCGGGCAATCTTCGCCGGAGCTGGCTGAGTGCTGGCTGAATTTAGCCCTAAATTACTGGAACCTGGGTGAAATCACCAGAGCTGAGAACGCCTTCATTTTTGTTCAAGCGCTGGCTGATAAAAAGGGGGAGGAGGCTATAAGAAATCAGGCAGACCTCAGCCTGGAGATTATCAGGTTATATCGGGAGGCTAAGCTCAAACGTCAGGAGAAAAAGTATCAAGAAGCAGAGGCACTGTTTCTTTCAGGTATCAATTTAGCCCAAAAATACGATTTAAAGGATATGGAGCTGAAATTATTGTTGCAGATTGGCTTGGTCTATCGTGACCATGAAGATTTTGAAGGGTTTTTATCAGTAACCAACAAAGCTCTACAAATCGCGACAATGTTAAATAGTCACCAATACACTGTTATGGCTCTCAATAATATCGGTGTTTATTATTCCACAAAGAGACATTTATTTATGGGTCTTATTTATTTTCAAAAAGCTCTATCTCTGGCTGAAAAAGAAAATCTGATTGAAATCGTTCCGGAATGTCTGACCAATGTAGCTAACATCAGCTACCAGCTTGGCCAGTATTCACTGGCTGTTTATTATCTTGAAAAAGCTCTGAAGATTTTTGAAAAGCAGGATGATCTGGCTTCAACCATTTCAGTCCTTTATACCCTGGCTCTTTCAATCTACCGGCAAAAAGAGGGCAGCTCGGAATATTTTGCTAAGGAACAGCCTCAGGCTTTATTGAAGACAGCTCTGGAATTAAGCCGGCGGGCAAGAAATGAAACGTTAGAAGCCCGAATTCTCAATAATCTCGGCTATATTGCTATTAAGGACAACCTGGACCTGTCAGAGCAGTATCTGAAGCTGTCTCTGGCCAAAGGAGTTAAACTCAATGATAAGGAAGTTATCAGTTCTGCTCTGAATAACCTGGCTACCATTAACCTGAATAGAAAAAAGATAGTCCCGGCCCTAAGACTTTATAACCGGGCTTTGCAGGAAGCCCGGAAATTAAATAACTGGGAGGAAATTTGGAAAGATTGCGCCGGCCTGGCTGACTGTTATGAAGAGCTGGGCGATTATTCTCGGGCTCTGGCCTATTATCGGCAAGCCCTGATGACTTTTGAGAAGGTCAGAGATAACATTGGCCCCGACTTTTATAAGATAGGCTTTGACCACAGTAAAAGAAAAGTCTATGAAGGGTTAATCCGGATCCTGGTTAAGGTTAAAAATAGCAGGCCTGACTCGGGGGTTGAGGAGGAACTTCTTAATACTTTAAATCAGATTAAGGCCAGAGTTTTCCTGGAGGAGATGGATACTCTCCAAAACAGCGAACTACAACCAAAGTCCCCGGAGGAGCTGGCTGAACTGGACAGGCTAATAAATGATTTTTTTAGCCGCAGTGACAATATAAAAGAGGGTGACTCCGGAGAGCTGCTCGAACTTGAAAACCGTTATTTGCAGCTCTGGCGGGCTGAATCAGATGGGGAAAATAGAACTGGAAACAATGATAATCCGGCCTGGCTGTCACTCGAAAATCTTCAGGAGAATTTTTTAGGCAGCGGCAAGATTATCCTTGACTATCTTTTAGGTCAAACTGAATCATATTGTTTTCTCCTCAGTCAGAATAATTTCCTGGCTTTCTGCCTGCCTCCTGAAAAGGAGATCGAAAAATCAGTCAAGCTCTATATCAAGCTGCTGGCTGACCCATCTACTGAGCAGGAGGATCTGCTAAGAGTTGGAGTTGAGCTCGGGCGCCTGCTGTTACCTCAGCCAGGCAGCCTGCCCGCTGTCATAGAAAGCTTGACCATTATACCCGATGGGATTTTGAATTATCTCCCCTTTGAGACTCTCCGGCTGTCAGGTGGTCAGACCGGCGGCCGGGAAGAATATCTGGTAGAAAAGCATCCGGTTTCCTATGGTTTTTCTTTAGCTGCCCTGTATAAATCAGCTCAAACCTCAACTCCTCATAGCTATAAAAAAGAGTTTCTTGGTTTTGGCAACCCTGCTTATGATCAAAAAGAAAAAGGGCAAATTCTTTCCAGGCTTTATTTTGCCGATAACCGCGGTTCCGGTTCGGAGCCGCAATTGGCTTCGCTGCCCTTTTCCCAGCAGGAAATTAAAAGTATTGCTGCTCTCTTTCCAGCCAAAACTTGTGATCTGTTCCTTCAAAAAAAAGCTACTGAAGATCAAATAAAGGCTCTTGATCTCAGCCAGTACCGGATCATTCACTTAGCCTGTCATGGCCTGGTCAGCGAGCAATTTCCCTTAAGGTCTTCTCTTATCCTGACTGCCAGGAAAAACAGGCAGGAGGACGGTTTTTTAACTATCAGGGAGGTTTATCAGTTACGGCTCAAGTCTGAACTGGCCGTCCTGTCAGCCTGTGAGAGCAGCCGGGGCCTGGTGGAAAAAATTGAGGGGGTAATAGGCTTACCGAGAATTTTCCTTCTGATCGGTTGCCGTTCCGTGATTTCTTCTCTCTGGGCAGTCAATGACCTGGCAACTCAAGAACTGATGCTGGAATTTTATCGCGGTCTGCTGACCGGTAAGGGCAGGTCCGAAGCTTTAAGGCAGGCCAAGCTAAAAATGATCAGATCTTCAAAATCACATCCTTATTATTGGGCAGCTTTTGTTCTGATAGGTGAAGCCAGAAATATTTATTGATGGTCAAGTTTTACCTTTCTGACTGGTGATTCTATGATCCTTTCCCCGGGGCTATAGATTAAAATTTGCCAGAAAAAATGGCTATTGGTTTTAAGATTATCAGCTATCTCCTTTGGTAATCTGATCAAAGTATCAGTAACTGGCGAACTCTGCCAGACCAGATACATATTGTGGTTGAACACCTCTACCTGGTAAAAGAGGGCCTCCTGGACGGGTTGCCATTTCAGGCTAATTACTACCAGAGGGGCCTCGCTTATTTCTTCTGACATCATCAAATCATGGGCTTCTCTCGAGTTTCTTTCGACCTGCTGGCTTTTCCTGTCATTCAGGTTGAGAAAATAGAACAGGGAGAAAATGACCATGATAGCTGCCAGGGTAATTCCTGCCTGTTTTAGAAATGGAGCTGAAGGTAAAAGTGACCCGAGTTTCAGCCGGAAGGACTTTTTGGGCTTTAATAGTTGATCATCTATTTCTGTCACCAGTTTTTCAGCCAGCCGCAAGAGCTCAAATTCCTGCTGGCAAGCTGGACAGTGAATAAGGTGATCAACAATATTTTCTTTAAGATCCAAACTGGCTTCCGGGTCAAAAAAACGGGCCAGCTCTTCGGGGGCCGGGCAATCCGCTCTCGATTTGTTTGTTTCTGTTTGTTCCTCAGATAAAAACAGGTTTTTAATGTTTTCGTCTTCTTTTTTCATCTTTAAGACCCATTTCTTTCAAAATTTTTTTTAGGTCCTCCAGTCCACGGTAAAGAAGATTACGGGTTTTAGCCTGGCTGAAATTTAAATAATCAGAAATTTCAGGCAAACTCATATTCAGCAGGTAAAGCTTGACGACTGTTTTTCTGGAATCGATCAGATTATCGGTAGCCTTAATAATAATCTCCTTTAGCGAGCCCAGCTGTTCACTGTAAGGGCTTCCCTTTGGCTCTATCTCGGAAATTAATTTTTGCTTTTCAGAATAAAAAACCTCCTCTTCTCTCCTGATTCTCCTTATTTGATCAATCACAGCTGATTCCACCATCCTCTTTAAATAAGACGGGGGATAGGCAATAGTTTTCTCATCGTCAATTATTTTCCAGACTTTCAATCTTATTTCTTGAATAAGATCTTCCGGCTCAAGACCGAAGCGCTGAAGATTGTATTTAAGAACATGAGATCTGATAAAACTGGAGAAGCTGGCCATTAGTTGGTTAAAGACTTTCTCTTTGTTTTCTCTGGAAGTCATCTTCAGTTCGATTTTCCGGCCTATCAATGTTATAGATGATTAAGGCCGGCCTTTTTTCTCACCTTCTAAAAATATTTTTTGGACTAAGGCCTTCGAGGTCTAAAGAAACTTATTTTATTAAAAGCCGTTTCTTTCTGCCAGAAAGATTTTTTCAATTTTTTAAAAATCAATTTCTTGACTGTCAGTCTTCTTTTTATTAACATCAAAATAAAGCTTGGTTTTTCAAGCTGCCATCTTTTATCTAAAGAAGGATGAAAAATATAAAAAGAGTCCGGCCGTGGCATCCAGAGAAAGGTCTGATCTTCGGTTTAATCAGCTTCATTTTTGTGGCGGTGACGGCTTATGAGCTGGAGATAATACCTTTCTGGGTTGGCTTCATTGGCAGTTCAAGCCTGATTAAAATCCTTTCTTATCCTTTTCTGGCCTGCTTGATTATCCTTTTTCTGGGTCTAGCCTTTAGAGTAAGTTTGTGGCTGAAGTACCGGCCGGAGACTTTAAGGACAGTTGAACTGCTTGATTTCCCCTCTGTTTCAGTGGTGATGCCTGCCTACAACGAAGAAAAACTGGTCAGCCGGGCAGTTGAATCTGTTCTCCAAAGTGATTATCCAGATGATAAGCTGGAACTGATCTGCATCAATGACGGTTCGACTGATAAAACCCTGGCTGTGCTCGAAGGCCTGCGCCGGAGGGATCCGGCCAGAATAAAAGTTATAAGTTTTGAGCGAAACCTGGGGAAAAAAGAAGCCCTGTTCAAAGGGATCAAAGAAGCCCGGGGCCAGATTATCATCACTACTGACGCCGACAGTCAGCTCCAGCGCCGGGCTATCAAAAACCTGATTTTGCCACTGATCTCTGATGAGCGAGTCGGAGCAGTAGCCGGCAAAGTTTCTGTCTTGAATGAGAATAAGAACCTGATTACCAGGATGCTATCGGTTCGCTTTGCCCTGTCCTTTGACTTCGGGCGTGCCTATCAGAGTGTTTACGGCGGCGTCCTCTGCTGCCCGGGAGCGCTCAGTGCCTTTAGAAGGAAGAGCCTGTTGAAGATTCTCCCCGGCTGGAGGAAGCAGAAATTTTTAAAAGCCTCTTGCCAGCATGGTGAGGATCGTTCACTTACCAGTCTGATCTTAAAAAAAGGCTATCTGGTAAAATATCAGTCAAATGCAGTCGTTAATACCAGGGTTCCAGAAAAAGTGTCAGAAGCTAATAAGATGTATCTCCGCTGGACAAGGAGTGCCGTCCGTGAGTCCTGGTTTTTTGCCAGGTTTATTTTTCTACGGGGCCGGCGGAAATATTATGTTTTACCGGCCATTGACTTTTTTTTCCAATCAATGCTTCATCCCCTTCACCTGACGGCCCTGGCCCTGTTGACCTGTTCGATATTCATCCGGCCTGATTTCTTTTTTAATCAACTAATTTTCCTGATTGTCCTGTCCCTGGCTTTAAACTTAAATAATTACCGGGTTCAAAAGAACTTTAAGTGGCTCTCTTATGGGGTTCTGCAGGGGCTGTTTACTTTCTTCTTCCAGTGGTGGATTGTGCCTTATTCTATTATTACCGTCAGAGATCAGAACTGGTTGACTAAATAGAAGTGGCGAGTCAATAAATCATTTATCTGGTCTTTTTTAGACTAAAAACTTTTTTCCTGAAAATGAAGGCGGTAAGGGCTAAACCGGTAAAAGTCATAACCAAGGCGATTAAGGTTTTATTGAAGGCTGGCCGGAAAACGCGGGTCGAACCATCGCCGCTCAGGATAAAGCCTGCCCAGTAATAGGGGTGGGAGACAACTCCTGATTCGATCATTTCCAGCTTGGCCTGTCTTATGGCTTGAGCCAGATCTTCGGAATTTTTGAGGTGATAATAGAATCTTTCCATAAACTGGGAAGAAACCTGGTCATTAATGGTCCAGAGACTCATAACCACTGAAGAAGATCCGGCATAAAAGAAAGCCCGGCTGATGCCTTCGATGCCTTCTCCCTTGACAAACTGTCCTAAACCGGTCTGACAGGAAGACAGGACAACCAGATCGGCATTCAACCTGAGATTAAAAACTTCTCTCATCTGTAAGAAACCGTCCTGAGCAGGATCATTGTCGAGAGTCAGAATAATGGCTGACCTGGCTGGCTTCTGGTCATCAATCAGGCCATGAGCGGCAAAATGGATTATTTTATAGTCAGACAGATTGGCGCTCTTGACTAAATCCTCCGAGGCTTTTTCTCGCTCAAGCAGGGTGCTTTTTGGTATCAGGCTGGAAATGCGTTTGATTTCCTCATGAGAATATCGAAGCCGGTAAAATTTAAGGTCAGTCAGAGCATAAAAATCCTTGAAAATAGCTTTGGTGGAGAGTTCCTGGTATTTGTCCTCCAGTTCTCCATAATAAGGGTCACCAACCGCCAGCAAATTATGCTGGGGCTTTGCCCGGTTTTTTCTGTTCTGGTGATTAGCCAGCTCTCTTAGAGAAGAAAGTGAAGGGGCATAATAAACTGTATAATTTTTTATAAGCCAATCATCAGGCTGAGAACCGGTCAGAAGAGTTTCAAAAGGCAAGAGGTTAAGAATGTCGTCTGGAATAATGATGAGGTTCTTTATCCCTTCAACCATTCCCGGTTTGAGCAATAAATCATATAATAACCGGCCTGATTGAAAATCACTGTTATCGGTATCAGAAATTGCTTTCCGGTGGTTAATAACCCTGAGCCTCAAATCACTACGGGCCGGGATAGGATAAACTTTAAGGCCCTGACCGGTCAGGGCGAAACCATAAGCGCTGTCTTCTCCGACCACGAAAGTAAACACAGCTGTTTTGCTTTTAGCAAATTCTTTGCTGGCCTGTTCATAAGTAATAATTTCAGGATAAGTTAAATTGGCATAAGCTGGACTCTGAGAGCGGATCTGCCTTTTGATATTATCGAGTTTGTCTTCGAGGCTTTTAACTTCTTGCAGGATAGTTGTTCTTTCGTCTTCTGGCAGGTCAGGAGCTATTAACTTAGTATAAAGTTTGGACATATCGCTCATAATCTCTTTTTCCTGATTGATAAGCTTCGGGTCTGCCGGTATTTCTTTTTCCAGGTTGGAGCTTTCTATGCTGTCCAGAAAAGCTCTGGATTTGGCCCTTTCTACAAAACTAAAAGCCTGAGTTAAGTAATTCTGATCCCCCTTTTCTTTATTTAGATTGATTAAGAGGTCAATCAGATTATGGTAGGCATTAAGCCTTTTATCGGAGCCGAGAAAGCTGGCTTTATCTTCTTCCATTGACAGCTTTGATCTGAGGCTTTCTATAATATTAATCGAATTGAGATAATAGAACCTGGCTTCAGTCAGCTTGCCCTGTTTTTTCAAAAGATTGCCTTTTTCCAGATAACTTTCCCACAGAGTCCGGTCCTCGTTTTCACTCAGGGCCAGATTTATAGCCTTATCATAGTATAGAGATGAATTCTGATAATCACCCTGCCGGGCATAGATAATGCCAATATTGGTATAGATGGAAACCAGATAGGCATTCAACTTGATTTTTTCGGCCAGAATCCTGGATTTATTGAGATAATACAGGGCATCAAGATTTTCTTCTAAGTGGGCTTTTAGCGAACCGATATTATTGAGAACAGCTACCTGAAATGGCTCGTTTCCAGTCTGGGCGGCTGCTGACAGAGCCTGATTGAAATATTGGAACGCCTGGTCATAATCTTCATTATTTCCAGAAGTCAAAGCTCTCTTTACGTACACATACCCGAGATTGATAAGACAAGCTGCATAATCTGGGTTAGATTTATCGCCTGAAACTAATTCAAGAGCAATGCTAAGATATTCAATGGCTTTGTCATATTGGCCAATATCTAACCTAATTGATCCGCCGTTATAATAAGCATCAAAAATGACCTCTGGTGGCAGCCCTTCTTTGCTTGAGAGAAGAACTGCGTTATCGAAATTCTCTATAGCCAAATTAATGTTGTCAATCAAAGAATAATAGTGTCCTATGTTTGTAAATGTGCTTATAACCTCAATTGTATTGTTAATAGCTTTTGCAATTTCATTGGCCCTAAGATTATTTTCTAAATAATGTTTCGATTCATTTAAGTATAGATAGGCATAGCCTTGCTGCCTTAAAGCTTTGACTTTAAGAATTCTATTATTTATTTCATCACAATAAGAAACCGCCTCATTAAAGGTATTTATCACTTCATCATAATGCTTTTCCTGTCTGAGTTTTTTCGCCTTATTGTATAAATCTATGATTTCCATTGATCTTTGTGAAAAAGCTTCGGCCTTTTTATCTCCAGTTTCTAAAGCGAACCGTACAGTTTGCTCATAATAACTATAAGCTTGAGAAAGATTACCAAGGTTAGCTTCAACTTCAGCCAGTTTTAGGTTGACTTCCTTTTTTTCCTCTGCGGTTCGGGCCAGTTTCAGAATACGCTGTAAGCTAAATCGGGCGGGTTCATAAAGGCCTTCTTTGATATATTCCTGACTGTCTGTTAATAACTGGCCAAAGTTAGAAGAATATTTGATGTCTTCCGGTTTATTCTGGGCCCAAAAGTGCAGGCATAAAAGATTAGCCAGCAAAAAGATTAAAAACGACCGCTCGAAACTTCTCAATAGAAAAGTCCTCTGTATATAGTAAAACAATATTAGGCTTTTTTGTCTATGACTTAAAGGGGGGAAAACAGGGGTGAGAAAAACTCATTCATCTCACCCCTAAAGGTGAGATTAGATAAAAAAATTTTTAGCTAAAATTTTAAACTAGTCTCTTTCGTTTGCTGGTTTAGTTCCAATATGAATCTCAGCAGTTGGTTTCAAAGTCTTCTTGCCCGAAATATTGCTGGAGCTGATAGCTTTGCTGCTGTTGCCCAGGGCGCTTCCCAGGAAAGGAAATAAGGAGACCAACAAGCTCATCGGCTTCTGCAGAAGGAGCCTGTCATCCTTGGAAACCTTCTTTTCGGCAGCATACATGGCGGGAACCAGGCTGATGGTGAAAACCAGGCAAACCAGTACTGCAATGGCTTTTGTTAAAGATTTACGCATAGTGAAATCCTCCATCCATTAAAATTAGCCCTGTTGAATGACAGACACAGAGGGTGATAAAAGGCCAATACCCCCTGTTTTTCATTCTCCTCCAAGGCGCAGAAAAAACATAAAATTTTTTTTGCCGTTTGTCAAGTAAAATTTTTGCCCCTGGAAGAATATTTTTTTTATTATCTGTTACTTAAAGAAGAACCTGATTTCGGTTTCGGCCGTCTGGGGGCTATCTGACCCATGAACAGCGTTTCTCTCGATAGAAAATCCGAACTCTCTCCGGAGAGTTCCTGGCTTCGCCTCGGCTGGATTAGTGGCTCCCATGACTTCCCGCCAGCGCCTGATAGCTTTTTCCCCCTCGAGAAGCAGGACAACCACCGGCCCGGAAGACATAAACTCAGTTAAACTGCTATAAAATGGCTTATCCTGGTGAACTAAATAGAATTGTTTGGCCTCTTCCAGGCTCAATTTGACCATTTTCAGGCCAAGGATATTGAAGCCTTCATCTTCTATTCTTTGAATTATCCGGCCCACAACCCTTTTTTTGACTGCATCAGGTTTAATTATGGCTAAAGTTTTCTCGCTCATCTTTGCCTCTCCGTGGTCTATTTTCTGTTTTAGTTGAGAGCTCAGTCTCACCTTAGATTGAATTTATACTTTAAAAGCGTTAGCCGGTCAACCTCCAGGCTGAATTCGATATTTTGACATTCAGCCCTTCCCGCCCTAAAATCTTGAATTATGGACAATAGCAGCCGCCAGGATAAACCCGCTCAGAATTATGATTTTCTAAGGAAGTTTTCCCTCGGAGTCCTTAAAGCCGACTTGTTCGGTGTGGCTGATATATCTGCCATAAAAGACAGTTTTCTTCTTCCCGGACATCTTATCAGGCGCTACGGCGCCGCCATTTCCTTAGGGAAAGAAGTCTTATTGTCTGTCCTTGATGACATTGACCGGGCGCCGACACCTCTCTATTTTCATCATTACCGGCAATTAAATAACTTCCTGGACCGGGCAGCCCTAAAACTTGCTTCCGAAATCACTTCGCTGGGATTCCTGGCCCTGCCCATCGCTGCTTCTCAGATCATAGACTGGAAGGATCAGCGAGCCCATGTCTCTCATAAAAAAGTCGGCCAGTTAGCCGGTTTGGGCTGGCTGGGGAGGAATAACCTGCTGGTCAACCCGGTGCTGGGGGCTCGCTTCCGTTTGGTGACTGTTCTGACCAATCTGCCTCTCAAAAATGATCAGCCTATTCCCTTTGGCTGCGGGCTTTGCCATCGCTGCCAGGGCGCTTGTCCCGCCCGGGCGATAAAAGAAACCCCGGAAGAATTTGATCACCTCAGCTGTTATAACCAGCTAAAAGAATTTCGCCAATCCGGACTGGTCAGTCAGTTTATTTGCGGAGTATGCGTCAAAGCCTGTTATGGACAAAAGCGGATAGGTGATTATCTTCCTGGAGAGGATTAAAAGACCGCTGCAGTCTGCAGTCCACAAAGTTTTAGCTTCAAACTTTTCTACAGGGCAGCCAGATTTCTGTTTTCAGCCGATCAGGTGAAGTCGTGGCGGGATCGGCATCGAGATAACGTTCAAGAATAGGCCCGTTCTGAACATACCCGTTATCTTCCAGCCATTGGCGCATACCTAAGATAGTTTCTCCTGTTTTCTCGTAAGGTCCCTCATGAAGACCAACCGCCACCGTGGTAAAGGTCCATTGCCTTTTCTGAAGGGGGGCTTGCACTAAAGCCTGATCATTAACCGGGAAACCAACTTCCCACTGAATTTGCTCAGGATCTGATAAGGTCGGGTCGCCATGATAAATACCAATCATTGAACCCATGGGGAATACATTTTGAGCCTGCATCTGTTGAAGCAGTTCGCCCACAGCCGCCTCTATCTCAGCGAAAGAACCCGTCCGGCTCAATGAACAGTAAACAAAAGGCTCTACCTCTTTGATTTCAACTTTAACGGCAGCGGACAGCTGCTGATAGTCTCTTGAGGGAAGGGCCAGGCTCAGGCCAGTAGCCAGGAAAGAAATAGAAGATAAAACCAGAATTAAAGTCTTTAACCGGTTCTTTTTCACGCAGCCTCCTTTGCTCTTTTTGTTTCTATCTTACCACTGTCCTGACAGGAAAAAAAGCTCTTGCTGACTGGTGTACAAAAAATGTGCAGTTTATCAGAACCTGTTTATTTTCAAAGGAATAAATTAACCTGGCCTGGAGATTTCCACAGGGATATTCACAGGAATTGTGGAAAAAGTTCTCATCCCCGCCAGCTCTTCATCTATTCTTCACATAACGGTCAAACCAATCAATCATCTCGGCCAGGACATGAAGTACCGATTCCCTGGCAGAATAGCCATGACTCTCTTCGGGCAGCATGACCAGTCTGGCTGTTCCCCCGAGCCCTTTAATCGCAGCAAACAGGCGCTCGGATTGAATGGGAAAAGTGCCAGAATTATTATCAGCCTCACCGTGAATGAGAAGCAAAGGCTCGTTTATCTTATCAGCAGACATGAAAGGTGAAACTTTCAGATAGAGTTCTGGAGCTTCCCACAGAGTTCTTCTCTCACTCTGGAAACCAAAAGGAGTCAGGGTGCGGTTGTAAGCTCCGCTCCTGGCCACGCCGGCTGCAAAAAGGTCTGTATGAGCCAGGAGATTAGCCGTCATGAAGGCCCCATAACTGTGACCACCTACCCCTACCCTTTTTCTATCAACAATACCCAGCCGGTCTAAAGCCTCAATGGCGGCTTCAGCATTGGCCACAATCTGGGGAATAAAAGTATCATTCATGGTTTTGGGATCACCAACGACTGGCATTTGAGCATTATCGAGAACAGCATACCCCTGGGTTAAGTAAAAAAGCTGGCTGGCTCCGCGGTAAAAGGTGAAGCGGTAAGGAGAACCCCTGACCTGCCCGGCTGTTGACGGATCGTTGTACTCCAGGGGATAAGCCCAGACGACTACCGGTAACTTCTGGCCTTCCTGGTAGTTGGGCGGAAGATAAAGAAAGCCAGAGAGTTCCAGCCCATCGTTTCTTTTATATTTGATCAGCTGCCGTTTGGCGGCGGTTAGCTGGGGAGCCGGGTCAGCGAACGAAGTTAAGGCGGTTCTTTTTTTAGTCTTGAGGTTAACCAGATAATAATTTGGGGGCATCGTGGGCGATTCAAAGGAAGTAATAATCTCTGATTTACTCTGACCATAAAATGAGATAAAGGTTTCATAAACACCCTGCTGGCAGTGAAACAGCCTTTTCACCTGCCCGGTTTTGAGGTTCAGACGATCAATGAAAGGACGGTCACCCTCAGGCGACGAGCCGCTCCCGCGAAGGTAGATGAAATCTCCATCCTGGACAGCTACTCTATCTCCGGCCGGGGTCGAAATCATCACCGGGCGCCCCGGATCGTGATACTGATCCTGGGCACTCAGGTCGAATATCTTTTGTTTCAGCCCGGGCCGGTCAGTAGCAAAAAGGTAAGTTGTCCGCCAGCGCTTTTTCCATTCATACTGGGAAACCAGCCCCAGACCAGGCTGACCGAGCCAGGTTATCCCTTGATATCTTTCCGGCAGCCTCAAAATCTCGATTGCTTCTTGATTAAAAGGAGCCGTTAGCGACATAATCTTTTCACGCTCCGGGACGTTCTTCTCAGGGTCCCCTTCATCCAGGGCTTCGACCCAGATCAAAACCGCCGGCTGAAGCGGCTGCCAGGCTGATGACCGCGGCCCGACCGGAACACCATTTCTTGGCGTCTCTTCCGCTGCTGGCAGGTCGGCGATTAGTTTAACCAGCTTCCCCTGGCTGTCCCAGATCTCGAGGGTATGACTGAACAGATTGAATGGGACGCTATAAGAAAAGGGACGCTTGATTTTATCAACCAGAATAAATTCACCGGAAGGACTAATTGAAGCCTCCTGGTAAATTCCAGGCTGGCCGAGATTGGTTAATTCGCCCGCCTGGATATTTAGCCTGGCCAGCTGAACAGTGGCTAAATATTCGAATATCTTTTCATCAAAGGGGGTTCGCAGCAAATCCTGATAGGTGGCCACGGCGGCTTTTTTGCCTGATGTTTCCTGAATATTTGGTCCAATGGGGATGGCCGGAGCCTGAGGTTCCGGACCGCGACTGCCCGGGTTCATAGTGATTAAAAGGCTTCGGCTGTCTGGCCACCAGACATAGCCCTCAGTTAAGACGGCATTAAGGGAAGGTCCAAAAAGCTTTTTAGCCTGACCGGTTGAAGCCTCTATTAACCACAGCTCGAGGCCGTTGGTCAGGAATTTTTTTAAAGCCAGATAGCGTCCATCAGGGGACCAGTTGGGCAGGCTATAGACCGGTTCTTCAGGCAAATCAACGGCGATTTCTTTTCCGGTCTTAATATTTTTTAAAACAAATTTGGTATAAAAGCGTAGAACCTGACGGCTATTGTTGTGGGGAGTAATTCTGAAACCGGCTACCCGGTAAAAGGGCTGACTGACCTGGGCAATGGAAGGCATTGATTGATAATAGCTAAGAAGCATTATTTTATTTTGAGGATCGAGGCTCACCATGGGGAGAGGCGGGGCATCCAGAATATCTACAATTTCCTTTGGCGGTAATTTGTATGGCTCCTGGGCCAAGAGAAAATTAATAGTGAAAATTAAAAATAGCAGCCCGCTGGTAGCTACTAAAATTCTTCTGGCGGTCTTGACCGGCATGATTCTTCTCCTTTAGTTTGACAGAGTGGAGGAAGGTCCTCTAAGAAACTTATAAATAAGGGAAGAATTTAATTCAACAAAAAATTTTAAAAATGATCCCATTAACTATCAACTAATCACTCTGGCTGATTTTGAGGCGCCCGGTAATAGCCACGGTTATAAGATAAAGGCCCCGGTCATTGGCCACTTTTATCGAGGCCAAATTGGAGACTGTTCCCTGAGGATAGAAAACCGGTTCATTGTTGGCCGAGACCACCACTCCCTCTAAGAACCGTCTTGATTTTGTGATCCAGAACGATTTCTGGTTGTCATATTCTGATAGCTCGCAAAAGTTCTCATGAAAGCTGACTTTAACTGGCACCTGTTGACGAATGGCTCTGAACCGGGCCAAGGACAGGCTGGAATAAACCTGATTAACCGCGGTGTTCAGCTGGTGCTTCCCGCTATCGGGCCTTAACCCTGAACCAATTAAGATGATGGCCATGACAATTGAAAGGGAAATAACTGTTTCGAGAAGTGTATAGCCTGAAACTCTGAGCGGGTATCTTCTTGATTTTTTCATTTAGCTACCCTCCATTCTATAATCTTGAATTCATTCAGGTGAATGAGTGGTTTATTTGAAAATATATTGAGTTTACCGGTATTATCTGCAGGGCTTCCAGTCTGCAGCCCGGTAAAAACAGTTAGCTGGCTTTCGCCCGGGTTTATCCGGGTAGCTGCCAGGCTGCCGGCTATTTGTACCTTTACACTGCCGGAATCTATTTTTAGCCCTTCTCCGCCAGCTACCAGATTACCAGCTATGGTCATAGGGTCGTTTCCCGGCGAAAGCAGATTAATCCCCCCATCTAACTGTTCCTCAGTCTCGAAATTTTTACCGGTGGACCAGATGGTCAGGGGTGAGTCCGGCTGGCGAAGATAGGGGATTCCTTCTTTCCATTCTAACCCTTGAGCTTTGAGGCTGGTGGTAATGTTTATCCTGCCAGCTGAAACAATTGTCAGGTGGCATCCGCTCAGAATGCTCAGAGCTTCTTCCGCAGCTGATAGGACCAGAAGCCCGTCTGAACCCGGCTGACCGCAAGCCAGATTTTCCACCTGGCCGTTGATCATTATTAAGGGAATTAACAGCCCATTTTCATCTATCTGCCCATCTGGGGTGATAAAATTTATTTTTTGACTCCCGGGGTTGAATTTTATTTGCCAGGTTTTTTCTTCCTGTTGAAATTGAATAATCTGCCAGTCAGTCTCAATGCCAAGCAAGAGCTGGCTCAGGTCACCCTCGACAAAGACCCCGCCCGGACCCAGATCATCTCTAATTAGATAAACTCCGTCGGGCACTGGCTCATCCTCCGCTGGCAGCCCGAGTGCCTGCCGCAGCAACCAGCGAGGCAGGGCATCCGGCTTTAGAATTTTGAGTCCTCTGGAAACTAAGGGCAGGGCATTATCCGGAATCGTGCCCTGACTTAAGGTTAAAGGCTGGTCATTTTCAAGGCTGCCCGGATTTGAGGGAATAATATTTATCTGATCCCTGCCTTCCTCAGGCAGGCCGCCAGCCTCAATGGCGGCTGATAACCGGTCGAGGGGCAGGTGTCCGGCATAGAAGGTCAGCGAAGCTATAACTTCTTCTGACCTTTTTCCGCCGAAATCCTGCACCCGGCCGGTTGAATCTATAATTAACCCGCAGGTTGATTTCAGGTATTGCTCAAAATCTTCAAGCCCCGTCTTTTCCACCGAGGCCGAAACCTGCCAGGTCATTTGAGAAAAATCATCGTAGCTTTCCTCCGCCTCAACTATTTCATTCAGATCAGAACCGGTCAGCAGGTTTTCGCCTGACAGCAACCGGCTTCTTAAACTCTGAAAATCTTCTTCGGTTATTTCTTGCCCGGAAAAAGAGCTTTGAAGATGGTCGCTCATCGACTCTAAAGAAGCCTTAAGACCATTTTCAGCCGCATAGAGTGCCAGGCGATTTAATTTCCGGCTGCCTTCAACTTGAAGAAAGATTTGCGAGCTAATAAGCCAGCCCAGTCCGAGCGAAGTAAAAATGGCCATGACCAGAATACAAACCATCATGGCCGATCCCGCTTCTTTATGTCCCGGCGGTATTTTTAGGATAGAAAAGAAATTCATAACTTTTCTCCTTTTTTGAGCCAGTTCCAAGTCTTATTGAGACCAGATTACTTAGCTGATCATAGGCAGGTTCAAAGCTGCTGACCTCTTCGAGCAAAGGCTGGCCGGAGGTTCCGTTAACCTTTCTCCTCAGGATTGGCTGTTTTGAATCGAGATAGAACTCGACCGTTTCAAGAAGATAGGCAGCCGACTCTGCTGCCCGAAACGAGCTGGAAAAAGCGGGTGAGACAAAAAGCCGGTTGTTCATTACACCGGTAATTTCAACCAGTTCTACTTGATTTTGACCGGCGAGCAGCATGGTCCTTCCGGCCCTGAGTTTTGAATCTGAGCCAGGCCAGAGAATGACCAGGGCTGAAGTCTGGCCGGCCTCAATGTCAGCAGCTAACTTAATCGTGATGTCCCCGGAATACATGGTAATTACTGAATTTGCGACCTTTATTGGCCAGCAGTCTGTCTCTGGCCGGTGGCCCTCAAGTCCAGCCCCGGCTCGCTCGAGGTCCTCGCGAATTTTTTCCAGGGCCACAGCTGCTCCCAGGGCAGCCTCCTGCTCGCTTTGAGAGCGGCTGTAAATCCTTTTGGCTTGAGTCATGACTTCCAGAGCAGAAACTAAAATAAACAGACTGAGAGACAGACTGATAAGACTCTCGAGGAGAGAGAAGCCGAAAAAAAAGCTCTTCGGCCAGCCAGCCTGTTTGCTGCTTTTTGCCCTCGCTCCCGGTGAACTTTTCTGGCTGAGGCTGATCAAGGCTGCCATTTTGATCATCGTTCCTTTCAAAAATTAAGACGGCGTGAAAAATATAGGGTGGCTCTGACTTCGGTAAGCCGGCTGCTGGCTGAGGCCGGGTTGAGGCTTAAACAGACTTTCTTGAGATTATCGTTGACCTCCGTTACCTCCCAGTTTAACAGAAACTTTTTGCCTGAAGACGGGTCTTGAACCGGCTCCTGGTGTAAGCCAGGTGATAAAGCCGGGGCCTCATCCCCGGCGCTTTTTAGCCGTTCGAGTTGATTGGAAATGATATCGGTCGCCAGGCGATGGTAATCCGCTTTTTGTTTAATAAGAAGCGATGAGCCCATCATTTGAGCCAGTCCAGTCAACAAAAAGAAAACCAGCCCCATGGCGATGGTGACTTCCAGCAGGCTTGAGCCTTTCAATATCCTGAATAATGCCCCAAGGCCTGTCTTCTTTAAAGTTTTTCTCGTCTGTTTCACTCTTGGTCTCCCAGCCACTTGACTTCAATTGCCGCGGTTTTGGATCTGCAATTGCCATGCCAGTTAAAGCCGCTATCTCCTGCCTGTTTATCCGGTTCAGGGGTTTCAGACCGTAAACAAAAGTTGACGAGGTGGTTGAAAAATAATAAGATAGGGACAACTAAAGTTGACCCTGAGAATAAATTAAAAATATTTTTTCAGGGCCACTTGACAAATGTTGGTTTTGGTTTTATATTAACTTCGCCTTTTGGCAATCGATAGACACATCGTCATTGATAAAAAATACAGAAAGCCTAAAAGGATTTTCTTTCTCGGGATAGAAAGAAATCAGTTCTTTGAAAGACAAAGCGGAGCAACCAGCGATCGACCTATTTGTCTAAACTCAAAAGCTTAGAACTCGCAAGAGTTCAAAATAACTGGAGAGTTTGATCCTGGCTCAGAGTGAACGCTGGCGGCGTGCCTAACACATGCAAGTCGGACGGGCTAGTGCTTCGCACTAGTTTCTTTATGGGATTGGTACTCTAAGGCTGCCTGTTAAAGTTGTTGCTTTATAGCAGGGGTTTTGGGGGACTTTCCCCTAAAGGGGCAAGTGCGGAGCACTGGTCAGTGGCGAACGGGTGAGTAACACGTGGGTAACCTGCCCTCGAGCGGGGAATAAGCTCCCGAAAGGGGGTCTAATGCCGCATAACGTTTCATAACGATGGTTATGAAACCAAAGCCCAAAAGGCGCTTGAGGAGGGGCCTGCGTCCTATCAGCTTGTTGGCAGGGTAACGGCCTACCAAGGCTATGACGGGTAGCCGGCCTGAGAGGGTGTCCGGCCACACTGGAACTGAGACACGGTCCAGACTCCTACGGGAGGCAGCAGTGGGGAATTTTGCGCAATGGGGGAAACCCTGACG
>JAGOPD010000041.1 GCA_017992175.1 Candidatus Saccharicenans sp.
TCGTGGGCAGTTCAAACCGGTCAATTTTCCTGGTTGCCTGTTATCTGGGCGGTTCCTCAGGGGATGCTGATTGCCGCCATTCTCCACGCCAATAACTGGCGGGATATTCTGACTGACCGGGAAAAGAAAATTTATACCATGGCCAACCTTCTTGGGAACAGGGGCTCGCGCCACTATTATGGAGTTCTGATTTTTGGCTCGATGATTTTAATGGCTTCCCTGGCTGTCATTCCCCGTTTTTTTGGACTTGACTTTCCTTCCTTGCCGCTGTCGGTTCTGATTGTGGCCTTTTCCTGGCCTCAAGGCTGGAAACTGTGGAAAAAAGCTACAGTTAAAAATGAAGGACAGGCGGGAGACCCGCTGGCTTTAATTACCCTCGACGGGGCAACTGCCCGTTATAATTTACTGTTCGGCCTGCTGGCCATTGGCGGTCTATGGCTTGATTATCTAATTGAGCTTTTAAACAAATAAAAAAGTCAATGGGGGAGAGATTTTTTTCTCCGGGTAGACTGTTACAGCTTTGAATTTATGATTGCATAAATATCGCCGATAACCGAAAATAATCTAATAAGAAGCTTTTAACCGGACAATAAAAAAGAGACAGGTCAGAATGAAAGACAAGCCACTGGCTGAAAGCCATCTCTACTGGCTGACTGTTCTGTCGGCGGCAATTTTCCCGCTCATTTTTTCTGGCTGGCTGCCGGCTGCCCTTGACTTCTGGTCGCTCTTTTCAGCTACTTTACTCGTGTTTCTCCTGGTTGCCTTATGGCTTGAGCCGGGCTTCAGCCGGTTAATTGCTGCCGATTTTCTTGGCCGGGGCTGGGGAAAAGTGGCTATCGGGGTAGCCTCAGCTATTCTGCTCTATGTTCTGTTTTATGCCGGGAGCCTTATCCTGCCCAAAATCATGCCGGGCGGCCTGGCTCAAATGGCTCTGATTTATGCTCTTAAGTCTGGTCAAAGCCAATGGCGGGTAGGGATTTTCCTGGCCTTAATCATCGGGCCGGGAGAAGAACTCTGGTGGCGGGGTTTTTTACAGCGGCACTGGTCTTCGCGCTTGGGAAGTTGGCCTGGTTTATTCCTGGTGGCTGGCCTATATGCAGCAGTCCATCTCACCTCCAGAAATCCAGTTCTTATCCTGGCCGCTCTCGTCTGTGGCCTGGTCTGGGGCTATCAATATTTAAAATTTAAATCAATCCTGGCCAACATTATCAGCCACGTTCTCTTCGATCTGGCCGTTTTTCTCTTCCTGCCTTTTTAAATGGGGTCGGGCCAGCCGATTTTCTTTATAATCAAATATATAGCTTGTTCATCTTATAAAGGCGTAAGTCCCGGCTCAATCTGACCAGTGCTCAGGGGAGACCAGTTCCTTCAAGCTTTTTCTCCTTTTGGGACGAGGACTATCTGCCGGATAACCAAGAGGCGTCAAGGCCACAGGCTCGGTATCTTCAGGCAGGCCCAGAATTTCCCTGGCTGCCTGCGAGTCAAAAGCGCCGATCCAGCAGGTGCCAAGCCCTTCATTGGCAGCAGCTAAAATGAGATGATCCATGGCAATGGCCGTATCAACTTCGGCATAATTTTTACCATCCCTTCGCTTCCAGGCCCTGGCCGGAATGGCCACCAAACAAATAACGAGCGGAGCCTGAACAAACCAGTCCCGGGCATAGATGCGTCTTAGCTCTGCTTCTCTACCCCTGGTCGAGATGACGATTATTTTATAAGGCTGTAAATTAGAAGCCGACGGCGCCAGCCGGGCTGCTTCCAGTATCCGGTTCAATTTATCTTCCGGGATGGGGTCGGGCCGGTAGGAACGAACACTGTAGCGCTGCCTTATAACCTCGTTAAACTCCATTGTTCCTCCTCCTTTTTATTTTGCTCTCTGACGGTAAAATTTTAATTCTTTATTATTCTATCATCAAAGACTATTGATGTTTTCACTGGCCGGTCAAGTTGAAACAGCAAAATTGTATAGGCTGACTTAGCGGCCGTAGCCCGTTATTCTAAATTCTAAGGCGGCGCTGGGTTGCCATGACAATACCAATCCAGGTCCATCCTTTTCCAGGCTGGTCAATGAAGCTGGCCGCTCTTATTTTGTTTCAGGCCAGATGTCTTTGACAGTGAAATCTACCCAGTAGAGGTCAGTCACATTGGGAGCGGTCAGAATAATTTCCCGCCCGATTTCAGCCGGCGGGTCGGCCAGTTTTTCCCACCAGCGGCGATCAGACGGATAGCCAAACTGAAAGCCAACCGGAGCAGGATAAAACCATCTGGCCCAGCGGGCAAATTCCAGGCTGATTTGATCGATAGATTCAAAAATCTGGCTGTCGTCGATAAAGACCAGACCATCCCTGTAAGCCGCTGGCAGCTTGGCTTGTTCCCAGTGCTTGAGGAAAAGGAGATAGGAAGGATTCCAGCGGCGCAGATGCTGAAGCCAGGTCCGGGCCTGGTCATCCGTTACAGCCACTCCTTCGCTGTCTTTTTCACTCCAGCGATGCCATTCGACATCCACCCCAAAGCCTATGACACAGGGATGGTGGTGATAGCGCTCCATGATCAGATCGATTAAAGTCGGAATATCAGCCATAGCCGGTTCAACCTGGAGCCAGACCTGGTAACCAGCCTGATCAAACGCCCGCAGGTACGATTCATTAGCATCCTCGGCAGCAAAAGCGATATTTTCATCCTTGTGCCCGGAATTATCTGGTCGGGGGAAAGTCAGCTTGGTCCTGGTGGTATAAATCTCCTGGCCAGGGATTTTTTTGACTCTGTCCATGGTGCTGACCAGCCAGATCAGAGCCGGACGGCTGCCCGGAAAGCGGCGGGACATATCCCCGGCTGAATGCAACCAGTAACTGACCCCCGGAAAAACAGGCTTGGGTCCGTAGGGTGAAGCCCGTAAACCAGCCCGCACCACACTGTTTTCCTTCAGTCTTTTCTTTTGCTGAACTTCCTGATGATGAATGAATTCAGCTACCTGCTGTTGAATAACTTCCTGCTTTTCTTTTGAGCTGGCCAAACTTTCCCAGTTCCAGAAAATAACGCCAGCAGCCGGAGGTTTCAGAGCAGCCTGAAGATCTGCCTCAAACTCTTCCAAACTGAGTTCCTCTGGCAGATAAGCTTCCTTGACCTGGACACTGGGCAGGACCGGATTTGGAGCGGACGATTGAATATCGGCTACAACTGAACTGACCCACTCAGGCGGCCTCTTTAACATGGGGGCATAAGTCATAGGTGAAAGATAATCCACGTATCTTGACAGGCTCTTCAAATCCTGGCCAGCAACAGAGATCCGTCCTCCGTTAAAATCATCTTCCCTCCAGGGAACCAGATGAAGGTTGATCAGGATGAAATGGTCTATCTGCCGGGCTGCCCGGCAAAGGTCTTCAACCATGGAAGTAATCTGCCGGCTTCTCCAGGCCGTCCATTCATCCCGGTGATTGGTCAGTAGCCAGCGCGGAATATCGGGATAACCTTTGACCGCTGGCGGGATGACAACACCAATTTCTTTTTGAAATTGGTTCAGACAATCGGGACAGAAGCAGGTGGTTTTGAGGACAGCCGGAGTTGACTCCGGATAGACTTTTTCCCAGAAAACGAAATGCCGGATAAAATCAAGACTCAGACCGTCTGGCTTCAATTCCGAAACCATCCTTTTTACTGACTCAATTAATTCCTGGCGATAGAGCTGGTTGCCGGGGCAGACAAATTCCAGCCAGTCATCCTTGGCTGGAAGGCCTTCTCCGGTCATGGCCGCCATCCCGGGCCAGTCTTTCAATTTTTCCGGATTATGGAAAACCGGAATAATGAGAAATATTTTAAAACCGGCTTGACGACAGAGTTTTAACCAATCACTTTTTCCGGCCAGTTCCGGGCCGACAAACAGAGTGTTAATGCCAAGTTTTTTCCAGCTGTCAAAAGCCTGAGCACTCTTATCTGGCTCCTGATAAATCTTCAGGCCGATGATGTTCCGGTGGCCAGCGTCGGGTGGCGATGGCTTGACAGCATCTGAGGACGAGAAAAGCAGCAGGCCGATTAAAATTATCAGGCCGGAAATCATAATTCCTCGAGGCCTGGCCTTTGGCTTCATCCTCTTTCTCCTTTTTAAATGGGGTCGGGCCAGCGGATCTTATTTTATATCAATATGTTGTCCTTAACCAGAAAAGTTTTGATCGGCCTGATCAGCTTACGATATCTCCATTCAAATTAGGCTTCTTTGTCCTACCCGAGCGATGATTTATCATTTAGGGCCTTGAAGTGAGATAAACACTACTTTTTCTCCGTCTATTGTTTTATCGATTTTGGTTTTTTATCAATTAGAGTTCCAAAGATAAGAAAGATTAGCCAGACATAATAAGTATTAGTGATGATAAATAGACGAGGAGGAGAAATCCTTGCCCAGGGCCAAACGATTTTTTCTTCCAGGTTATATCTGGCATATAACGAACCGCTGCGTGAACAAGGAATTTCTCCTGAATGATGACCACTATAAGCAAAGGGTAGTGCGCTGGATGTCGGACGCTATCGGGAGATATAAAATTTGCATTCTTAATTACGCCATAACTTCGAATCATGTTCATCTTCTATTGTTAGATGAGGACCAGGGCTGTTCCGGTGGTCTTGATAAGCCAGGCAGAACAGCCCGCTCTATTCCACAGGCGATGAGATTGATCCTCGGGCGTGTTGCTCAGGAATATAATGTCGGGCAAAAAAGAGTCGGTCCTTTATGGCAAGACAGATATCATGCTACAGCCATAGAGTCC
>JAGOPD010000016.1 GCA_017992175.1 Candidatus Saccharicenans sp.
CTGGTGACCACTGATCTTTTACTTGATGGTGTTCATTTTTTAAAAGAAAAAATAGCAGCCCGGGACCTCGGTTATAAATCCTTAGCAGTTAACCTGAGTGATATAGCCGCCATGGGCGGCCGGCCTCTCTGGGCCTTTCTGTCGCTGGCCTTACCGGCTGAGACGAAGATCTCCTGGGCTGAGAACTTCTTCTCTGGCTGGAAATCAATCAGTCAGAAGGCTGAGGTCAAACTGCTCGGCGGTGACACCACCAGAACAACTGGAGCCATGGTGATTAATGTCGCCCTCCTCGGAGAAGCCAGGGGAAAATATATAAAGTACAGATCAGGCGCCATTCCAGGAGACATAGTGGCCGTCACCGGCCTGCTTGGCTCTTCCGAAGGCGGCTTACGCCTGGTGCTCAATAGCCAGCTCAGAAATCTAAGGGGGCAGGATGAAAAAATTTTACTCCGGCAGCATTTTCATCCACAGCCGCAGCTTGCGGAGGGATTTTTCCTGGCCCACCAGTCTCAGGTCGGAGCCATGATGGATGTCTCGGACGGCCTGGACTCTGATCTCAGGAGAATAATAGAACGCTCCGGCTGCGGAGCTGAAGTTTATCTCGAAAAATTGCCCGTTTCTCCGGCTCTAAAAAGATGCTGCCGGAAATATGGCTGGAATCAGGAAGAAGTGGCCGCCGCCGGCGGTGAAGATTATTGCCTGCTGATAACAGTCAGGCCTGGCAGCTTGGCGGCTCTTGACCGCCGCTTCCTGAGAAAGTTTGGCCGCCGGCTCCATCCAGTTGGCCGGATAACCAAGAAGAGAGGACAGCTGGTTTATTTTAAAGCTGGCCGCCAGGTGACTCTCCAAAAATCCGGTTTCGATCATTTTCGAACTTGAAGCTGGTCGCGGCTTCGGGGCTGATCATGAATTAAATTTTCATTTTTTTATTTTTTATTTTCTGCCGAGCCTTTGCTTCCAGAATTCAGACACAGGCTTAAATTACCTTTACCCTTATTTAAGTACATCCCGGAGGACATCAGCTTCTTCAGCGGAGATTATTCTGTCCCTGAAAACTACCCGGACGCCAAACTGATTTCCGCTGGCTTCGACTAAAAGAAAATGATTTCCTCCTCCATGTTGAACATACAGATTGTTGATCCGGGGACCTCCGCCCCCGCTTAAATAATATTTTATCCCGTCAATTTCCCTGGTCGGGCCAAAGCGGTGATAATGGCCGGCAAAAACGGCCAGGACTTTATTTTCCAGGAAAACAGGCTGAACTTTGTTAAACCAGAAATCTTTATCAAAAGGAAGAACATATTTACTGGTTTTAGTCCAGTTCGGGACATGCAGAAAAACAAAGGTTCCTGTCCGCTCTTTTGATTTCTCCAGGTCAGCTTTTAGCCAGTTATACTGCTGCCGGCTGAGATGGCCAAGCCGGTTTTCTTCAACATTCCAGAGAAAAATCAAATGATAACCCCGGAGATCAACTGAATAATAAGTTGACCCGTAACGCCGCTGATAAATCTCTAAGGATTTCTGACTGTAAATATCATGATTGCCAGGAACCCGGAAAAAAGGAGCTTTAATTTTTGAAACCAGCTGGTCAAATTCATCCCACTGCTTTTCAGTCCGGCGGAGGCCATAGCCGGCGATCATATCGCCCAGGTGAATGACGGCATCAGGCTGAAGCTCATTAATCTTGTCGATCATCTCTTTAAAAAAAGGGCTTTCCCGGCTGAAAAATTCAGGGCTGGTATCGCCGATAACCACCAGCCTGAGATCAGAGGCTGCTAACTGGCCGGCTGGCTGGCCAAGCAGGCTAATGGCTATAAAAAATAAAAATAATCTTTTTCTTACGGACTGACCCACTTTTCTTCCTTTGAAATTGTAAACAATAATTTATAAGGAAAGTTACCTTAAATCTACAGATTCAACTTCCGGTTTCATTTATTTTCACTTTTTTGACCGGATCAAGGTTGGGCAGACTTCATTTTCCGGGAGGTCGGGAAGTGAAATCAACCAGCCTGACTTTTTTTGCTCCGGCTGGCAGGGAACTAATTTTTTTGAGTTCTTTCCAGTTGCCGGTCCCTGGCTGTCCGCAGCGAACGGTATAATTACCGGCCCGGAAAACAGGCGGTCTGAATTCATTTCCCCTTATTCTCAGGGTATAAACAATCTCCCCGCTGGCTTCCTCCACGACCTGAACTACGGGGTTATCAATTCCTTTAAATCTGAGGACCGGGAGATAGCCGGCTGGCCGCCGCCCGTCATTATCCAGCAGGGAACAAACTACCGGCCAGCCAGGAAGCGGGCCGGCATCTTTCGCCTGACCCGGATTCTCAGCCGGCCAGTTTTCAAAGACGATGGTTCCGTCTTGTCTGAACCTGACCAGGCCAAAACCCGAAGTGTTACTGCTGCTCCGGTCAGCAAGAGAAGCCACCGGATTGGCCACTGCTTTGACCGTGAAGCGATTGCCAAAGGCGTCGGTAAAATTGCCGGTGGCTGCTGACGGGGTCTGACTTGAAGCTTTAGACTTTGGGGGATACCATCTAACCGGCCAGGAACTCAGGAGAGTTTTAGGCAGAAAGGCGTATCCCGCCTCTTCATACTTGCTCAAGCCATACTTCAGGCTGGCTGGCGGGCCGCCGCTCCCGGCTAAGTGAACGGCCAAGGCTTTCCTCAAGATTCTGACCGCTTCATCCCGGGCTACATCTGGCCAGCCGCCAGAATTAAAATCAGCAGCCGGCTGATCGGACGAAGGATATTCACCGGCAGGAGGCAGAGGTGATTTAAAAAGAGCTTCATCCCCTGACATTCCGGCTGGGATGGTCTCCAGGCAGGCCCACAGGCTCTGAGACAGAGCAGCTTTAAATTCGACTTGACCAGACCAATCTTCAGCCCATCGCCTTAAAAAATCCAGCTGCTCCTGACCGTGCAGGCTGGCACCTTTAGCCCGAACTTCCTTAGCTGCCTTAAAAGCGGGATTTTCCGGCCAGCCATTTCTAATCTGAGCCCCGGGCAAAACCGAAGACGGAGGTGTTTTAAACATCCGGTCATCCAGAACAGCTAAGCTTAAGCCGCCATAATTAACCTGGCAGTAATAAGGTTTGAGGCCAGTCCCGGCCAGCTCTTTCCCTGGAGAGTCAGGCAGGTGAGAAGTTTGAGTTTCCAGAACCAGGCTGATAAAGTCTGCCGGAAGTAGAAATCCCCCGCTATCCTGGCCTTCGATAAGATTACGGGCTTTTTCAGCGGCCGCGATTTTCCCGCCATCGCCCCAGAGTTTAAGCTGGAAATAATCCCTGGCATCGGGAATGATAATGGCCGGACGGTCTTTTAATAATTCAGAAAAAGCCCAGCCAAATAAAATCCACTGTCTGAGATATTCCTGCTTTAACCTCTCCACTGGCACCGGTTCCTGCCACCAGGCGGCCGGCCGGCCAAAAACCTGGTTGCCGCCAAAAAAAAGTATCTCCGGGTCGAGTTTTTTAAGACCGGCCACCACTCCCGAATAAGGATAATCAGCCTCGCTACCTCCGGTTAAAGCTGCCAGCTTCAAGTCCCCAGCTGGAGCCGGCCTGGACACTATCCGGCCAAAAAAAGGAGGCAGACCCGTTTCTTTCTGGTTCTCATCTAAAAGCCTCAGCCGGAAGTCCACCTCCTGTTCAGGCTGCCAATCCTTAATGGAAAAAAGAACGCCTGAATTTGAGGCCTCGATCTTTTCTGAGGCCACTCTCAGCCACTGGCCGCCATCCTTGATGTCCAGAGCCAGCCGGCCTCTATCCGGAAAACTGCCTGGAATAAGCTGGGCCCGGAGCTTGAGCAGCCGGCCACTCAGGCTATAAAGGGTAAAAGCCACCGGTCCGAGCTGACGTTCAGGGTGAGTTTTGAGGAGCTCACCCTGAAGCTCAACCTGCTGAAATTCACCAACAGACAGGCTGCCACTCCCGGTTTTTGCCTCAGGCAGGCTGGCGACCAGAGCCAGGCCGCCCTGAACTTTTTCTATTTCCGGGCCCGTGTCTTCCAGCTCGTCCAGAAGCTTACCGCTTTGAGCCCCGGACAGACTGAGCTTCAGGCGATAACCACCCGGGGTAATGTCCAGGTTAATTTTAAATAGAACACCGGTTTTTAAAGCTTCTTTGATTGTCTCCTGAGTTTCAATCGAGCTGACACTTTCCAGATCGCCGATAAATAACAGCCCGTCGGTGGTCAGACCGAGGTCTATTCCCTGCCCGGCGACTGCCGCCTGTTTATAGTCTCCGTTCCGGCCCTTAATTCCAAGCCTCAGGCCGAGATAGTTCTTAAGTCTTGGCCGGGAAGGAGCTAAATTAACCTTAGCTTTAAAACCGGCCTGAAACTGGCCGGTCTGGCCTTCTATCTCCTGAGTTAAAAAAAAGACATAGCGGTTGACAGCCGGAGTCAGGCATTGAAGGCTTCCGCCTTTAATCTCCCAGTCCTCAAAATTAGAGGCGAAAAAATCCGGTCCAGGCCAGGGGCGGTTAATCTCCGGAGACAGAACCAGCTTAAAATCATCAGCCGGCAGGGGCCGAGAAAGAAAAAAGCCAGCCAGCAGACAGGCCAGAACCGGCCAGCATTTTTTTCTAATAGCCGCTCTGACTCCTTTTGCTCTTTTTCCGGCCGCCGCCGGACTCGCCAAATCAAGGAGGCAAAACTTCAGCTCGTTGGCCATGGTTTTTTCGAGCCTCTCTTTTCCGGAATTGTTTTCAGGCCAGCAGTGAATCTTTTTATATTTTAACATTATCCAGAGGAGTTAGGTAGCTGGAAAAAACCGGGCCGGAGCTGGCTGACCGGGCTCAAAAAATGAAAATTAATAATTCAGTTAGCGCCAGCCCGGAGTTCTGATATAATTTTCAAGACAGAATTTAATTTCCAGAGAAAAAATGTTTCAACAGGCCGTCGTTTTTGCTTTGATTTTTTCCCCGGTGGCAGCTCTTTCTGCTTATTTGATCACCTATGCCGAATACCGCCGGCATTTTCCAGAAGATATTAAACGGGCCCGGCGAATCTCGCTTCAATTTGCCCTGTCGGCTTTCATCTTTTTTTTTATAATAATTGTCCTGGCAGTAATTTTCATCAGCAAAAATTTCCCCTGAGATAAATCACCTCCAGGAGAAAAAGAAAGAGAATACAGCCCGGATTTAACCGGCCTCAAATAATTTAAGGAGAAAATAAGCTGCAAGCTAAGGAGAGTCCAACCCCGGCCGGAAGTTTTCAGACCAGGCTTCTGTCGATCGTTATTCCAGCCTATAACGAAGAAAAAAGAATCGGGGCAACCCTCGGTCAAATTATTGACTACTTGAAAGGCCGGAAGTTAACGGCAGAAATTATAGTGGTTGATGACGGCAGTAGCGACCGCACCTCCAGCCTGGCCAGGTCCATTCTGGCTGACTGGCCACTGTCCAGGGTTATTTCCTTTGAAAAGAACCGGGGAAAGGGCGCAGCTGTTAAGGCCGGGGTGTTAGAGGCCAGAGGTGAATTGATTCTTCTGACTGACGCTGATCTCTCTACCCCCATAGAAGAGCTGGAGAAATTCTGGCCGCGGGCTGGTGATTATCAAGTCGTTATCGGCTCCAGAGCTTTGCCGGCTTCCGACCTCAGAATAAGACAGAGCCGCCTGCGGGAAAGCCTGGGAAAGTTCTTTAACCTGCTGGTCAGATGGCTGGTCCTGTCTGACTTTAAAGATACTCAGTGCGGTTTTAAATTATTTACAGGACCAGCCGGACAGGAAATTTTCAGCCGGTTAAAAACTACTGGCTTTGCCTTTGACGTCGAGGCCCTTCTTCTGGCCAGAAAGCTCGGCTATAAAATCGCTGAAGTGCCGGTGGCCTGGGCCAATTCACCCGACTCGCGGGTTAAACTCATCAGCAGCTCGGTTAAGATGTTCCTGGAACTGCTCAGGATAAGAAAAATTCGAAACAAATTGACGGACTGACCTTTATCCTATAATGTAAAAGCAAAAAGGAAAGACATAATGACCGGATCTTCCCAGCTAAAACAGAATAAGTTAAGGTTGTCCTTAATTTTGCTGCTGGCGGTGAGCTGCCTGCTGGCTAACTCGCCCGCTTGCCAGAAAAAGGCCCCACGGCCAGAACACTGGGCAAAACCGATTAAGCTTCAGGGTGTGCCCAATTTTTACCAGGTGAGCGACCTCCTTTACCGCAGTGCTCAGCCGACAGCTGAAGGCTTTAAGGAACTGGAAAAATTTGGCATCAGGTCGGTCATTGACCTCCGGGGCGGAAAAACTGATCAAAAATCAATGGCTGGAACGAACCTGAAATATTTTGCTATCCCTTCTAAGGCCAGCCAGGTGCGGGAGGAGGATCTGGTCAAGTTTCTTAAAATCGTCACCGATCCGGCTGATGGCCCTTATCTTGTTCACTGCCACTATGGAGCCGACCGGACCGGATTGTTCATAGCTGTCTACCGGATCGTCATTGACAACTGGCCGAAAGAGGAAGCTATCCACGAGATGCAGTCTGGCGGTTTCGGCTTTAACAACACTTATGCCAATATTATTAAATATCTTCAGGGATTGGATCCGGAAAAAATCCGTCAGGCTCTGAAGTAATTCCTTCTCATCTCCTTCCCGGGCTAAAATAAAAAGCCAGGTATCACGCCCTTCCTTTCCCCGGAACATTTCTGCCGGGATCAGAATCAGGCCTAATACCTGGCTCTCGTTTTCGGTTTAAGCTACTAACTTATCTTAGAAAGACAATTAATAGCGGCGGCCGCCAGAGGAACTGCGTCCACGCCCTCCGCCAAAACCGGTGCGGGGTTTGTCCTGCCGCGGTCTGGCTTCATTGACAGTGGCGGTGCGGCCCTTCAGGTTTTTGCCATTCAGGCCATTGATAGCAGCCTGGGCTTCTTCCTGATTGGGCATCTCGACGAAGCCGAAGCCTCGTGATTCGCCGGTGTAGCGATCCTTAATGATGGAAGCGCTGGTGACCACGCCAAAAGCTTCGAAGGCTTCCTTCAGTTCGCTTTCGGTCAGGTCTCTGGAAAGATTTCCTGCGTAGATGTTCATACTCTACTCTCCTTTTAAAATTTCCGTTATAAAGGAGAGGAGTATGCCGATAAGGGCCCGTGCCCTCTTCCTTTATAATCGAGGTTGTATTATAGCACATAATCCAGAATAAATCTGTCAAGACTAAAAAAAAATTTTTTTGGCTGGAGTTTCTGGCCGGTTTCAGGGGCAGCCTGTAAGAAAAAAGGCTATTATGTTATAAATAATCTCAGATAACAGGCTGGTCAATCCGGCCGGTCCGGCTTTATTTATTAACCTGGCCGGCCGCGGAGAAAGGAGATTTAGATGAGTAATGTCACCAACCAGACCTCAGGTTTCAACAACCGGCCTTCTTCCAGTCTGGTTCTTTTCTTATCAGTTTTTCTCCTGCTTTTACTGGCTGTTTCCTCAGCCTGGCTGGTAGCTCAAACCAAGAATCCGGTGCCGCCGGAAAAAAGCACCGGCCGCCTGAGGCCAGTCCGGGATGATGTTGGTTTCTGCTGGAATCCGGATAGTATGAAGATTCTGGTTGATTACCTAGCAGCTGATGAAAAAGAAACTTTCAGAAGTGAGGGCCTGGTGGCCGCCATCTCTCCTCATGACGATTATCTCTATGCCGGCCGGCTCTATTATCCTTTATTCAATTTGATCAGGGCCAAAGAAGTCGTCATTTTCGGAGTAACTCACGGCGCTGTCCGTCAGGAAATTATCGGTCTGGATAGCGTCTTGATTCTTGATGATTATGACCTCTGGCCGGGGGTTCTTAAGCCGGTTAAAATCTCACCTTTGCGGGCCTATATCGAAAAGCATCTCCAGCCGGCTAATTTCGTGATCAACGGCCGGGCCCATGAACTGGAGCATTCAATTGAAGCCCTGCTGCCCTTCCTTCAGTATTTTAATCCAGAGGTAAAAATAACACCGGTCATGGTGACCCCCATGCCTTTAAATAAAATGGAGGAAATATCAGATGACCTGGCCGGGGTTATTTCTGCCTATTTAAAAGAGAATCATTTAGTTCCTGGCCGGGATATCTTCTTCCTGATTTCAGCCGACGGGAATCATTATGGAAAAGATTTTAACAACCTGGCTTTTGGCGAAGGGCAGCCGGCCTGGGAAAAAGCCTTAGCTTTTGACCGGCAACTCATTGCTGATTATATGACTGGAGTCATAGACCGGGGGAAAATAAAGGGCCTGACCGAAGAATTCTGGGGTAAAACTTATCTTGATTATAAAAATTCCTACTGGTGTGGTAAATATTCCATTCCCTTCGGGCTTTTAGCTTCAAACAAGATCATTAAAAGGACAACGGGGAAAAAACTCAAAGGCGAGTTGATCCGCTATTCCGATAGCTATAGCGAAGGCGTGCTGCCGCTAAGAAAGATCGGTCTGGGGACAACCGCTCCCTTTTCCCTGCGCCACTGGGTTAGTTATGCGGCCATCGGCTATTATCTGGATTAACTGCAGCCGGCGGCCGGCAGGTGCCAGGTTCAGGCCTTGCCCAGAACCATGGCCAGCAGGGCCATTCTGACATATAGCCCGTATTCCATCTGCCGGAAATAGGCTGCTCTGGGATCCTGGTCGACTTCCATAGAAATTTCATTGACCCGCGGCAGAGGATGCATGATGATCATCCGTTCTTTAGCTTCTTCAAGCGTTCTGGGTGTGATGACATAAGCATCTTTGACTTTCTCGTATTCTTCCAGGTTGTCAAATCTTTCCCTTTGGACCCGGGTCACATATAAAACATCAGTTTCAGGCAAGATCCTATCCAGCGTCCGATGTTCTTCCTGAGGCAGATTCTTCTCTGCAACTTCTTCAATCACCTCGGGCGGCATTCTCAGGGCCTCGGGAGAAACATAATGAAGCTTGATCTTATCAAATCTGGTCAGTAATCTGGCCAAGGAATGGACTGTCCGGCCATATTTGAGATCGCCCAGCATGGTCACGGTCAGATCGTCGAGGCGGCCGAGCTCTTCTCTAATGGTGAAGACATCCAGAAGGGCCTGAGTCGGGTGCTCGCCGACGCCGTCTCCGGCGTTAATTACTGGTTTGCCAGCAAAGCGGGCGGCCAGGGCGGCTGAACCGACTTCCGGATGCCTGATGACAATCACATCGGCGTAAGCGGCCAGGGTTCTGACCGTATCGGGCAAGCTCTCGCCTTTAGCCACCGAAGAATACCTCACCTCGCTAATCGGGATAACCGCTCCGCCTAAGCGCTGCATGGCAGCCATAAAGGAAGAAAAGGTTCTGGTTGAGGGCTCATAAAATAAATTGGCCAGGATTTTCCCTTTGAGCAAATCAAAGGTGCCAATTCTCTCCACCATGACCCGCATCTCATGAGCGACGCTGAAGATATATTCAAGGTCTGGCCTGGCAAATTGCCTGACAGACAGAATGTCTTTGCCGTACCAGGGGGCAGTTTGCTGGTCACCAAAGGGCAGATAAGGACTCTTTGGTTTGGTTGGCATAATATCTCCTTTTTATTCTAAACTAAGTTTTTAGCCTGTTTTTTCTCTGCCATGGACGAGCTTTATTTTCCTCTAATATATTCACTGCCGGCTTTCCTGTCAATTGACTTGTTCTAAGACCAATGATAGGCAATCAGGCCAGTAAAGTTCTGATTTTCTTAGCCTGATCACAGCCCCGGGCCGGAAGGCTTCAATCTCTAACCGGTTAGGCTTATAATAATTTTATATAATGTGCGAGACAGGTATAGGATAGACTCCGGGGAAGAGTCGAAGGCCAAGGTTATATATAATAAGGGAGGAAAGCCATGAACAGACATTTAAAACCCATTGTCTGGGGCTTGCTTTTGATAACTTTCTTTCCCGCCCCTGGACTTTTGCCAGGGCCGGCCAGTCTGTCAGCCCAGAATGTCAATCTGGGAGTATCTCTGGCTGATGGCAAGCTTCTTGGCTTCTATTTTTCGATTTCTAAATATTTCAATGTGCCGTCAGAGACAGTCATTGATCTGCGGAACCGCTACCGCCTGCGGCTGGCCGATGAAGATTTGCCTGTAATTTTCCTGATTGCCCGCCAGGCCAGAGTTGAACCGGCCGTGGTCATTAACCTCCGGCTGGGCGGCCTGAGCTGGTGGGATATCTCCATCCATTTTGGGCTCAGCCCGGAGATTTTCTTTGTACCGGTCGGGATGACCAGAATCGGCCCGCCCTATGGTCAGGCCTATGGCTATTACCGGAAATACCATGGTCAGAAAAATTGGGGCAAGGTTGTACTGAGTGATGATGATATTGTCAATCTGGTTAATCTCAAATTCATCTCAGAAGCTAATGAAATTAGACCGGAGCGGGTAATGAAAATGAGAGCCAGCGGACAACGCTTTGTGGACATCCACGATACGATTCAGATGGAAAAAGCTAAAGGGCGGGGCGGCCAGCCTGGAGAGCAAAACTCCAAGCCGGACAAAAGGGGCAAAAACAAAAATAAATAATAGTAGAAGTAATCAAAAATATGACTGCCACTCCTCTTTCTTAAATTTCCTGCTCCGGCCACAGGCCGGAGATAAAAGGCTAATGGTGGCTTCGGCAGCCGTCCGCGACTGGCTGTATCTAATGGTCAGAAGGGCCGCTTTTTTTACCAGCGGGTGCTCGAATATATCCAGCTGGTCCTCAGTAAGAGCAGTCTGACCGGCAGGTGAAGCCAGGAGCTGACCGGTAGCTGGATGATTTCTATCCTTAAATCTAACAACAGTCAAAGGTCCCTTAAAGTCAGGCAGGGCCAGGAGAAGATCTGAGGCCAGGACTTTTTTTTCTATTTTTTCATTTTCTTCCTGCTGTCGGCCAACCACAATCAGACCGTCTGTTTCTAAAAAAACCCGGCCGTGTTTGATAATTTCAATATCCTCAGGGAGCCAGCAGCCGCGCCAGTCACGCAGTTGCCTGAGTTTTTGAGAAAAAACAGGATCGGTCAGAAGGCAGCCGCCAGACGGGGTAGGATAATCGGTCAGGCCATAGCTCCTGGCCAGCTCTATTTGCCGCTGCCGTGAGCGACCGGCCAGATCAAGCAGCCTTTCCCGGTTGACCAGACCGAGCTCTTCAGCTTTGGTTGGAGGTAGAAGAAGCGCTGAGAGCGGACGAAGAAGCAGACCCCCGGCCTGGCTTTGCTTTTCGACCAGACCCAGAGATTGGCGGTTCTGGGATTTTGGCCTTTCGCCCAGAACTTCACCTGTCGAGATAAAATCAGCCTGATAGCGGGAGAGAAGCCCGGCCGCCAGCCTGACCATCTGGCTATGGCAATCAATACAGGGATTGAGGTTACGGCCATAACCATAGCGGGGATGCTCAATTATTTCTATTTCCTCCCCGGTGATCTCAGCCAGAATCAAAGGCCAGTTGAGCTTTTCGGCAGCAACTATGGCCCGGGCTGGCTCGAAAAAGACACTTTCAAAAGTCAGCCCGACAATCTCCACTCCCTGTTCCTCCAGCCTCTTTCCAGCCAGCAGGCTGTCAAGCCCGCCTGAAAGCAACAACAGGGTTCTGGCTCTGGCTTTCTTGGGAGCGGGAGGTCTTATTTCTCTGATGTTCATCTCAAGCTGCCGTCCGCTATTTGCCTTATTTTTTTCTGGCGGGAAGCCCGGTGAACCAGAGCAAAGGTCCAGGGGCAGCGCAGGAAAAAAGTTACCAGTTGGTTTTTGGCGCCGGGGACAATGATCACTTTGTGACCGGAGAGAGCCCGGAGAGAAATTTTAACCACCTTATCTGCTTTCATCCAGAATATCCCGGGAATGGCCTCAGCTCTTATTCCGGCTACCTGGTGAAATTCGGTATGGGTCAGCCCCGGGCAGAGAGCCTGAATTTTAAGACCGGCGTCATAGAGCTCGCTCTGCAGGTTCTCGGAAAACATCACCTCAAAAGCTTTGGTCGAGCTATACATTGGGCCGGAAAGAGGAGAAAAGGCCGCTACCGAAGCCACATTGATAATTGCTCCGTGGCGCCGGGCCAGCATGGAGGGAAGAGCTGCCCGGGTCAGACGAGTGGTAGCTATGACATGAACCTTGATCATGCGTTCATCGCCGCTTTCCTCATCTGATTGAAATCTACCGTGGCCGCCGAAGCCGGCATTGTTGATCAGCAAATCAAGGTCAGGTGTCTGACGAATTTTAAGAGCCACCTTTTCTATGTCTTCATCCAGGCTGAGGTCAGCCACCAGCACTTCGGCTTCAACTCCGGCAGAGGCCTGCAGACTGGCAGCTAAGGACTCCAGGCGCTCCCGGCGGCGGGCCACTAAAATCAGATTGGTACCGGTCTGAGCCAGCTGGCTGGCATATTCCTGGCCTAGGCCCGAAGAGGCACCGGTAATCAGGGCCTTCTTAAATTTTTCCTTGGTCATCGCCATCTCCTTCCAAAATGGGGTCGGGTCAGCCGATTTTATTCATTATCAATATCTTAGCTATTGCTCTCCTGGTGAGGAAACTATCTTCGTTACCGGACATGTTTAGCTGCCAGAACGATTATAGCAACCGGCCCGGTTCTGCCTGATTTTCGTCTAGTATGACCGGCCTGGTTTTTAATTAGCTAATTACTACTTTAATAACTGATCAAAATCCTTCTCTGATTATCAACCTGAACCACTATCTTTTTGATTAAAAAATAAATCCGTTAGCGCTTCCTTATCTGCCCCTATTTATTTTTAAGAGTCTCGAGGATTTCCGATAAGAGCCTGACCTCATCGGAAGGAGCGGGAGCGGGCTGGGCGGCTTTTTTCTTATCTATTCTCTCCTGCAGTTTTTTCATCGGAACCACGATGCCAAAATAAATTACAATGGCCACGATTAAAAAGTTAACAATGGCATTGATGAATTTGCCCAGGAAAACCGGGCCAATAATAATGCCGGAAAAATCGGGCCGGCCAAATATCGCCCCGATGAGCGGAGTCAGCACGTCTCCCACCATCGAATTGACAATTTGATTGAAAGCAGCACCAATGATGACCGCAACTGCCAGGTCAACCACGTTGCCTCTCATGATAAAATCCCGGAAACCTTTAAACATGTTTGCCCTCCAGCGATTCTGGATTTTTATTTATTTTAAGGGATAACCACAGTCTTATCAATTATAATTTGAATAATCGTTGCCCTGGTTGGCCGCCTCAGCTGTCATCTTATTGATTTCAAAGTAAATCCGCTGGCCCGACCCCATTTCAGAAACCAAGTTTGACACCGGCTGGTGATCATGTTAACCTGAGGCCTGCAAGGAAAATGAGGGCAGCGGGTTGCTGGAGATTAGTTTTACCGGTCCTGGCCTTAGGTCTATTCAGTGCTTTGTGCCTGCCGGCTCACATTTTATCCTCCGGCTTTTTCTTTACCTCTAACCCGTTTTCTTCAGGTCTTTTCCCGGATTCGATTTCCACTTTCCCCTCAAACCCTCAAGCTAAAGGCAGCCGGTTCTATTCAGATCCGGCTAAAGAACTCGATCTGCTAATTAAGGTTCTCAAGTTTGAGCGCCAGACAAATCTTCGCCCTGGCCAGCCTTTTGTCATCGCCATTATCAGCCAGAAATCTGATTCAGTTTCTGCCTGGCTGGCTTCGGACTGGTTAGCTCTTAACGGCCGTCTGAAGAAACAAGACACCAGAATATATGACCGGCCGGTGACCATAGTTGATCTGGACCTTGATTCTTTCCCGCCCGGCCTTCTCGAGGAAAAACTGCGGCAGGCAGCAGTTGACCTGGCCTATTTTGGTGCCCTCAATCTGAACAAAGATTCAACGCTCATCAAAGATATCTGCCGGCTCTGCGCCAGGCTAAGAATCGGCACCTTTACTGCCAATCCGGAGCAACTTGACTCAGGTGTTGCCCTGGCCTTCTCGCTGGGACGGGAAAAGGCGGAGATTATTATTAATCTCGAAGCCGCCAGAGCCCAGGGCTTAAACTTTTCATCGCGGCTATTAAATCTGGTCAATATAAGGAAAGCTAATGAAACCCCAGGCCACAACTGAAATGACTCCCCCGGCTGCCCCGCCCGATTCTTTTCCCAATCCTGCTTCCACTCCTCCCTGGAATTTTCTGCCCCGGCACCACCGGAGCCCGATTGTTCTGAAATTCATGCTGGTTTCGTTGCCTCTTTTAATCTTAACCTGCCTGGCCCTGCTGATTCTTGGGCCCCGTTTCTACCGCCATAATTCTCTGAGAAACCTGCAGGATAAAGCCGCCTCCCTGGACCAGATCACCGCCTATAGCCTGGCCCCCGCCATAATTTTTAATGATAAGGATAACATCAAAGAAATACTCGAAAGCCTCAGCCAGGTGCCTGAAATAGAATATATTCTGGTTTTCGACCCGGCTGGAAAGGAACTGGCCCGCTACCAGCGTCCACCTCTTTCAGCCTCCGGCCCGGGCTCTGGTTCCAGTCCCGTCCCGTCGTCTTCGCCTTCATCCCCGTCTTCAGGCCGATCACCCGACAACCAGACGTCCCAACCCCTGCCCCCCGCCTCTGAGCTAAGACGGCAAGCCCTGACTGCAGACGGCCTTTTCTGGAACAGCTACAGCCGCATTGAACATCAGGGAGAACCAGTCGGCTATCTGGCCACCGGCTTTTCTTTGAAAAGCCTGAAAGCTCAAGTCGCCCGGATCAGCCGCATCTATATGCTTAGCTCAGTGCTTATCTTTGCCTTCGGGCTTCTGACCCTTTATCTTTTGAGCCGCCTGGTCACCCGTCCCCTGCGCCACATGACTAAAACTGTCCAGAAAATAGCAGCCGGTAATCTCGACCTCAGACTTGATATCATTACTTCGGATGAAGTTGGCCAGTTAGCTTCAATTTTTAATTATGGACTGGATGAACTTCAGAAAACGATGCTTCATCTCGAAGAAGCCAAAGAAAACCTGGAAAAAAAAGTTGAGGAACGAACCGCCGACTTACAGAAGCAAGTGGAAGAGACAGAAGCCGTTTCCCGGAAGCTAAAAGAAAGTGAAGAACTTTTCCGCAGTATGGTTGAATCACTTGGCGAGGCGGTAATCATGGTTGATCCGCAGGAAACATTTACCTTTGCCAATCCAGCCGCCAGAAGAATCTTCAATGATACCGACCAAAAGCTGGAAGGCAGCAGCCTTCAGGACTTTACCACCCCGGAAGACTTTGCCTATGTCCGTCAGCAAACTCTCCGCCGCCAGGAAGGCTTTCACGATACTTACGACCTGGAGTTGACTTTTCCCGATGGCAACAAAAAAGCGGTGATTGTTAATGCCGCCCCCCGCTTTGAGCCTGGTGGACGCTTCGCCGGGGCTCTGGCTGTTCTGACTGATATCACTGAAAGAAAAAAAGAGGAAAAAGCTCTGGCCGAAGCCAAAGATGAACTGGAAAAAGCTATTGCCGAACTCGAACAGAGAAATAGCGATATAGTCCAGTTAGTCGAAATGGGAGAAGCTATTTCTTTAGCCCGGTCAGAAAAAGAAGCAATAGAAATAATTGTCAACTATGGCCAGAAGCTTTTCCCCGGTAATTCCGGGCTTTTCTATCTCCGCCCGGAAAAGGAGAATTTCCTCGAGCTTATTTCTGCCTGGAATCAGATGTTACCGGCCGAGACAATTATCAATCTCGATGATTGCTGGGCCCTCAGGAGGTCAGCCCCTCATTTTGTTGATCCCTTAAATGAAGGTCTCCTCTGTCCTCACTTAAAAAATAGCATTAAGCCGCCGGGACAAACAGCCTGCCTACCACTCATCTCGGGCGGCGAAGCCATTGGCTTGCTGGTGACTTATTGCTGCCTGCCGGACGATTCGGCTCAGGTCCAGCCAGGCCGGCTGCCCGATCCGGCTGCCTTTGAAGCCAGAAAATCACTGCTCATTGTCTTTTCCCAGAGGGTAGCCTCATCCCTGACCAATATCCGGCTGAGAGAATCACTCCGGCAACAATCAATCCGTGATTCACTGACCGGTCTCTATAACCGCCGTTATCTTGAAGAAACCCTTGAAAGGGAATTTGCCCGGGCCAGGAGGTTGAACCAGCCGGTTTCCCTTATTATGTTTGACGTTGATCACTTTAAGAAAATCAATGATCTTTACGGACATGAGGCCGGTGATCTGGCTCTTCAAGCTATTGCCGGCCAGCTCCAGAAATCTGTCCGGGCCGAAGATATTGTCTGCCGTTTTGGCGGCGAGGAATTTACAGCTGTCCTGCCCGGCCTGCCACTGGATAAAGCCCTCCAGCGGGCGACAGCTATTCTGGAAGCAGTCAGAAATCTGGAG
This sequence comes from Candidatus Saccharicenans sp., assembly GCA_017992175.1. GTDB lineage: Bacteria > Acidobacteriota > Aminicenantia > Aminicenantales > Saccharicenantaceae > Saccharicenans. Next base: position 16,210 of record JAGOPD010000016.1, read on the forward strand.
CTGGTTTCTAATGTCACTTTGCTTCAGACCTTAACCATGTCAGCCGGAGTAGCATCTTTTCCGTTCCACGGACTAACACCAGCCGATGTTCTGCAGGCAGCTGACCAGGCACTTTTCCGGGCCAAGAAAGAAGGGAGGGATCAAGCTCTGACCGCAGACCGGCCATTAAAATAATCAATGGAAAAAATAATTATTAATAGATATCTGCTTTAGAAGGGGAAAAGGCAGGAAAGATGGCTAAAGATTTTAGCCCTAAAGCTAAGGGGGAGGCGCCGCATGAGAAACCCTGAAGTCCCGGGGCCCAGGTGGAAGAGAAGGTTTGGTAGCCCGGTTTATTTAATATCCGTTCTTTTTACTGTTATTATTCTGGTCATCGGCCTGGCTTTCTATCAAGCTGAAGAAAGAAGGGTAAAAAATGTAATCTATAATCAGCTGTCAAGCATTGCCAGGCTACAAGCCGGGGAAATAAAATCCTGGCTCGACAAAGGCCGGGCCGATGCGGAAGAAACAGCCAGAAGCGAATTCTTTGCGGCGGCTATCAACAATTTTCTGAGGCAGCCTTCCCCGCAAAATACCCGGGAGGTAAAGGAGCGGCTCGAGCTCACCACCGAAGTCTATGGTTATTCCCGGATTATGATTTTAGACAGGGGGAAAAAGCCAGTTATTTCTGTTGGCCAGGAAGCACCGGCCGGAGCTCCGGACTCATTCTCGCCTGAGTTAAAAGAAGCCCTGGCTCAAACTGAAACGACGGGGAAAGTATCCAGCACGGATTTACATCTACCCCGGCCGGGCAGCCTGCCTCATCTCGATATCATCGCCCCTGTATTTTATCCACCCCTGGGGCAGGAAATCGGACTTGAGGTCAATCAACCTATAGCTTTTCTCATTTTGACCTCTGAAGCCCAAAAATCTATATCTCCGCTGATTGAATCCTGGCCAATTTCTTCCAGAACCGGCGAAACCCAGCTGGTCAGAAAGGACGGGGATGAAGCTGTTTTCCTCAATGAGCTGAAAGACCAAAAAGGAACAACTCTTAGCCTGCGCCTGCCGCTCAGCCGGAAAGACACGGCGGCAGTCAGAGCTGCCCTTGGCCAGTATGGCCGGTTTGAAGGACTCGACTACCGGGGCCAGAAGGTTATGGCCTGTCTGGCGCCTGTTCCCGGTACCTCCTGGTCCATTATTGCTAAAATTGATCAGAAGGAAGCGCTCTCTATCTGGCAAAAGAGTTCGACTCTAATCATTCTTCTGATCCTGGCGGTCGTAGCTTTGGGTTTTCTCCTGACGGAACTGTTCTGGCAGCGGCGGGAAAAAGCCAGTCTGGCTAAACTTTATGAGGCTGAAACTCAGGCCCGGGAAAGCCAGGAACTTTTCCGGGTGCTGACCGAGTCATCTCTGACCGGAGTTTATCTGATTCAGGATGGAGTATTTAAATATATCAACCAGACCCTGGCTGAGTGGTTTGGTTATAAGCCGGAGGAACTGCTTGATAAGCTGGGGAATCTTGAGCTGACTCATCCTGATGACCGGCCTACGGTCGCCGAGAACAATCGCCTGCGCCTGGAAAAAAAGGTGATGAGTGTCAGGTACGATTTTAAAGGTCTCAGGAAAGACGGCAGCATTTTTTATGTGGAAGCCCATGGCAGTACGATAGACTATCAAGGACGGCCGGCGATCATCGGCTCGCTGGTTGATATTACTGACCGGATGAACCTGCTGCAGGAAATCCTGGCCAGAGAAGCTGAAATCAGAGCGACTCTTTACAGCATTGGTGATGCCGTTATCGCCACTGATTTTTCCGGCCGGATCCAGATCATGAACCCGGTAGCCGAAAAGTTAACCGGCTGGACAGAAGCAGAAGCCAAAGGCCAGCCCGTTCAGGAAGTTTTCTCCCTGATTGACGAATTCAACCGGCAACCAGTCGAAAATCCTTTTGACCGGGTCAACCGGGAAGCGGCAACCGCCAGTTTGGCCGATCATGCGGTTCTAATTTCGAGAGATGGCCGGGAATACCCGATCGCCGATAGCGGAGCACCAATTATTGATAATAATGGCCAGATACTGGGGGTAATTCTGGTCTTCCGGGATCAGACCGCGGAAAGAAAGACTCAGAGAGAAATACTGGAGACCAGAGAGCAGCTTAAGGAAAGAAATAGATTTCTTGAGCACCTGATTGCCAATTTACCAGGAATGATTTACCGCTGTAAGAATGACCGGAACTGGACCATGGAATATATCGCCGGGGCCTGCCGGGAGATTACCGGCTACGAACCGGAAGATTTAATTAATAACCGCAGACTGGCCTTTAATGATCTGATTTTCCCTGAACACCAGGGGTTTGTCTGGAAGAGATGGCAGGAAGCTTTGGATCAGAAAGAGACTTTTGAAGATGAATATGAGATTAGAACGGCCGACGGCAAAATAAAATGGGTCTGGGAGAGAGGAAGTGGAGTTTACGATCAGGAGGGGCAGCTCATTTGTCTGGAAGGTTTTATTACTGACATTACCGAAAGAAAAAAGGCCGAGCAAGAACTGGTCAAAAGCGAGCGGGAAAAATCGGCTATTTTTGCCACTATTTCCGAGCACGTGCTTGAACTGGCGCCTGATCTGACTGTTGTCTGGGCCAACCGGGCGGCTATCGAATCTCTCGGCAAGAAAGAAAGCGAAGTCATAGGTAAAAAATGCCATGAGCTGTGGTTTGGGCGAAAAGAGCCCTGCCCGTTCTGCCCGGTAGCCACAGCCCGAGACTCGGGACACCCGGAGACCTCTGAATCCACTACAACTGACGGGCGGTCGTGGCACATCAGCGCTTATCCCCTGAGGAACGAGCAGGGTCAGGTGACCGGCATCATCGAAGTCTCATTCGACATAACTGACAGGAAAAAAACCGAAGAAGCCATAAAGCGCTCGCTTCAGGAAAAAGAGATTTTGATCCGGGAAGTCCATCACCGGGTAAAAAACAATATGCAGGTTATTTCCAGCCTCCTGAACCTGCAGTCAAATCTGCTGACCGACCCGAAAGCTAAAGAAGCCATCAGGGAGTGCCAGCGGCGGATTAAATCCATGGCGATGGTCCACGAGAGGCTGTACCGGTCAGCGGACCTGGCCAAGATTGATTTTGCCAGCTATTTAAGTAGCCTGGCAAAAAATATTTTTCTGGAACATCAGGTCAATTCAGACCGGATCAAGCTTCAGCTTGAAATCGAACCGGTCGAAATTGATTTGAATCTGGCTGTTCCCCTCGGCTTGATTTTAAATGAGCTAATCACCAACGCTTTTATTCATGCTTTTCCAGGAAGACGGCCTGGAAATATCAAGGTAAGTTTCAAAAAGATTTCTGAAGGCCGGGTTGAACTCCGGGTGGCTGATGATGGAATTGGTTTCCCCCGGGGCTTAGATTTCAAAAAATCAGAATCTCTTGGCCTGGTAATAATCAATGCCCTGGTCGAACAGATTGAAGGACAACTTGAACAAAAGCCAGTGGAGGGAGGCGGCACCGAGTTTCGCCTGATCTTTGGCGGCTAACCGCTGAACTGGCCCAAAGGCACCAGGCTGGTAAGAATTAAAATAGTTTTTTGACTTTTTCCGGAAGAAAATTCCTCCACCGGCGTCAAAAGTAAAAATAGCTATTTTTATAAGGAGATGGAGGTCTAAATGAAAAAACGTCTCTTACCGGTAATGGTCCTGGTGCTGGTGTTGACGACCTTCTCTCTTCTGATGGCCCAAATGCCCCAACAGCAAATGAAGCCTGAAGAGGTGAAGAGAGCTCTCTCGCTGGTCAGCGAGCCCCAGCCAGTTCCAGACAAGTACAAGGTCGGTTTTGATTCCATTACGCCGGCCGATACCCTGAGCATGCTCGGGTATATTTCGTCGGATTGGATGGAAGGGCGTGAAACCGGCACCCGTGGTTTTGACACAGCTGCCGATTATGTTGTTTCGCTCTTCAAGATGTGGGGTGTCAAGCCAGGCGGTGGTCCGGCCAGAATGAATGCCGGACGGCTTCGGGCCATGGCTGCCCGTGGAGATTTATCCAATCAGCCGCAGGAAAGAAGCTATTTCCAGGAATTTTCCCTTAAAGAAATCTCTGATCCCAAGACCTCTCTGACCATCGAAGTGGCCAGAGGAGGCAGCCTGAAGAGCCGCACTTTTCAGAGCGGGGTTGATTTTATGAGTCTGTCTTCTTCGGAAGGAAGAATTGGAGGGCCGGTAGTTTTTGTTGGTTACGGAATTAAAGAACCTTCTATCGGCTGGGACGAACTTAAAGGTTTAAACCTCAAAGACAAGGTAGTGGTGGTTATCACCGAAGCTCCTGGTAAAGATGATCCCAAATCACCTTTTAACCAGAAGAAGGAGCTTAAGGATAAATATTTCCCTCAGGCTCAGGCCTTTCAGATGATGGCTATGATGAGAGGCCGGGGCGGCCAGCGGTTCAATAAACTGGATGAAATTTACAAACAGGCCCCAGCCGCGGTTCTTATTGTTCAGAATGGAGCTAAAGACTCTGATATTTATAATTCCCTGAGCACTGATCAGAATGCCCTGCCGCCAGATGACCGGCCAATTATTGATATGCCCAGGAAGAGGCTGGTTATCCCTGGAGCCAGGGATATGATGGCCGGGATGATGGGCGGAGGAAGTGCTACCACGGTCAATATCACCAGAGAAATGGCCAATCTGTTGCTGGAAAACAGCGGGAAAACTCTGGATGAGCTTAAAAAGTCTATCGAGACCGCTTACCAGCCAGTTTCCCGCGACATTCCTGGAGCCAAGGCTATAATTGATACGACCGCTACCTCCAGGCTAATTAGAGCTAAAAATGTCATCGGCTATATTGAAGGTTCCGACCCGAAACTTAAAGACGAATATTTTGTGGTTGGCGCTCATTTTGATCATAACGGCCGGTGGGAAAATTATGTTTATAATGGCTCGGATGACAATGGCTCAGGTTCTATCGGCGTAGTAGCTATTGCCCGGGCCATGGCCCTCAATCCAGTCAAGCCAAAGCGATCCATTGTCTTCTGCCTCTGGACCGGTGAGGAAAAAGGCTTGCTGGGCAGCCGCTACTACGTCCAGAATCCAGCCTTCCCGCTGGACAAGACAGTTGGTTATCTTAACTACGATATGATCAGCCGGGCCTTTGATGACCAGACTATGGAACGTTATAAGCGGATGCTGGGTGTGACCGGGGCTGAAGATCTGATCAAGAAAATTCGGCCAGCCTATTTCGCGACGGTCAATGCCACTAAGGATTCTGGTTTTTATGAGCTGCAGCAGGAAATGAACAAATATGTCGGGCTGGATCTTTATATTAATGAACCGGAACTTGGAGCCGGAGGCGGCGGGTCTGATCATTCATCCTTCGCTTCAGTCAAGAAACCATATGTCTATTATATGGCGGCTATGACCCCTGATTACCATCAGCCAAGCGACACCGTAGATAAAGCTTCGGGCGAACTGTTTTCCAGAATCATCAAGCTCGGTTACCTGACTGTCTTTGCCTTCGCTGACAAATAAAAACAGGGGAAAAACAGGGGACACAATCTATATTTCCTAATTATTTTTAGGAACAGGAAAGGGGCATCTCGATGGTGCCCCTTTTTTCTTTGCCTTTCCCTGGTAAGAAAACAGGGGACACAATCTATATTTCCTATTTTTTAGTATGGCTCAAGCCCGCCTGATTTTTAATTGATCACTTACTCTACTTTTTATAACTAAATGTGACTGGAAAACTGAATGCTCACTCCATTTTATCCTGAACAATCTAAACAATTACAATTAGAGTGAACAATTGAAGTGGATGGGCTAACCTTTATGTCTTGCCGCTCGCCCTTTTTTAAATAATTAGGAAATATAGATTGTGTCCCCTGTTTATTACTATTTATTAATTTTGGGCCGGCCTGGGGGGTTTCTCTTTATCTTGATACTTAAGGTCTTCTCTAACTTCGCTATGAATTCATCATTTCCTAAAGGTTTTCCACTTCGGGCATAGTCTCGGAAAAACGTCAATTCCTCTTCGCTTTCTTGACCGCGCAAAAAGCCAGCCCAATCGTTGACATCCTTGGTCAAAGGAAACGGCGATAATATTCCTTCATCCAGCCCGAAAACATGAGCTCTGGCACTTGACCAGGGATAATCTTCTGCTCTGGTTACAAGGCCGGCCCTGACCGGATTACGTTCTATGTACCGGGCACAATTATAAAGGTAGATCTCATCCATCGCGTAAGAAAGAAAACGGCCCTGCCATAGATATCCCTTCCAATTATTCTTGGCATTAATCATCCAGGTAAATTTTTTATGCGTTTCGCCAATAGCCCGCCTGAGATTGCCCCCGTTTTCTGGCACGACGACCAGATGAACGTGATTATCCATTAAGCAATAGCACCAGATTCTCACTTTCTCGCGGTGGCAATAAAAGCTCAGAATCTTAAGATACAACCGCTTATCATCATCACCAAAAAACACCCGCTGGCTCCTGTTACCGCGTTGAATGATGTGATGAGGAACATCCGGGACAATAATTCTGGCTATTCTCGGCATGGCATATATAAAGACGAGGATAACTGCCAGGATTTATCATCCAGGATTAAATAATTAAGAAAAAATCTAAAACAAAGGGGCAAATAATTAGGAAATATAGATTGTGTCCCCAGTTTTCAGAGGTCAAAGCGGTAAGAGAACTTGAGCAGGAAGATGTTGTCGCCGGGGGCGGTTAAAACATCACCCAGATCTCGCCACAACGACAGGT
>JAGOPD010000017.1 GCA_017992175.1 Candidatus Saccharicenans sp.
AATTACCATTAGCAAGCCGGAAGAAGAAGCTCAAGCAGCTGAAGACCAGGAACAAACTCCTTCTTCCAACCGGGAATTGAGGCTGGCCGTCTTTGGTGATTCCGACTTTATTACCAACAAGTATTACAGTTTTTCAGGCAACGGCAATTTCTTTCTTAATACCGTCAACTGGCTTACCCAGGAAGAAGACTTAATTTCAATTCAGCCGCGGACCCAGATCCCCCGGACAATTCAATTAACCCCGGGTGGCGGGCGGCTGTTGATGTTTGTCTCCATCATTCTCCTGCCAGCCATTGTCCTGTTTATCGGTCTTGGCGTCTGGCTCAAAAGGAGATCGCTATGAAATTCAAGACCACCCTTATTCTTTTAGTCATCTTTATAGTGGCTCTGGGCGGGGTGCTGCTGGTTGAAAATAAATCGAAAGCAGTTAAAGAAAAAAAAGAGCAGGAAGAGATGCTAACCGATTTAAAGAGCGGTGATATCGAAAAACTGCAGCTGACCAGCACCGGTCAAATGACCATCACTATTCAAAAGGATGAAAAGGGTAACTGGCAGATTACCGAACCGCTCCGGACTCAAGCTGACAGTTATGAGGTTAATAGCCTGGTTGAAACCTTAACCAGTTTGAGAAGTGAACATCTGGTTGATAACCAGCCAGCCAATCTTGAGCAATATGGCTTTACCCAAAAAGAAGTAAAAATTTGGGTTAAAGGCCAGAAAGAACCAGTTTCGATTTTAACTGGCATGGAAAATCCTCTGGATGGGACGCTTTATGCCAAGCGAGCCGACCAGACTAAGGTAGTTCTTCTCCCTGGCTATGTGAAAAGCAGTCTCGACAAGAAACTTTTCGATTTAAGAAGCAAAGAAATTATCAAATTTGAACCAAAAGAGATCGGGTCAATGGAGCTCAGTTCCAAAGACCTGGCCTGGAAATTGATCAGGAAGGGAGATTCCTGGTTTTTAACCAGCCCGGTGGAGGCCCTGGCCTCGGCTTCCAGGGTGGAATCCATCCTGACTAATCTGTCAACTCTTAAGGCCAAAGACTTCCTGGTTGAAGATAAAAAGCCTGAAGACCTGAAAGCTTTCGGGCTGGACCGGCCAGACTACGGGCTCAAGCTGATCTTGACCGGTGGCCAGGAGCTGACCCTCAGTTTAAGCCAGAGGGGGGAAAAGGTTCAGGCCACCAGCTCTCTTCTAAGCCAGATTGCTGAGATTGATAGCCAGATCATAACCGACCTCTCTGCCCGGGTCAGCCAGCTCAGGGAAAAAAAGATAGCTCAATTTAACAGCTGGGAAGTAACTGAACTGAGCATTAAAAAAGGCGATCAGTCTTTTTCAGCTGTCAAAGAGAAATCGGGAGAAAAGGAAAAACAGGAAGAAAACTGGTATTCAGTCAATTCTTCCGGTCAGAAGGAACTGGCTGATGGATCAAAAGTTGAATCATTTCTGAGAAAATTAGAATATCTGGAAGCAGTTGATTTTGTTGACCGGCCTGAAGCTTCAGGTGAGATCGGGCTGAACAAGCCTGAATATGAAATTACCCTTAAAGTTAAGACGGAAGACAATAAGGAAAAATTGATTCACCTGCTTTTTGGCCAGAAGCTGGAGGCTAAAAGCCAGCTGGCAGTTAAAAACAGCGATTTTAGCTACCTGTTTCTGATTGATGCGGGCTCTATCTCAGACTGGCCGGCCAGAGCTGAGGATTTTAAACCGGTTGCAAATAGGAACTAATTTTGATAATACTTAATTGATGGAAGAAACCAAGGGCGGGCAGTTGGACAACGAGCAGGCAAGCTACAACCAGGCTAAAGTCTATGAGGCTATCAGGGAGCTGGGTCTGGCCAGAAATTCCGATGATCTGCTGCTAAGACTGATGCAGAAGGCTGTGGCCTTTTGCCAGCCAGACCTGGCCAGTTTTTTGATCAAAGACCTGGCCAGCGGTGATCTCAGATATGCTCTAACCCAAGGAGAAAAGGCTGAAAATTTAAAAGACAGGGTAGTTAGAAAGGGAGAAGGAGTTAGCGGCCTGGCGGCTGAAACTAATCAGAACATTATCATCACCAATATCCAGGAAGATCCCAGATTTAACCCTGAAATAGACAATCTGCCGGAAATAGAAATAAAAAGCTTGATGACTGTCCCCTTCCGGATAGAAAAAGCAGTTTTCGGCCTTATTTATCTCGTCAACGGGCCGGGGAAAAAACCTTTTTCCCTTGAAGAATTCAAGCTGGTTCAAACCCTGGTCAGCTTTGCTGAACTGGCTCTGGAACGGATTGTTCTGGTCAAAGAGCTTAAGCAACTCGAAGATTATGATGGTTTGACTCAGACTTACAATGCTAAAACTTTCTTTTCTTATTTTCAGAGAGAGATTGACCGCTGTCAGAGGTATGGTCATGACCTGTCCCTGCTGAGAATTGATGTTGATTATTTTGAAAAAATAATTCAAACCTTTGGCCAGGAAGCTGGTGACCGGGTTTTGACCAATTTGAGTTTTATTTTGAAAAAAACCACCAGGCGGGTAGACCTGGTAGCGAGAATTGAGCTGGACGAATTTCTGGTACTTCTGCCCGATACCAATCGCGATGGTGCTCAAAAATTAAGAGACCGATTGCTAAAAATTCTTGACAGCCAGAACCTGAGATCGACTGGTATCCCCTACACGGTGACTATTGATGTTTATTCAGAATCAGGAACGGAAGCGGCCAATTTTTACCGTATGCCCCAGATTAATGCCTGGATCAATCAGATAAAAAACCAGAATCAAAAACGAAAGTACCCGACTCCGGGCGAAGAACTGGCTGAGCTGGTTTTGAGTACCCTGGTCGCGGCCAAAAAATAATTTTTCCGGAAATCAGCTGCTGCCAGCCGGCCTGATTCAAAACAGACCCGCCGCCTGATGCTTTTGATATATTTCCTCAGCCAGTTTGGAAATAAGAGCCAGGTCTTCCGGCCGGGGATCGCCCTTAATTTGAACCGGGTTTAAAAGTTCAACCCTGACGCTATCGAGCATAGCTTTTAGCTGGTCAAGAGCCCTTGATTTCCAGCCATAAGAACCTATAAAACCGGCAAATTGAGCCTTCGGTCTTAGAGCATTAACCAGAAACACTGCTTCTGCCGCCAGCGGATGAAGACCGGTCAAAATGGTAGGTGAAGCAACAATAATCGTCGCCGCCTCAACCAGAGACATGGCTAAGTGACCGAGGTCTGCCACAGCCAGATTAAAAGGCCTGACTTTAATTCCCCGGCTGGCCAGCTCTTCTGTCAGATGTTCAACCATTTTAGCCGTCGAGCCATGCATGCTGACCCAGGCAATCAGGACCGAATTTTCCGGCCGGTCAGCTATCCATTTCTTATAAGCCTCCAGGATAAAGACTGGCCGGGCATAAATTGGACCGTGACTGGGAGCAATAAACTTGAGATCCAGCTTCTCTACCACTGGCAGATTCTTCTGAATGATTTTTCTAAACGGCATCATGATTTCAGCAAAGTAGCGCTGGGCTGGTTCGTAAATCCGCTCTTCCTCTTTAACCATCAAGTCAGAAGAGGCCAGATGAGAGCCGAACAGATCGCAGCTGAAAAGGATTTTATCTTCTTCGAGATAGCTCAACATGGTCTCCGGCCAGTGAACCCAGGGGAAATGAATAAAGCGGATAGTTCGCCCCCCGAGATCAAGCCGCTCTCCATCGGCCACGGTTTTTATTCTGTCTTCAGCCACCTGGAGATGAGTCAGAATTAAATCCTTGGCCGCCGGGGTGGCCAGCAGCTTTGATTGGGGATAACGGCCGAGAACATATGGTATCAGGCCAGAATGATCCTGCTCAAGATGATTGGCAATGACCAGATCTATCCTGGGAAATTGGTCTAAGTGCCTTTCCAGCACATCTTTTTTAGTCGGATCAACAGCATCTATCAACACCGTCAGGTCCCGGCCTTGAACGACATAAGCGTTGTAACTGGTTCCATCAGGCAGAGGAATAAGCGAGTCGAACAACCGCCGGTCCCAGTCTTCCGCTCCTACCCAGAAAATACCGTCAAAGAGCTTTTTGGCTGCCATTTTTTCCTCCGTGATTAGTATTTTTCTTTAGTTTAATATTTTATACTAATCTACTAAGATTTCCAGAGCTTTAAGCCAGCGAGGGCAACTTCTATCGATGATTAAAATTGATTTCAGGCTTCAGGAAATTTTTTCTTGGTAAAATATTTAATCTCAGGGTGGAGCTCATAACCAAGTTTGTCAAAAAGATTAATCGAGGCCAGATTATTCTCCTCAATTAGAGCGGCGAACATCTCCAGTCCTTTTTTCTCCAGTTCTGCCTCAGCCCGCCTTATTAATTGCCTGCCCAATCCCAGCCGGCGGTAAGCAGGCTCGACAGCTAAGCGGTTGATCCAGCCTTTGCGTCCGTCATGAGTGGCTAAAACCGTCCCAATTATCCTGCCTTCATTTTCGGCCACTAAAAAAATTACCTGATCAAGTTTTATTTGCTGCTCAAGCTGGACCCGGCTATCACGCCCTTGAGGCTTAAGCGGCAGATGGCTCAGCTGCCAGAGGTTCATAACCTGTTCATAATCGCCTATTTTAAAATCTCTGATCAAAAACTCCATCGGGTCTCCTTAGCTCAGCGAAGAAGAATAAAAATAATCAAAATCCAGGCTAAATAGCTCAAACTTCCGGCTAACAGGCTGTAGCCCCGTTTTGTCCAGCGGCGGGCAGTTAAAGTCAGGCAGGTAGCCAGCCAGCCGGAGAAAAGAGCCACAATTATCAGAATCAGATAAAGGGTTTGAAACCAGCCTGGATTAGAGATTAAATCAACCCATTCTTTTTGAGACATCCCAAGAGAATACAGGCTGGCAGTAAAAAAATGAGGCAGCCACAACCAGAAGAGCAAAGGATAAAAGCTGAGAGCCAGGCCAGCCGATAGCTGTCTCAGGCTGATCTTTTTTGCGCCGGTTAATCTGAAGATGACTCTGGTCAGCCAGCTAACCAGCAGCCAGCTTACGACCAGCCAGGGAATGAACAAAACCGCCTGCCAGACATAATAGTTTTCCAGACTGAAAGGCAAAATTAAAGGAATAGCCGGCACATTGCCGCTAAAGGCCTGAAAAATGGAGGTTAACGAAAACAATAAGCCAAAAAGAATCAGCCCGGAAAAGGTTCTGGTCCACAGCCCCGACGATAGCTGGTTCTCTAATATCTGGCCATTTTTGTCTGGCCGGAAGATAGCTCTGACAATAGTCTTAATTACTCTGCCCATGGCCTGAAATCCTCAAATCAATCTCAATAGATAAATAGATTTTTAGAGGCAAAAAACGGGTCACTGGTCAGATTAAAGTTGAGCCGCCTCAAGCCTGTTTCGTCACCAGGAGTAGGCACGTGGGTCAGGTGCATTTCACAGCCTTTTAGCTCCTTTAACTGATCGAGGGCTAACTGGGTAGCCGGGCTGGCCGAGGAGGTAATCGCCAGACAGGTCAAGACCTCGGTCAAATCCAGGCTTAAGGCTTTACCCCCGAAAATATCCTGCTTGAGATAAGCAGCTCGCTCCAGCACGGCCGGCGGTAAAAGATGGATATGGTCAGGGATCCCGGCCAGAATTTTTAGAGCATTCAGGGTGGCACTGGAAGCAGCATGCATTAAGGGAGAGTTGTACCCTTTGACAATCCGCCCGTCTTTTAGCTCGATAGCTGCTCCGACATAAATCCCATTCTGGCCTTTGTTCTTGAGCCTGGCTTCAGCCGCGGCCTCCCTGGCCGGCACAACGACCGACCGGTCCTCAGGTTTAAGGTTCATTTCTTTCATCAGCAGCTCGGCTCTTTCGACCGCTGGCTGCTCGCAAAAACCCATAAGAAACTCGCATTGATAGCGGAAATAACGCCTGATGATTTCCTGGCGGGCAGCTTCCTGGACAACAGCATCGTCAGTTATCCCCCGGCTGACCACGTTGACCCCCATATCAGTCGGCGATTTGTAAATAAAGCCGTTGCCGGAAATCTTTCTCAGAATCCGCCTTAAGAGCGGGAAGGCTTCGACATCCCGGTTATAATTGATGGCCCGCTGGTTATAAGCCTCAAGATGAAAAGGATCAACCAGATTAAAATCGCCCAGGTCAGCCGTGGCCGCTTCATAGGCGACATTAACCGGATGTTTTAACGGCAAATCCCAGATCGGGAAAGTTTCAAACTTGGCATAACCAGCTTTTCTCCCCTGCCGGTATTCATGATAAAGTTGCGACAGGCAGGTGGCCAGTTTGCCGCTACCCGGTCCAGGACCGGTCACCACTACCAGCGGCTTACTGACTTCAATAAACTGGTTGGCTCCATAACCCTGATCGCTAACCACCGTCTCTATATCAGTCGGATAGCCACGGGTAAACCGGTGAGTATAAACTTTTATACCCTGCCTTTGCAGCCGGTTAGCAAAAATTCGGGCTGAGGCCTGTTCTTCATAACGGGTAATAACTACGGCTGAGACGGCCAGTCCCCAGCCAGCCAGGTCATCAATTAACTTCAGAGCATCGGCGTCATAAGTTATACCAAAATCAGCTCTGAGTTTTCTTCTTTCTATATCACCCGCATAGATACAGAGGATGATGTCAAGCTGGCTTTTTAGAGCTTCAAGTAATTTTACCTTGACGTTGGGATCATAACCAGGCAAGACCCGGGCTGCATGGAAATCGTTTAAGATCTTTCCACCAAATTCAAGATAAAGACGATCGGGGAAAAGCGATAGCCGGCGGGAAATAGCGGCTGCCTGTTCTTGTAAATAGACTTCACTCTCAAAACCTTTTTTATAAATCATTTACACCTGCTGTCTTTTAGTTTTTATTTTCTATCCGGCTAATAATAATATCGCCGGCCAGTCCATAATCCCGGACATTATACTCCGATCCACCTGGTTGTCCACCTTCCGGCCCCCGTTGAAAAGATCCAGGCCAGGCCTGGCCAGCGGGGGGGTTTAGATGATGGGGACCAAGCGTGTTTTTGAGTGTTCCATAGATAATAACTGAGAGCTGATTATCCCCCGCTTTAAGCTTGCCAGCCAGCGGCAAGGATTCATATTGACTGAGAATAAAGCCAGCCTTTTCCCCGTTGACCACAATTTCAGCCAGGGCTCCCTGCCAGGCCGGTAAACTGAGTGAATAATCAGAAGCGGCCAGCTCGGAAGCTGAGAGTTTAAAATTAGTCAGGTATTCGACCCGGTGCCCGTAAAACGGTAATCCCTGTTTTCTCCAGGAACCAGGCTGAAGGGCTCTGGCCGGCGTCAGAATAAATCCCTGCCTGGCTTCTTCCAGGCAGAAGTCACCCAGAACATAAACCGGCTCCAGTTCAGCCAGAAGATCAAATGGTTTAGCCATCAAAGTAATGGTGTTGGCTCCGGTCCGAGCGGCTTGACTTAAGGGATAAACAGCCAGAGCTTGATCGAGCCACCAGCTACTGGCTTCAGGTTTCAGCATCTGGCCATTAACCTGAACCTTGAAGATCGAAGGACGTTCGACAGCCAGTTTCAAAGAACTTAAATCAACACCAGGCAAAACCGTAAAATGAAATTCAGCCCTGAACCCGGATTGAGGAGCAAAATGATTCCTGGCTATCAGATTATCCTGAAACTGAACAGATGAATCCCAGGGATTGCGGTCAAATCCATGAGCTTTAAAAGCCTTTTTCTGAGCTGCATAAAAATAGAGATTTTTTTCAGTCCGGCCAGACAGGATTAAGTCACAGTAATCAAGGGTTAAAATGTTGGCTTCAAGTCTTTTCACCGCTTGAGGTTTAAGCCTTATTTCTTCCCGGCTTCTGGCCTGTTCATCAGTTCTGGCCGGGGCCGAGGCTGCTTGCGGTAACTTTCTGTCATAGGCAGCTAAAAGCAGGCTTTCTCCTGGTTGAAGATTAAAGCTAAAGCTTATCCGCTTCCCTTTCCTTTCTGCCGGAAAATAGCTAACCTGTCCGCTCCTTAAGTCCCACTTTTCCAGGCTCTGGCCTTTGAGCTTGATTTCTCCTGAGGCAGGCTTGTCCGGGCTGATATTGGCCAGGAACAGAATCTGGCCGTCCTGGTACTGCCGCCGCTGGTGAAAAAGCATCTCCTGACCGTTCAGCTGGCTGAATTCAATAGGGGGCTTAATTCTGGCGGAAAATATCTCTGCTAAATGTTCAGTCGAAAATGAAGCCGGCTCAAATTGCTTAAAATTGCCCTCTGATCCAAGCTCGTCTCCAAGCGAAGAAGGTTTTCCGGCCAGAAGTAATTCGTTTTCTCCCCAGGAGACAACTTCTCCTCCACTCTTCAAGAAATTCTTAAGCAGTCCGGCCGTGGAGGTTTCAAGATTTTCCAGCCCGGGCGGCAGCACCACCAGGTCATAAGCTCTCTCTCCGACCTGGAGTTTCCTGCCCGCCAGCCGGCCATGATCCTTTAAAACCAGTTCGCTACCCAGGTCATATTCAACCTGTTCCCGCTCCAGCTGATGAACAAAGTTCTGAAAATCATTGGCAATTTTATCAAACTTCTCATTTTTTACGGCTGGAGAATAATACAGCCAGGCGGAAGTGGTCGGTTCTATGACCAGAATCCGGTTAATCTGCTGACCGCGGCTTAAGGCCAATGATAGCCGGCCAAAATAATCATTCATCAGCCGGTAAGCTGGCCACCAGGGTTCATGATAGGAAAAAGACAGAGGATGATCCCTTTTCCGGGCCCCGGCGATGGTTACATAAGACAGATGCTGATTGAGAAAATTAACACCCAGGGCATATTCCCAATCGCCTATCCTTTTCTGGTCAAAAAAGGTCAGGTCCCAGCCGCTGGCCCCATAAGTCTCAGATAGAGTTCTTTTCCGGCCAAGCTGATTGGCCAGACTTCCGAGTTCCCTCACGGCCCGCGAGTTACCAAACTGAGCCTGAGGCGAGGCTGACCAGTTATTCATCAAGATATCGATCCCGGGCTGATGAGCATAGGCATTGAGAGCCAGGCTATCAGGATTATTTCTGGGCACCGGCCAGTCATGTTCCCAGTAATGGCCGGTAAAAATCAGATTATTCGCTTGGCAATATTCACTGTAGGGCTTCGACCAGTTTTCCACCAACAGCTCAAGACAGGTCAGATAAAAATCATGCCTGACCCGGCGAAAATCACCCTGTTCTACCAGGAGTGAAGGCAGTTCGGTTTTAAGATCATAGCCGCGGCGCTGCTGGAATTCAGTCAGAATAGCCGGAGTATAATTGACTGCCCATGAACCGCCGGCCGGACCAATCTCAGCTTCATCTTCAAATGAGCCAGGAACTACCTGACCGAACTCCTCCCCGCAGACTCTTTTATAGGCTTCATGCGTCAAATGAAGAAAAGCCTCAGTAACGCCAGGTTGCATTAAATCAACATAGGTAAAACCGCCATACCAGGGTGAGGGGTTTTCTTTGACCACTTCGAATAGCCAGTAATGGCCTTCCGGCCAGCCGGTCTCGCCGGCCCTGACTCTATCGGTTATATCCAGAAAATTGGAGCCATTTTCCTGGAGAAGGCAAACCGGGTCAGCCGCCTGTCTTAAATCAGGGTAGCTCTGCCTGATGGCCTTCAGTCCCGAGCGTCCCACTTCAGGTAAAGCTGCCGGCACCAGGCCACCGGCAAAGCCAGAAGGATAAGAATTTTCATCGTAAATCCAGATTTTAAGCCCGAGTTCCCTTCCGGTTTTAACCGCTTCCTTAAAAAGCGATAACCATTCTTCTGAAAGATAAGGAGTAATCAAACCGGGACGCGGATGAACAAAGACTCCGCCAAAGCCTTTGTCCTTGAAATCAGCCAGCTGCTCCCTGACAACTTCAGGGGTCAGCCGGTCATTCCAGACCCAGAGTGGAACCGGGCGGTAGTCAGCCGGCGGACTGGCCAGTTCATTTCTGGTTGAGAGAAGAGTATCATTAATGCCCTTATGCTTCTCACCACAGGCAGAAACAAAAGGCAGGATTGATATCAATAAAAGGGCCAGCCATTTTAATGACCTGTTTTCAGACCGGGACCCGGGAAAGCTAATTTTCATTTATCTTCTCCTCAAAAATCCATTAAGTTCAATTTATAAAACTGGCTTCGGCCTTGTCAATCAAGTTTTAGCTGGAGGCCATCAGGTTAGCCCGGCCGGCCAGTCAGTTTTAAGACAAAGCTGACCAGAGCCGGTAACTCAAGTTATTGATTACCACACTTTGGGCCTTGACTTTTTTCCCTGCTTGGTAATTATAATTTTCAGTATCAAACCAAAAAGGAGCTCAACGATGCCAGTTAAAAAAGTTGTTTCTAAAAACAGAGTTAAGTCATCCTGGTTAACTCTGTTTGGGCTTATTTTTATTTTAACCTGGCCGGTTTTTTTAGCTGCTCAGGAAGAGTCCAATCCACTTCTTTCTGAATTCAAAACTCCTTTCGGCACACCACCTTTTGACCTGATTAAAAACGAGCATTTTTTGCCGGCAATTAAAAAAGGGATGGAAGCCCAGCAGGCTGAAATTGAGGCTATTGTCAATAATCCTCAGCCGCCAACTTTTGAGAATACGATTCTGGCTTTTGACCGGACAGGTAAGCTGCTCAGTCAGGTGATGGCTGTTTTCGGAACTGTTCAGGGAGCCAACACTTCCCCCGAGCTTCAAAAAATAGCCCTGGAAATCACTCCCCTGACCAGCCAGCATCGTTCCAGTATTTATCTCAATGATCGCCTTTTTGCCCGTCTGAAGAGCGTTTATGACCGGAGAAACCAGATTAAGCTCGGCCCGGAAGAAAAATTTCTGCTGGAAAAAATCTATCAGGATTTCGTCCGGGCCGGGGCTCTTCTCCAGCCAGAAGCTAAAAACCGGCTGCGGGCAATTGACCGGGAGTTGTCTCTCCTGTCCCTGAAGTTTGGCAATAACCTTTTGCAGGAAACCAATAGCTCCAGGCTGGTTATCGAAAATCCTAAGCACCTGGCTGGGCTGCCACCAGAGGTCGTGGCCGCGGCCGCTGAAACAGCTAAGAAAGCTGGCCTGGAGGGCAAATGGGTTTTTACCACTCAGGTCCCCAGTCTGACACCTTTCCTGCAATATGCTCAAAATCGCGAATTGCGGCAACGTCTTTACCAGGCCTATCTCAGCCGGGGAGATAGATACAATGAGTATGATAATAAAGAGATTATCAAGAAAATAATCGCCCTGCGGACAGAAAGAGCCAACTTGCTCGGTTTCCCGACCTATGCTCACTATTCAATTGACGTTAACATGGCTAAGACACCGGAAAGAGTGGAAACCTTCCTGCTGGATCTCTGGAAATATGCCATCGAGCGGGCTAAAGCCGAGCAAGCCGAAATGCAGCAGATAGCGGATGAAGAAGGTGCAGGAATAAAAATCTCTGGCTGGGACTGGTGGTACTATGCCGAGAAACTGCGCCAGAAAAAATATAATCTGGAAGATAATGAAATCAGGCCTTATTTTTCAGCGGATAATGTTCTGAATGGAATTTTCACCCTGGCCGGCAAGCTCTATGGTCTTAGGTTTGAAAGAAGAAATGATATCCCGGTCTATCACCCGGAAGTCATGGTTTTTGAAGTTAAAGAAAAGAACGGTCAGCATCTCGGCCTTCTTTATTTTGATTTGTTTCCGCGGCCGTCAAAGAGAAGCGGTGGCTGGACCGGGGGCCTCAGGCGCCAGAGCTATGAAAATGGGAAAAGGGTGGCCCCGCTGGTCACCATTACCTGCAATTTTACCCGGCCGGTAGAAAATGTCCCCGCCCTTCTTTCACTGGATGAAGTTGAGACCTGCTTCCATGAGTTCGGCCACGCCCTGGTCTCCCTGCTGTCCATGGGTAAATACAATAATCGCTCTGCACCTCGAGATGCAGTCGAACTGCCCTCGCAGATAATGGAAAACTGGGCTTTTGAACCCGAGCTGCTCAAACTGTATGCCAAGCATTATGCTACCGGTGAAGTCATCCCAGCTGAATTGATAAAGAAAATCAATAACAGCTCTCTCTTTAATCAGGGCTTTGCTTCGACTGAACTATTAGCTGCTTCTATTCTTGACCTGGACTGGCATAAGACGATCTTCAAGGAAGATTATGAGGTAAATGGATTTGAACGCCAGGTTTTAAATCAAATCGGATTGATTGAAGCCATTGCTCCCAGATACCGGAGCACCTATTTCCAGCACATTTTTTCCGGTGGTTATGCCGCCGGTTATTATGTTTATATCTGGGCAGAAGTTCTCGACAGCGACGCTTTCCAGGCTTTTAAGGAGCGTGGATTATTTGATCAGAAAACAGCCCTCAAGTTCAGACAGGAGATTCTGGAAAAATTCGGGACAGTTGATTTTCTGCCACAGTATATTAAGTTTCGCGGCCGGGAAGCCAGAATCGAACCACTGTTAAAGAAGCGTGGTTTTATTCAATAAACAGGAAGCCGGTCGAGTTGAGGCTTGAATCCTCAATCATTGATAATGATGGCGGAGAGGGCGGGATTCGAACCCGCGGTACCAGCTTTCACTGGTACAATCGCTTAGCAGGCGACCCTGATCGGCCACTCCAGCACCTCTCCGCTTGAAAAGGCAGCGTTATTTTAGCATTTTTTCTTTCTAAAAAAAACTGAGCCTGGCCGATTTTTCAGTATTCGGCTGCCAGGGGCTGGCTGGTGCGAAAAGTTCCACTGCTTTCCGCCTTTCCTGACGAAATGGTTGACCGCCTTAAGCCCTGTTAAGTAGAATAAGTTGAGAATGTTGAAAACTTCTGTTGGCAACAGCAGGCTTTCATATCTTAATTAGCAGGAGAGATGAATGTCAGACAAAAAAGAAAAAGCGGCAAAGCTGTTTGATCAGGGTTTTAGCTGTTCGCAGTCGGTCTTTACCCCCTATGCTATTGAGCTGGGAATCCCGGAAGAAAAAGCACTCAAGTTATCCCAGGTGCTGGGTGGAGGGATTTCGCATCAGGGACTCACCTGCGGGGCCGTAATGGGGGCTCTTCTGGTCATCAGCCTTCATTTTGGCCGCAGCCAGGCTGAAGACACAGCGGCCAAAGACCTGACCTATTCTCTGGCCCAGGAATTCTGCCAGCGATTCTCTGAACTTCATGGCTCTATTAATTGCTCGGATCTTATTGGCTGTAGCCTCAAAACACCTCAAGGCCTGGAGCTGGCTTCTGAACATGACCTGTTTGATAAATACTGCACTGGCTTTATTGAAGATAGCTGCCGGCTGCTTGAAGAAATAATAGAGGAAGGCTACAAGCTTAAGGGCCGGGCTAAGGTTTCCGGCTGAAGCCAGATAAGGTTAAGCTTCTATTGTGGTCTGCGCACCTTCTGTTATATTCTGTGATTAAATCTTATAAAACCCTAAGGCACGAAGAAGGAGGAAAGGATGATGAAAAGATTTAGATTGATTACGGCTACCGCCTTTTTAAGCTTTTTTCTGATCATATCCTTAGCAGCTTCAGGCCGGGCTCAGGGTAAAAGTTCATCTCCGGCCAAAAAACCGCTAAAAGTCTTTGTCTCGGTGGATATGGAAGGCATCTGGGGTGTGGTCCACGGCAATCAATGTTCTTCCGATTCGCCTGAGTATCAGCAGGCCAGAAAATGGATGGCCGAAGATACCAATGCGGTCGTCGCCGGTCTCTTGGAGGGCGGGGCAACAGAGGTAGTGGTCAACGATTCTCATGGCAGCATGAGAAATATCATCGCCAGCGAACTTGATCCGAGGGCCCTGCTCATCTCCGGCTCGCCCAAGCCGATGTCGATGATGGAAGGAATTGACCCGAGTTTTCAGGCCTGTATCTTGGTCGGCTATCATGCCCGGGCAGGCTCAGCTCCGGCCATTCTCGACCACACGATTTCTGGAACAGTTATTTATTCGATTAAGATTAATGGCTTAGAAATGCCTGAGCTTGGTATTAACGGAGCTATCGCCGGCTATTACCATGTGCCTGTGGTCATGCTGACCGGTGATACCGAAACCTGCCGCCAGGGGAAGGAAATTCTGGGGAAGGACTTAGAAGTGGTGCCGGTTAAGGAAGCGGTCAGCCGTTTCGCGGCCAGAAATTTTCCCCGGGAAAAAGTCTTAGCCGAGCTCAAAGAAGGTGCCAGAAAAGCCATTTCTTCTCTGGATAAATTTAAGCCTTATGAGCTAAAAAGCCCCTATCAGTTCGAAGTCAATTTTCACAACAGCAATCAGGCTGAGATTGGTCTGCTGGTTCCAGCGGTGAAGAGAGTTGCTCCGAGAACCCTGGCTTTTAGCACTGAGGATTATATCGAAGGCTATAAGCTTCTGCGGGGTTTAATTTCCTTAGCTTCAGGTAGCTGAGTCCGGCTCAATATTTAGTAAGACTTGTTAAGTAAATAAATAAAAGGATGAGGTTTTTTAGTTTGATTTAAGCTGAATAGATAAATCAGAAGTGGCGGAGGGAGAGGGATTCGAACCCCCGTTCCGGAAACCGGAAAGCGGTTTTCAAGACCGCCGCCTTAAACCACTCGGCCATCCCTCCGGGAAGAAACATTTTAACCCGAGTTATCAGTCATGGCAACACCTTTACCTCAAGTGTCACCAATGTATCTGACCTAACACAGCCGGCCGCTTCAGCGTTTGATAGCCTCGAGTCCGCCAAGATAAGGACGAAGAGCTTCGGGCACAATGACCGAGCCGTCTTTCTGCTGATAATTCTCAAGAATGGCACTGACTGTCCGGCCGATAGCCAGTCCAGAGCCGTTGAGGGTATGAACAAATTCAGGCCGGGCTTTCTGGTCTCTTTTGAACTTGATCTGAGCCCGGCGCGCCTGAAAATCAAAGCAATCAGAACAGGAAGAAATTTCCATATAACTGTTTCTGGCCGGCATCCAGACTTCAAGATCATAGGTTTTCCCGCTGGCAAAACCCATATCTCCGGTCGAAAGGGCCACCACCCGGTAAGCCAGGCCCAGGCGTTTTAAGACTTCCTCAGCACAGGAGGTCATATATTCCAGCTCATCCAGTGATTTCTCGGGCAGGGAGAAAATCATCATTTCGACTTTGTTGAACTGATGCTGGCGCACCAGGCCTCTGATATCCTTCCCATAAGAACCGGCTTCGCTCCGGAAACAAGGCGTATAAGCTACAAAACGCTCAGGGAGCTTCCCGCCATCAATCGTTTCTCCCCGGTAAATATTGGTCAGCGGCACCTCGGCAGTAGGGATAAGATACCAGTCAAAGCCCTCGAGCTTGAACAGGTCTTCGGCAAATTTGGGCAGATTGCCGGTGCCGGTCAAGCTGGCTTCATTGGCAATAAAAGGGGGCAAAACCTCTTTAAAGCCTTTCTCTTTAGTATGAAGGTCAAGCATAAAGCTAATCAGAGCTCTTTCCAGCCTGGCTCCCGGGCCGAAATAAAGAGCAAAACGGGAACCGGCAATTTTGGCCGCCCGTTCAAAGTCAAGTATCCCGAGATTGGTGCCAATATCCCAGTGAGGCAGAGGCTCAAAGTCAAAAACGGGCGGCTGGCCGACCGCTCTCACCACTACATTGTCCTCAGCCGTTTTCCCCACCGGAACCGAGTCATGGGGAATATTGGGTAGGCGGAGAAGCAGACTTTTTAGTTTCTCCTCGAGGTTTTTTGATTCTTTTTCTATGGCGGTAATTTCTTCGCCAATTCGCCGCGATTCCTCAATCAGACCCGACACCTCCCCACCGGTCATTTTCAGTTTTTTGACCTCGTCTGATATTTTGTTCCTTTTTTCCCGGCGAACCTGGGCCTGTTGAGTCAGGTCTTTAATCTCAGCTGACAGATGATAGACTTCATCCAGATCAGTCACCACCTGAGGTTGACCCCGGTTAGCCAGTTTTTTCTTAACTTCCTCAAAATTTTCCTGAATTACTTTTAAGTCCAGCATGCTAAGATTATAACATAATAACCGTCCAGATTTTCAGCCCTTAAATTGACTTTTCTACCCGCCCGGTTGAAGCCGCTCTGAAAACAGATTAAAATTAGGCGACATGAAAAAGTATTATGTCGGCACCGCCGGCTGGAGCTATGAAGACTGGGAAGGCATTGTCTATCCAGAGGTCAAAGGACGAGGTTTCCACCCGTTAAGCTATTTAGCCGGCTTGATTGACCTGGTCGAGATAAATTCGACTTTTTACCGCCCGGCCTCAGTTTCCATGGCTTATTCCTGGTTGAAGCGCCTCCAGGCTTATCCTGATTTTTTATTGACAGTTAAACTCCTTCAGGTTTTTACTCACCAGCGCGAAAATATCTCACCGCAATTAGCCGATGAATTCAAAAGAGGTAT
The DNA here is from genome assembly GCA_017992175.1 of Candidatus Saccharicenans sp. GTDB lineage: Bacteria > Acidobacteriota > Aminicenantia > Aminicenantales > Saccharicenantaceae > Saccharicenans. The sequence continues at coordinate 16,230 of JAGOPD010000017.1, forward strand.
TGCCCCACTGGCGGTCAATCAGAGGCTGGCCGCGATTTTGATCCAGTTTCCCTGGTCTTTTATTAATTCCGATGAAAACCGCGAATATCTGGAGAGACTCCTGTCGCTTTTTTCAGACTTTCCTCTGGCCTTGGAGGTCAGGCATTCTTCCTGGGACCAGCCAGAGTTTTATAATTTTCTTAAGGGAAAAAGTGTGGCCTTCTGCAACATTGATCAACCTGTTTTCCATAATTCGATCAAGCCTTCAGCTCTGGTCACCAATCCGGATTTTTCTTATGTCCGGCTTCATGGCCGAAATTATAAGAATTGGTTCAAAGAAGATGCCGGGCGGGATGAACGTTATAATTATCTTTACTCAAAAGACGAACTTGAAGACTGGGTAGGGCGGATTAAGAAACTGGCTGAAGGCAGCAACCGGGTCTTTGTCATTACCAATAATCATTACCGCGGGCAGGCCCTGGCCAACGCTCTCCAGATTAAAAACAGGCTGACCGGTGAAAAATTTAATATTCCGGGCACTATGCTGGAGAAATATCCGGTCTTGAGGGAACTGGCCGAAAACCTGGCTAAGGGCCAGAAAAATATCTTTGATAACTGGCCGGAAAACCGGCCGGAAGGAGGTGAAGCATCAGAAGACAAAGTTCATCCCGGCCATAAAAATTAATATAAAACATAATAGAAACCGGGATAAAATGGGTATTGAATCATAGCTTTTAATTTTTTGTTTTTTACTTTTAATTTTTAGAAGAAAAGGAATAATAAAATGAACTGGTGGGAAAATGAATTCTTACAGGTCAAACAAAACAAGCTTTATCTGGAAAACCAATTGGCCGAACAGCTGGCCAGAAAAAACGGCACTCCTCTTTATGTTTACAGCCTGAAAAAGGCTTTAGCTAATTTTAAGAACTTAAGGCAGGCTTTCGAGCCAGCTCCACCCGGAGTCGAAGTGAAAATTGGCTATGCCATGAAAGCCAATTATCACCCCCGCCTGTTAAAGATGCTTCTTAAAGAAGGCGCCTCGATTGATGCGGTGTCGCCGGCGGAAGTAGAAAAGGCTATTAAAGCCGGTTTCCCTGAAAACCGGATCATGTTTACCGGCACTTCGCTTAGCGACAAAGATTTTGAGCGGGTGCTGGCCCATCCCGGGGTGACTATAAACATTGATGCTTATGAACAGATAGAGCTCCTGGAAGCAGCCAGAAAACGCCGGCGGATTAAGAGCCCGGTTAGAGTTTCTGTTCGCTGGAATCCGGGACTCGGACGGGGTTTTTCCAGTAAAACAGTGACGGCTGGCGAACGGAGCTCTGACGGAACGCCGATTAAATTTGGCGTAGAAGACTCAAGAGTCATCGAGACCTTCAAAAAGCTCCGGGCTTTGAAGTTTCGGCCGGTTGGCCTTCATCAGCACCTGGGTTCTGGCTGGACAGAGGAAGATTTTCCAGTGGCAGTTAAAGCAGTTGACCGGATGATAAAGAAAGCTAAGGACCTGAAGCAGGCTGGCTTTGATCTGGAATTTCTCGACTTTGGCGGCGGTTTTGGGCCTAAATACAGTCCGGAGCAGAGGCTTTTCCCCCTTAAAGAATATGCTGCCTACATTGTTGATAAAGTCGAAAATTCCAGGCTGGGATTAAAAGCCATCATCGTTGAGCCTGGAAAATATCTGGTGGCTGAAGCCGGGGTGTTGCTGGTCAAAGTCGAATATTTGAAAAGGAACTACGGAAATTTATTCGCCTGCGTGAACGCCGGGACCTATAATACTGTGCCGCGGCCAGCCATCTATGAAGAAGCCTACCATGAAATCGTCAATGCCAGCCGGATTAATGGCGGCAAGAAAGACAGAATAACTGTGGCCGGGCATCTGTGCGAAACGGGAGACGTTTTTGGCGTGGAACGGCTGATGCCCTGCCCGGAGCGAGGGCAGATTCTGGCCGTCTTGATGGCTGGTGCTTACTGCCGCAGCATGGCTTCCAATTTCAACCTGCGTGATATTCCAGAAGAAATTCTACTTTAGTGGTCAGCTGCTTTAAATTTGTTAAACAGAGCAGCAGAGGCGATGATAGCAGCTTTTTCCCTCAGACTTGTGTTATCCTATTGATTATAAACGAAATGCGCTGGCCCGACCCCATTTAGAGGGCAAACTTAAGCCCTAAGCGAATGGAAAAGCCACTCAGATCATAGCGAGCCTTTCTCTGGTCCTTATAAAACTTTTCCCCTAAAGGGTCCTCCTCAGGAGCAGATTTACTTACTATCAGCTCATCCCACCAGATATCGGTATCGAAATACCTCATTTTGTAATACCATAACGTTGCTTCATTGCCAGAATAATCGTCCCCTTTAAAATTAGTTATTTTCGCTAACCTCCATTCGCCGTCAACTATTAAAGAAAGCTTTTGAGTCAAGTTTATTTCTAGTCCACTAACCACCTGAAGACCAAGAGGAAAGTGACTAGAAACATCGAAGGTCCTGATCTCAGTAGGATAAATTCCAGGACCTCCACCAATCAGTAATTGTACCTTAGAAGAAAGTGGCAGGTGGTAATAGATATTAAGTTTTATTGGAATATAGGTAATCACTTTGGGTTTAAGCACCACGGGTTGAAGGCTTCCATTGAAATTGACATACCAGACTGCCTTATCAGATTTTCTGATAGGAAATCCAAGTGCCAGCCCCAGACTAAAATGCCTATCCAAGAAAAACTCTCCTTCAATCTCTAAATCAGCAAAGCTTGAACCTAGTTGTGGAATTCTGTTCCCCTCATTTTCCGGGATGTTAAAAACCTCATCAGCACAATGCGTTTTATAATAAGCATTTAGGTCGCCTATGTTGGCATGCCCCCAACCGCCTTTTATGGCTAAAGTGAACGAACGGCTGTCCTTAGCTTTGTCAGCAGCTTGAACCAAAATAGCTAATAAGAGCAAAAGACAAAAGGCAATTATTGTTCGTTTCATATTTTGTCCTCCATTTTATACGATCACCTCCTATCCCATGGCTTTGGCTGCAACCTGAGGCGTCTTGTATCAGTTCAGGACATTGGTGACACCTTGGGTTTATGAATTTTCTCCCACTGGACATAATACTCAATAGGGGTTTTGAGTTCCAGGGCCCAGTGGGGCCGGATATAGTTATGGTCATATTCATAGCTGGCCAGTTGCTGGTTATGTTCTTCAAGGTTGAGCGAGACATCCTCCACTTCATAGAACTCTTCCCGGTGGGTCCGGTTGCTCCGCTCTACTCCACCATTACGCTCTGGCTGGCGGGGAGGGTTTTGAAAGAGCAGGATCTCAGCTCTCCCACAAGCCTCTTCAAACTGATCCATGAACTCTGAGCCGCCATCGATCTGGATGGCTTTAATCGGGAAAGGAAACCGGGTTTTAAGGTGATAAAAGAAGTCAGCGGCAGCAGTGCTGGTCTGTCTCTTATAGGCCTTCATGCCAACTAACCTGGTGACCTTGTCTCAGGCACTAAAATGGAACCGCTGCTCATTGGGAAGAAGACTGACCCGGAGAGTGTCAACCTGGACCAGATCTCCGGGAGCTTCCACCCGGTATCCCCTGGGCATCCTGGTGGCATAGCGGGGTTTACGCCTGCGCTTCCTGGCTAGTTTAGCCATCCTGACGTTCTCTGGTTCCAGCAGCAAACCCCGGGCCTTGAGCTTGGCCATCTCCCGCCCTACTGTACTCCCTGAAATCGTGATTCCCTCTCTCTTCAGAAGTACTGCCAGCTTATCCCGGCCCCAACGAGGATACTCCTGGCTCAACTCCAATATCCTCTCCCTCACTGTTCCAGGTGTCTCCGCCTGACGCACATGAAGAGGACGACGCGATTCTTCCTCCAGGGTCCTCGGATCATAGGGGTCAAACCGCCTCTTCCAACGATAAAACGTCTGGGGTGAGATGCCAAAGTACCGACAGGTCAGCCGGGCATTCTTATGCTGGTAATAATGATCCAGCCACCGCAGCCTCCTGGCTGCAGCCTCAGAGATGGTGCCCTGCCGGACTAAAGACCGGATGTACTCAGAGCCAGGAATCAGTGAACCATAAGTAGTCGTAGGTTGGATATACATGGTAACACCTATCTTACCTTAAGTGTCACCAATGTGTCTGACCTAACACACCCCCCTCATTCAGTCGTTATCTTATTGATTGTAAAGAAATTGTGCTGGCCCGACCCCATTAGGATAAGGCGGTGGCCTGACCTTTCTTAACTCCGCTGACGCTGTTGGGCGCACCAAAATCCGTGACACCTGGTTCATTGTTAAGACAGACCAGGTCACCCGCAATAGCATTGCCCACCAGGGCTACACCATATTGGTGCAATTTGCCGCTCGGGAATTTGACCACCTGGGATTTGCTGCCAATGACAGTCAGTGTCCGCTTGAATTTTGAGCCGGCGATGATCACATCGTCTGTCGTCCCGGAGATCGAAGCCTTCCCGTTGACAGTCGCACCGAAGAGGTGGATAACTGCCGCTCTGTCAGCCTTCAAATCTCCTTCGATCTTTGAACCATCAGACACAACCAGCGAGGCGCCGGGTTTAACCACCACTCCACCTGTGATGGTTGCCCCATCAATGAGAGTTACCCCTTTTTCAACCACCAGCGTTCCTTTATGCTGGCCAGTCACGGTGGTTGTAGCCTCAGGTGATTTTCCCGGCAAAACTGTGGCTTTAAACATCTCAGGCTCGCCAATATTTCCGGCCGGGTCAATGGCCCGATGTTCAATCATATGAGTACCATATCCGGGCCAGAAGGTACCGAAGATTTCATGATTAAGGTAAAGTTGCTCAAAGGGTGCCTTGGCGTGTCCGCCCGGGCCCAGGCTGCCATAGATTAACCCTCTAACTTCTATACCGGACGGTGTAAATTTAAATGGCGTTCCGAATGGTTTATCAGGAAAACCAAAATAATTGTACCAGCCGCCTCTATCCAGCTGGAATTCTGCGGCTACATATAGAGGCTGGTCATATCCGGTCTGATCATCTTGAGGCTCAAGCAGCATTTCAAATTCATTGAAGTAAACATTATGCTCCACCTGGTCGGCAATGGTGGCCAGGGGTTTGGAAAGCTTTCGTGGAGCTGTCGGAAGAACGTTGTCAACTGACCAGTTAAGGCTGTCTGTCTGGCCGTTGGGCTCAGCAGGATCAGCCAGAGTGGCCGTAAGTTTGAAGGTGCCCCGGGGCAACTTGAGTTTAGCCAGATTAAGACAACGGCTGTTAAAGGGATTGGCTAACACTTTGCCATTAAGACTCCAGGTTACAGTCAGCACCCGGTCTGTAGGGTGGGTCGTTTCCACAAAGACGACTTCCTGGCCGCCCACCGGTCTGATGGTCGGTGTCGATCTGGTAAACTTCGCCTCTACTTCTTTTGAAGGCAGATGCTTTCCCACCGTAAATTTGCGGCTCTGAGTCAACCTGGGTCCATTTATCCATTTCGGATCACGGGCAAAATCAGTCGGGTCTGAAACGGTAACTTCTATGATGTCGCCATTTTTAAGACTGAGTTTAGAAAGCTCCAGATTAGAGCTGTTGTGATTTTCTA
>JAGOPD010000042.1 GCA_017992175.1 Candidatus Saccharicenans sp.
AATTCCGGGGAGTTTAATGGCTTGAGCTCAGAAGAGGCCATGGAGAAAATGGCGGCGGTGGCTGAGGCCAAAGGCTTTGGCCGGAAAAGTGTTACCTATCGCCTCCGTGATTGGGGCATTTCCCGTCAGCGCTACTGGGGAACGCCGATTCCGGTTATTTATTGTGAGAAATGCGGTCTTCAACCCGTTCCTTATGACCAGTTGCCGGTGGAAATACCCTTTAAAGCGGAGTTTACCGGCGAAGAGGGCTCACCCCTCGAAAAAATCCCGGAGTTTGTTAAGACTACCTGCCCCCAATGCGGCGGGCCAGCTAGGCGCGAGACTGATACCATGGATACTTTTGTTGATTCTTCCTGGTATTTTTTCCGTTATTGTTCTCCCCGCGAAACCAGACTGCCTTTTAAACCTGAAAAAGCAGCTTACTGGCTGCCGGTTGATCTTTATATTGGCGGTGTCGAGCATGCTATTCTTCATCTAATTTATTCCCGCTTTTTCACCAAGTATTTGCGGGATCTGGGCCTGACCCGGATTGATGAACCATTTCCCCACTATCTGGCTCAGGGCATGGTAACTAAAGACGGCTCGGCCATGTCGAAATCACGGGGCAATGTGGTTGACCCGGACGAGATGGTCAAAACTTACGGAGCTGATGCCCTCCGGATTTTTATCCTCTTTGCCTCTCCACCCGAAAAAGAATTTGCCTGGTCAGAGGAAGGGCTGGAAGGTTGCTACCGCTTCATTCTGAGAATCTGGAATCTGGTAGAAGAAAACCTGGATCTCTTCCAGGAGAAGGGAGTGATAGCCGCCGGGCAATTTGACGAGGCCAGTTTTCAGCGGCTCAGTAAGAAGCTTCATCAGACCATAAAGAAAGTCACCGATGATATAGAGCAGCGTTTTCATTTGAATACAGCCATTTCAGCTCTGATGGAGTTAACCAATAGCCTGAAAAAAGACAGGGACCTCCTGAGACAGAGCCGGGAGGGAAGAGAGCTCCTGGCAGAAGCTCTAACTGATTTGATTCTTTTGCTGGGGCCTTTTGCTCCTCATCTGGCCGAAGAGCTCTGGCAGAAAACCGGCCGGACAACCCTGGTGGCTCAAACCAGCTGGCCTTCTTATAACCCGGAGCTGGCTAAAGAAGAGATGATTACCATTGTGGTCCAGATTAACGGCAAGCTCCGGGATAAATTTGAAGTGGAGGCTGAGACTGAAGAGGAGCTTCTCAAGGAAAAAGCCCTGAGCCTGCCCCGCATCCAGGAATTGCTCGGCGGACGAGAGCCGAAAAAAATTGTCTGTGTAAAAAATAAACTGGTCAGCCTGGTCGTCTGACCTCCGGGGTTAGATGCAATTTTTTAAAAAATATATCAGCAGCTGGCTGCTACTGGCTCTGGTCGTAATTTCGGTTTCGGCCTGTGGCTATCAGCTGCGGGGCCGGGGCAGTGTCTGGCCGCCCGGGATGAAGCGGATCTGTGTACCGGTTTTTAACAATAGCTCTGGACGGTTTGAACTTGATCTTAAATTGACCAGAAGTGTCATTAATGAACTCATTGCCAGAGCCCGGGTGAGCATTGAACCAGACCAGAATAAAGCTCAGGGCCTGCTGGCCGGGGAGATTACCTCTTTTAAAGTTCAGCCCATTGCCTTTAGTTCGGAAGGAGCTGCCAGCCGCTATAAGATAACTGTCGTGACCAGTGTAGTCTTTACCGATCTTCTGACTGATCAGATACTTTTTGCCGATGATAATTTTACCTATGTAGATGAATATGAAGTCCCGGCCGGGCTCGATTACGAAACGATGGAAAATCAGGCGATTGACCGCTTAGCTGAAAAATTTGCCAGGCAATTAGTGGTCAGCCTGCTGGAAGGTTTTTAAATGGCTTCGAGAGAAATTTTTAGCCGTACTCTGGAGAAACTTCTTTCTCCTCAAAATTTAAAGCCCGGAACCTTTATTTATGGCGACCAGGCCTTAGCCGCCAGGCTTTATCTTGATAAATTTAAAGCCGCCAGTCGCCTGGGCGAAAACGGGCCTGAATTCAAGGCTTATTTTCTTTTTGAAACTGACTGGGCTGAGATTCTGGATGAAGCTTCGAGCCTGGATATGTTTTCTTCGGGCCGGGACAGAATATTTATTATTTATTTTCCTGATTATGAGAATGGCGATTGGCAGGCTGGAGATAAGGCTTACCGGCAGTTGATCGCTCCGGCTGAAGAGGCCCTGTCCCGTTATTTCGAGCAGCCTCCTGACCATGTTTTTCTGGTCATTATTTTCCAGGGAAAACTTAAACGGGGCCAGAAGCTTTTCAATTTTTTCCAGGGACTGGAGAACCGGAATAAAAGTTTTTTCCAGACCCTCGAAATAAAAACTCCGAAGGAAAGCGAGCTTCTTGTCTGGCTGAACGAAGAGCTGAGATTGAGAGGAAAAAAGATGAAGCCCGGGGCGGCCAGGAGATTGCTCGACCTCTGCGGCCCGGAACTGCTCACTCTGAGCCAGGAACTGGAAAAGCTCAGTCTTTACCCTCAGAAAGAAAATGAAATAACCGAAGAAGACGTTCTGGAAGTTTGTGCTGCTCGCCGGAATTATGACCGTTTTGCTCTGGAAGAAGCTCTGGAATCAGGCCAGCTGGAGGAAGCTTTAAGTCTTAACCGCAGTTTTTTCGCAGCCGAGCCAGCAGCAGCTGATATACTGAATTACTTGGCCTCCATCAGCCGTTATATCATTTCCTTAAATCAGGCGAAAGTTGAGGTTGAGAGGCTTAAGAAACCGGTCAAGGAAATTTTTAAAAAATCGCATCCGCAAATTGTTGAAGGCTGGAGCCTGTTCGACCGGAAGCTCCAGGCTTTGGCAGCTAACCTCGAAGCTTTTAGCCAGAAAGAACTGGACGAACTGATTCACCGGCTGGCCAGGCTCGATCTAAGCCTGAAGAGCAGCGACCTCGAGCCGGAAATATTGATAGAGACTTTTCTTTTAGATTATTTTACTTTAAGGGATAAAAAAACTGGTTGAGGTCAGCTGGCCTGCGATTTCAGACCCATGACCTGTTTGGACAGACGCGACTTATAGCGGGAACCTGTATTCTGGTGAATGGCCCCCTTGGCCACAGTCTGATCAATAGCCTTGATGGCTTTTGGCAGCAGTTCAATCGCTGCTTGATGGTCGCCGCTGGCTATGGCTTCTCTGACTTTTTTAACATAGGTTTTCATCAGAGATTTATTTCTCTGGTTGATAGCCTGATGCTTAAGGCTTTGACGATGCTGCTTGATAGCTGATTTGTGTCTCAGTGCCATCTGTATCTCCTTTAGAGGGCATTATGATAGAATATTCAAAGTTTAAAGTCAACTGGACCGGGTTTGTTCTAAGGCTACCAAACCGGCGGCAGGAGGAGCTCAAAAAGTGAAGATAGTCTTACAAAGAGTAAAAGAAGCCAGAGTCCTGGTCGAAGGAAAAATAGCCGGTGAAATTGGATCCGGGGTTTGCCTCCTGGTTGGCATCGAAAAAGGGGACCGGGAAGTTGAGGCTGATTACTTAGCCGGTAAAGTAATTGAATTGCGCATTTTTCCGGACGAGGCAGGGAAAATGAACCTGTCTTTGAAGGAGACCGGCGGGAGCATTCTGGCCGTCTCTCAATTTACCTTAGCTGCCTCAATCAAAAAGGGCCGGCGGCCAAGTTTTGACCAGGCTGAATCCCCGGACCGGGCAGCCAATCTTTTTAATTATTTTATTGACCGGCTCGAGGCCAGCGGGCTGAAGGTGGAAACCGGCGTCTTTCAGGCCATGATGGACGTTTATCTGGTCAATGACGGGCCGGTGACTTTCATTCTGGATTCAAAGATAAAACAGCTCTAAACCTGTCCGGCGGGAACATTAGCTGAAATTTTTTTGAATCTTCAGGTGATATCCAGCAGATGGCCCATTTTTTCTTTTTTGGTTTTTAGATATTCCAGGTTTTCTTCATTAGGGGGGATCTGAATCGGAACTCTTTCCACAATTTCCAGGCCATAGCCGCTCAGCCCGCGGAATTTGCGGGGATTATTGGTAATCAATCTGATTTTTCTTATTCCCAGGGCCGCCATAATCTGAGCACCGATGCCGTAATCGCGCTGATCAGGTTTAAAGCCCAGCCGGCAGTTAGCTTCAACCGTGTCAGCTCCCTCATCCTGAAGGGCGTAGGCTTTGATTTTATTGGCCAGGCCGATGCCCCGGCCTTCATGATTCAGCATATAAAGAACAAGTCCCCGGCCTTCCTTTTCAATCATTTCCATTGAGAGATGCAGCTGATCGCCGCAATCGCAGCGCAAGGAGCCAAAGGCATCGCCGGTCAGGCATTGAGAATGAGCCCTGACCAGAACAGGCTCCTGGCCGG
>JAGOPD010000018.1:0-14606 GCA_017992175.1 Candidatus Saccharicenans sp.
ATGGCAGCAAATTCTGGTGATTCTTCTATTAATTTCCAGTTTTTAAAACCATTCTGCCTGGCTTTTTTTAAATATTCAACGGCTTTTTCCACCTCTCCCCGGCTGGCAAAAACTTTGGCGAAATTAAAATAGAGATCAGCTAAGGCCGAGCCCTTCATCGGCAAGCCGCTGAGCGAGCTGGCATGCTCTTCCAGATAGTTAGGATCAAGCTCGAGGCCCTTTTTAAGATAATTAAAGCCCCGCTCTTTATCGTTCAACTGGAAACAGATGGTCGCCAGGCTGTAATAGCCAGCCGCCAGGTCAGGTGAAATAGCTATAGCCTTCTCATAATAATCCCTGGCTTTTGAATAGGATTCTCTCATGGCATAAATAGCCCCGAGATTAAGGTAGCCAGTGGCATATTGGGGATCAATTTTAACCGTCTTCTGAAAGTAGGTTTCGGCCAGATCATAGTTTTTCTCTTTAAAATAAGTCAGGCCCATCAGGTTGTTGACCCGAACTGATTTGGCATCGATATTTAAAGCCAGGTTTAGCTCCTGCCGGGCCAAAGAATAATTTTCCTGCTGAAAATATTTTGTGGCAGCGCTCAGATGCTGATTAAATTCTAAATCCGAGCCAGCCCTTTTTTCCGTTACACAACCTGAGCCCAGAAGGGCAATAGCTATGATTAGAATCAAGTCCTTTTTTTTCATCTTTTGCCTCCTTTAATATTCTAAGCCGGGCTATTTTGGCTGTCAATTAAATAGCTCCCTAAAATTCAGCCGAAAATGATTCTTCACTGCCCGCGAAAATGCTGGCTGGATCATTTTATCTCCGGGCTAAGAATGAGGCTAAAGGAAAAGGTAAAAACGGCGAGAACAATGGACCACCAACTGAGAAGGAAATTTGTCGTCAGGTTCTATTGACAGGAGACTTAAAGTTTTTGAAAAGAAGAAAAAGACCTGAAGTCAATTGTCCTGGCTAGCCGGCTATAATAGTTAGCGGTCATTTATCAGGAAACCACCAATAAGCATAAGTCCCGGCCTGAATAAAACTATGAATTTATGAAAGGGACGGCCAGTTTATAAAGGCCTATCTTTTTTAAGGTGGGAGCGGAACGGGACGAAGTAATGACCAATCTGAGCTTCTTAGCCGAAATTTCGGGGAAAGTAACCAGCCGCCTGTAACCAACAGTTGTTCCGCTACATATTTGATGCCAGCCCTGCCCGTCCCAGTTTTCCAGCCTAAAAGCTTCTATTCTCTGTCCCAGGCTAATTTCTTCCTGGAGTTCCAGACAGTTAAAGATGGCCTGGTCTCTTAATTCGAGCTCGATAATGACTGGTTCAACCCCATCAGCCGCCAGCCAGTATTTTCCGGGAACATTGCTAATAACTGATTCTACCGGGTGACCGGCCATAGCGCTTCGAGCTCTGACTCTGGCCCCGGTGGCCAGATTTTTCTTAAATGAGGCCTCAACCAGCCGCTGAAAATCCTGGAGAGAGTTGACATCCTCCTCAGCCAGGAGGCCTCTTCTGTCAGGTGGCACATTTAAGAGCAGAACTGAATTTCTCCCGGCCGATTGAAGGTAAAGTTTGAACAGCTCCTGACCGGTTTTAACCTGATTATTCTGGTCCTGGTGATAAAACCAGCCTGGCCGGATAGAGACATCAACCTCAGCCGGGTACCAGAATAGGGCTCTGGCCTGAAGAATTTTCTCCCGGCTGCCCAGGTCTTCCCCCATAAGATTTAACGGCCGGAAAATTCCTTCGAGTGTGGTCTCTCCCCGGCTTAACTTAGCCAGTTCTTCTTCTGGTCTGGTTAGCGGCAGGACACTCCATTCTGTTTCCCGGCCCAAACCGCTTTCGTTGCCAACCCAGCGAACATCCGGACCGCTGATAGCAATAACAGCTTCTGGCTGGAGCCGGCGAATTAGTTCATAATAAGAGCCCCAGTCATATTCCTGCTTCCGTCCGTTTGGACCTTCTCCGCAGTAGCCGTCTAACCAGACTTCAGCTACCGGCCCATAATTGGTCAAAAGCTCTGTAAGCTGGGCACGGAAGAATTCATTGTAAGCTGGAGTTCCATAACTTTTCTCGTGCCTGTCCCAGGGTGAAAGATAGAAGCCAAAGGCCAGGCCTTCTTGCCGGCAGGCGGCAGCTACCTTCCCGATCACATCGCCCCGGCCCTGGTGCCAGGGGCTTTTTTTGACCGAATAACCGGTCGTCTCCGTTGGCCAGAGGCAAAAGCCGTCATGATGCTTGGCGGTGATGATAATCATCTGAAAACCAGCTTCCTTCAGGACTCTGGCCCACTGCCCGGCATTAAAAGCGGCTGGATTAAACAGAGCCGGCTCTTCTGTCCCTTCTCCTAATTCCTTATCGGTGAAGGTATTCAGCCCGAAATGGATGAAGGCGGCCAGCTCTCTTGTCTGCCAGGTTAATTGCCGGGTGGAAGGAACAACCCGGGCAGCCTTTAAGAGGCGAACCTCCATGGAATCAGCTGGTTCCAATAGCTGAAGATTTTTGGAGGGGATTTCTTCCCTGAACTGAGTATCCTGGCCAAGAGGAAATACTGGCTGACTAAAGACCATCAGAAGCAAAATCCAGATTGCAGCCAGGTCTGATAAGTTATGGGTATTCTTCCTTCTGAACTTTGAACAGACTACCTGATCCCCAAGATAAAGCCGGCTTAATCCGGATTTAACTGGCCTTAACCAGAAATTAAATGGTTGATGGCCTGGCCAGAGCTTCAAGGTTTGACTCTTCACTTTATTTTAGTTTAATCAATCCGGCTATTGATCATCAATGGTTTTTATCAGAAACTTTGTTCAATGACAAGCTAGTTTCAAAGATCCGTCAGGTAAAACGACTGCCTGACCTTTGCTTCTTCCGGGAACTGGTGAAAATTTGACATAAAGGCCGTTTTTTTGATAAGTAATCTAAAGAAGAAGTGACTGGCAGCAAAAGACAGGAACAGCAATAAGAGGAGCCATTAATTGCTGCCGGCCAGGCAGTTTTCTGTGGCTTTAAGATAAAGCAAAGGAGAGCGGACCGATGAAAAAAATGCCCGGAAGTTGTCTCAGGAATAAAAAGATTAAACCTGCCCTGATCTTTCTTTTAACTTTTTTTCTGATCTCTCTGGCTGGTACTTATGGCCTGGCGGCTGAGAAAATAGTGCTGGCTTTTAGCGGCGGCTATATTTTCCCGGCCGATGCCGGTTATAAAAATATCTATGGAGAAACACTGTTTGCCCCTGAGTTTAAACTGGGAGTCAGGGTCTTTGATCACCTTTATGTTTATGGGCTTTTTATGACCGGTTCCAAAGATGGGACAACTCCAGATCTCGAGCTACCGGCTCATTCCCGGCAGCAGTTTTATGGCGGCGGCTTAGGCTATTTCCCGCTGATCGGAAAGCACCTGAGAATCTTTATCGGAGCGGGAGCAGTCAATGCTTCCTATAAAGAAGAGGCCATGGATTTAACGATCAGCGGCCATAAAGCCGGGCTGAATCTTGAGGCTGGAATCTATTATCAACAAAAATTCTTGTTCAGCGGGATAGAAGTCGGTTACTGTCAGGCCAAGGATACTTATGAAGGGGTTGATTTCAAAATCGGTGGAGGAAGATTATCCTTAGTTCTGGGTGTCGTTTTTTAGGCGATCAAAAAGCTGTTGATGATTCTTATCCTGGTTTTATCTCTCAAAACCAGCTGCCGCCCGGAACCTCAGTCCGCTCTGGTTGAATTATTTTTTTCAGGGGAAAAGCCTCAGAGTTGAAAATTTTTCTGCCAGGCTATCAAAAGATGAAGGTGGCTTTCAAGACTCCATCCAGCCGGTCGGCAGCCTTAGTGAAGGCTGACTGAGCTTCCTCAGGCTGAAAACGGTGGGTTACCAGCCAGGCGGCCTTTAATTTTTTTTCGGCCAGCAGGCGCAATGACTCTTCCAGACATTTGTTTTGCCGGCGGCTGTTGATGATGGTTATTTCCTTTCTCCGAAGCTTGTTCTGGGGGTAGGCTATTCTTTCTGGCAGGGGAATGCCTACCTGGATTATTTTTCCTCCTGGTTTAACCAGTTCAACTGCCTGGTCAATAGCCTCCGGGTCTCCGCTGACTTCAAAAACTACATCCAAGCCCAGAGGCTGGCGGGCCGCGATTTCCGAAATAATATCTTCCTCTTCGACGTTAGCTGCCCAGCTGGCTCCGGCTTTAAAGGCAGCGTCCACCCGGGCTTCAGAGCGGTCAGTAGCAAAAATCGAGCTGAATTCGCGGTGCTTGAGGAGCATAATCAGCAGGAGTCCAATTGGCCCGGTCCCCAGAACTCCGACTGTAGCCGAATTTTCAATTGAGGCCAGTTTCAAGGCATGACCGGCAATGGATAGAGGCTCAGCTAACATACCTTCTTCAGGAGACAAGCCAGCCGGCAGGGGAAGCAGGTTCTTTTCCGGCATGACAAAATAGTCGGCAAAACATCCGGCCAGCTCTCCCGGATGACCGAGGAATTTGATCGTCCGGCAGGTATTGAACCGGCCGGACAGGCACTGGTCGCAGACGCCGCAAGAAATAGAAGGTTCTACCACCACCAATTGTCCTGGCCTGTATTTTTTCACCTCTGGCCCGGTTTTTATAACCTCTGCCGAGCATTCATGTCCAGCTATCCAGGGATAATGAACCGCATCCCCGCCCACTGAGTCTGAAATAAAATAATGGAGATCGCTGCCACAGAGCCCGGCCACTCTGGTTTTAAGAATAACCGAATCAGGAGATTGAAAATCTGGCTCAGGCTGCTGTTCGACTCTGGCCTGTCTCAGGCCAGTCAGATAGATCGCTCTCATTTTTATCTCCAGATTTTGTTTTTATACATTCATTTTATTTCATTTTCTTGGCTAATGCCAGCCTGATCAAAGTTGCAGATAAAAGGCAATTCGGATAAAAATTAATATTTGATTGACCGGCAGCTGGGTCTGGCCACAACAGACCGGCTAAAAAAGTTCTTTATTGTCTGGAACTTTTTTTATATTTTAATAAGGTTAGTTTTCGAGGAGGCGGCCATGCCTTTAAAAAAGATCCAGATTAACCCTTATCTATATATACCGTTTGTCCTGGGCCTGACCTGGCTTCCCTGGTTTCTGGCTATTTCCACCGGCCGGGGGGTCGAAAACCTGGCGGTCAAGGTTCTTTTACTGGCTGGTTTGCTGATCCCGGCTTTAGTGGCTATTGCTTTTTTGCTTCTGAGCGAGGAGTCTGAGGAAAACTGGGATTACTGGCGTCGGGTCTTTGATCCTACCCTGATTACCAAAAGAGGTTACCGTGAAATTTTCTTGATCCCTTTGTTGATTACTCTGGCGGCGATCCTGATTTCCTGGGCCTTAGGCCAACCTCTCTCTCAACTGAAACTGGCTAATCAGGTCAGAGCTCATCTTCCCTCAATCCTGATCTTTGTTTTTTATACTTTTTTTGTCGGACCATTTCCAGAAGAGCTGGGCTGGCGTGGCTACTGGCTGGATAAATTAAAAAGTTTAATGTCCGGTTTTAAAGCCAGTATGTTGATAGCGGCAGTCGCCGCTGTCTGGACGATACCCCTTTTTCTGGTCAAAGGTTACCCCCTTCAGGCCAAGTCTTCCAGCCCCTGGCTGGTAATATTTTATTTTCTCCAATGCTTCCCTAAGTCAGCTATCTTTACTTATCTATTTTATAAAAATAAAAAAAGCACCCTGGCGGCTATTCTTTTTCATTTCATGATCAATTTTGTCGACGAGCTTTTTGTCCTCCATCCTCTGACTGAAGGCCTTCAGACTCTGCTTTACTTCATCGTGGCGGCTGTGATCATCGGTAGAAACAGGGAAATATTTAAATAAAAAAACAACCATCAAGCGGCCAGCTAACTAACTTTATAAATTATAGTCAGTCGTTTGAGGATAACTGCTGATAAATAATGAGCCAGCCTTAAAGATAATAAAAACGACAAAAGCCAGAATGAGGATACCAAAGATAATAAAGGCTATTGATTTGAGGTTAGAAACTTTCTTGGCTATACCCTGCGGGAAAAAGAGGTCAAAGCCCATTTTCCCCAGAATGAGAATCAAGATGGTGATGCCCAGGGCCAGCCGGTAAACCAGCACCTTAGCCCGGGCATAATCTGATTGGTCAAGTCTGATTAAAGGGAAAACCAGCCAGACAGCGAAGGCTATGGCCAGAATTCCAGGCAGGTATTTAGTAAACTGCTCTCCTTTTCTCACTGTCGGCATTTTGGCGCTCATATTTTACCCTTTTTAACTCTAACTATAAAGCCAGGCCAAAATCCCCTGTCTAACTACTGGCTTATTGTCCTCATTATTTTGACGAAGAACTGGGTCTAAACTTTCACTTAGGACAAAATCAAGAAGTCCTGGCACTTTTTTTCTTGAAAATTGGACTATTCTGGTATATTATGGTATATATCTTAAGATATCTTAAAGAGGTTAAGCATGGTGACAAACATTTTGGTTGACAAAAAAAGCCCGGTACCAGCCTATCGCCAGATTATAAAGCAGATTACTTCGATGATTCATGAAGGCCGTCTGCATCCAGGTGATAAGCTACCTACCGAACGGGAATTGGCTTCTCAACTTAATCTAGCTCGCGGAACAGTTAAAAAAGCCTATGAAGTTATGTCCAGAGACGGAATCATTGAAACTACCCAGGGCCGCGGCACTTTCGTTTCTTCCCGGCAAGATATAATTCCTTCGGGAAGGAAAGAAAGGGCTCAAAAAATTATTGATAATCTTCTGGATCAGCTCCGGGGAATGAATTTTTCTTATCAGGAAATAAGGACATTTTTTGAACTGGCCATTATTCAGAGAGAGGAAAAACTCGAAAATTTTAATGTGGCGGTAGTTGACTGCAACCCGGAAAGCCTAAGCATTTTTGAACGCCAATTAATTTTTTTAAAACACGTTAGGGTTTCAAGATTTCTGCTGGATGAAATTGTAGCTGAGCCGGAAGCCGAGCGCCGGCTGCAGCCCTTTGACCTCATTCTGACTACCAGCACCCATTACAGTGAACTTCTTGGCAAAGTGCCAGCCCTTAAAGACAGGTTGATTCAGATGGCCGTTTCTCCCAGTCAAGAAACAATTATTGAAATGGCCGGTTTGAGCCCGGTGCAGAGGCTGGGAGTGGTCTGCGAAAGCCAGAATTTTTTAGCCAGGGTGGTGGCCAGATTGAAAGATATGGGTTTAGCCACAGGTTCAGTTCCCTGCCTGTTTCTGAAAGATGAAAACAAGTTGCCGGCCTTTCTGGCTAACCTGGACGTGGTCTTTGTTCCGCCCGGCTATCAGCTTCAGCGCCAGAAAGAAAATATGGCAGCCGTCCAGGAATTTACTCAACGAGGCGGAAAAGTTATTACCTTCGACTATCAGATAGAGAGAGGTTCCCTTCTTTATGTCGAAGAAAGAATCAGCCAGCTACTGACTCCTTGATAACCTGATCTCGTCAGAAATCAAATTTTCAGACTGGCCGAAGAATAGGGAGAAGTCGAGTAACCTGAGAACAGGAGAAAGAAGAAGATGGGAAAGGACACAATCGTCATCGGAGTTATCGGCTCGGATTGTCATTCAGTCGGTAACAAGATTCTGGAATTATTTTTTACCTCTGAAGGATTTAAAGTGGTTAATCTTGGAGTCATGGTTTCCCAGCAGGAATTTATTGATGCTGCCATTGAGACTAATGCCAGAGCCATTCTGGTTTCTTCTCTTTATGGACATGGGGAAATAGACTGTCAGGGTTTCAGAGATTTGTGCCTGGAAAAAGGCCTTGAGCCAATCGTCCTCTATGTGGGCGGAAATCTGGTAGTTGGCAAAACACCTTTTTCTGTGGTCGAAGAAAAATTTAAAAGAATGGGGTTTGACCGGGTATTTCCCTCTGATGTTGATCTTAAACAGGTGGCTGAACTCCTGAGACAGGATATCAAAGAAAAATTTGGTTCGAGTCTAAATGGACAGGAAAATGAAGGTCAGAGCAATCAGAACCAACTGCCGGGTCAGGCTGCTCAGGCTGATCAGAATGACGGGCAGGAGCCCGAAGGCTCGAGGCCTAAGTGAGTTAGCGGCCAATGAAGACGGTGATCAGCATTGATATCGGCTCGACCTGGACTAAAGGTGCTGCCTTTGTCCTGACCGGCTCCGGGTTTGAACTTAAAGAAAAAACCTCTGTCCCGACCACCCAGGACAATCTGGTGGTTGGCTTTCATGAAACCTTAGCCAGGCTCCTTCATCAGGACAGACAGACTCCTCTTGAACAGCTTAAGGGTCTATCTGAAATCTTCTTTTCTTCTTCAGCTAAAGGCGGGCTGAGGCTGGCCGCTATCGGCCTGGTGCCTGATCTGACTTTGCAATTAGCCAGATTGGCGGCCATGTCGGCTGGTGGAAAAGTGGTTAAAAGTTTTGCTTTTGCTCTGACCGCGGGCGATGTCAGTGAACTCGAAAAGCTCAACCCGGATATCGTCCTGTTCAGCGGCGGGACTGATGGTGGAAACAGTAAATATATCCTGGAGAATGCTAAAAAACTCCAATCTTCCAGATTGAGCTGCCCGGTTGTCTATGCCGGCAACAGGGCGGTAGCTGAAGATGTCCTCAATATAATGAAAAGCCGGGAAGTCCTGGTGACCGAAAACCTGATGCCGGAAGTCGGTCAGGTGAACATTGAGCCGGTCAGGGAAAAGATAAGAGAAATATTTTTAAAGAGAATTGTCGCCGGGCGGGGACTGGCCGAAATAGTTGACCTGTTCGGCAGCCAGCCCAAGCCAACCCCGCTGGCGGTGTTTGAATTGATCTCAGTTATTCCAGAATTCTATGAGGAATGGTCAGATCTGGCAGTCATTGATATTGGCGGGGCTACGACTGATTTTTATTCCAATACCGAATCTTATCTTGAAACTGATACAGTGGTTCTCAAGGGAATCAGGGAGCCTAAGGTCAAAAGGACGGTGGAAGGAGACCTGGGCCTGAGAGTCTCAGCCCGCTCGCTTTTTGAAACTGGCCAGACCTATCTAGAAGACCGTTTGCGGGAAGAAGGCTTTGAGCTAAAGGAAATGGAAGAATTTGTCAACAGGATTTCGAGCCGCCTGGATTATTTGCCTGAATCTCAGACTGAAAAAAAACTGGACCAGATCCTGGCTGAAGCCTGTGTTTATTATGCCGCTTTGAGGCACAGCGGGGGGTGGCGAGAAGTTTATACGCCTCAGGGAAGAGTCTACGTTCAAACTGGAAAGGACCTGAGAAGAGTCAAAGCCATTATTGGCAGTGGCGGCTTTCTGTCTGCAGAAAAATCAACGGCGGTCATGGCTATCCCTCTTAGAAAGCTCAGAACTTATGGCGAGGAGAAGAAGCTCCTGCCGGACAGGCCTTCTTTTTACCGTGACCGTCATTATTTATTCTCGGTGCTGGGGAATCTGGTTGAAAAATATCCTCGGGAAGCAGCCTCTTTAGCGGTTGCTTCCGTTGAAAATTTAAGTCAGAAGGGTGAAAGCCATGATTAAAGACGAAAAAATAGACCTGAAGGAATTTTATGAAATAAGAAAAGATGTCCTGCAGACCTGGCCGACCGGCCGGAATGTCTCGATAGAAGAGGGCCTGAAATTCCACCGGACAATTCCAGAAGAGAGGCGCTTTGCCCTGGTCATGAGCCAGGCCAGGAAAAAACACCAGACCAGGCTTCAGCCCCGGGCTGGGGTAGCTTTGATAGATGATCATATTAAACTTCTGCGCTATCTGGAAACTGAAGGCCAGGCTGACCTGCTCCCGACGACGATTGACGCCTATACCAGGCAGAACAGGTATGAAGAGGCAGAAAAAGGAATTGAAAAATCAAAACAGGCCGGGACCTCGATGCTCAACGGCTTTCCGGCCGTTAATTATGGAGTTGAAGGCTGCCGCCGGGTGGTGGAAAGCCTCAGCAAGCCATTGCAGATCCGTCATGGAACACCCGATGCCCGTTTGCTGGCTGAGATTACTTTAGCTGCCGGCTTTACCAGTTTCGAGGGAGGCGGCATTTCTTATAATATTCCCTATGCGAAAAGAGTGCCTGTCGAAAAATCCATCCGGGACTGGCAGTATGTTGACCGGCTGGTTGGCCTGTATGAAGAAAATGGAATCAAAATAAACCGTGAGCCATTCGGACCTCTGACCGGCACCTTGGTGCCGCCATGCATTTCTATCGTTTCCGGGATAATAGAAGGGCTACTGGCACTCAAACAGGGTGTCAAGTCTATTACCCTGGGATATGGGCAAGGCGGCAATATCATTCAGGATGTTGCCGCCTTGGCTTCTCTCCGGGAACTGGCCGAAGGCTACTTTCACCAGGCTGGCTTTGATGATTTTGAATTGACCACGGTCTTCCATCAATGGATGGGTGGTTTTCCCGAAGATGAGGCTAAAGCCTTTTCAGTCATCGCTTTTGGCGCCATCGTGGCCAGGTTGTCCGGAGCAGAGAAGGTCATTGTCAAGTCTCCTCATGAAGCCATGGGAATACCGACCAAGGAAGCTAATGCTCAGGGGCTCAGGGCCACCCGCCAGGCGATTAATATGGTGGAAGATCAGATAGTTCTTCAGCCAGAGGCTATCCGCCCGGAGCTGGAACTTATTAAAAAGGAGGTCCGTTGTTTGATGGATAAAATCTATGAGCTGGGCAAAGGGGATATCGCCACCGGGGCGGTGGCTGCTTTTGAAGCCGGGGTTCTGGATATTCCTTTTGCTCCTTCGATTTATAATCACGGGAAAATTATTCCCATGAGAGACAATGAAGGTTTTATCCGGATCTTCAATCAGGGTAACCTGCCATTGAGCGATGAAATCATGGCTTATCACCGGGAACGGTTGAACGAAAGGGCGCGGGCCGAAGGCCGGCCTATTTCTTTTGAAATGGTGACAGATGATATTTATGCCATAAGCAAAGGAAAATTGGTTGGGAGGCCAAGATGAAAATCAAAAATGTCCTGTTTGTTCCAGGAAAATCAGCTTTTTTCTTTGATGACCAGAAAGCTATAAAAAAAGGCGCTAAGCTGGACGGCTTTGTCTATGAAGGTCAGCCGGTGACTAAAGGTTTTAGCACCATCAGGCAGGCTGGCGAATGTATTTCCATTCTGTTAGAACTTGAGGACGGGCAGCTGGCCGCCGGTGATTGCGCCGCTGTTCAATACTCTGGCGTAGGCGGGCGAGATCCGCTTTTTCTGGCTGCTCATTATCTGCCGTTTATGGAGCGCGAGCTCAAGCCCAGACTGACCGGGATGGAAATTGAATCATTCCGGATCATGGCCGGTAAATTTGAGAATCTGACCTTTAAAGGCCAGAAAATGCACACAGCTATCCGGTATGGCTTATCCCAGGCCTTGCTGGCTGCCCGGGCTCTGGCCGAAAAAAAATTAAAGGCGGAAATAATTTGTGAAGAATATAACCTGCCGGTTATCCCCGAACGGGTCAAGATCTTTGCTCAGTCCGGAGATGACCGTTATCTTAATGCCGATAAAATGATCCTGAAAGAAGTTGATGCCCTGCCCCATGCCCTGATTAACAATGTTGATGATAAACTGGGCCGGGACGGAGAAAAGCTGCGCGAGTATCTGAGGTGGCTGGTCAGCCGGATTAAAAAGCTCAGAAGGAGCAGCAATTATCATCCAGATATTCACATTGATGTTTATGGCACCATTGGCCTGATTTTTGAGGCTAATCTGGAAAGAGTAGCCGATTACTTAGCTTCGCTCGAGAAGGAAGTTGAAGACTTTAATCTTTATATCGAAGGCCCGGTTGATCTGGAAGAGAAATACCGGCAACTCGAAGCTCTGGCCGCTATCACCAGGAAACTCGAGTCTTCAGGCTCAAAAGTCAAGATCGTGGCTGATGAACATTGTAACACTCTGGAGGATATCAAAGAGTTTACCGATGCCCGGGCCTGCCATATGATTCAGATTAAAACCCCTGATCTCGGCGGGATTCAGAATGTGGCTGAAAGCAATCTTTACTGCCGCCAGCACGGAGTCGAAGCTTATCAGGGCGGAACCTGCAACGAGACTGACCTCTCCGCTTTGACCTGTGTTCATGTGGCTATGGCTACCCGTCCGGACCGGATGCTGGCCAAGCCGGGCATGGGTTTTGATGAAGGTTTTATGATTGTTAATAATGAAATGGAAAGAATCATTCAGGTTCTTAAATTGAAATACGGGGAGAAAAAATAAATGGAAAAAAGAAAGAAACTCCCGCCTTTTAAAATTCTATCAACTACCGCCATCCTGGGTTATGGCTTTCCTCTAAGTTCCTTTAAAAAAGGTTTAAGTAAAAAGCCGGACTTAATTGCGGCTGATGCCGGCTCAACTGATCCTGGTCCTTATTATCTGGGTAGCGGTAAATCATTTACCAATAGAACTGCGGTCAAGAGGGATTTGAGGTTGATGATCAAAGCCGGCATCGAAAGGCACATTCCGGTGGTCATAGGTTCAGCCGGTGGCTCAGGCGCCAGACCTCATCTTGACTGGTGCCTGGAAATCGTCCGGGAAATTGCCCGGGAAGAAAAGCTCCATTTTAAACTGGGGATAGTTCAAGCTGATGTTAAAAAGGAAGCAGTCTTAAAGGCCCTGAAGGAGGGTAAAATTTCGCCGTTGCCGTTTGTTCCTCCTCTGACCCGGAAGGTGATTGAGGACAGTGAAAATATTGTGGCTCAAATGGGTGTTGAACCTTTTATCAAACTGCTCAAAGCAGGCGCCCAGGTGATAGTGGCCGGCCGTTCTTATGATCCAGCAGTTTTTGCCGCCCTGCCCATTTCCAGAGGTTATGATCCAGGTCTGGCTCTCCATCTTGGTAAGATTCTGGAATGTGCGGCCATAGCGGCTACGCCCGGTTCTGGTTCAGATTGTGCTTTTGGCACCCTGGAAGAAGACTCTTTTGTCCTGGAGGCCCTTTCACCTGAAAGAAAGTTCACCCCTCAATCAGCTGCCGCTCATACTCTCTATGAGAAATCCGATCCCTACCACCTGCCTGGTCCGGGCGGCTCGATAGATTTAACTGGATGCCAGTTTGAAGATCTTGGCCAGGGCCGGGTCAGGGTCACGGGCAGTAAATTTGTCCCCTCTGATGGCTACTGGCTTAAGCTCGAGGGCGTCCGTCTGGCAGGCTACAGATCAATCAGTGTGGCTGGAGTCAGAGATCCGGTTATGATTGGAAAAATAGATGAGATTCTGAAGGCGGTCGAAGTTAAAGTCAGGAACATCCTGGGGAAAGACAGCGAAGGCAGCCGCCTTTATTTTCATGTTTACGGGAAAAACGGGGTTATGGGTGAGCTTGAACCGGTTAAAAAAACTAAGAGCCATGAACTGGGGATAGTGATTGAAGTGATCGGACCGACTCAGACTGAAGCTGATGCCGTTCTGGCCCTGACCAGGTCGGTCTTGCTTCATTATGGCTATGAAGGCCGCATCGCTACGGCTGGCAATCTGGCCTTTCCTTTTTCACCTTCCGATGTGGCAATGGGCAAGGTTTATGAATTTTCTATATATCATTTGATGCAAGTTTCTGACCCGGCCTTTTTCCCGGTAAAAACCGAAAAACTGTGAGGGACAACATGAAAAATAGTGCCAAAAGAAGTATACTGAAAATAGCCAGAGTTATCCGGTCAAAAAACTCGGGACCTTATGAGCTGACCTTAGATATTATGTTTAAAGACAGGCGGGATTATGAATTATTTAAAAAGAGAAAGCTGATTACTGCCAGCCGGATAGCCAGTCTTTATGGCGTGGATAAATCAGAGGTGCTGAAGATTATTTATTTTGAGCCAAGTCAGGCCATCAAAATCACCCTGAAACGGAAAATTGCTTCCGGGACTCCTGGCGATACAGATATTTATGGCGCTCAGCAGCATGCACCTCTTTTAAATCTAAAATTTTAAAAGGGGGAGAATGGACCCCAAACAACTATCCAGAATTGATACTCTGATTTATGCGGTTTATTATGCTCCGCGTGGCCGCTACCGTCTTTATATGGTAGCCAGTGAAATTGCCCGGCGCTATCTGTCTCCAACCGATTACCTGATCGGTATCATCGGAGAGGAAGGCTCGGGTAAATCAACTCTGATCCGGGGTCTTTTCCCCGGCCTGGAACTGACCAATGAAGATGAAGGGGTCAATCTCAGGCAGGCACCTATTTATTCCTTTTCTCCCGATGATTATTTTTCAGGTCATACCTTTCATATTGATGTCAGGCACGAACTGGCTTTCAAGCAGAAATATAAAATTAAAGAAGCGATCAGGCGAGCCATTGAGCATAAGCGGCGGGTAGTCGTTGAACATTTTGATCTAATTTACGATGTTCTTGGCTGTAACGCTCAGGTCTTGATCGGCATTGGCGAGGAAATTATTGTGGCCCGGCCAACTGTTTTTGGCCCCTTTCCAGAAAATATTAAGGCTATCGTGGAGAAAACCATAAAATACAGATTAATGGCCCATTCGGCCGAAGATATCACGGTGGCTATCCTCGAGCGTGATTATCATTATCGGTCACCCGGTCCTCTCATTCATTCGGATGTCAGGCATGGTTTTGTTATCAATTTTCCGCAAAGGCCGGGTATTGATATAGACGAGCTGGAAGAGAAAGTTAAAGCCATCATTAAAGCTGAC
>JAGOPD010000018.1:14706-20735 GCA_017992175.1 Candidatus Saccharicenans sp.
GGCTCATCAAATAAGACAGCTCTTTTTCAGGAGAATAAGTCACTTCTCAAAGATGAGCAGACCCTTCTCAATTTTTTGAGGGACAAAATAAGCTCAATCGGAGTAGCCGCCTGTCCGCCTTACAGGTTGGCGGTGGTGGTCGGAGGGCTATCGCCCGAAATGAATCTTAAAACCGTTAAGCTGGCTTCGGCCGGCTTCCTGGATAATCTTATTGACCGTCCGACGGGACGTCCTCATGGCTATCGTGATTTAGACTGGGAAAAGAAAATCATGACCATAGCTCAAGAAACAGGGCTGGGGGCCCAGTTTGGCGGCCAGGCATTCGCCCTGGAAGCGCGGGTCATCAGGCTTCCCAGGCATGGGGGCTCTTTGCCTGTTGGCCTGGGCGTTAGCTGTAATGCTGATCGAAATATGAAAGCCAAAATAAACAGGAAAGGAATCTGGCTGGAAACTTTAAATTATGACCTCAGGCCTTTTCTTAAAAAGATTGAGACAGTGGAAGCCGGTTCAGTTCCCGGGATAAATCTGGATCAGCCGGTAGATGACCTGGTGGCAGAACTTTCCCGTTATCCGGTTGGAACCAGACTCAGCCTGTCCGGGACACTCATTGTCGCCAGGGATCAGGCTCACCTCCGGCTTAAGAAAATGATGGAAGCCGGACAGCCCCTCCCAGCCTATTTTAAAGAACACCCTATCTATTATGCTGGACCGGCCAAGACACCCCCCGGCCTTCCCACCGGCAGTTTTGGCCCAACTTCTGCCCAGAGAATGGATACCTATGTCGAGGATTTTATGAAGGCCGGAGCTTCCAGGATAATGCTGGGCAAAGGCAACCGTTCCGAGCGCGTGGTCAAGGCCTGTCAGAAATACAACGGCTTTTATTTAGGGACAATTGGGGGAGCCGCGGCTCTGGTGGCCAAAGAGCACATTGTCAGCTCCGAACTCCTGGATTTTGAAGATCTCGGGATGGAAGCTATAAGAAAAATTGTGGTTAAAGACCTGCCAGCTTTTATCATCATTGATAACAAGGGAAACCGGTTATATTAGAAAACAGGTGGCCGCTGCTGGCCGGGGAAAGCACTAAAAGAAGTGCCACTTAATCTGGGTCAGCCAATCAAAGTTAGATTCTTAATAATGAGCGGACAGGGGTAAACCGGCTAATTGGTGGAATTCAGACTGGATTTAAGGCAAAAAAAAAGAAGGTTCCCACCTTCCTTTTGCTCTTACCTCCACCTTATATATATTAAGATGTTCCGAAAATGTCCGGTGCAGAAAAAAGCCTGATTTTTTTATTGCTGTTGGCTTGTAGTTATTGGCCGGAGGAGTGACAGTACCCCGGCTGCTTAGAAGAATTTAAAGACAGGACCTAATCTTTGGTCAATCAGCAGTTTTGTTCCGGACTGGTTTATAAGTCCAGCCCTGGCCGTCCCAGTAGCGAATTCTTTCTTTCAGCAATTGCAGCTCGGTCAGAGCATGGTTGGGCAGTATCCTGGAGGCAATCAGCTCCTTCACTTTTTCAGTCATAACGTCGACGGGCCGGGAGAAGATCGGCTCCAGACCGTAATTAAAGTTGTACTTTATTTCGTAATTAAATTCCTTGACGTATTCAGTCGTTGTCACCTGGATGATTTTATCTTCTCTGGAAATCTCAATTAAATTGACAGCGTTTCTTATCGACATCACCTGGTTAAGAGTTGATCTGGGGAATAATAAATAGAACTCCTGATTGCCGGGGGGCAGGTCTCTAAACTGGAATTCAGGCTGTCCGCTGGCCGGAGAGCAACCATAAATTTTTCGCGAGTTCAAAACGAACAGGCAGGCCGATTGAAAGTCATTATTGGTTCCACCCAATATGATTTCTTTCCAACCGTCATTATCCAGGTCTTCAATGATTATGGCTTTCTCTCCCAGAAAGCCGGCATTCCAGTACTCGCCGGTGAGAGAGCCTTTTTCATCCAGCAGGGAAATCTGAGTTGGATACCAGGTAGCATGATGAGCAACAACCAGGACTGACTTTTGCCGGCTATTTTTATCTGGTTCGAAAATTTCAAAGGCGGTAATGACATAGTGGTTAGAAAATTCGTCAGTCAAAGTTTTCATTCTTTTCCCGGGTTTATAGCGCCAGATGACATTCCCTGAACGGGAGAAACAGAATAATTCAGAATTAAGCAGTTCATCGCTTTTATATGAACCAGAGACCAGAATTTCTTCCTTTCGATCACCATTGATATCTATCAGTTTCTGGCTCAAGCTTTCGGGCACAAAGGCATGGGGCAATTTATAGGTCCAGACCACCTGATTTTCCTGATTTAAAGCCAGCAAACTGCCATAATGGGCTTTGATCAGCAGAGGCCATCTATTTTTCCAGAAATGGAAAACGGGATTTCTGGAAACAATAATCAGGGCGGCCATCACCAAAGCCAGAATGGCGACCAGGCCAGCTGTTTTCTTTAAAACCAGCCCTCTTTTCTTTAAGAACCAGGCCAAAGCCGGCAGGCTTTTCTTGACGGCCAGACGGCTATTAGCCAGGACATCCTCCAGCCTCTTGATGCCCACCAGTTCCAGCCGCCGGAAAGGATAGCGGGAAAGAAGTTTATAAAGAAAAGCTGAACCTTCTTTTAAATTGGTTTCAGGGATGACTAAATATCTCAGACCAGAAAAGAAGGCCGTCTGGATTTTAAGTTCCAGCGATTCTGGCTCGATTCTTAACACTTCTCCGTTCAAATCAACCCGGCCGGCATAAGCTGTCTCGGCAGGAAAAAGAAACCAGAAGCGGTGCCCGCTGGTCAGTAACTTTTGAGTGATGGCCAGCAAAGCCAGAGGCAACCCGAGACTTTCTCCTCCATATAAGAATTTTTTCTCAGCAAAGGAGATGGATAGCGAGCAGGGAGGAAAGTTAACCCGGAAGAAGTTTTTCATTAAATAATCAGCAGCTTCTAAGGCGTCAGAGGCACAATTATTTATTTCATCCAGGTGGATAACTGAGGCGTTAAAAAATCTGAAAGTATTGTGAGAATCAGGAGCTGCCGCTGGCCGGCAATGGCTCTCCAGCCTGGACAATCTGGCTCCGGCCGGAGCCTGAAGCCAGCTTTCTCTTTCTACCAGGCAGCAATAGATGCTATCAGAACTATAGCCAGTATATTTTCCCCACCTTTCCAGTATTTCATCCGGATCAGAGCCCAGTTCGCCCCTGGAGGCCTGGCGCGACAGATAAGCGGTGGTCATTTCCAGGTTAGACAGGGAAGAATTTTTTAAATCCTGGGCAGCCGGAGCAATCAGACTTTCAAATGATTTGGTCTGCTGGCTGACCTCCTGAAAAGAATTCAGGCCAGAAATCCTGTTCTTTTTGACCAGGCTTTTCCAGCCCTCTTCCAGCTCGCCCAGGTAAAAATAGCTTAAGGCTAAGTGCAAAAGAATATTGGCCGAAGATTCCTTAAAAAGCAAAAAATCAATCTTTTCTTCGAGCCTGGCCTGCAGTCTCAAGCCAGTTTCAAAAAAGAGCTCGAGATCATCGGGGGCTAAGCCTTCCGGCCAGAAATTAGAAGTCAAATAAAAAAACATCCCGGAAATCTGGAGATAGAAGGAATAAGTCAGGTCTTCTTCGAGATCAATCGTTTCCCAGATAAAATCGCAGATGAGTTTGACCCGCTGCTGATCGTCCCTGGCTGAAGAAACACTGGCCAGAGTCTGATTGAATAGATTATCAAGGTAAAGGGGAGATGAATTGTTTTGTTCTTTTATCTTGTTATTCATAAATATTGAACTGGCCATCCCTGGCCCTGGCTGGCAGTTCGAACAGACCCAGCCCTTTTTGGGGAACAGCTATTAAAGTTTCCTGTTGATTGGTGACCAGGACAGCTCTGGCTATTTCCCGGCCTTCGGGGATATTTCCAATTTGAACTTTTAGAACTTGATCAGGAGCGGCCGAAAAGTATTCCAGGTCAAGAACAGCTGGTTCCCAGCCAGCCGAGACTAGTTCTGGATAGATCCTGACCACCGGCCAGCTCCAGGAATGTTTAAATTTAAAGATAGCAACCGGGGGGCAAAGGTTAACCCTGACCTGGGAAGCATCCAGTTCAATCTTCCCGAAATTGACCAGCCCGTGGCGATCAGTCAGATATTCTCCGGTTAAGCCTTCCAGCTCAATAAAAACCTGCTGGTATTTTTGGGGAAGAGAATGAATGAGATGCCCTTCCAGAGCCCCGCTCGTTTTATTTTCTATGATTCTGAGTAGATAACTGCCATCGCCAGAAATAAAAGACATCTTCTCGGCATAGATTTCAAAAGAAGGCAAAGCCGACAAGGCCAGCAGCTGAGGCAGCGAAGCCGGCGGGCGGTTGAGGCGAAAAAGTTCAAAAGAAGTCCTGAAATTCCAGTGCCGGACCAGAGAGTCACAAAAGTCAGACAGGCCATTTTTATCAGCTGGCGGGCGCCTTTTTACCATCATCCTTTTCCCCCAAATCAAACTGATTGCCAGTCATAGATTTTACTTTTTAGAAAATCTCTGGAGTTTTTAACCAGATATTCCATAATCTTCCTTTTTTCTTGCCGGTAAGCCTGAGGTGATAACTGCGGCTGATATTTTTGCAGGTAATAGAAAAGAGAATTTTCCTGCCCGCCTTGCGACCAATCGGCGAAAAGATCGTCCAGAGCCTGTAGATAGCTATCTTTTTCTTGAGGCGCAAGTTTCTTTTTCTGCACGTACTTGAGGAGAAGGAGCTGATTCCTTTCCCGGAGTTCGTCGAGCCAGACGGAAAATATTTCATTTAAATCAATAACCCTGACTTGGTGCCCAGAATAGGAGCCGGATTTAACTTCCTGCTTTAAATAATGCTGCTGGGTTCGAAGATAGATAATCAGCAAGTCGTTGATTGGTAAATCAAAACCTAGGTCATAGCTGTTTAGCTTGATAGCCAGTTTTTTAAAAAATTTCGGGATTTGAAGTCCGCCGAGGCCGCTATCAAGACAGATACTCAGAAGTTCCTCGGGTTCTTTTACCCTGGCCTTTTTTGATTCGGGCTGGCCGGCTGGAGCCTGAGGTTCGAATCTGACCAGCCAGCGGCCGGTGGTTTTGTCCTTAATCAGCTGGTAATCTTTTGACTTTTTTAGAAAATAGATGATCTCTTTTTTTATTCTGGCTCTTTCTGGCCTGATTTCCCGGCCAAGGCAATAATAAGTCTGTTTTAGCCGCTTTAACAGAATATTATTTAAGTAAGCCCTGAAAACAGCCTCATTACTCAGGCTCAATCTTTCTACTACTTTCCAGTTAAAAGCTTTTTCGAGCGCGGGGAATCTGCCCTCCCTGTCTTTAACCAGGAGAGAGGAAACAGTCAGAAAAGCTATATCGCGGGCGTCATAAGGACCGGTTATAAAGTAAAAGCTCCTGGTTCGATGAATAGCGGGCAGCAAAGCCTCGACCAGAGCTAAAATTAGCTCTTCCAGGTCGCTTTCTGTATAATTATTGTTAATTATCCCAAGAAGCTTGAAGAGAAGTTCTTTCTCGCCAGCCAATTAAATGCCTCTTTCCACCAATTTAATGCCAGAAGAGGGTACTCTGTCAAGGAATTGTTAAAAAAGCTCAACCCTTGATAAAAGGCTGGAGGATAAAGACTGTTCCCAGTATCGGGCCGGACAGGGGGAAATAAAGGTTGACTTATTTTTGGTTTTTAGCTAATATTTTATCTAAATTTAGAAAAAAGAGAGCTGATGACCAATGATTAAACTGCGTCTGATGAGATTTGGGGCTAAGAAAAAACCTTCTTATCGAATCGTGGCTATTAATTCAATCCGGGCCAGGCAGAGTAAAACCCTGGATACCCTGGGCTATTATAACCCCAGGACTGAAACTGTCGAGTTTAAACTCGATCTGGACAGAGTAAATTACTGGCTTAGCCGGGGAGCAAAGCCGTCAGAAACTGTTAACTCATTAATTGATAGAGCTGCTAAGGAACAAAAATCATCTCAAGATTCTAAGTCTTAAAGGAGGTTACAGTGAAAGAACTGGTTGAAATGATTGCGAAATCACTGGT
>JAGOPD010000043.1 GCA_017992175.1 Candidatus Saccharicenans sp.
GGAGCGGGGTATTTATCAGGGCTTAACCTTCTGGTCACCCAACATCAATCTTTTCCGTGATCCGCGCTGGGGACGCGGCATGGAAACTTATGGCGAGGATCCGTATCTGACCGGTACGATGGCGGTGAGCTTTATCCGCGGGCTGCAGGGTGATGACGCTAAATATTTTAAGGTCATTGCCACCGCCAAACATTATGCCGTTCATAGCGGCCCCGAGTCTGACCGCCACACCTTTGACGCCGTGGTTGATTTTCCTGACCTCCGCAGCAGCTATCTACCGCATTTTGAAATGGCTGTTAGGGAAGGTGGAGCTTATTCGGTCATGTGTGCCTATAACCGCTTCCACGGTCTCCCCTGCTGTGGTAGTCCGCTCCTGCTCAATGATATTCTTCGTCATGAGTGGGGCTTTGAAGGCTATGTCGTGTCTGACTGTGATGCGGTAGATGATATTTATGCCACTCATAAGCTTGTTCCCACCCTGGCTGAAGCAGCCGCCATGGCTCTTAAAGCCGGGACTGATCTCAACTGCGGGCGAGCTTATGCCGCTCTGCTTGAAGCCGTAAAGAAAGGACTGGTGGATGAGGCTACAGTTGATACCGCCGTAAAAAGGCTTTTTACCGCCCGCTTTCGCTTGGGGATGTTTGATCCGGAAGAGCGTGTCGCTTATGCCCGGATTCCCTATTCAGTGGTAGATAGTCCGAAACATCGTCTTCTGGCTCTCGAAGCCGCCCGCCAGTCTATTGTTCTTCTGCAGAATAAAAACAATGTCTTACCGCTTCCAAAATCACTGAAATCAATAGCCGTCATTGGACCCAATGCCGATGACATCGAAGTCCTTCTTGGCAATTATAACGGCTTTCCGGCTGAGCCAGTAACGCCCCTCCGCGGCCTCAAAGAGAAAACGGGCCCTCAGACTGAAATTATTTATGAACCGGGAACGGACTGGGCTGAAGGCATTCCGGTTCTGACACCAATTCCGGCCGAATTTTTAAAACCGGCTTTAAATTCAAAAGACAGTGGCCTCCGCGGTGAATATTTTGCCAATCAAGAATTAAAAGGGAAACCGGTCACTACCCGCCTCGACGCCGGCCTCGATTTTAACTGGTGGGAAGAGGCTCCTCTCCCTGGTCTTGAACACAATAATTTCAGTATCCGCTGGACAGGTTATTTAGTCCCACCCGAAAGCGGTGATTATTATCTGGGCGGAGAGGGTTTTAACAGCTTTAAAATCTTTCTGGATGGAAAACTAATCGGAAGCTTCAACGGCACTCAGGAGACCCACAAGGTTTATCAAAAAGTCCACCTGGAAAAAGACCGGCCGGCTGCCTTGAAAATTGAATACAGACACCGGGCACGGATGGCCAGAATGCATCTTCTGTGGAAAAAGCCGGCAGCCGATAGTCTCGAGCGTGCAGTCGAAGCAGCCCGGAAAGCCGAGGCTACTGTCTTATTTCTTGGGCTATCGCCGAGGCTGGAAGGTGAAGAAATGAATGTGCCAGTTCCAGGTTTTAAAGGCGGTGATCGCCTGAGCCTTGACCTTCCAGCCAATCAGGAGAAACTGCTGGAGGAGGTGGCCCGGGCAGCATCAGATAAACCTGTTATTCTTGTTCTTCTCAACGGCAGCCCCGTGGCTCTGAACCAGGCCGTCGAGCTGGTGCCAGCCATTGTTGAAGCCTGGTACCCGGGTCAGGCCGCTGGTCAGGCCATAGCTGATGTTCTTTTCGGCGATTATAATCCGGCCGGGCGGCTGCCTGTCACCTTTTATAAATCGGCAGACGATCTTCCTGATTTTTCCGATTACAGGATCATGGGCCGCACCTACCGCTATTTTAAAAAAGAGCCGTTATTTCCCTTTGGCTATGGCCTGAGTTATACAAGCTTCAGCTACTCGAAGCTTTCCGCCCCAAAAAACCTCAAAGCCGGGGAGGAACTGACCGTCTCGGTTGAAGTTAAAAATACCGGCCGGCGCGATGGTGAAGAAGTGGTCGAGGTTTATCTCAGCCGGC
This sequence comes from Candidatus Saccharicenans sp., assembly GCA_017992175.1. Taxonomy (GTDB): domain Bacteria; phylum Acidobacteriota; class Aminicenantia; order Aminicenantales; family Saccharicenantaceae; genus Saccharicenans. The sequence goes on from JAGOPD010000043.1 coordinate 2,007, forward strand.
CTGATTCATCTTCACCGGTTAATCCCCTGCGCTGGCTGGCTGCTTATAAGCGTCTTTTTCTCCGGGCTGGAGAAAAGCAGAAAGTCACTTTAACCATTAGACCGCAGGGACTGGCATCTTATGACGCCGCGGGCAACAGAGTGATGGAAGCCGGGAAGTTGATCATTGCCGTCGGTGGTCAGCAACCAGACCAGACCGGCCGCCTTTCCGCCCCAACCACCAGCGTTCTGACTGCGGAAATTAAAATCAGGCGTTGACCAGCCTTCGGCGCTTTTGCAGGCTATTACTTCCACGTTGCCTGATAGCGGCAGATATATTGATAACCTTCTTCGTCCTTTTCGACGGTGTATAGCTTGCCATTTTTGACCAGAAATGGCGTTCCGGTTACCTCAGAACGGTAGATCAACTTTCCTTCGGGGCTAAAAACGTCCATCAAATAAGAATCCTTAGCCTTTCCTTTTTCATTAGTCCTGACATAAAGCCTGTCCTTCTCGTCCACCAAGAAACTCGAAACAGCCGGGTAGGTAGCGGGAAAGTCAAACAGCTCTTTTAAGTTTACCCCGGTGTTCTGCGGCATCTGCTTGAACATTTCTTCTTTATCCTTTTCGGTTAGAGGTTGTGGCTTGTATTCTTTGCGTATTATTTTAAATAACTGTCCGCTGGGGGTGAAGTATTTGATTTCATAAGCGTTCAATCTGGAGTAAATAATGTTACCCCGGTTATCCAGACAAAAATCATAAATGATATTAAATGGATTAATCCTGGTTCCACCTAAGGGTACCGGCATGGTCAGGGTCTCAATCTTAAAAAGCTGGTTAAATTCAGCATCGTATTTAGCAATGGTGTAGGCTATCGAATTCCCTTCCATCCCCATTTCGCAACCTACATATTGGCCACCGGCGTCAATGATCTTCATCATGGCCAATTTCCTGGCATAAGAAAGTTCTCTTAACATCTTTCCTTCGAGGTCAAAATAAACGAGCTTCCGGTTGCCAGCATCGGAGACCATTATTTCCCTATCAGAGATAAGCTGAAGGACAATCGGTGAAGTCCACTCTCCGGGCCCCTGGCCTTCCTGACCAAACTCTTTAAGCTTCTGACCGGTGGCATCAAATATTTTGACCTTCTTGTCTTTGGAATCCAGAGCTATGATGTGCCCATCAGAGGTGACGACAGCCCCGCCCAGGCCGTTAAAAATGCTTGCACCTTCCTGAAGCTTCCCGATGGTGATTTCCTTGGTTAAAATCAGCTTTTCTGAGCCAGAGGGTTTGGCTTTGTTCTCAATTATCTGGACATCAGCTTTATCCGCCGGGCTGGTCTTGATATTTTCCGCCGCCAAATAAGCCCGGGTTGAAAAAGCTAAAGCCAAAGTTGTAACCATTATTGATAAAGAAATAATCCATCCGACGCTCAATTCTTTTTTTCTCATTTCTCCTCCTCAATTACTGCTCTATTTTATAGCTAACATTTATTCTGGACTGATTCAAGTCTCTTATCATCAAATTTTTGGGCCCTGGCCTGCGCCAGATCGTCTGATGGGCACCAGTAAATATGTGGAAAAGTCTATTAAAAACAGGATTGAACTCAAGCTCTTGAATAAGGAGGTAAAACGTGAGAAGGTGCCTATTTTTCCCTTTGACAAGCCAGAAGCTTCCGAATTATACTTTCTGACGATGTTAACGATAACATTGGAGTCAGAGCCAGAGCCGAAGGATAAAGCTCTTTGGTTCTGGCAATTATTTTCTGCCTATTTTAAAGATGACCTTGATTTTCTTTACACTCAGGAAAAATAAAAATGTGCCTCAAATCTCAAACAATGATAGAATTTTATGACTCTAAGCTAACTTTTATATATCAGATTCTATTTACCAGGAGGTAAATGCACCATGCTTGGCACAATAGACTGGATTGTAATTATTGGCTATTTTGCTTTCATTGCCGGCATTGCCTGGTGGTCAATCAAGTCTCAAAAGCAGCAGACAACTGACCAGTATTTTCTGGCTGGCCGGCATTTAGACTGGTTCATCGTCGGCGCTTCCATTTTCGCCTCAAATATCGGTTCAGAACATCTGGTAGGATTGGCTGGTTCCGGAGCGACAGACGGGGTGGCCATGGCCCATTATGAACTTCACGCCTGGTGCCTGTTAATTCTGGGCTGGGTCATGGTGCCATTTTATATGCGCTCCAAAGTATTTACCATGCCTGAATTTCTGGAACGCCGCTTTTCGCCCAAAGCCCGGACTGTTCTCTCGGCTATCTCGCT
>JAGOPD010000019.1 GCA_017992175.1 Candidatus Saccharicenans sp.
TCTTTTCCCGGTCAGTCAGAATATCCCGCCAGTTATTGGCGTGGAGAATGGCGGCAATCAGCATCCCCTGAGGAACCGCCCAGATAACAGGCAACCAGGAAAATTGACCGGTTTGAACTGCCCACGAGCCAAAAGATCCTAATAAGCCAAAATCAATAAAAACAGCCAGATCTCCGAGAGCCGCTGCTTTTAGCCAGGGATAGGCCAGACCCAGGCTTATTCCGATAAGACCGGTATACAAAACGAGCTTACCCCGGAGATAAACCAGAATAAGCCCGAGAGCTGAACCGGTGATAAAGAAGACCATCGAGCCTCTGAAAACCTGCCTGGAAGTCAACCAGCCACGGGCTACTGCCCCGCTGACCGGGGTTATCTCCCGGTCCAGGCCGCGTTGCCAGTCAAACACATCAGATAGCATATTGGCAGCCAGATGGAGAAAAACCATGGCCAGTAAAGATAATAACAGCAGGCCGGCCTGAAGTTTTACCCAGCCAACAGTGGCCGCTAAGGAAGCGCCAAAAATTACCGGAATGACTGAGGCCGGCAGAGACCAGGGGCGGCCAGCTATCAGCCATTTTTTTAACCAGCTTGCTTTTTCGATTTCAGTTTCCATGGCAACCAGTCAAAACCAATCTCTTCCCCGACTAAGAATTCTTATTTCGGGATTTTAACAGATTTGGAAAATAATTACAGCTCGAAAACAGGTCAACCTGTAATTATTTTACTGGCTTAATTTGGTCTCAGCTTTTCCCATAACTTTAAACTGCCTGACCAGCCGCCGCCCTTCTCCATCAACCAGAATCAACCGATGTTCCCCTGCCGGCGGATTTAAAACTATTTTATGAAAATGCCTGGTAGTGGTCAGGTAGTTTTCGTCCAGGTGCCAGTGAATGACCGCTTCCTTTTGCCGGTGAACAGCTTCAAAAACCACTTCTTGAGGTTGTCCGTCGAGATCAACTGGAATGAAAACCGCTGTGCCAGGCTCCGGATAAACCAGGTTCATTATTCTTGACCCGTCAGCCACATCAACCTGATTGTTCTTCCCTGATCTCAAAGGCGGTAACGGCCGGTAGTCAGGATGCCAGGTCCGATAATAATATTCCTGAACCGGAGGTAAAACAAACCAGCTTTGATGTTTCATTCTGGCCACTGATTCAAACCGGCTGTCAACCCGGTTCTTTCCAAGCTGGTCAAGATGAACTAATTGATGATAAAGGCAGGCCTGGTCAAAATGACTTTCCGCCGGCACCCAGCTGGACTTTTTAGAGCACAGTTCAGTGGCCAGATAACCTGAATCCTGACAGACTTCTATTCTTTTTAATGAACCTGGTGGCGCCGTTATTTCGCCGCCAGTATCCAGCAGGCCCAGTACTTCAAATAGAAAGGGAGCTGCCGCGGCCAGTCCGGTAATTTCCGGCCGGCCTTCGCCATCGGCATTCCCCGCCCAGACCCCGATGGTATAATTCGGCGTCACTCCCACCGCCCAGGCATCTTTTAAGCCAAAACTTGTTCCTGTTTTCCAGGCTACCCAGCGGGCCGAGCTAAAATTACGCCAGAAGCCTTCCTCGTCCGGACGGTTAACTTCCGTCAAAGCCAGAAGAGTCAGGTAGGCAGCTCCGGAGCTAAGTTCTCTCAAGCCGGAAAGAATTTTCTCTTCATCCCGCAGCAGCCTGATTTTCGATCCGCCACTTTTGACTCCCATGGCCCGCCGGCCCATTTCGGCATACATCGAGGTTATTTCCAGAAGCTTCCCTTCAGCTCCTCCCAGAATCAGACTTAAGCCGTAATCTTCAGCCGGCCGGAAAAGGGTATTCATTCCCCAGCGGGACAGCTTATTCTTGAATTTAGCGATTCCGTACTGATGCAACAATCTCACGGCCGGCACATTAAGAGACCAGGCTAAGGCTGTCCTGGCTGGCACGGCTCCCCTGAACTGGCGGTCAAAATTCTTGGGTCTAAAACCTTCATATCTGGTTGGAATATCTGGAACAAGCATCTCCGGGCTCAGCCAGCCTTCCTGGAGCATTAGCCCATAAAGGAAAGGCTTAAGGAGGCTGCCGGTGCTTCTTGGACTCTGGGCTATATCTACATACTGAGCGCTATCAAAGTTGCGCCCTGAACCAATATTGCCGATATAAGCTGTGACTGCTTCCTTTTTGTTATCAATGACCACGACCGCCAGGTTTCTGAGGCCACGGTTGAGCAGCTTTTCCCCATAAGCTTCAGCTGCCAGATTCAATCTCCGCTGTAAATCATAATTAATGAAAGAATTGAAAGGTGTTTTCCGGCCACGGTCATTAGCCAGTGTTTCCAGGAGATGCTGGCAGTCTCTGGGAACCGGTTTAAGGCTGGCTGGCACCGGTTCGCTCAGAGCCAGCCGGTATTCAAGTTCCGGCAGGTAGCCATGCTGCCATATTTTCCACAGCAGGCGGTCTCGCTTTAACTTGAGCTTTGGCAGACCTTCACTTTGAGCTGCCAGGGAAGGATTCTTTGGCAAAACCGCCAGAAAGCAGGCCTCCGCCCAGCTTAAATCTTCCGGGCTGCGTCCGAAATAAAACCAGGAAGCAGCATTTATCCCGACCACATTCCGGCCAAACGGAGCCTGCTCAGCAAATAGTGATAAAATCTCCTTCTTGCTAAAGTGGAACTCCAGTCTCAGAGCCAGAGTTGCTTCCTCTATCTTCTGTCCGAAAGTCCGGCGGCTGTTTTTCTCAGCTAAACGGGCGAGCTGCATGGTGATGGTGCTGGCCCCGCTTTTGACTTCACCGGCCTTCAAATTCTGCCAGACGGCTCTGACCACCGCTAATGGATCAACACCGGGATGAAGATAGAAGCGCCGGTCTTCAAACTCCAGTACCGCTTTAAAATATTTTTCAGGAATTTTTTTTCCGCGGGGAAACCTCCACTGACCATCAGCGGCCGGCCGGGCGCCGAGGAGCTGACCATCTTCTGAGAAAAGGACGGGCGAAAGAGGTTCTTTAAAGACCGGGCCGAGCGGCCAGAACCGGAGAAGGAGACTTACCATCAAAAGCAAACCGCCAATCGCCAGCCACAGTTTCTTTTTCCCCGCCCGGAGCCGCCTTGCTTTTTGCTTTCTCAGTCTTGCCATTTTCTTTCTTTCAATTTTTCTTAACCGGCCAAATAGTCATCTCTTAAAGAAAGTTCACTATTCTGTCGCCTCAACTGCTTATAATAGTTACCTCCTCTGGCTTCTCTATTTAACTAGATTGACCCACTGACCTCTGGTGTTAGCCTGAACTGAATCATCATACATAGCTTCCACCGCTATTCCTGGCTGATAGAACCGACCGAGATAGGAAGCATTCAAAGCCACCAGAAAGGTCTTCGACTCACCAGGATTAAGGCTGAAATAGGTGTAGATCCTGTCGTCCCGGACATCCTGGTAATCATAATTTTTAACCGGACGGTTATCGCTGCTGAAAAGAGGATTCTTAATCTGAAAACCAGAAGCAACCAGGTGAGTCAGGACCAGATTCTGGAGCTGGCGGACCGTGTTGTTTCTTATCTCAACATCAACCAGAAGATCAGAGCCCTGAGTAATAGAGCTGATCTCGACCGGGTTCATTTTGAGGTCGCGGTAAATGACCTTAATCTCCAGGCCCCGGGCAAAAGTTCCTTCCTGACCGGCCGCGGGAATTCCCTTAGTATAAACTGTCACATAAAGAGGAGTTTTAGAACTATTGGTCAGCGTTAAATTACGACCTTCGACTGGGAAATTATCATAGGTCCTTTTTTCCAGTAAGAGCAAAGATTCAACTTTTTCTGGATTCTTATCATCCCAGGCTAAGGTAAAGCTGTAAGGCTCCCTACCGGCTGTCCCATAAAAGCTGGATAAAGCCAGAAGAATCATGGCTGTTTCGTTGGTGGAAAGCCAGAGATCAGATGAGGTAACTTCAGCTATTTCTTTGATAAGCGGTTTAGCTTTGTCCCTCATGTCCATCAGACACAAACCATGGGCAGCCAGGGCTTTATCTCTGAGTTCCGAGCCAAAGGTCACAGCTGAATCCCGGTATTTATCAAATTCCAGCCTGACTTTTTTAACCAGTTCAGCCGCTGCCTCTGGTTGTCCGCTCAGGTGATAAGCCGCAGCCAGAAGCATTCCTGGCAGCTGACCTAAATCCGTTCTTTCCCTGAGTCTGTTCATGGCTCCAAGGTCTGGCTCTCTGGCCTCGGCCAGGGTAAACAGACGAAAAGCCTGAGTTAGCTGGTTCTGAAGAGTGCCGGTCGTCCAGGAGTTAGCCAGCATTTTCTGGTTCTCTTTCCAGGCATTGAGCATGGCCTCTGGCACATAGTAGCCGGACCTTTTAGCTTCCAGCAGGAACCAGCCGGCGTAGACTGAGGTCCACTCATGGGCAGTCTGATCACCAGGCCAGTAACCAAAGGCGCCATTGGGCATTTGAAAATAACTCATCTTCGTGACCGCTGCCCGGACATGCTCCTCAATGTCTCTGGTTTCTTTTGAAGCCAACCTGACCAGATTTTTTAGATAAAGCTGCGGGAAAGCCACCGATAGTGTTTGCTCCAGACAGCCATGAGGATAGCCAATCAGAAAATCCAGCCTTTTTTCTAATTGCAGGGCAGGCAGACTGGAAACTTCCACCGTCACCTGGTTGGTGCCTTTAAGCCCAAAGGGCACAACCTTCTCCTTCAGGTCCTGACCGGGCTTTACCTCAAAAGAAGTAGCCCGGGTAAGTAAGGGGTTGGAACTGAGAACTTCTATAAAGACTGTATCAGAAGTCATCTCTGAACCGCCTTTAACCTGAAAACTGACCTGCCCCTGGCCGACGGCTTCAGCTGTTTTCAATTCAAAATTGACTATCTGCTCTCCGGGCTGGTTGAAGGAAAGAATTTTCTTTCTTTCGCCCACGATCTCAAAAAGCTCATTGGCCTGCAGAGAAACTTCAACTTCTTTAAGACCGGAGTCAGTCACAAAAACGGTTATGGGGAGGCTAACTTGTTCTCCGGATCTGACGATTCTGGGCAGGGTTGGCAGTGCCATTAAGTCACGCCTGACCGGAACTGATTTTTCAACTGAGCCGAAAGCCCCTTCCCGACCAGCTACTACCATCACTCTGACTGCTCCAAAATACTGGGGCATCAGGAATTCGTGGCTGGCCGTTTCCCCCGGCTTGAGTTCAAAGGGACCGTCAAAAAGAACCACCGGCGGAAATCTTCTGGGTTTGCGGGCTTCTTCAGCCGCTCTTTTATACTCATCGCCGCCCAGAGCCAACAGGCGGTTCAATTCAGCCCCGTAAGCCTCAGCCACCTGGTCAAACAAATCCCAGGTAGATACCCCTAAGGCTTCCCGTTTATAGAATTCTGCTCTCAGGTCTGGAACCTGATAATGGGTTAGAGAGAGCAGCCCCTCATCGACTACGGCCAGAGTATAGAACATCCGCTGGCCGTTTTTTTCTCCAACTTTAATTTTGAATTTTTCCAGTGGCTGGATTTCTTCGGGCAGGTTAAGAACCGGTTCCAGTTTGGTCGCCGGGTTTTCTACCATGAGCGGAATGACTCCATACATCCTGATCGGAGCATCGCTGACCTTCCCTCTGTGGGGCTGAATCAGAGCAACATAAACATAGACATTGGGAGTCATATCTTCAGTGAGCTGGATCTCAAAACGGTTCTCTCCTTTCTGAGTCGAAACCCACAGCTTCTGAAGCACCGCTGAACCAGATTCGACTGAAACCAGAGCCCGGCCCTGAACAGCTTCTGGCAGGTAGATGACTGCCTTTTCTCCGGTGAGATATTTCTCTTTATCAGATGACAGGGACAATCTGGAGGCTTCCTCACCTCCGGTGGCTCGGGAGCGGCCTGTCCAGTCTGGCCAGTCCACGTAGATAACCTGTCCCGCCGAATGGCCGCCCTCAAGGTCTTCTACCCGGATAAAGAATCTGCCCCAATCGGGATACTTTATCTGGAATTTCCAGGAAGCCTGTCCCCTGTCATCAGTAGTCAGGATGTCACTCGTTACAGGGCGGGTGTAGCTCCGGGATAAATAATCAGCTAAGGAGGCGCCTTCTTTTTCCCACCACCACCGCCAGTCGATTTTGTAAAGAGAAATTCTAAGCTTCTGACGGGAAACCGGCTGGCCCCGGGCATCAACCGTCGCCAGGCTAACCAGTTGTTCTTTACCGGTTTCGAGGTAGCCATAGCCTTTTTTAGCTTCAGGCAGCCTCAAGCCGGCATAATAATCATAGGGATGCAAGGGCTGGCTGAAAGAGTCTAAGCTGAAATCACCTGACTCTTCAAAGACCCTGGTCACAAATCTGGCCTCTAACCCGCCTGGAGCAGTTGAATCAATTTCAAAATCAAGCCTGGCCAGGTCTCTACCCTGGCTATCAAGAGTACCTTTGGCCTGAAGAACATCGCCGGCAGTAAACTCTTTAGAAGGGTCGTCGAAGGTAAAACCAGGAAATTTAGTGAAAACCACCGGTTGAGGTGAGAGGCTAACGGTGATGTCATATTTCAGGTTGGCAGCCGGGGCTCCATGCAGCCACTGTGAGTTAATCGTCGCCTGAATAGGTAAATCTTTTCTGGTCAGAATACTGACCGGCGTTTTAAAGTCAATTTTCAAGCGGTTAGGCACCACGGTTTCGATTCTGACTGTTTTGGAAAAAGTTAATCCTCCAACCAGAACCTTAGCCTGCCAGGAGCCAGTTTGAGCTTTTTCCTCGGTTTCTATTTTAAAAGCGTGGAATGATCCCAGCGACCTGGATGGTTTTAGAGTCCTGACCAGCTGGCCCTGAGGCGAAGACCATTCCATAGTTACCGGATAGTTGGCTGGCAGGCGTCTTTCCCGGTCAAACAGAACAAAAGTCAGATAAATGGTGTCACCTGGCCGCCAGACCCCTCGCTCCCCATAAATGAATCCTTTAATTCCTTTTTTGACTGTTTCCCCGCCTATATCAAAATGACTTAGGCTTAAAGCCGAGTCTCCGCTCAACCGGAGATAGCCCAGATCGCGGCCAGCCCTGGCGATGACCAGGAAAGGCCTTTCTTTTAACTGGAAGGTAGCAAAGCCATTACCGTCACTGACCGAACTGGCCTGCAGTTGTTGCTGGTAGTTATAGACTTCGAGCCTGACCCCGGCCAGAGGCTGGGCTGTTCTGAGGTCAGTTACCACCAGATGAAGGTTGTTATCTTTTTCCATCTTGGCGATCAGCCCCAGGTTTGAGCTGAGGAGATTCCTGGCAACGACAGCCTTCTGGTTATAGTTTGGATTATAATAGGCATCATGGCAGGGGTCATTCCGGTTGAGCCAGCCGTTCTGAAGATAAGGATAACGATAACTTTCGTCCCAGTAGTAATCCTCTGGAGTTTCACCTGTCTCATTTACCAAAGGCGGTTCCAAAGCCGGGGGCGATGTTACCTCAGGGCAGGGATAGGTGGTATTGCCACGGTTAAAGGATAGAATCAGGCGGTAAAGGCTGCCACTCTCCTCTTGAAAGAGCGGGGTAACATCGAGGTCGTAACGGGCCCAATTAGAGGTTACTTCCAGATCATCAGAAAGATTAATGGTTTTGCGCCAGAGATAGCGGCCCACTCTGGTTAGTTCTCTGGAGCCAGTCAGTTCATTGACCTGAAGAAACTGAGTGATATTATCGGGAAAAATCTGAAAAACTGTGACCTGGATTGATTTGAGATTAATGGCTTCAATGGGCACCGTCAAACGGTCTTTGCCGGGCAGAATAATACCCTGGCCAATAAAGCGAACCTGCGGAGAGGGAAGTCCAAAAGCTACCTCAAAACTTTTTTCTTGATCCAGGGTTCTCTTCTGCAGGCTTTTTATTCCCGGATAGACTTTCAAGACCACTGTTTCCCGGAAACCTTTCTGGCTATAAACTCTGATCAGGTTCCTGTCTATTTCCCAGGTTAAAGGCAATTCTCCGACTCTGAGTAAACCAGTTAAGTCCTGGTTAGGATCCAGAGGATCAGAAAAACGCAAAAGGATGTGGGGTGAGTCCTCCCGGACTGCTGTCACCTTGAGCAGTTCAAAGCGGGACAGAGACGGAACTTCTATTTCTCGTTCTCCTTTATCTTTTATCTCTAAGGGGCTTCCATCCCAGACCAGTCTGACCAGAGATGGCGCCTCGCCCCGGATGATTCCGTTCACCCTGAAATCATGCCTGATTCCGTCGCCCGAGTGGCTCCAGGTAATGGGCAGCCTGGTTCCAGACTGTTCAGCCAGAAGGACTTTTTCTACCCGGGAAGCTTCTTCCTGGTCAGAGGTCAGCAGCTGCCCTTTAAGGGTTTGGACTTCCGGCTGCGACGGCTCGTCGGCATAAAGTCCATCAATCATTATTTCCATCAGGGGTTTAATCGTCCGGAAGGTGAAAGAGAATTTAGAAAACTGTTTCGGCAATTTCATAATCTTGTCAACATGCAGAATAGCCTTATATTCAGTATCCGGTTTGAGTTCAGTGGCCGGAATCAGGACGAGCTCCCTGGTTCCAGCCCATTGCAGCTTTCCTTCGACGGCTGGCGAGATGTCCAGCACCGGCGGCGGTGTTTCCCCGGGCCGCCCAACCGGCTGGACAAAAACCACCCGGAGGCGGGCTTTCCGGGGAATAGTTCCAGAAGTATGAGCGCTGATGTATTTGTACCATTCCTTATCCATGGAAACTTCCGGTCGGGGCTGTTCTTTTTTGCAGGCAAAAAAACCAGCCACCAGCACGATCATTAAGGTCCAGCCAAACAATTTTTTCATGGGACTTCCCCTTCCTTCCTGTCTTAGATACTGACATTTTAAGACGCCAGTTTCCAGAAAGTCAAAACTAAAATTTCCACCGGATGGAATTGTTGCTTTGAGTTATCGGCAACTGATTCTTTACCAACCGCTAAACTTAAAGCTTTATCTTGAAAGAGCAATCTGATTTCAGACTTTATGAGCAGCAAATTTTAGCTTCTAATTCAATCAGCTCTTGATCAGAGAAAAAAGTTTTCGACGATCAATCTATAGCCGGCCAGCCGGTTCAGTAATGGCTAAGCTTTTTTAGACCAAATTTGAGCCGGAAACTTTTTATTTGAGCTTTAGCTTATTTTTTCTTAAAATCACAGTGTTAAAGGTCAAAAGGATGAGCCAGATTTGGCCATTGATGTTGCTTTCCGGCCAGCTTTATTTCTTAATATAATTTTTTTAATATCATTTAACTTAAAAGGAGACCATCATGAAGATAACCCGCCAGCAATTTTTAAAATATTTTAGCCTCGGTCTGGCTTCAACCGCCCTGGTTAAAAAACCGGTCCTGGCCTCGGTTAAAATGGCCCAGGCCCGGGAAGAAATCAAAAAGATGAAGATCAAGAAAATCGAAATCTGGACTTTCGATGTTCCGATTGTTTCTCCGTTCCGGATAGCTATTGGCACCATGTATGCTGCTAATGATGTTCTGGTCAAAATCACCACTGATAGCGGGCTCTATGGACTGGGTGAAGCCTGTCCCTTTCCGCCAATTACAGGTGAGACACAGGCCGGCAATATTGCGGCGGCCAGAGCTATCAGAGAAATTCTAATGGGTAAAGACCCCCTGACCATAGAAAACTTGATCGAGCAGATCGGCAATATTGTCCATTCCAATCCCAGCGCTGTTGCTGCCTATGATCTGGCTCTCTATGACCTGCTGGGAAAGGCGGCTGGCCTGCCCCTCTATAAGCTTCTGGGTGGTTACCGCTCGAGCTTTGAAACTGACATGACCACTGGACTCAACACACCGGAAAAAATGGTAGAAAGCGTCAAAGAAAGCCTGGCTCAGGGCTACCGGCAGATTAAGATAAAAGTGGGTGAAGATCCTGATCTCGATGTCAGGCGGGTGAAGATGGTCAGAGAAGCCATTGGCCCTGATATTCCCCTTCGGATTGATGCCAATCAGGGTTGGTCAGTTCCCCAGGCCATAGCGGCTCTGAGGCGGATGGAGCCTTTTAAAGTTCAGTTCGTGGAGCAACCGGTGCTGGCCTCTGATCTGGCTGGACTCAAAGCCGTCAGAGAACAATCTCCGGTTCCCATCATGGCTGATGAATCGCTTTTTCTGCCTTCTGACAGCATTAAACTGATCAGGGAAGAAGCCTGCGATTATTTTAACATCAAGCTGATGAAAGCTGGCGGGCTGCTTAACTCGCTCAAGATTGCCCAGGTGGCGGCAGCCGCCAATATACAATGCATGGTGGGTTGCATGTTAGAAACCAGACTGGCCCTGACGGCAGCTGCTCATTTAGTCGCCAGTCAGAAAAATATTATCTTCGCTGACCTTGATGGCAACTCGGAGCATAAGGTTGATCCGGTCATTGGCGGGATGAAGGTTGAGAAAGGCACTATTTACCTACCGGAAACACCAGGGCTGGGCTGCGAGGTCGACCCGGTCTTTTTAAAAAAGATGCAGTCGGTTTGAACTAACAATGGTCTCTAGAATTATTGATAGGCTTCTTATCGTTTACAAAACAGAATTAGCCGACAAAAACCTCGGCCTCAGCATACTGGAAATTAGCCTGCCTTTTTCCCCGGACCGAGGCCAGACCGATCGTTACCGGGCCTACTCTACCAATGAGCATGGTCATGCTCAGCAAAAATTTCCCCAGCCAGCTAAGGCTGGAGGTAACCCCCATGGATAATCCAGAATTGGAAAGTGCCGAGATAATTTCAAAAAACATAGGTAGAAACTGAATTTTTTCAGTCGCGCTTAAGACTAAGAGGTCGACAGTAATCACCAAAATAAAAAGAAATAGAATCAGATGAGATTTCCTCACAACCTCATCGGGAATCCGCCTTTTAAAGAAATTGATATTTTCCTGACCTTGGAGTCCCGACTTAGCCGATAAAGCCAGGACACCCAAGGTGGTAGTTTTTATTCCTCCTCCCGTACTGCCCGGAGAAGCACCTATGAACATTAATAGAATAATCGTAAAAAGAGAGGTCATCGACATCGAGCCAACATTTATAGTGTTGAAACCATCGGTAGTAGAAGCTGAAATTGCTTGGAAAGTCGAGTTCACAAACCTTTGGAAAAATCCCATGGGCTGAGGCCAGTTTTCAGAGAAAAAGATGGTGACAGTAGCTAAAAACAGGACAATAAGAGTCACGAAAATGGCCAGGCGAGTATGAGCTAATAGTCTTCTGACCTTCTGTTTGTTAATGTTATCGGTGAGCTGAGAACCTAAATCAAACAGCACAAAAAAGCCTATGGCTCCAAAGAGCGAAGTGATATTAATCACTGAATTAATTAGCAGGCTAGTTTGAAAAGAAACCAAGCTATCCGGGAATAAAGAAAAGCCGGCCGTACAAAAAGCCGAAATGGAATGGAAAAGGCCGAAATATATAGCCTTGAGGATGGGAAATTGCCTGGCCCAATAGGCAGCAAGGACAAACCCGGAAGTTAATTCAAAAAAAAGCGTTAGGGCGATGACATTTCTAAAGAAATAGCGGTTATTACCAGGATTCGCCCCGGCCAGCGATTCTTTGGCCACCAGATTCAATTTTAGAGAGAGTCTTTTCCTCAGAAAAACCGCCAACCAGACAATAATAGCCATATATCCGATCCCACCGACTTGAAAGTCTGCCATAAGTACGATCTGTCCGAACAGTGAATAATCCCGGCTGATAACAACTGGCGTGAGCCCAGTTGTACTGATGCCGGAAGTAGCCACAAAAAGAGCATCTATGAACCCCTGGGATTGATGATTAGCCGAAGAAATAGGAAGCATTAGTAATCCTGTAAAGAGCAGTGTGGTTATGAAATAGCCAAGAACAAGCAGCCGGGTTGGATTCAGCTCTTTTAGCGATAATAAAGATGTCTGGCCTTTCTTCATTATCAAGACTGGATGTTTTTTTCTAATTAGAAATTGCATTTTAAAAACCTCTGTTAGATACAACTATTGTGATTTTTTTATTAATGGCGGGATAACTATTCTCTGATAATATCTGTCTATAATTTTAGACCCGGGCGACGGGCAGGCAAGTCAAAAAACCGTCAATATTTTGGTTAAAAAGAGAACCTCAGATATCCGAACAGAGTCTATACCCAACACCTGGCTCAGTGATAATCAAATTAGGACGTTCTGGATTAGCCTCTATTTTGTTGCGCAAATTGCTTATAGTCACCCGGAGCAAATGATCAATTCCTTCAAACTGTTCATCTCTGTTCCAGATTTCTTTCAGAATCTGGCGGTTGGTTACTACCTTGTCCGCATTCCTCACCAGCAGCTGGAATAGGTCGTATTCAGTCGGCGTGAGATGAACCGGCCGGCCCTTAACTTCAACCAGCCGTTTGGCCAGATCTACAGATAGATCGCCAAAACGCAAGGGGCCTTTATACACCCAGGCATCAGAGCGGCGAAGGATAGTTCTTAATCTGGCCAGAAGCTCTTCAATATGAAACGGCTTTGTTAGATAATCATCCGCACCGGCATCAAGGGCAGCAATTTTATCTGTTTTATCCTCTCTTATGGAGAGGATAATAATCGGTGTTGAAGCCTGTTGCCGGATTTCCCGGATGACTTCTATCCCATCTTTATCCGGCAGGCCAAGGTCCAGAATTACAACGTCCGGATAGAAGGAAAAGAAAAGATTAATAGCTCTGGCTGCATTCTCGGCTTCAGAAACATCGTAGCCATAACTGGTCAGAACTCTAGTCAAAAAACAGCGGATGGGTTTCTCATCATCAACCACCAGAACTTTCAGCCTTTTCTTTAATTTATTTTTCACGGCTGTTTACTACTTTATTCTTTTAGAGGAATTTCAATGATAGCCGTTGTCCCAATATCCTCGTTGCGCTCCAGCCAGATCCGTCCGCCTTGAAGCTCAACCAGGCCGCGACAAATGGACAGGCCGAGCCCGGTTCCCCGAATTGGTTGTGACCGTTCAACCCTGAAAAATTTATTAAAGACTCGTTCCAGATCACCAGCCGGAATTCCATAGCCTTCATCTTTTACCTTGATCTGCAGATGCCCGTCAACAACCCCGGCTGTGATTTCTATCGGTGCCTCCGGCGGCGAGAATTTAGCAGCATTGTCTATCAGGTTAGTTATCACCTTGGTCATCAGGAAAAAATCCAGTGGCACATCGCCAATTTCTTTTGAGATTTCAATTTTGATCCGGCGGGAACCGAGATCTTCTTTTAATTCATCCAGAGCAACTCCAACAATCTCCCTGAGATCGCAAGGACGAAAATGAACTTGAAGGGCACCCGCTTCTATTCGGGCCATGTCCAGAAGATGGCCTACCAGGCGATTCATTCGGACTGATTCTTCATAGGCCGTTTCAATCAGTTCATGTCTGATCATAGGAGCCAGTCTTTTCTTTTTTTGCAGAAGGCTGCTGAGACTTCCAGTTATAGATACCAGCGGAGTCCTCAAATCATGAGAGATTGAATGCAGCAGGGCCGATTGTAGTTTTTCCTTTTCGTGAAGGAGCTCAATCTGCCGGTTTTCATCAAGAAGTTTAATCCGCTCAATAGTCAGAGCGGCCTGGTTGGCCATCGCCTCTAATAGCTTTTTTTTCTCGGTGGTTAACCCATAAGCTTTTTCCGGCAAATAATAAGAAAGGACCCCGATGTTTCTGCCACCCATAGTCAAGGGTATATATTGGATATTAGATTTTGAAAACTGATCAGTTTTAATTCCGTTTGGGCCTTTCCCAGAAAGGATCTGCCTGATAGCAGCTTTTTCAGGCTCGTCTTCGGGGGCCGGGAGAGCAGAATGCCATGATCTTACCGATTCACTTTCCAAAAGATAAATGGCTAAATCACAACTCAGGATATTCTTGATATGTAAAAGAATGATGTTAATAGCCTTATCTAAGGAAAGTGTCCCGGCCAGATCCCGGCTTAGATTATAAAGAGCTGTGGTTTGTGCTTCCCGGCTTCTGGCTTCAATGGCTTTTTCTCTCATTTTCGAGGTCAGCTCGCTGATAACTAGGCCTACCGCCAGTAAACCAGCAAAAGTAAGAAGATATTGGGTATCAGCTACGCTTAAAGTTAGTTTAGGAGGCACAAAGAGAAAATCAAAGGCAACCACACTGATCGTGGCTGCAACGATTGATGGCTCGCGCCCCCAGAGGCTAGCAGAAATTATAACCCCCAAAAGATAGAGCATTACCAGATTGGTCGGATCAACATATCTCCGGACAAATTCGCCCAGGGCAGATATTAGAGCTACCAGCCCAACGCTCAGCAGGCAGCCGCGAAATCGGTTTTTAGTCAGATTAGACATGATAATTAATGCTCTAGAATATAAAGTTACACGGGTTATATGCCGATTTAAATGGTTTTACCTCTCCTGTCCTCCTGGGGAAGTATAAGGCTTAATGCCTGGGTAGTCAAACCAATGTCCTGAACTGATACATGAGCTTTATTCTATCTCCAGACTGTATTATAACTTCTTCCAGCTGACCATGAAGCTTAAAAGCAAAGAGAGAATAGGTAGCCGGGTAATCAAGAGATATGATAGTCCTAAGACCCTTTATCAGAGGTTATTAGAATCACCGTCCATTGAGGAAGAACAAAAAGAAAAACTCCGGGCAATATATAAAGACCTTAATGTGGTCAAGCTTAAAAAAGAGATCGAAAGGCTTAAGGGTAAACTCTTCCGGCTTCAAAAAGCTAAGAAAAACTGCACAACTTTTCGAATAGATTCTTACGTAAAGCAATGAGACCAGACCCTGGGCGTACCGGAACAGGTTAGCCGGAAGATAGACTTACCGGACATCAAAGGCGCCTTGAAAAATCATTAAGGCTCGCTTTCTTTTCTCAGTTCAGAAGCAAAACGATTAAGGCCCAGCCAAGAAATGACAAATGAGCTTAATGACCCAGCAGCTAGCGACACGAGAGGCATTAAGACCAAAGAGACAATTCGAACCTGGAAGCTTTCGTCTCCTTTATTTTTCCAGGTCAATAAAAAACTAAAAAACAAGTTTATAGATTAGAATTATAGGAGAAATTGAATAAAATATAATGGTTGTGGATTGACTAAAATAATGGGAAAGAGAAGAAAATGTTAAGAAAAATTAAATGGGGTATTTTAGGCTGTGCGGCGATTGCCGAAAAATCACTTATCCCGGCTCTTAAAAAAGCTCAGGGGACAGAGCTGGTAGCGATTGCTTCCCGCTCAGCCGCTAAAGCCAGGGACTGGGCAGAAAAGTTCAACCTGCCCAGGAGTTATGGCTCTTATGAGGATCTGCTGGCTGATAAGGAAATTGAGGCAGTTTATATTCCACTTCCCAACCATCTCCATTTTGAATGGACGGTCAAAGCCTTGCGGGCTGGAAAGCAGGTGCTGTGTGAAAAACCTTTAGCTTTAACGGCTGGTGAAGTCATGGAGATGTTTCACCAGGCCGAGGCTAATAAGAGGCTTCTAATGGAAGCTTTCATGTACCGCTTTCATCCCCGCTTAGCTAAAGTCATTAAGCTCTTAGAGTCTGGAGCCATTGGTGAGCCCCGGCTGGTCCAGTCGGCTTTTACTTTTGTCTTTAACCGCGAACAGGACAATTACCGCCGGTCGCCTCAGATGGGAGGAGGAGCTCTATATGATGTTGGTTGCTATACCGTTAATGCTGCCCGCCTGGTTTTTAAAGCTGAACCGCAGGAGATCAGGGCTGTGGCTCATCTGGCTGATCAAGCTGGAATTGACTTAACCACTTCTCTCCTCTGTAATTTTCCAGGTAGCCGTCAGGCACTCCTGGCCTCCAGTTTTGAACTTGAATTTCAAAGCAGCCTGGAAATTTCAGGTGAAGCTGGCCGCCTTTATTTGAACCGGGTATTTTCAGCCAAAGACTTCCCGACCGAAATTGTTTTACGTCAGGGTGAAAAGTTGACCAGCTTTAACTTCCCGCCAGCTGACCAATATCAGCTGATGGTGGAACATTTCGGGCAGGCCATAGCCGGCCGGGTTACTCCCCTGGTCGATTTTCATGACTCTTTCGGCAATGCCCTGGTTATAGAAAAGGCCCTGAGGTTAATTCAAAAGAAATAACCTTCTTCTCTTTAGTTCGATTTGAGAACGATCTGCCTTCCAGCTGATGGCCGTCAATCAGCCGGCTGCTGGCCCGGAGCTGTCGCTTCACTCGCCCAGACCCGGTCATAATATTTTTTTACCTGGCCCTGGAGTATTTTTAACTCCTCAATGGCCTCGCTCTTCCCACCAGCGTAGTTAACCATCAACCGGCCCTCCTCAAAGCACATTTCATCATGGAGAGGCAGGACATATCTCAGCAAAAAATGAGTAAAGGCTACCAAGCGAAAAGGTCCAAAAGGCCGGGGCAGATGACCAGCAACTGCTTCTACCGCCACTGATCTTTCTTCCTTAATAGCTTTGATCAACTCGGGTAGTTCAGGCGACGGAGCAAAACAGATTGTATAATAGCGGCCGAACATATCGCTTTGTTCGCTGGTGTGGCTATCACTAATGCCGACGATGGGAATCTTCTGCCCCTTAGCTTTTGCCTCCAGATATTTGGCCAGCTGGAGATTATTGACATCAACGTCCTGGAGAGCCGGCCAGTCAAAGCCGCTGACGAGTTCCAGCGCATCAAAAATCTTTTGGTCAAAAAGATAATCCACCAGGGCATAAGAAACGTAGTTGGCGTTCCCTGGCTGCCAGTAAGGATGGGCGAAAATGCCCAGGCCACCCCGTTCTCTGATTTTGTCGAAGGTCCAGACAGAGGAAGCAAGCTGGAATCTATCCACGCCCTCTGGGAGCCGGCCCAGTCTATCCATGATGGCTTTCACCTCTCGCCGGTAGGCTGTTTCGTCAGATTGGTAAAGCTCAGTTATTCCTTCTTTAGCTCCAAAGCTCACGAAATGGACTGGATTGTCGGGCGGGTGGACTTCTTCTCCGGGAAATATTTTCAAATCAACCGGCAGGTCTTTAAAGAGAGTAATCACCTCCAGTGAAGCGGCATAATTGCGGTGATCAGTCAGGGCCATAAAATCCAGGCCGGCCCGGCGGCCAGCCCCAATCACATAACCAGGGGCCTCCAGCCCGTCAGAACGGTAGCTGTGCATATGGATATCGCCTTTAAAGGGGCGAAGAGAAAAGAGATCTGGCTGGAGAGAATAGACATGAAAGATGCCAACTTCCTTAGCTTTACCGTCTGCTCTGACTTCTTCAATCCTGAAGATATGTTCTTGTTCGGATTCAAAGAGCCTTCTGATTTCAAAGACATTGTTTTGAGGGACGATTGGTTCAGCGACAGCCTTGACCCAGCCGCTTTTAACGGCATAGCGGCCAACCGGGGTATAAGTCAGCCGGTAAGTGCAATCAGGTTTGGGGAAAGTCTCGTAACGGGAGATAATCCTGATGGTGATCTCGGTATCAGCTGGAACTATTTTGGGCCAGACCTCAAAAAATCTATCAGCCGGATAAACTTTTAACCCCGAGGGCAGAGCCGGAGTAAAAAGTCCCTGGGCTGAAGCCAGAAGGCCAACAGCCGTAATTAAAATGACCGAAAAGATTAGAGAAAAAGCCAGCTTTGATTGCCATTTCATAGCTCTTCTCCTTTGATTGTAGCTGACGGTAAGAATAAACCGCTTGCCGCCAGTCAGAATTATATGAGATTAAATCTTACTTTTTTGGCCGCTAAATTGCCAGACAAAAAGAGGCGGTAAACAGAAGGTAGAAATAGAGACCGGTCAGAAGTTAATCTTTTTCAGATTCAGACCGCAACCGGGCTCAGGCAAAAAAGTCGCCGGGAACAGCTTTCAACCGGTTGATATCAACCAGCTTCTCCCGAACGTTAAATCTAAAGGCACAGCTAACTGTACAGGTGTCACAGCCCGCACAGGGATTATCAGGCAGATCCAGCTCGGCTACCAGTTCGTGAGCTGCCTGGAGATTGCGGTAGCCATAGGCATACATATAGGCTCTCATCAGATCTGGAATCGGCAGCGATTTCGGGCACTGAGGCAGGCAGCGTTGACAGCCCTGGCAGTAAAGCCCGGACAGATTGGCTGTTTGTCCGAGTTTTAGATCCTGAATCTCCTGAGGAGTTAAATTTAAATCTTTAGCCACTTCCAGATCGCTTTTCAGCTGATCAAAAGTTGTCATACCCGGAACGGAGGTAGTAATTCTGGAATTATTCATAGCCCATTTCAGAGCAGCTTTGGTGTTGATCGGCTGAGTTCTCTGTCTATCCCAGAAACCACCGGCCAGAGTCTTCATAGCGATGATGCCCAGACCGGCCGCAGTCGCTTCCTCGATGGCCGCATCCAGTTCTTTGATATAGTCTTTTCTAAAATTATAACCGCTTAAAACCACATCATAAATTTTAGCTTCGATGGCGGCCCGGATGACCTCCGGCTCATTGGCATGAGTGGTCACGCCGATAAAGCGGGCTTTGCCGGCCTTTTTAGCTGCCTCGGCCATCGCCATATTTTCGGGAGCCAGAACCACCTCCCGTTTGGTCAGGTTGTGCAGATAAAGAATATCAACATAATCAAGTCCCAGCCGCTTGAGGCTCAAATCGAGTTTCTCATTGAAGCCTTCCGCTGGTGGAACTTTGGTAGCAACCACAAAACTTTCCCGGGGACGCCCTTTGACCACCTGTCCGATAACTTCTTCACTACGGCCGCGAAGATAATTATGGGCGGTATCAAGATGAACCATTCCTGCATCCAGAGCAGCTCTGACCAGTTCATAACTATCGGTATTCATGACGCCCATGCAGACCACCGGTAGAACAATTCCGGTCCTGCCTAAGGTCCGGTAAATGAAGCCCTCTCGCTGTCCTCCTGGTGGTTGGCCCTGCTTATTTTTATCAGCCGGTTTATCTGTTTTCTTTTGTTTTTTTAACTCATCAGCTAGCAGAACAGCGGCTGCTCCGGTCGTAGCTAAACCGGTCAGTCCTGCTTTTAGAAATTCGCGGCGGTTTAAAGGAGATTTACTCATACTGTCCTCCTATTTTTATTTACATTACCCGAATTGCAGTTTGAGGTCAATAAAAAGCCATAGAATTTTTGAGTGTACGAAACGACAACCTGACACTGTAATTAGAAGGTCTATGCCAGGAATCTCCTCAAGTTTATCTGTATCCGTTTAATTTTATGAGGGACAGCTTGAAATACGAGCAGGCTCTGGGGCTTTTTTCTGGGCTGATTATCCAACCCGCCTGACGTGCAGCTATCTTGTTGATAGTTATATAGATCGGCTGGCCCGACCCCATTCTTTAACGGTTATGATATGATACACCTTTCAAGGAGAGAAACAGGTGATAATCAGAAAACTCAAAGAGAAAAGCAATCTTTTGGGGCTGGCTTCAGTTTTTTTGGCCATTTTTTTTCTGCTCATCTCCTGCGGTCCGAAGCCGGAAACGGCTGATTGGGTGATAACTGGGGCCAGAGTTTATACGGTGAATCCGGCTCAACCCTGGGCCGAAGCAGTGGCTATCAAAGGCGATAAAATTGTTTTTGTTGGCTCAGCCCGGGAGGCTAAGAAATTTACCGGGAAACAAACCAGAGTAATTGAGGCCGGGGGAAAGCTTCTTCTGCCGGGTATCCAGGACAGCCATGTTCATTTTCTGAGCGGTTCACTCAATTTGACCCGGGTAGATCTGTCTGGCACCAGAAGCGTTGAAGAAATTCAAGACAGGGTACGGCGGTTTGCCGCTGCTCATCCTGAATTGAACTGGGTTCAGGGGCGGGGCTGGATGTATTCGGCTTTTCCTGACAATATGCCCCATAAAAGATACCTGGATGAAGTCATGCCTGACCGCCCAGCCGTCATGCGATGTGCCGATGGCCACACCAGCTGGGTCAATTCTAAAGCCCTGGCCCTGGCCGGCATTACTAAAAAGACACCCGATCCGGTTGATGGCCGGATAGTCCGGGATAGCCAGGGTGAACCGACTGGAGCTTTGCTGGAGGGGGCCAGTTCTTTAGTCAGCCGCTTGATTCCAGAGCCAACCAGGGAAGAAAAACTGGCGGCTCTGCGAGCCGGCATGAAAGAGGCCGCCCGCTGGGGACTCACCTGTGCCCATGGCCTGGG
>JAGOPD010000044.1 GCA_017992175.1 Candidatus Saccharicenans sp.
CCGGCGTTATTATTTATCTCCAGGAGGACCTTGTCGGGCGAAATGGCTGAACGGTAAGGCCGGTGCGACAGCATAGCTTCAACCACATCCGCCACAGCCAGAATCTTAGCCATCGGGTGAATCTGGCTATCCTTTATTCCCATAGGATAACCGCTACCATCGAGTCTTTCATGGTGCTGATAGACTATATCAGCTACCGGCCAGGGGAATTCTATGGTCTTTAAAATTTCATAGCCGACTCGCGGATGGTCCTTAATCATTTCAAATTCGTTGGCATTAAGCGAACCTGGTTTATTGAGGATTTCGGCCGGGATGGAAATCTTCCCCAGATCGTGAACCTGGGCGGCCAGCCTTATTTCGTCAATTTCCTCAGCTGGATAGGCTAATCTGGTGGCAATTGACCGGGCCAGGTCTGATACCCGCCGCTGGTGTCCGGCCGTATAAGGATCCCGCGACTCAATCGTCAGGGAGATAGCCTGAATGGTGGCCTGCATGGTTTTTCTTAACTTGGCCAGAGTGTCGATCAGTTCATTTTCGGTCTTTTTTCTGGAGGTAATGTCCCTTAAAATAACCAGAGTGTAACCGGGTCTTGTTTCCAGAGGAGAAGTGCTGGCTTCCACATATCTTACTTCGCCTTTAAGATTAATTAATCTGAACTCGACCAGCCCGGTTCCCCAGGGCAGATTTGGTTTGGAAAAGGAGTTGGTACTCGCTGAAAAAAGATGACGGTCATCAGGGTGAACCAGGCGAAGGAAGTTAAAATTCTTAGAGTAAATCTCTTCTTTTTTATAACCAGTCAGCTTTTCAAAGGCGGGGTTAATAAACTCAAAACCGGCCGGGGAAGTGACATAAATCCCTTCCCGGGTGTGATCGATAATAGTCTTAATGATTTCCTGATTGCTGCTCTGAATATCTTCAACGGTCATGAATAGATACCTCCACTCGTCCGTTCAAAGAATTAGTCGCCTGAGCCGCCCATAAATTGAAAAAGTGACAAAAAAAGACTTGAATTATCTTTTCTTTTGGTTTATTAAATTAATTCGGGCAAAATGAGGCTGAATGAATAATCATTAAAAGAAATCCGGAAGACTCTCTGTCACGAACAATCCCCTGAGTATAAGAGGTGTAGAGCTAACCTTTTTGGGTGAGACAAAAAATGTTATTTTCACCCCCCGGTTAGCCGGAGTTGAGTATTGACGCTATAAGGGGGAAAGAAGAAAGTGAGGGAGATACTGGAAGGTGAGAAAGATTTCTTTTGACAAATTTTGCTCAGAATGGTAGAAAGGCTTTGAAAGATGTCTTCTAAACTGGGTGAGCTGCTTTTAAGGGAAAAACTTATCGATTCGGAAAAACTGCGGCAAGCCATTGACTATCAAAAAAAGAACAACCTGCCGGTTAGCTCAGCCCTGGTGGCTCTTGGCTTCCTGACTGAAGAAGAAATCGCCCAGGCCCTGAGCCGGCAGCTCGGCTATCCCTATATTGACCTTGACCAGTTTGAAGTTTTCCCTGAAGTTATAAGTCTCATCCCGGCTGACACAGCTAAAAAAAATCTGGTCATGCCGATCCACAAGATTAAATCATTCCTAACCTTAGCCATGGTTGATCCGACCGACTTAGAAGTCATTGAAGATATCAGATTCAGAACCGGGCTAAGTGTTCAGCCGGTCATTTCGACTGAAACCGGTGTCTCCAACGCTATCAATAGATACTACGGGACAAGCGATGCCCTTAAAGTCAAGAAACTCATTGAAGATATTGAACTGGCCGATGGGGGCGGGGTTAATGTCATTGAAGAGAAAGAAATTTCGGAAGACTCCAACTATGATGTGGCCGAGATGCAGCAGGCCAGCAACGAAGCCCCGATTATTACCTTAGTCAATCAGACTTTTATTGAGGCCATTAAAAAGGGAGCCAGCGACGTTCATTTTGAACCTTATGAACAGCAATTCCGCATCCGCTACCGGATAGATGGCGACCTGTATGAGGTGGCTGACCTGCCTTTAAAATTCAGAAGCCCGGTTTTATCCCGGGTCAAAATCCTGGCCAATATGGATATCGCTGAGAAGCGCCTGCCTCAGGATGGAAGAATCAAACTCCGGGTCAAGCTCGACAACGGCAAGAAAAAAGAAGTTGACATGCGGGTTTCCTCGCTCCCGACCATGTTTGGCGAGAAGATCGTTGCCCGTATCCTCGATAAGGAAATGCTCAAGCTCGACCTGACCCAGCTGGGCTTTGAACCGGAATCGCTGGAAATCTTCCAGGAAGCCATCCACCGGCCCTGGGGCATCATTCTGGTCACCGGGCCAACCGGCAGCGGCAAGACCAATACCCTTTACTCGGCAGTTTCCAATCTGAACACCATTGATGTCAATATCATGACCGCCGAAGACCCGGTCGAATTTTATATCCCCGGCATCAATCAGGTCCAGGTTAAGGACGAAATCGGTTTGACCTTTGCCAATGCCCTGAGGTCTTTTCTCCGCCAGGACCCGGATATCATGCTGGTGGGTGAAATCCGTGACAATGAGACTATCGATGTGGCCATCAAAGCGGCCCTGACCGGCCATCTGGTTTTCTCCACCGTTCATACCAACGATGCTCCTTCGACCATTTCCCGTTTAATCAACATGAATGCTGAACCCTTCTTGATAGCTGACTCGGTTGTTTTAATTGCGGCCCAGCGGCTGGTCCGGCGGCTGTGCCAGAAGTGCTGTGAACCGCATGATTTGCCGAAGAGAGCCTTACTCGATATGGGCTTCAGGGAAGACGAAATAAATGATATCCATATTTTTAAAGCTCATGGCTGTGAAGCCTGCAATAATACCGGTTATAAGGGCCGGGTAGCTCTGTTTGAAGTAATGAAAATCACCGATGAAATAAAAGAGATGATTCTCAACCGGGCGACCAGCCGGGAAATCAAGAAGAAGGCCATGGAAAACGGCATGCTGACTCTCCGCCGCAGTGGCCTGATCAAAGTCAAAAATGGGGTGACTTCGGTTGAGGAAGTCCTCAGAGAAACTGTCAGAGATTGAGAATAGGAGGAATTAATGGCCAAGCCAATCTATGAACTTTTAAAAATTGCGGTCGAAGAGAATGCCAGTGATCTTCATATTACGACTTATGTCCCGCCCCGTATCAGAGTTGACGGCCGGTTAAAAGATATTGATCACCCGCCGCTTCAACCGGCAGAAACCCAGGAGCTGATTTACAGCATTCTCAATGATAAGCAGAAGAAAATATTTGAAGAAAAGTGGGAGCTTGACCTGTCTTTCGGTATGAAGGAGCTGGGCCGGTTCAGAGCCAATGTTTTCAAGCAAAAAGGGGCGGTGGCTGCTTCCTTCCGGCGGTTTCTGCCTCAGATGTGGAGCTTTTCCCAGCTGGGCATTCCCCAGCGGGTGGTTCAGCTCTGCAGCCTGCCCCGCGGCCTGATTCTGGTCACCGGTCCTACCGGCTGCGGCAAATCTACCAGTATTGCCTGCATGCTGGACTACATCAATCACGAACGGGATGTCCACATCGTCACAGTTGAAGACCCGATTGAATATTATTTTGTTCCCAAACGGGCCATCATCAACCAGAGAGAACTGTTCACCGATACCCTGTCTTATGCCAACGCCCTGAGGTCAGTCCTGCGGGAAGACCCGGACGTGGTCTTTGTCGGTGAAATGCGGGACTACGAAACAACCGAAGCAACGCTGCGGGTAGCCGAAACCGGCCATTTGACTTTTTCGACCCTCCATACCAATTCAGCTCCTGAATCAATTTCAAGAATAATTGATATTTTCCCCAGCCAGTACCAGGCTCAAGTCCGGGTGACCCTGTCCATGATTCTGGAAGCAGTCATGACCCAGACCCTGCTGCCCCGGGCCGACGGCAAAGGACGGGTCCTGGCCATGGAGATCTTGATTCCCAATCCGGCCGTCAGAAACCTCATCCGGGAAAATAAAATTCATCAGATCTATTCGGCTATGCAGATGGGCCAGGAAAAATTCGGCATGCAGACCATGAACCAGAGCTTAGCCAGCCTTTATCTGCGGCGGATTATCACCTATGAGACTGCCATGTCGGTGACGGCTAATCCCGAAGAGCT
>JAGOPD010000006.1 GCA_017992175.1 Candidatus Saccharicenans sp.
TACTTTTTGGTCACCAGAGCCGTGGTTCTGACCGTTTTGTCAACTTCGTCAGTATCAAAGATTTCGTATTCTCTAATTGCCAGGCGGTAATCCTTAATTTGTATTCCCTTTGGCAGCTTCAGGGTTCCCTTCCAGATGTATGAACTGGTTTCCTTAGCCTCTGTGGCCTGAGGATTCAAAGTAATAGCCGTACCCTGAACTGGTTCCCAGCCGAGTTCTTCCGGTAGATTGAACTTTTTAGTCTCCAGGGAGACTTCGACCACGCCTGGGCCACCGGCCGCGTATCCCCGGCTATATGAAACACCGGCTAAAGTAAAACCTATCTCCGCCCGGTTTGATGGATTAAAGGTAACAGCCAGGTTCCGTTCCGGCAAAATTTGAGCCAGGTTGGTCATCACCACTTTCGAAAGATGAGCCCCGGGCACCGAGTCTGGCTGAAATCTGGCCAGGGCCAGGCGGATAAATGGGAAATAGGACTGACCGGTATCAAGCTCTAAATCACAATACCAGAGTCCTCTCTCCCGGTCATATTCCACTTCATGACCAACTGCGACGAATCTTTTTTCCTCCGGCAATTCCAGGAGAGGCAGCCCGGCCATTATTTCCACGGCCGATGGAAAGGCCTCAGGTAATGGATATTCCTGAGGCCAGGTACTGCCTGATCTCCAGATCGGATCATTTCCCCACATGGTGACATACGGTTTGTATTCTTCGGCCACCGCCGGAATCCTGACCCCTAACTGCGGGGCGACCACCTTTTTTGGGACCTGGGGCCTGGCCTGAGCCTGAACCTGAGCCTGACGGCTGGTTTCAGTTTGAGGCCTGGTAGCCATGGTAGCCTGGCTGGCCTCCTTTTTTTTCGGGGTTATTGGCAGGCCGGGCGGCAGAATAACGGCCAGAAGTTCTCCTTCTCCCGAAGAATACCAGGGCCTCTCAATATAAACCCGCAAAGCACTCTTTCTGGTACTCCTCACTTGATTCCCGGCCCTATTCCTCTCCCACTTGAAAGATGGAATGACATAGGCGATTTTGGGCATGGCCGGTGGAGCTGAGTTTAAAACTTTGACTTCGGCTGGCTCGCTCCTTCTGGTGTAACCTGTTTCTTCCGCCAGTTCATTGGCCGGGAATTGTTCCTGATATCTGGTGGTTGAAATCAAGCTATAATTGACCCGCCTGAACTTAGTATCTCCAAATTCGTGACGGTAAACCGGAGTCCTGGGCACAACCGCCATAGAGGTGACCATGGGCCTTGGCACCTGTCGCTGACCATCAGAATCCTCAGTCCGGTTTTCACCTGGCCGGGGAGTAAATGAGATTGATTTCATCTCAGGAGTAACGGTTAATTCCAGAACGTGGGCCTTACCCTCAATAACTTTTGGTTCCGGCTCGTTTAAATAATCAACAGGCTCCTGCCAGCTGGCCAGCAGTTCCACTTTGGAAGTGCTGTGACCGTGAATTTCATATTGGCCGTAAAGCGTAGCTGAAGTCTGGCCGTAACTCTTTTGGGCTTCCAGAGACAAGCAAACAGGCCGGCCAACCGGCTGAACAGTAGCATGAATTAAAGTTAACTCCCGGAAGGGAGTCATCAACCAGTTTTTCCCCTGAGCAGAAATCGTCTTGATTCTGGTTAAATCAATCTTTGGTACCTGGAGAGTTTTTAAGGTCTGGACCTGACCTTCAGGCAGGCCCCGGGGCGGTTTGAGGACTTTGGGCGGCATTATTCTTTCTGGTTTTTCCAGCCAGCGGTAGAGTCCCTGAATTTCAAGAAATCTTTCAGGAAAATAGCAACTGAGGCGCAGGGTGACTGATTCCCCCTTTTTAAGATAGACAGTCAGCACCCGGGAAGAATCAGACCAGCGAGCAGGCTGGCTGCCTTCTTCAAGCCTCAACCGGAACGGCCGGAAATCAGGCCAGTCACCGGTAAAGGGAATCAGCAGCGGATCCGGTGCTCCGTAAGGTAAGCCGCGAAGACAAACGCCTCTGGCCCAGGGATCCGGAAAATAGGGAAGCTCAAGTTGGTCCCCCGGTTCCAGCTCATTAAACTGACCGCTATCTTTCCGGCAAATCAATGAATAGACTTCCGGCTTTAAACCTGTTCCACTATCCAACATTCCATGAAGCTCGGTATCAAATTGAGAAGTTTTGGGTGCAGCGACATGCCGGTCAGAAGCTTGAGAGGTTGGCTCAGTATCTTTTTCGATTGACTCATTAAGGCTCTTAATGACCAGATGATCAACAGTCTCTCCAGCTTTTGGTTCTTCTCTGGGAACAATAACTGGAGAGAGCACTGGATCAAAGCGGGTGAAGGTGAAAGGCGGCTTATCTGGACCAGGAATCGCCTGGCTGTCATCATTGTTGTCCAGCGGCTGGCTGTTCCCCGCCAGATCGACCGTCCTGGCTCTTAGCCGGTAACCAGTGCCATAGCGGAGCCTGGGCAGTGATTGGAGAACAGGCTTAAACTTAGTTTCCAGCAAAAAATCACTCAGGGCCTGGTTTTCAATGGCAGCCGGTTCATCCTTTGGATCAATGGTTTTTCCCGGTCTGGGTGCCACCAGACTCCAGCCATCCCAGTGAAATAGAGCTT
Organism: Candidatus Saccharicenans sp.; assembly: GCA_017992175.1. Taxonomy (GTDB): domain Bacteria; phylum Acidobacteriota; class Aminicenantia; order Aminicenantales; family Saccharicenantaceae; genus Saccharicenans. Next base: position 2,585 of record JAGOPD010000006.1, read on the forward strand.
CATGAACATAAATATCACCGGTTGATTCATCAACTGCCTGGGTGACTGCCGGCGAAACAAAACCTTCATCTTCCAGACTGATTTCTTTATCCAGCCGGACAAACCGGTAGGTTCCCGCTCTCTGGCAGAGCGAATGCCATTTTCGGGATTGATCATCCCAGACATCAAACCGGTAGCCCTGAATCAGGTCTTCGGCATAAAGGGTAATTTCTTTCTTCCGGGAGAAGTCATCATTAAGGGTCACGGCTTTGGCCAGGATTTGAGCTATATTCTGCGCCTGTTCATTTCTGATGACTCCCAGACCGCTGGAGCGCAGGGCCGGCAGCTCGGCTTTTTCTTTTGTTTCGGCGCTATCAGCCAGGTCAGCCGTCTTGAGGGCGACGGCGTCCACATCGAGTTGCACCAGGTCATATCTTTCCTCATCGGCCAGATTTAAGAAGCCATTGACTGCTTCTGGCGGCTTCTGGCTGGAGGCAGCTTCAAAAATTCCCCGGGAGGAATCATAATTATAAGCAGTCCGCGGGTTATCATCAGTCCGGCCAGCTGGAATCAATTTAATCCAGCCGCTGGCCGGAAAATCAGCCGGAACATCCACTTCAAAATCAATGACCAGACCGAGCAACCTCATCAGGGCTGGATAGCTGGTCAGAAAAGCCAGGGCCTGGTGAAAATCAATTTGAGGCCGGGTTATGGGGATCCTCTGGACGATAGGCTGCCTGGTCTTAGGGTCAACTATAATCTTGTTTTTTGGCTTATAGAATTCTCTCAAGAGGTAAAAATCCTTGGGAGGCTCGGGTAAGGGCGAGATCTGAACTGCTTTGAATTTCTGGCCCTCGGCTTCCCGCCTGACGGACTGAGCCATAACTGGCTGGGTAGTCTTAAGCTGGACAGTCCTGGCCAGGCGTAAATCAGTAATGGGTTTAAGACGGATTTGAGCCAGGCCATCAGTGTGGAATACTTTGTCCATTGGCGGCGGCTCTTCCGGAGATTCAGCCGCCACATTCAGATACTGAGCAGCCACAAAGGTCAGAACATTTTTTACCGGATAAGAGACCACCAGATTTTTAGTGAGATCAGCCATCTCAAAGGAAACAACTAGAGCTTCCGGCTTGAAGATAGCCTGCCAGAGTTCGAGTTCCGGGGCAGCGGAGGCTCTCTTAATCTCCAGCGGTTCTCTATCTTTCTTCTTATCATAGATAACTTGAAAGTTGAGAGCTTTGACGGTTTCCGGCCAGTTCAGAATTTCTGGAAAAAGATTCAGGCTGGGTGTTTTCCCGCCCCGTTCGTCCTCCAGCCGGATGGAAACAGCGGCTGAAAATTGTAGCTTCCCGTTCTTGACCCCATTAGGGCACAAGGTCCACATAACCGTTGATTTGGGCATCTTAATCCTCCCCCTGAGCAAAAGCCTGACAGTAAGCCAGCCAGTCGTCTTCAGCCATCAGGTCGCAGAAAAGCGGTGGCGGTGAGGCACCAAATTCTCTCTCGACCTGTAAAGTCACTTTCTTGCTGAAGAACAGAATCTTAATCTTGACCGTGAGCGAAGCCTGGCCATAGACTTTATTACCCTGCTCCTGGTAAGTCAGAGAGAGATAAAACTCGGCTGAAATACTGATCAAACCGAGAACATCAAGTTCTCCTGTGCAGCGGACATAACCGGTAATGGTAATGGACTGCTCTTCATATTTAAAATAAATTCCAGCCATTAAGGTTATTCCGCCGCTGGCCACTCCCAGATTCATGGCAAAGCTGCCGCCAAACTCCAGAGAGCCTTCTACCAGTTTAATGCCATCCGGAGAGAGGACCAGAGCAAAAAATCCACCGCCTCCGAACATAGCAACTGTTAACAGGAAGGGATTGTTTCTTTCATTGAAGGCAAATCTCAAAGAGACAGGGTCACCGGTAAAAGGTAAGGCAATCTCTCCCGAGAACTTCAAGTTCTGCATGGAGAAGACACCAAAAGCTACATCTGGTATGGCTAAGCCATAGCCGAGTTTAGCTCCAGCCGCATCAACTTTGATCACTGGTTTGCCACCAAACCCACCGTCAGAATCGCTTAAACTGCCAGGAAGAGGGATTCTTTTCAAGAGTTCTTCGATGAACCTTAGCGGACCCTGGAATTTTATCGAAGCGATTTTCGGGTCAACATTGGTTTTCTTTCCTTTTTCAGCGGTAAACGTAAACTTAGAGAATTTGACCAGAATAAAGGTAGTAATTCCCTTAATCAGATCGAGAGTAAAATCAGTTAATTCACCTTTAACCTTGTATGTTGCTTCTTTCCCATTAAAATAGGTCGCAGCTTCAACATTCAGGATCAGGCTGGATTTAGTCCCATCGCGGTTAGCTATGAAAATCGAAAAATCATGGAGGGTTGGCGTCCATTTAAGGAGAGTCTTAAGGCCAACTGGCAGCTGGCTGCCGCTTTCGTAAACCGGCTCGGTTTTAATTTTCAGAGCTGCCGACTGGTTCTCGCTGTCCTGACGGCTAAAATCTTCGACCTTATCAACGACATCTTTGAGCAAAATGCCGCCCAATATCTTGGCTTTGTCGTCAAAGAATTTTTCTGGATAGAACTTACCATCAACTGTGTCCTTTAGAGCTTCTTTTATATCCTTTTCGTCGAAAACTTTCTTGTCAGGCTCCACCCGAGGACCGGAGACAGTTTCAGGCTGTGGTTCGGCCGAAGCTGAAGAAGAGGTGATCTTTCCTCCTACCGGGCCAAGAACTCTCGAGAGACCAACTATGGAAAAACTGGGGGTAGCTATGCCACCTGATTTTTCGGCCTGGCCGCCGGCCGCAAAATCCACTAAAGGCAGCGGACCCTCTACGATCTGGAGAAAAACTTCTCCTTTGTTTTGAGAAGGGCTGAAGCCATTTTGAATATAAGCATTAGCGTAGTTAACGGCGGTGGTCTCAAAGCCAACCAGATTTTTGAGAGCTGGAATCGACACGGTGGCCTTTTCCATAACCGGAAAACACATTGGCTGATCCTTGGCCAGGAATTCGTCCTTGGAATAAGCTGGCTTATCTTCACTTACCTTCCAGCTGATGGATTTAACTTCAAAGGAAGTGTCTTCCTTTTTGTTTTCAGGGGCAAAGGAGATAGCCTGCCCCAGAAAATCAGGTTGCCTTCTCAACAGAGAGGCTGAATTATAGGCTTTAGTACTCTCGTCTGCTTTCTCAAAAGCATAACGTCCGGCGACAAAGGCCATCGGCATCTTAAACTGAACTTCATGCCCTTCCACATCGGTGCCTATAGCCTGAAAGATAAAATCGGCATTGTTGACTCTGGGCCAGAAAGCTTCATCTCCGGCCCCGGTGATGAGAGCCGTATTGCCGGGCTGATCAATCGGCGGAGTAACCAGGGTGGTCAGTTTAACCTTAGTAAAAGGAATCTCCATTCCCCCCTTAACAGGTTGCAAAGGGGCAGGAAAGATCCTTTCCGGATCGCGAACCATGATGTATTTTTTCTGAAAAAGATAAGCTACATTCTGTCCGTCCCGGGTTTTGTAGAACTTCCGTTCTGTAATCTTGACCAGTGAAGCCCGGTGCCCAAAGGGCAGGAGATACCCGGCATAGACAACCTTAACATAGTGATCCCTGCCCATAGTAGCCAGATGCTGCCAGGTAATTATCTGCATGGTTTCTTTGGCCAAAGGAGAATTAGGCGGCCAGTTGCCAATAGAATCAAGCCAGGCGCCGAGGGGGCTGAGCATCAGCCTGTTAACCTTGACAGGCAGAGGCCTGTATTTTGGAGTTCCTGCCAGATTGAAATTGCTGGTTAGATGAACCAGCTGGTGACGGTCATTCTGGTCGAGAGAGAGCCGCGGCAGGCTGGCGTTATCGTGGGCCGGCCCCTTCAGGTCAGTAAGACTTACATCCGGGGACCAGACAGCTCTGACCGCCAGATAGGGATTATCTGCTTCGCTGACTGAACCATCCTCATTCAGGGCAGCCAGTCTGGTATGCCAGAGCTCAGTCCAGCCGTTTATGGAGACAGGGCTGGCTGCATGAACCCAGACATTGTAAATATTTGGAGATAGGATGAGCCTGTAGGGAAGTTCAATGGCAGTCTGGTGCCTCTCCGGTGGAATAATTCTTAACAAGGCACCGGCTAACTGAGCCTGGGCAATTTTGTTCCTCTGGAAATAGGTCTGGGCCGAGGCTCCAGCCACCAGGGCTGAAGAACGTGCGGAGGCTGGAGCAGCCGCAGTTCCAGTTTTGACTGCTGCTGGCCTGGGAACTGCCTTAGCCGGGAGATCTGGCGGCAGAGCGACTGGCACCAGACTCGGCTGATAAAGCTGCCAGGCTAAAAGCGATTCCAGGGTCAGCGGGATCTCATTGATTTGATCCGGAATAACGAAGCTCAGGCGGGTTGGCCCTGATATTCTGGAAAAGACTGGCGGCAGCCTGGGAGTTTCTATAGCCTCGCTATCGTTCAGTTCCGGAGTCGTCTCGTAAAAAGCTTCTTCGGCCACACTCTGCGGTGGAAAATGAACAATCATATAACCTGGTTGGTTGCGGTTTTCTTTGACCAGATGAGGCCTGGGCCGGTCGGCCAGCTTAAAATTAATAAACTCAAAGTCCAGGCAGAGCAGGTCATCCGGTCTCAGAATATTAAACATCGGCCCGGCTGGACTTATTTCGATTTTCGCCTGTGGAAGTATTTTTTTCTGAATGGTTTTGAGCTGGCCGACGAGGGGCGCAGCTCCCAGGACCCCGGCATAGGATAAGAATTTTCTTCTGGTTATGGATGGTTTCTTCGATTCCTCATCGGCCTGGTTGGTCTTAACCGGATGAGAATCAGACATAGTGCCCTCCTTCGCTCTAAAGCAGACTGATTCACAGTCTTCTTAGATGCTTGTTCACTACCCCTTCTTGCAGCTGTCAATCTGCATTTAATTCGATCTCTGCCTTTCTTATATTTATATTCTGATAAAAGTCAAGTTAATTATTCCTGCATTTTTCAATTTGTTTCTTTTATAAAGTTCTGCTATTTATAAAACATAATGGTTCAAAAAGGGCAGCAAAGGGGGTTCAGTCCTGTCCTCGCTGGTCCCCTGAGCGCCTGTTTAAGTGGAGTATTTCTGGGTGAATGGAATGTTATCTTAGAAATTATTAAGGGTAAGTCAATTTTCAATTTCTCAGATCTGGCGGGCATCTCTATCTGGCATGGGCTGCTCTGGCTGGTCCTCGGTCTGGCCGCAGGTTTGATCTGGACTGTCTGGCTGGCAGTCAGGAGAAAGCCGCCGAAAACAAATTTTTTGGCCTGGTTTATTATCTTCAGTTATTTGGCTATCTGGCTTCTGGGCCAGGGTTTTATCAATACTTATATTTTCGCCGGCATCTTGAACCGGTCAGCTCTTATTATCAATATTATTCTTTTCGGTCTGGCGGTGACCGGCCTGCTACTGCTCTTCCTGGCTTTCAGAAAAAAAGCTCCAGCCTTTAATCTCTTCTGGAAAAGTTACCTGACTGCTCATCTGGCTGTTTTACTGGCAGGTTTGGTGGTAATTTTGACCCCAGCCAGCTTCCGCCAGAACAAGCTGGTGAATGAAGAACCAGTTCTAACTCCGGCTTCCAGAGAACCAGCCAAAAATGTCATTCTGGTCATCTGGGACGCAGTCCGGGCTGATCATTTAAGCTGTTATGGTTATCCTCTGGAGACCTCCCCACATCTTGATAGCCTGGCCAGCCGGGGAATACTATTTGAACAGGCTATAGCCTCTTCTTCTCATACCGTTGAGTCTGTGCCTTCTCTTCTTTCCTCTACTTTACCCGCTTCCCACCAGATGAATGACATTACCTCTTATCTTCCTTCTGATCTCATTATTATCCCCCAGGTTTTTAAGGCGATTGGCTACCATACGGCTGCTTTTTCCTTTAATCCGTATTTTTCTCCAGCCTATGGATATGATAAGGGACTTGATCGCTTTTTTGCTCCAGGCGAATTTTCTATAAAAGCCTATAAAACACTTTTTGGCCATATCCTTGACCGCTCGACTCGCCTGCCGGTAATCAGTCAGGGGCTAAAACCAGTTTACCTTTTGAGTCAGAAACTGGCCGCTCTTAGCTTTGGAGAAAGCCAACTGGTCTCAACTGACCCCGGAACGATAACTTCCAGAATGACCAGCTGGATTAAAAACCATCCCCAGAAACCATTTTTCCTGCTGGCACACCTGGAAGGAGGCCACGCTCCCTATCTGGCCCCGCCCTCTTTCGTCAAGAAGTTCTGGCCGGGAGAAAACCTGCCAGAGGCCGAAAGCTGGCCAACCACCTTTCCTCAGAGCCTGGGTTTGTTTCTGCCTTTTAGGGAAGGTCCGGTCCTGGCTGAAGCCGGCCGGCAAAAGATGATAGCTCTCTATGATGCTAAGATCCTTTATCATGATTACTGGCTTGGCCAGTTGATCGAATTTCTGCGGATGGAAAAGAGATTAAAAGATACGCTTTTTATTGTCACCTCTGATCATGGCGAGGAATTCTATGATCATCATGGCTGGGGACATGGGCATTCCCTTTACCAGGAACTCCTTCAGGTTCCGCTCATCATGTCTGGAGAAAGCCTTCTTCCCTCTGGCCTTAAAATCAGCCAGCCGGTCTCCCTGTTAGATTTATTTCCGACTCTATTTTCCCTGCTGGCCATTAACCAAGCCCCTAACCTGCCTTATTCGCTGCAAGGCCAAGACCTCAGCCGGGCTCTTGACCGGAAAACAGAACCAGATAGCAAAAGGCTGATCTACTCAGAGCTGACCCAGGGCTCACACCAGGCCTGGTCTCTGCTCGATTTTCCCTGGAAAGTTATCCATTCAGTTTTTGGCTCGGAGGAAGTGACGGAGCTCTATAATTTAAGAAATGATCCTCAAGAAAAAAATAATCTGGCGGCCGCTTACCCTGAAGAAAAAGAACGGTTACTGCTATCCCTCCAGGAGATAATCGATCTGGCCAGGCAAAGAGTGTTTAAAAGTCAGCGCCGCTGGGTTAGCCCGGCTGAAAAGGAAAAACTCAGATCCCTTGGCTACATTGATTGACAGGGGAAAGACCGATCTTCGGCCAGGCTGACCTCAGAATTGGTCATTGGCCTGAGCTTGACGCTGGTTAAAAAGCAAGTAGCTGGAAATTAAGGCTTAATCTGGAACGCCTGGCTTTTCTTTCTTCTCAAGATAAAGATCGACTCAACTTTGACCACGATCAACCCGGCTGTCAGCAGAAGAGTTAGCGGCCACCAAGCTGGCAATAGAATAAGCAGAAGGGGGATAACAGTTGAATTAGCAAACTTACCTGGCTGACTGAAATTAAGCTTGAAAACTTTTTGGTCAACCAGGTAAAAGAAATCAACTGAAATTATATCAAACTTAATGAATTGATAGCTCAAGTAAAAGTCAATAAAAGCAAAGTTTAAGATGTAAAGAGTGACGGGCCAAACCAGCCCGGGATGAAAAGAAATGAAGTTGATAAAGAAAAAGAGGCTTTCCATCCTGTCGGCAATAATATCAATTTCTGCGCCGACGATTGTTCTCTGCTTAAAGGTTTTAGCCCAGCAGCCATCCAGCCAGTCTCCCAGCCAGTGAATCCCAAGCCCGAGATAATTATATAGTTCGCGGTGATGGATAGCAGCCAGGCAGAAAAAGATAAGTGACAAGAGCAGCCGGAGAAGGGTAATTAGATTGGCTCCAGTGGCCAGGCTGTCTGGTTTAGTTGATTTGAAGATAGCCATCTTCACCAACCGCTTATTATTTGCCCGACGGCGATCTGAGCCTTGATCGCCGGTTGTGCCAACTTTTAATTATTGTAACAGATAAAACCCGGATTATAAAAGAAATTCCGGGCTCAATAAAATATAATTGGTAAACAAAAGAGTAATAAGATAAAATCGGAGCAGAAAGGAGGGAATTATGCATATTGTCTGGACAATCCTTCTTGGGCTAGCCGCCGGGATTATTGCTAAATTGATCTTTCCCGGCAAGGAAAATATGGGTTGGATCATGACGACTTTGCTGGGCATCGCCGGCTCATTTTTATCCACCTATTTGGGCCAGTTTCTGAAAATTTATGAGCCAGGAGAGACCGCTGGCTTCATCGGGGCTATAGTTGGAGCTCTAATCATTCTTTTCATCGTCAGCCTTTTCAGAAGAAAGGCCCGCTAATCAACTCCTGGCTCTCCTTGGCTTCACCGCTGAGTTCCTGGCGCTACCTGAGGATTCTAGACTTGGAAAGGCCGGGATTTCTGGCCTTGAACCGGTAAGGTAAGTCGTCTAAATTTTTCTGGATTGTAAAATCAAGTCTCAATAGAATAGAAGAAAGAATAATTTACCAAAGATATTGACAAAGAAGTTATCGGACTCCTCAAGCATTATAACCGGAGTTTCTTTTTCCTGAATCGGGGATTTAAGAAACTTAATCCTCAGAGAAGCCCCTTCGGCTGCTGACTCTTTTAGATTAACTGCTGCCTAAATGAGGGCCTTGAAATAAAAAAAGGTCATCAGGCCGGAAGCGATAAGTCTAATGACGAGAGAAGTAAAATAACCCAGGAAAACTCCCCAGCCTGCTTTCATGGCTGCCCTTTCTCCCTGGCCAGCCAGAAGCTCGCCAATTATCGCCCCGGCCAGGGCTCCGATGATCAGACCAAAAGGCGGAAAGAAAAAGACGCCAATCAGCAGGCCCAAAAAAGCACCCCAGCTACCCCATCTGGTTGAACCATATCTCCTGGCTCCCCTGACCGGAAGAAAATAATCGAGAAAGACCGAGATAATGGTCAGAGCCGCCAGGCCAATCAATAACCGCGGGCTAAAAGTGTCCCAGCCCCTGGCCAGACAGAGCAGGATCAGGCCCAGAAAATTAAGAGGTGGTCCAGCCAGAACAGGCAAAAGGCTGCCCGCTAGTCCAAGCAATTGAAGTAAAGAACCGGCGATGAGTAAAATTACTTCCAGCATGTCTCAATTAACCGGAAAGATAAGGCTGGCCTGTGGCAATCAGCCAGCCTCCCCTGAAGATTTTGATTGCCGTTATCAGCATTATCTTATCGACTCCCTCCTTTAGTTTGAAACTGGATAAGGAACCGCATAAGGCCCCTCGCAGATAAAGGCCATGGCTGGCTGAAGGCCTTTAGACCGGAGGAGAGCTACAGCCAGCAGAACTGCCTTCTGGGTCATGTCCTGAGCTTTTTCAATTAAGGTCATCCGATTATTTTCATCCAGCAAGTCCAGACCGCTTATTCCCGGCAGGAGTCGATAATCTTTCAGGTTAATTTCCGGTGAACAGTAAATCAGCCCTTCTTCCCCGACTTTTCTTAAGACCTTCCCCCAGACCTCAGGCTCCCATTGATCCTTGGTAAATTTCCAGCCAGGTGATTTAAGCAGCTGGAGGTAGCCGTCAGGCCCCTGGAGCTTCAGCAGGTGAAGAAGAGTCCTGTACTCGGACGAGCCAACCGGATCAAAAGCATCTCTATTACTGGCGACAATGACTATGATTCCACCCTCTTTAACCGCCGGCAAGGCTGAAACCGCGGCTTTCGCTGTCTGATAATGATTCTGGCCGACATAACCGCCATGAGTCAGCACCAGATCATATTCCTGCCTGATCGGGATGGCCACATAATCCTTAATAAAATGAAAAGCAGCCAGGTTGGCCTCAACCAGCTGGCCGGCAAAGACGCCGGTCAGCTGCAGGTCTTTATTGAGGGTGACATTGAGGGAAAAATCAACTCCGGCTTTTTGAGCAATCTCCAGGGCTTCTTCATGGCAGGGATTCCCGTCCAGGATCAGGTTGGTGGCCAGCGGGTCTTCCAGATAATCAGGACCATGAAACTTTTCTATGGTTTTAATATCGACCAGGCCCGGGCAGATAGCTTTCCGGCCGCCAGAAATTCCAGCAAAAAAATGGCTCTCGACCAGCCCGGTAGCTATTTTTAGATCAGCACTATAAAAATCCCGGTTAATTGAAACTGGCCTTCCCCGTCTGGTTTTACCCAGGCTGAGCAGAGAAGCTGAATTTTCAGCCTGGTGATCAATCAGTTGGTAATGGCCAACCACTTCCTGGCCATACATTTCAACTTTTTCCCGGTCGGTCATCGGGCGGTGCAGCCCTGTGCCGATTACAATTTTGATTTTTTCCTTAGACACCCCGGCTGTTTCTAACTGCTGGAGCAGAGGCCGGAGAATTCCGTTTTCTCCTTTATAGGGCACCGGCCGGGTGAGATCAGAAACGGTTATCGCCACTGACAGCAGGCCAGCCGGCTTTCCTTTTTTCTGGATAATTTCTTCCAGCCGGGGAGTGCCAATCGGGCTGGCCAGAGCTTCTTCCACCGCCCGCCCCGGATCAGCTAAGGGCTGAACAGCCTTCATGCTGAGTTCATCGCAGTCAGACGGAACTTGAATTTGGAGCCGTTCCGAACCAAATTCAACCTGAATTTTTTTCCAGCCTTCAGTTTGAATGGCTTCAATCAGCTTTTTAAATTCAGGCTTCATTTTTAAACCCCTGCTCTTCTCGAGACTCTGTTTTTACCGCCCCGACCAGGTTCAGTCTTTCAGCCGCCCTGGCCCGAGACTGTCGTTTATTTTCATTTCCCAGGTGAGTTCTAAGGCCTTCTTATAAGTGGCGCTAACTCCACAGTATTTATCCTGAGAAAGTTCTATGGCCTGTTTCAATTTGTCTTCTGGCAGGTTCTGACCGGTAAATTCATAAATCACATGCATCTTATAAAATTGTTTAGGATGTTCCTCTGTTACTTCACCTTCGACTATAAGCCTGAACTTCTCGACTGCCAGCCGCATTTTCTTCAGCATGGAAATGACATCCATGCCGGTGCAGCCGGCCAGAGCCACCAGCATCAGGGGCTTGGGCGGCGGGCCAAGGCCCTGTCCTGTTTCGGGAACGGTATCCATGATAATCTTATGCTGACCAACGGTAGCCTCAAAAGCCAGCCCGTCCAGCCAGTCAGCGGTAATTGACAGTTTATTATCCTCATTCATCTCAGCCTTCCTTCCCGGATCTTCTGAACAGGTTTTATTATACAGACAAGGCTGGCCGGCTGCCAAGCCTGGTCTTCATTCCAGTTAGAGCCGGCCAGTCATTAATCTTGTTCTGGCTTGAATTAAAGACCGTCTGAATAGTATATTAAGTAATTCATCAGGACAGAAGATAAATTGACGAGGCTAATAATAGCCAGCTGGAGGTTAAAGGTGAAAGACACCAGAAAGATAATCGCAGTTTTTATTTTTTGCTTAGTCTTGTTCGTTTCATTTGGATTTTTTTCTCAAGCAGCCAACAACCAGAGCCCGGCCGGGGAGCGGTTTAATTGCTACACCATTCTGGTCGGCAAAGAGGCCAGCGCCGATGGTTCGGTTCTGGTGGCCCATAACGAAGATGATTACGGCCAGCTTATTGTTAATGTCAGAAAAATGGCCCCGAGAAATTATGGCCAGACCGTAAAGATAAATCTGGGCGAGGGAGCAGTTTATCAGACCGGTGGCCAGATAAACGGCTTTCTCTGGATTGAAGCCACCGGCCAGGAATTCGCTGATAGTTTCGTCAATGATTATGACGTGGTCATCACTTCTGATAGTTGTGCTTCCAAGGAGGACCGTGAAGATTTAACCGCTGGTGGGATCGGTTATATGTTGAGAAGAATCATGGCCGAGAAAGCCAGGAGTGCCCGGGAGGCAGTTCTGCTGGCCGGGCAGCTGGTCGAAACCTATGGTTACCGCGGCTCAGGCCGGACTTACTCTATTGCTGACCGGAACGAGGCCTGGATGCTGGCAGTTATAAAAGGACGTCACTGGCTGGCCAGGCGCGTCCCGGACGGGGAGGTGGCCATTATCCCCAACTTTTACACTATAAGAGACATCCGCCTTGATGACCCGAAAAATTATTTGGGCAGTGCCGATATCATAGATTATGCCATAAAGAACGGCTGGTATGATGAAAAAAAAGACGGGCCCTTTGATTTTAAAAAAGCCTTTAGCCGTCCTTCCAGTCGGGAACCGGTTTTCGACGGCAACACCCTCAGAATGTGGCGCGGTTTGAGCCTCCTCAGCGGGCAAAAATGGGAAATAAATGGAGATTATCCTTTTTCTTTTAAGCCGGCCAGCAAAGTCACCCCCCAAAGCCTGATGGCCATCCTCCGTGACCATTATGAAGGAACAGAATATGACGCCACTTCTCTCTATCAGCAGGGCAGCCCCAATAAAACCAAATTCCGGACAATCTGCACCGCCACCACCATTAATTCTTTCGTAGCCGTTTTAAATGGGCAGAAACCAGAACCTATTTCAGTCTTAGTCTGGCTGGCCTTTGGCAAACCAGATACAACTGCCTATCTACCGGTTTATTATGGAGTGGACAGCCTGCCACCCGGGGCCGGTGCCGGTTCAAACTATCATGATTATGAACAGCTCTATCAGCAGCATTTTGATCCGGTGGACATCAGGGCCGCTCAGGACAGCCTCCTCTCTACTAAGGTTCGCCAGTATGAAAGTCTGGTGGAAGCTAACTACGGGCAAAGGATTGAAACTGTCAGGCAAAAATTCCTGCCGATAGAGAAGGAATATCTACAAACAACCCCGGAATTTGAAGCTAAATTTTCTTTACTGGTCAAGAAAGACAAAACATCAGCTCAAAAACTCCTCAACGATTATGAAACTGCCATTTTTAGCCGGATAATGGGACTATATGACCGCCTGCTAAAAGAAAATAAGTAAATTTCAACTTTCCGGGCTGAGGTAAAATCACAACTTGTCCGGCCAAATAGCCAGGGTAGCCGTTTGAGGTTTATTCCTGGCCTGGCTGGCTCAAAATCTATCTGACATAAATTTCGTCTACCAGCAGCCAGGCTTTCTGACCTGCTCCCCGGAATCCGGCCGGGATCTGACCGGGGCTGGTAGCGGTCAGCCTGATAAAGCGGGCCGGCCGGCCTTTAAGACTAAAAGTCAGGCTCTTAGCCGCCGGGCCCTGAGCCTTCCCGGCTGCCGGGACAGGCAGCGGTTGATCAACCGCTGTCTCGAACTTTTTCCCGTCCACAGAAAGCTCGACCTTAACAGCGGCCGGTAGAAAGATGCGGGAATTGTTATTTTCGAAACAGCTGAGTTCCAGCTCGAAGACATCCCTTTTCTGGCCAAGATCAAGAACCACTTTCAGATCCTCACCCTCAAAACCCTGCCAGTTTTCATCAGAAACATCTTCCCGGGCTCTGACCAGGTCAATTAAAGTTTTTTCTTCTCCGGCCCCCAGCCTGTCCTTAGACGGCGGGTTAAAATAGATGACTTCAGCCACTGGCAGCGACTGGCTGTAATAGGCTGTCGCTACCTGACTGGGCAATCTAACCGGATGGAAAGCCTTAACTTTGAGGATTTTATTTCCGCTGAGACTGAGCTTTTCAGTGTAAACCGGGGATTTGAGAGTTGGCTCACTACCATCAAGTGTATAATGAATTTCTACACCTTCAAACGGTACAGCTATTGAGACTGAGGCTGATTGGCCCTGGCTGACATGAGCTTTAGCCGGAGTGATGACCGGCCGTGGCACCACTTGCCACCGTTCATAATCTTCAGCCTTCCGGTCAAGCCGGTCAAACAAACCCTGAGCCGGCTTTGACCCATCATTTTCATTTAAGGCCATGGTCAAAGCTAAGATTTTTATTGAACTGTTTCTGGGCAGGACAATTTCTTTAGCTCCTAAGGGCAGGTCAATTTTATATTTAAAAATGTAGCCATAAATATAAGGTTCATTGCCTTCCCGGCCGCCCACCGGCCGGTGAAGATGGGTGGTAAAAAAGGCTACTTCATCATTCCTGATATAGCCCGGGTTCACCCCGGTATAGGTGAAACGGTCCCGGTCAAAATCTATTCCCGCGGCCGGGCCTTCAGCCCACAGCCGGTTGTCCCACTGACCGATAAAACCAGACCAGTAGCCAATGGGTATTTCCACTTCTTTCTGACCAAGCTTGAAGACTCCCTTCTGATTTTCATCAGAAGCGGCGGCCAGAAGATAGAGGCAATTAAAATTCCCCTGAGGCAAGCTGATGACCTGGCCTTCGCAGCTCAGGGCATTTTTGGCCCCATCAAATTTCGGGCCAAGTTTGAAACTCAAATTACCGGATAGAATTGTGTCGGGAATCAGCTCGGCTGGATAACTCCGGCCGGTAGCCTCCAGAGCTCCGTCACTCCGGTTGTGATCAAAGCTGAAGATATCAAGATTATAGGGCAGTTCGACCGGGCCTGAAACTGGTTGAGTTAGCTGTTTATTCGGTAATTCAATTTCGAGAGCAAAACTTTTCAGGCTATAAGGTTCAAGATCGAAAATAAGCTTATTGGCTTTGATTTGAGCAGCTGCTAATTTATCCTCGACACCGTTAACTTCGCTGGCCGATTTAATAGGTGACGCCAGAGTCAGGCTGGCTTTCTTTACGGCCTGACCTTTAGTCTCAACTACTCTGACTATAATTTCCTCTGATTTTTCAGCTTTCTTGACGGCCAGAACTCTGATCGAAGCCGGTTCGGCCGCGAGGAAGCTAAATCTCTTACCGAGCGTCCCGGGATGAGACTGAGTCTCAAAAGCGATCAGGGGCTGATTAAGCCTCAATGACTGCTCGCTCGTCCCGGCCTGACGCCAGTCTCCAGGATGGCCATAAAGGGCATAAAGAATTTCATGCCGGCCAAAATCCTGAGTGGCCTGCTCCTTAGGCCAGGTCCGAACGCCAGGCGTATAGAGAAGAGTCAGCCTGATAATGTTGTCGGCCGGTTTGTCCGATCCGTATTTACAATCTTCCAGAACCGACACCCCATAAGAACTGCTCTTATCAGTCAGGTCAAACCATAGATGAGAAGGAACTTCAAACTTTTTTGGATCATTATTGCCTCTTTCTATGGTGCCGACTTCCCAGTTATAGGTAGCGACGGAATTAGCTACAGTTAGAGGGAAAACTGCTTTGAGCGATGATTCAGCCGTCGCCCAGTCTATTTCGTTGTTCCATTCTATCCGGTCACCTGCCCCGCCGGCTGATAGCCTGACCACCTGGACAAACTTTGAATGTCTTGACTCCCGTTCAATTTTGATCGCCACCCGGGCCGGGCCGTTTTCAACCACAGTTATTCGGGCCGGGCCTTCCACATAACCAACCGGGGGCTTCATCCTGTCTTCCCAATCCATATTCCAGGCAGGCCACTGCTGCGGTTTTTCATAATGGAAAGATAACCTGGCCGGCGAAACTAACAGCTCTTTTTTAGCCTTTTTATCATAGATACTGGAAACATCGCCGTCACGGTTTATTTTCACCAGATAACGTAGGTTTTCTAAACTGTTTTTTTCAACCTTAAGGCCGGTAGCCAGCTGGCAGGGTTCAGAGGCCGGCCTGAGATCATAAACACTGAAACCCAGCGATGGAACTCTGGCCAGAAAAATGATCTTAACCTTATTTCCCTCAAGGTCCTTTATCTGAGATGGAGTTTCAAGTCCATCCGGGCCAAAAACCCGGCAGCTGGCCACTGACTGAGGGAAGGTTACTTCAGCCTCAACTATATCTTCCCGGTCAAAAGCCAGCGGATTGTAGATAACCAGCGGCCGGCCCGTTACCAGGGTATCCAGGCCGCGACTGATCGCTCCGGCTGAATCCTTAATCACCTGTTGAAATTGATTGGCGGCCAGGACTTCATCATTCCAGGAAAATTCATAGGCCCGGGGGATACTTGTCCCGGGTAGAATATCATGAAATTGAGCACCCAGCACCAGTCGCCAGGCTTCATTCAACCTGGACTGATCATACTTTGCTCCGCCCAGCCAGTTAGCCACGACCGCCGCGGCTTCAGCCGAGTAGCCGAGGAATTCATTTTTACGGTTCCAGCGCTTCATAGCCGCCTGGGAGGTAATCGAGCCGGCTGAGTGATTGGTCAGCAGGAATTCTCCCCGGTAAGAAGGAAGTTTTTGCTTCTGTTCAGGAGTGATAAAAACAAATAGGTCCTCAGCTTTTGAGGCAGCTATTTTGACTTCGCTCCCCGGGTTGCTGGCCAGGCTTTTTTCCAGATTAATAACCGAGTTTTCCTCCGGGGCCCCGCCGATGTCGCCGGTGCCATAGTACATATAATCGGCATAAACGCCGTATTTCTGCCCGTTAGCCATCACCCTTTTCAGCCAGGTTTCATTCTGGGTCAAATCACCGCTGATTTTCGCCACATAATCGCCTGGATTAAGAGCCGCCACCACTGATTGTCCATCAGGCCCGGCCCAGACTCCAAGGTTAAAGGGAATACCAATAGCTGAGCCCCAGGAAAGCTTCTGGGTAGAAAAACCCTGCAGCCCGCAATAAGCCAGGATGGAGGGAAGTGATGCCGGAAAGCCAAAGCAATCAGGCAGGATATATTCCCGGCTGCTGAAGCCAAACTCCTGCCGGAAATAATGTGTTCCATATAAAACCTGCCGGATGATTGATTCCGCCGACGGTGCCATCACATCATTTTCTTCCAGAGAAGAACCGGCCGGGAACCACCTGCCCTGAGCCACATAATCTTTAACTTTCTTATATTCTTCGGGATAATATTCGTTCATCAGCCGGTAGCGGTTGGCCCCGCTGAAATTGAACACATAGTCAGGATATTTTTGAAACAGCGAAAAATTATCAGCCATGGTGTTCCAGATGTATTCCCTGATTGTTTTTTGATAATCCCAGCGCCATTGAGTATCAAGATGGGCATAACCGACGGTAAATAGAATTTTTTCCCGGCTCAGATCCGGTCTGGTCTGAGCTCCGGCCGGTGCCACCCGGAAAAATGACAGTCCGGTTAAAATCAATAAAACCAGGCTAAAAAATAAGGCAGACGCCCTTCTGAACTTTAAATTTTTAAGGCTAATCATGCTAAACCTCACCTAATTTTTTATCAAAAAAATTCCTCGCCTTAATCTCAAACCAGATCCAAATCTACTGTCTTTTGAAGTTAATCATAATATTCAAGGCCAAGATGGGTGATGAGCTCTTCCCCTTTCAGATAGCGCAGTGTATTTTTAAGCTTCATCAACTGAATGAACAGGTCATGCTCAGGATAGAGCTCGGGAGCACACATCGGGCTTTTAAAATAGAATGACAGCCACTCCTGAATGCCGCGCAGGCCAGCCCGCTGAGCCAGGTCCATAAACAGGACCAGATCCAGGACAATAGGAGCAGCCAGAATGCTGTCGCGGCACAAAAAGTCTATTTTGATCTGCATGGGATAACCCAGCCAGCCAAAAATATCAATGTTATCCCAGCCTTCTTTGTTGTCGCCGCGGGGTGGATAATAGTTGATCCGCACTTTATGATAAAAGTGGCCATACAGTTCAGGATAAACGTCAGGCTGCAAGATATATTCGAGCGAACCAAGCTTACTTTCTTCCTTGGTTTTGAAAGATTCAGGATCGTCCAGCACTTCGCCGTCCCGGTTGCCGAGGATGTTGGTTGAAAACCAGCCATCCAGGCCGATCAGTCTGGCTTTCAAGCCGGGGGCGATGATGGTCTTCATCAGGGTCTGGCCTGTTTTATAATCTTTGCCGGCTACCGGCAGGTTCTGCTGTTTGGCCAGCTCGACCATGGCCGGGATATCCACCGTCAGGTTAGGCGCTCCATTGACAAAAGGAATACCCGACTTAAGGGCCGCATAAGCATAAATCATGCTGGGAGCAACAGCCGGGTCATTTTCCTTCATGGCTTTTTCCAGCGACTCAATAGTTTGATGAACTGCTTCGGCTTTCATAAAAATTTCAGTTGAGGCACACCAGATCATGACCAGGCGGTTAAGCTTATTTTCTTCTTTAAACTTTTTTATATCAGCCATCAGTTGCAGGGCTAAATCATATTTATTGGCCCCGCTCTTTTTATTGGGCCCATCCAGGTTTTTAACATAATTGCGGTCAAAGACAGCCGGCATAGGCTTAATTTTTTCCAGTTCATCCCTGACCGGTTCAAGGTCCTCCTTTTTCAAAACACCGGCTTTCAGGGCCGATTCATAAGCGTTATCAGGAAAAATGTCCCAGGAGGCAAAAACCAGATCATTGAGACTGGCCAGCTCGACAAAGTCTTTTATCTTCGGAACCCTCTTCTCCGTTCTTTTGCCCAGTCTGATTGTCCCCATCTGGGTTAAGGAACCGAAAGGCCGGCCGAGCCCTTTACGAACCAGCATGGTGCCGGCAATAAAAGTGGTGGCCACCGCG
Organism: Candidatus Saccharicenans sp.; assembly: GCA_017992175.1. Lineage (GTDB taxonomy): Bacteria > Acidobacteriota > Aminicenantia > Aminicenantales > Saccharicenantaceae > Saccharicenans. The sequence goes on from JAGOPD010000006.1 coordinate 20,750, forward strand.
CCCAGCCCGGGTATCAACACTCCTAATTTGCCTTCTGGTTTTTTAATCTCAATTTTATCTTTCATCTTTGTCTCCTGTTAGTAAAAGATTTTAATAGTTAAAAACAAGATAAAAAACATATCACAGCCTTATCTTTTCTTCAACCAGATGGATCCGGGCAAATGCCCCCTGGCCGCCTGAAGGCCAGAGCCACTGTCTGGCCACGGACGCTTTTCCCTGGCCAGATTAAGGCAGATGACAATAGCAGCCGGTAGCCGGACAGCCGCCAGCTTGAATATGATCCATCAGCTTGACCTGGATTTTCCCGCCCTGACCAAGTATTGATATTCAGCTTCTGAACTCCTATAATCTCTCTGTTATGGTCACCTATGAGAATAAGGGCTTCCGGATTCTGCCCAAAAATTTAATCGTTTTTACCTTGAAAATCTTTGACCGCCTTTCGCTTCTTCTCGTTCAGCTGAGAATTCATCCAAATTATGTCAGTTTAGCCGGGTTTCTGGCCGGATTGCTGGTGGGCCTTTTTTACGGCCTCGATTACCCTGTCTGGGCCTTAGTCTTTCTGGTTGTCTCGGGCATGATGGATATCCTGGACGGCAAGGTGGCCACTAATGGCAATCGAAAAACCAGGTTTGGAGCTATTTTTGATTCCAGTCTTGACCGCTACTCAGAATTTGCCATATATCTCGGACTCGGCTTCCATTTCCGTCACCACTGGATCCTGTGGGTGCTGGCTCTGGCTTTTCTCGGTTCGACCATGGTCAGCTATACCAAAGCCAGGGCCGAGGGACTTGGCTTTCAGTGCCAGCTGGGAATCATGCAGAGAGCCGAAAGGCTGGTTCTGTTGATTTTAGGCACTCTTCTTGGCCTGATTATTAACAACTTTGATCTGGTCATGATTGTCACCATCATTATTCTGGCTATGGCCTCCAATCTGACCGCTATTCAGAGAATAGTCTTTGTTTATCAACAGGAAAAACGGGAAAAAAATAATTTATCTTGAAATTAATGGTGCCGGCCGTTTTTATTTTTGCCTGTTCCGGCGCTCCAACAGCTCTTGCCGCCTTTTGACCCAGCCCTTCTTTTCGACCTGGCGCGAGCGGGCTATAGCCAGAGCTTTTGGTGACACATCGTCGGTAATGGTTGAACCGGCCGCAATATAAGCTCCCCGGCCGACCTTTACCGGGGCTACCAGCTCTGTTCCCGAGCCAACGAAAACCTCCCGGCCGATGGTGGTCTTATTTTTCTTCTGGCCATCATAATTGCAGGTAATGGTTCCGGCTCCAATATTAACCTTCTCTCCGACCAGAGCATCTCCCAGATAACTCAGATGCATGGCTTTTGATTCCTGGCCAAAGACTGTCTTTTTCATTTCAACAAAATTGCCTACCCGGCTGCCGGCTTTTAACCTGGTTCCAGGCCTCAGGCGGGAAAACGGCCCGACCTGGACAGCCTTTTCAATCCGGCAACCTTCAATAACTGTCGAACTGAAAACTTTTACCTGATCGCCGAGCTGACTGTGAGTAATATGGCAGTGAGGATAGATCAGACAATTACTGCCTATCCTGGTCTGGCCCTCAATTAACACCCAGGGATAGATGACACTCCCCCGGCCGATTTGAACCCCGGGATCAATCCAGGTCTCCTCTGGCGAGAAAAAAATTACCCCCTTCTCTTCGAGCCTGGCTATCTTTTGCCTGTTCAAAATGGCGGCAGCCTGCGCCCAATCCTCAGGTTTTAAAATGGAAATAAAACCGGCTTGATTTTTATCATCAACCCAGTCAAAGCCCAGACTGTCAAAATCAGGTTTCAAATAATCGGTTAACCCGACTACATTCAGTTCGCCCGATAGCTTAAAACATTTTTCAAGAATGAAGCGGCCAGCCTCCTGGTCAAGATCCAGTACCGCCAGGCCAGGATAGACAAAATAGTCCTGATCATCCCGCTCATTTTCAGCCTTTTGTTTTCCGGCCAGAAAAGTCAGACGATAGCCCCCTTCCCGGTGAGTTTTCAGGGCATGAAGCAAAATATCCTGGTTGATCGGGAAAAACTCGGTGGATAAAAGAAGCACTGCTCCTTTTATCTTCAGTCTGGAGAAATACCTGGCCGACTGGCCTTTATATGCAGCTTCTCCTGGCTGAACAAAAATCAAACGGGCAGTTTTCTTAGCAGGCTGATAGGGCTGAACCTGTCTGGAAACAACTGTTATTCTTTCTGGCTGGAGCTTTAAAGCAACTTCGATTAAATGATTCAGCCTGGCCTCCGGGGAGAGAAGCGCTGGCCATTGCCTCTGTTCTTCCCCTTCGGTCCCGACCTGACTGATAATAATCTGGAGCTTTTTTTTCATGAAAGCTTAACCAGAATTTTAAATCTTTTATCTTCCCAGAGAGGTTCAAAATCTGCTTCGTTCTGAGCCAGAATGGCCAGAGTTTTGTCTTTCTGAATAGCTTTTTTCAAGGCTTCCAGGCTATCTTCAGGGCGGTCATCCTGCAGGCAAGCGATAGCCATCAAATAATATATTCTGGCTTCTTCCTTTTTAAATTCCAGAGCTTTCTCTAATAGCTTCAAAGCGCCTTCTGGCTCGGTCTGATTGATTTTTAACTGAGCATAAAAAAGATAATCTTCAACTGTCTTCAGGCTGGCTGATTCTTTTTTCTGGCTCTTCTGACAAATGGTCAGATAAACACGGGCCCGGTCAACCAGTTCGTGCTCTTCCGGGAACTTTTCTATCAGATTCTCAAATGAAGAAAGCGCTTTTTCATAGTCCCGCCGCCGGAAATCTTTTATACCCTGACTATAAAGGCTTAGAGCCTTCTGGTAATCGTCCTTTTTCTTGAGTTCACTCACCTTGTTCTCCTGACCATCAAAGGTTAAATCTTTGCTATTTTACAATATAGGAGGTGGTTTGACAAGTTTCGTCTTAAACCGCCATTAGAGGGAAAAGATGCTTATTTTTAGCCGGCTGCTGACACTTTTGACCTCTCCTTAAAAAAAATAGGCAGTGGACTATCATTCCAGCTTTTTTGTGTTAAAATTAAAAAGTGAAAGCATTCCTGGCCGAGACACTGGAGAAACTTTATCAGCAAAAGATAACTCCGGAGGCCGCCCTTCAGAAACTAAAAGATTTTCCTTTTGAGGACCTCAATTTCGCTAAAGTTGACCATGCCCGGGAATTGAGGAAGGGATCACCTGAAGTCATTTTTGGCCAGGGGAAAACGGCTGCGCAGATTGTCCAGATTGCCAGGTCCATTCTAAGAAAGCAAAGCAACCTGCTTATTACCCGGCTCTCACCTGAAATTTATAAGAGCCTGAAAAAGAGCTTGCCCGGGGCTAAATATGATGAAAAGGCCCGTTGTCTGACCTTAATCAAAAAGCGGCCGGCAACTGGCCGGGGCCAGGTAGCCATTCTAACTGCCGGTACTTCTGATATTCCAGTCGCCGAAGAAGCAGCTATTACCTGTGATTTTTTTGGTAACAGGGTGACCAGAATTTATGATGTTGGCGTGGCCGGACTGCATCGTCTTTTAAGCCATTATAATGAGTTGCAGCAGGCCAGAGTGATCATTGTAGCTGCCGGCCTGGAAGGAGCTTTGCCCAGTGTGGTGGCCGGATTGGTAGCCAGCCCCGTTATAGCTGTCCCGACCAGCACCGGTTATGGAGCCAGCTTTCACGGCCTGTCTGCCCTGCTGGCCATGCTTAATTCCTGCCCGGGCGGGGTGGGCGTCGTCAACATTGATAATGGTTTCGGAGCCGGCTATTTGGCCAGCCTGATTAATCATTTAAAGTGAAACTGCTAGAAAAAAATAGTTTATCTGAAGCCAGCTTCTTGACAACTGGCAGAGGCGAAACTATTTTATATAAAAAAGGCAGGCTGTTTTTCTGCTGATGGAAATAACCGAAAAGATCAAACAGGTTGCTTCTATAGTTGAGATAGCTTCGCAGTATACAACCCTGAATAAAAAGGGCAAAAAATGGATCGGGCTTTGCCCGTTTCACTCTGAAAAAACCCCTTCTTTTACCGTCGACGAAGAGAAACAGCTATATCATTGTTTTGGCTGCGGGGCAGGCGGTGACCTGTTTTCGCTGGTCATGGAAAAAGAAAACCTGACTTTTCCCGAAGCCATCCGGTTTCTGGCTGAAAAATATCATCTTCCCTGGCAGGAAAGGTATCAGGCATCCGGCCAGACCCGCCTGGAAGAAAAAATCTTCGAAATAAATGAGAAAGCTCTGGCCTACTTCAAAAACAACCTGTTTAAAACAGCTGAAGGCCAGAAGGCCCTGGACTATTTGAAAGGACGCCAGTTCTCGGAAGAGACCATCAAAAAGCTAAGGCTCGGCTATGCCCTTAATTCCTGGGATTCTTTGTATGAAGCTTTCAAGACCAGCTATAGCCCCCAGGATCTGGAAAAGGCAGGGTTAATCATCCGCGGCGAGAAAACTGGCGAATTCCGCGACCGCTTTCGCGGCCGGATCATTTTCCCCATATTTACCCTGACGGGACGGGTAGTAGCCTTTGGGGGGCGAACGGTTTTTGATGCCCAGCCCAAATATCTGAACTCACCTGAAACTCAAACTTTCATCAAAGGCAGCCTGCTTTATGGCCTTAATTTCACCAAAGAAGATATCAGGCAGGCGAATGAGCTAATTCTGGTTGAAGGTTATGCTGATTTTGCCTCGCTTTATCAAGCCGGTATTCAGAATATTGCTGCTTCAATGGGGACCAGCCTGACTGCCCAGCAAGTAGCTCAGGCCAGGCGCTACGCTTCGAGCCTCATCATCAACTATGATGGAGATGAAGCCGGCCTCAAAGCTGCCTTGCGGGCAATTCCAATCTGCCTCCAGACCGGCCTGAAGACTAAGGTTTTAATTCTGCCCGAAAAGCTTGATCCTGATGGATTCCTGAGAAAATACGGTTCAGACCGGTACCGGCAGCTACTTAAAAAGAGCCAGGAAGGTTTCCGCTTTTTGCTTCTTAATTACACCAGAAATGTTGATCTGACCGTTCCTGAAGAAAAAAGCCGGGTAGCCAGAATCATCCTGGAAGAAATCAAACGGTTACCCGATGCGCTGGTTCAGAATGAATATCTTCAGCAGGCGGCTGAATTCCTCAAAATTGATGAGACCCTGCTTAGAAAAATCTTGGAGAACAGTTCAAGAAGCAATCAACCCAAAGCCAGCCGGGAAGAGGAAGGAATATTCTGCCCGGCTGAAAAGCGCCTGTTACAGCTGCTGTTCAATCAGCCGGAATTACTGCTTCCGCTGGCTAACGAACTCGAGCCTGAATGTTTTCAGGGCCTGCCGAGTGAACCGGTTTTCCACTGCCTCAGGGAATGTCTTAAAAAGGGGCAGGCCTGGGATTTCAGTCAGCTCCAGCAGTCGATTAAACCTCCGTTGCTGGGCCACGTCGCCAGAAGCCTCCAGGAAGAGACACCGGCTGGCTCGATTGGTGAAGCCCTCGACTGTTTGAATACCTTGAGAAAGGTCAGCCTGCAAAAAAAGCTTAAAGACCTCCAGAAAGAAATTGCCCTGAGTGAAAAAAAGGGAGATAAAGAAAAGCTAACCGCTCTTCTCTATCAGAAGCATGAAATTACCAGGCAGATTTTGACGCTATGATTAAACTAAATATAAAAAACAACTGCCAGCCGGCACCGTAAGGAGGTTTCAAGGTGGCATCTGATGAAAAATATCAGAAAGAAGAGATCAGTCAATTAATCTCCAAAGGGAAAAGACAAGGTTTTTTATCGTGGGAAGAAATCGATCAGACTTTTGCTGAGGAAGTCGGCCCCGAAGATGATTTTGATAACTTTTTATCATCTATGGATAGTTATGGAATTAAGATTCTCGATTCCCAGCAGAGAGAAATTTTAGCCTTTTCCCACAAAAAAAATGCAGCCTGCCTGCCTGGGCTGGAAAGAACAACCGACCCGGTCAAACTATATCTGCGGGAGATGGGCAATATTCCCCTGCTGACCAGAGAGGGAGAAATTTCCATTGCCCGGGAAATAGAGCGGGGTGAAAAAGCCATTATTAAAACCCTGTCTAAAACCAGGCTGGTTCTTAATTACCTGATTGAAATAGAACAAAGAATCGCTGATTACCCTGAGACGATTCAAAAATATTTTGATTTCAATGACGAAGAACTGGCCGAAGACAAGCTGCCAGAAAAGCAGAAGGAACTGATTGATAAGATCAATATTGTCAAGGAGCTCAGCCGGGAAGTGGACAACCTGCCCAAGAGCAAAAAATATAACCTGGCCCGGGGCCGGATTATTATCAGGCTAAGCCAGTTAATCAGAGAGCTTAATCTTCAACCCAGTCTCAGGGAAGTGGTGATTGAACAGCTCAAGGACCGGTTAAGAGAAATGAATGAACTTGAATACCGGCGGGAACAGCTCAAGACTGCTCTGGGGCGAAAGAAAGAGAAAATGTCCAGACCGGCGGTCAGGGGGAAAAGCAAAACCCTTCCAAAAAACAAAGCCAAATTAGATCAGGCCCGGAAAACAGCGGAAAACGAGATCAAAAAAATAAATCAGGAAATCAAAAAACTGGAGAAAGAAGTCGGGCTGGACTCACCTGCCCTGAAAAAAGCGGTCAGGACCATCATGATGGGCAAGAGTACCAGTGAACAGGCCAAAAAGCAGCTGGTCGAAGCCAACTTAAGACTGGTGGTATCAATCGCTAAAAAATACAGTAACCGCGGCCTGCAATTTCTTGATTTAATCCAGGAAGGCAATATGGGCTTGATGAAAGCAGTTGATAAATTCGAGTACCGACGCGGTTATAAATTTTCGACTTATGCCACCTGGTGGATCCGGCAGGCTATTACCAGAGCGATTGCTGACCAGGCCAGAACCATCCGGATTCCAGTTCACATGATTGAGACCATCAATAAACTGGTCAGGGTCAGCCGGCAGCTGGTCCAGGAGCTGGGCCGGGAGCCAAGCTGTGAAGAGATTGCCAAAAAAATGGACATGCCGGTTAGCAAAGTTCGGAAAATCATCAAGATCGCCCAGGAGCCAATTTCTTTGGAGACACCTATTGGCGAGGAAGAGGACAGTCATCTGGGTGATTTCATTGAAGACAAGATCCTGCCTTCCCCGCCGGAAGCGGTCATCCATTTGAGCCTCCGGGAACATATTGACGAAGCCTTAAAGACCCTCACCGATCGGGAAGGGCGGGTTTTGAAGATGCGCTTTGGCCTGGGTGACGGCAATGAGCATACGCTGGAGGAAGTCGGGCAGCAATTTAAAGTCACCCGGGAAAGGATCCGGCAGATTGAAGCTAAGGCCCTGCGCAAGCTGAAGCATCCGACCCGGAGCCGGAAACTAAAATCCTTTACCAACAGCTTCTGATCCAGCCGGCCGTCAATTGACTAACTGGAGATTATCTGATATAAAAAGGCACATGGGCCTATAGCTCAGCGGTAGAGCTACCGGCTCATAACCGGCAGGTCCCAGGTTCGAATCCTGGTAGGCCCATTTTAAGCTCTGAGCTAATTCGAGAGGCAAAGTGGACGGAGTAGATGTTGACTTTGAAAAATTAATCCAGCTTCAAGAGCTGGATATCTCCCTCAAGCAAATCAGCGGTGAGCTGTCTGACCTGCCCCTGCTCGTCGGGGCTATCGAAAAAAAAATCCAGGCTGGTTCTGATCATGTCCTCCAGGCTCAGGAGCAACTGACCAGGAATCAAAAAAAAAGGCGCGACCTGGAATCTCAAGTCAAAGACCTCAGGGCTCAACTTTCCAAGCTCAAGCATCAATTAAATGAGGTTAAGACCAATAAGGAATATACTTCCTTTCTCAAAGAAATTCAGGAAAACCAGAACAAAATAGATGCTTTAGAAGAAGAAATAATCAAGGAACTGCTGGTGGCGGACGAGATTGAAGAAGAGATCAGGACAGCTCTGCGCCAGCAAAAAGAAGAATCGGAGCATTTAAAGCAGGAAATTGAAGCCTTAAACCAGCGAAAAAAACTCCTGGAAGAACAGAAGGAAGCCCTGAACAAACAGAGAAGCGAATTACTTCCGGCTATTCCTAAAGCTCAGCTTCAGCAATATCTCAGTATCGCCAGAAAACGAGGCGGGATCGCTCTGTCCAGAGTGGTTGATGAATTTTGCTCGATGTGTCAGATGAGAATTCGCCCTCAGATGCTTAATGAGATAAAAGATAAAACAAAAATTTATCTGTGCGAAAGCTGCGGCCGGATTCTTTATTTTGAACCGCCGTCTGAAGAAGCGGCTGAAGGCGAAGAAGGCTCCTCCCGGTAAAGATTTTCGATTAACTCCCGGTAACGGTTTTCCACCGCCGCCCGCCTGACTTTAAGAGTCGGGGTAATTTCTTCTTTATCAATTTCAAAATCATGGTCAAGTAAAACTATTTTTTTAATTTTTTCATAGGAAGCTAAGTTAGCTGTCGCCCGGTCAATCTCGGCCATAACCAGAGAGATGATTTCCGGGTTATTGACCAGCTCCTGACGGCTGGCAAATTGAATCCCGCGGCTTCTGGCCAGTCCTTCCAGCTGGCCAAAATCAGGCACAACCAGAGCAGAAATAAAGCGGCGCTTATCACCGATAACCACCACGGTGCTGACATAAGGGCAGGTAGCCAGGAGATTCTCAATGGCCTGGGGGGCCACATTTTTTCCGCCGGAGGTGACAATCAGATCTTTTTTCCGGTCAGTAATCACCAGGAAGCCATCCCGATCGAGGTGTCCGATATCACCGGTATGGAACCAGCCTCCGGCCAGAGCCTCCTCTGTTTCCTTCTGTTTTTTATAATAGCCTTTCATCACATTCGGCCCTTTAGCCAGAATTTCACCATCGGCCGCAATTTTGATTTCAACTCCGGGAATAGGCTGGCCAACTGTACCGAACTTTAGAGCACCGGGCCGGTTGACGCTCAAAACCGGCGAGGTTTCGGTCAGGCCATAACCTTCATAGATAATCAGCCCGATTGCATAAAAGAATTCGGCAATATCTTTCGACAGTGGAGCTCCGCCGGAGATAAAGAATTTGGCTCTTCCTCCGGTTTTCTCGATTATTTTTTTGTAAACTAGCTGATTGGCCAGCTGGCGTTTTAACTTTAACCAGGCTGGAACGGGCTTTCCGGCCAGCTCATAACCGGCATATTTTTTGCCGACCCTGACCGCCCAGAAAAATATTTTTTTAGTCAGTCCCGAACCGCTCAAAATTGTATCCATGACCGCCGCATATATTTTTTCAAAAACCCGGGGCACGCTGACCATGATCTGGGGCTTAATTTCCAGCAAATTTTCGGCAATAGTCTCGATGCTCTCGGCAAAGCCAATCGTCGCCCCGGCATAGAGATAAGCAAAGACCACCATTCGCTCCAGGACGTGGGAGAGAGGCAGAAAAGACAGGACAGTATCACGGTCAGTAATGTCAAAGATAGAAACACAGGTTTCAACATTGCTCATAAAATTCCGGTGAGTCAAAATAACTCCCTTGGGAATCCCACTGGTCCCCGAGGTATAAACCAGTGAAGCTTCATCGTCTGGAGAGAGGCGGCCCACCAGCTCTTTAAACCTGCCCGGCTTTTCAGCTGCTGCTTTTTCCCCGGCCGCCAGCAAGCTGGCCAGACTCAAGTAGCCATCAACCTGTTTTTCTTCGAGGCTGATAAAGTGCCTGATATTTTTCAAACCGTTTCTAATGGCCTGAACCTTCAAGCGCTGTTCCTCATTGGAGACGACCACGAAGGAAGCATCAGAATCCTCAATCATATAGGCAATCTGGGAGGCAGTGAGAGAAGTATAAACCGGGACGGTCAGAGCCCCATTGCCGATGGTAGCCAAGTCAGTAATCACCCATTCCGGCCGGTTTTCAGACAGGAGAATAAGTTTCTCCCCTCTGGCCAAACCCAAATCGTTTAGAGCCAGAGCTAAATGAACGACTTTTTTTTCAAAGTCAGAAGTGGATAGCGGCTGGTAGGCACCATTTTGTTTAAAAAGCATAAAGTTATCTTTGGGATAACTGCTTACTGTATTTAAAAACATACTGGCCAGGGTGTTGCCCATTCCCGGTACTCCTTCCAAACAAGAATTATGCTTATTTTAAGCAAGTCAGGACAGGATAGCAATCAGATTTCTGGCGGGAAGATAAATCTATAAAGCTCAGTCTTCCCTGACCTTGGCAATGGAGCAAACCCGGTCGCCGTTCTCCAGCTGGATGACCTTGACTCCCTGAGTCGCCCGGCTCAGTGGCCGGAAATCAGTCGTTTTTATTCTGATGGCCTTACCGCTGACGGTAATAACCAGCAAATCATCTTCATTAACCTCAACCATGCCCAGAGCCGGGCCAATTTTGTCTGTTATTTTCAGGTTGATGACTCCCTGGCCTCCCCGGCGGTGAACAGGATAATCTTCTACCGGTGTTTTTTTGCCATAGCCATTTTCAGACGCAGTAAAAATATACTTATCATTCTCACCGGCCACGATCATGCTGATCACTCTGTCTTTAGGCTTGAGGGTAATGGCTTTAACGCCAGCCGCCTGGCGGCCCATTGGCCGGACCTGGCTCTCTTTGAACCTCATCGCCTTGCCCATGCGCGTCCCGATTATAATGTCATTTTTGCCGCTGGTCAGGGCAGCAGTAAAGAGGCTGGTTCCAGGCTTAAGGCTCATGGCAATAATCCCGCCCTTGCGAACATTTCTGAACTCACTGAGTTTGGTCTTTTTAATCAGGCCATGATCAGACAGAATAACCACAAATTGATCAGGGCTGAACTCTTTGACGGCCAGAATCGACTGAACTTTTTCCTCCGGTTGAAATTCCAGCAGGTTGGCAATGGCTTTTCCCCGGCCAGAAGGCCCGGCATCCGGGACATCCAGGGCCTTTAGCCAGTAGAGTCGCCCTTTGTTGGTAAAAACCAGCAGATAAGAATGGGTTGAACCGGTAAAAAGATTATCAACTACGTCCTCGGCTTTCATCTCGATGCCCTTGCGGCCTTTACCGCCGCGGCTTTGAAAGCGGTACGAATTAAGCGAAGTTCTCTTAATATAGCCTGACCTGGTATAAACAATAGCCACATCTTCTTCCTTGATCAGGTCTTCAGCCCTGATGTCGGTTATAACTTCATCTCTGATTTCTGTTTTCCTCGGATCCTGATATTGCTCCTTTAATTCCTTGAGTTCGTCTTTAATTATTTGCAGAACCAGATCATGATTCTTGAGGATCAATTTTAGCTTTTTAATCAGTTCCTTCAGTTCCCGGTGCTCCTGGACTATCTTCTGTCTTTCCAGGCCGGTCAGGCGCTGTAATTGCATTTCAAGGATGGCCTGAGCCTGAATAGCGGTCAGTTTAAACCTGGTCATCAGGCCATTTTTGGCTTCTTCGACTGTCCGGGATGACCTGATCAGCTCAATGACCGCATCCAGATAATCAAGGGCAATCAGCAGGCCTTCCAGGATATGAGCCCGGTGTTCAGCCTTTTTCAAATCGTGACGGGTTCTTCTGATAATAACTTCCTGCCGGTGAGCCAGAAAATAATTCATCATTTCCAGCAGGTTCAGGAGCTTGGGCTGCTTATCAACAATGGCCAGCATAATGATTCCGAATGAGGTCTGCAGGGCGGTATGTTTGTAAAGGTTATTAAGGATTATTTCAGGCAGTTCACCTCTTTTGAGTTCAACCACCACTCTGATTCCTTCCCGGTCTGATTCATCGCGGATGTCAGCTATCCCCTCAATTTTTTTGGTGTTAACCAGTTCAGCAATATTTTCCAGCAGCCTGGCTTTGTTGACGCCATAAGGAATCTCAGTGATGACTATTTTGTCCTTTTCGCCTTTTTCCCCCCGTTCTATGGTGCTTTTGGCCCTGAGATGGACAACGCCCTTCCCTTCCAGATAGGCCTGGCGGATATTCTGACGGTTAAAAACATAACCGCCGGTCGGAAAGTCAGGGCCTGGAATAAATTTTATAATATCATCAACTGTCGCCTGAGGATGATCGACAAGATAAATCAGCCCGTCACAGACTTCGCCCAGGTTGTGAGGCGGTATATTACTGGCCATGCCAACCGCAATTCCGGATGAGCCGTTGACCAGGAGATTCGGAAATTTGGCCGGGAGAACTTCCGGCATTAATAAGCTTTCATCATAGTTAGGAACAAAATTGACCGTATCTTTATCAATGTCAGCCAGGAGCTCTTCGGCCAGGCGGGTCATTCTGACTTCGGTGTACCTCATAGCGGCCGGCGGGTCACCATCCACCGAGCCAAAATTACCCTGCCCATCAACCAGTGGATAACGGAGGCTGAAATCCTGGGCCATTCTGACCAGGGCATCATAAACAGCCGCATCTCCATGCGGATGATATTTACCAATGACATCGCCCACAATGCGGGCCGATTTCTTAAAAGGCTTATTGTGCAGAGTACCGGTCTCCCACATGGCATAGAGAACCCGGCGGTGAACAGGTTTAAGACCATCTCTGATATCAGGAATAGCCCGGCCAATGATTACACTCAGGGCATAGTCCAGATAGGACCTCTTCATTTCTTCTTCCAGGCTGACGACTGACAGAGTCTTAGCTATAGGTAAAGGGTTGGCTGCAGTTTTATCCCCGCCCTGACTGGCAGCTTTTTCTGGCTTGTCTGTTTCGGCTGTTTTTTCTTTTTTTTCTTTTTCTTCTTTTTTCCGGGCCATGATTTTAGACCTTTCTGATTCGCTTTTCTCTGGCTGTTATCAGATATCAAGATTTTGAGCCAGGAGAGCATTTTCTTCTATAAACTGTTTCCTTCTTTCGACTTCCTCTCCCATCAGAATGGAAAAGACCTTGTCGGCTTCGACCGCATCCTGGATAGAAACCCGCAGTAAAGAACGGGTTTCTGGATCCATGGTTGTTTCCCATAACTGCTGGGCAGTCATTTCTCCCAAGCCTTTATAACGTTGAATGGTTACGCCTTTTTTCCCTTTTTCAAATAGATAGTCGAGCAGTTTATTTTCATTCTCGATGGTCACCGATTCACCGGTATTAATAACCTCATAGGGAGGCTTAAATTCTTCCAGTTCCTTAATGATTTTGAATAAATTCTTATATTCGATTGAATTGATCAGATCAAAATTAACCCTGGTCCGGTTGGCCATCCCATTAATCTGATAACTGGCGATAATTTCATAGGTGTCGTATTCATCATCGTGAATGAGGTCAGTCTGAAAGCCGAGGCCCGAAATCGCTTCCTGGAGTTTTCTCATATTCTTTTTATCCTGGAGGGTCTCGAGCTCACTGAGGTTAGCCCCGATGAGCAGGTCAATCAAGCTGGACGGTACATTCTTTTTTTCCAGATAGTTCAGATAATTTTTCTTCTGCATAATTTTAAGAATGAATTTTCTGAATTTTTCGCCTTCCAGCAGCTCGGGCTTATTCTTAACCCGCAGTCTAAAATCTTCTGAAATTTTTTTGACCACCCATCTCTCATATTCCCGCTCTTCTTTGAGGTACTGGATCTCCTTCCCTCTGGAAATTTTATAAAGAGGCGGCTGGGCGATATAGACATGGCCGTTTTCAATAAGCAGCCTCATCTGGCGGTAAAAGAAAGTCATGAGCAGGGTTCTGATATGAGACCCGTCAACGTCAGCATCAGTCATAATAATAATTTTATGGTAACGGAGTTTTTCCAGGCTGAAATTTTCTTCTCCGGCACTGGTCCCGAGAGCAGCAATGATTGTCCCGATTTCCTCATTATGGAAAATTTTATCAGGCTGAGCCTTCCAGACATTCAGAATCTTGCCCCGGAGGGGAAGAATCGCTTGATAACGGCGGTCACGGCCCTGCTTGGCTGAACCACCGGCGCTGTCTCCTTCCACAATAAACACCTCAGCCAGAGCCGGATCGCGTTCCTGACAGTCGGCCAGCTTGCCCGGCAGTGAAGCTGATTCCAGAACGCTTTTCCGCCTGGCCAGCTCTCTGGCCTTCCGAGCTGCTTCTCTGGCCCGGGCAGCCTCGATGGCCTTGGCCACTATTCTTTTGCCATTGGTCGGATTTTCCTCCAGATAAGCGGTCAGCTTTTCATTGACCAGCGACTCAACTATGCCTTTTATTTCCGAATTGCCCAGTCTGGTTTTAGTCTGACCTTCAAACTGAGGATCCCGCATCTTGATGCTTAAAACTGCGGTCAAACCTTCACGAGCATCTTCACCCGAGATGCTGGCCGAGCCCACGTCCTTCAGCAAATTATGGGTTTCAGCATAGTTATTAAGACACCTGGTCAGGGCTGATTTAAAACCAATCAGATGGGTCCCGCCTTCAATGGTATTAATATTATTGACAAAGGTAAAAATATTCTCGGTATAACCGGTGTTATACTGAAAAGCAACTTCAACTATGATGTCATCTTTCTGAGCTTCAAAGTAAACCGGCCTGGGATTAAGGACAGTTTTATCCTGATTTAGATATTGAACAAATTCGAGGATTCCGCCCTTGTATTGAAATTCATGACTCTTGTTCACCCTCTCATCGGTAATAGTAATTTTCAAGCCGCGATTGAGGAAGGACAGCTCTCTCATCCGCTGAGTTAAGACTTCAAAATTAAACTCGGTCGTTTCAAATATTTCGTCATCCGGCCAGAAAGTAATCTTGGTCCCAGTCTTATTGGTCTTACCTATCTTCTTAAGCGGCGTAACTGGATTACCCCGCTCAAAAGCCTGGGTATAAATCCCGCCGTCACGCTTGACTTCCATCTCCAGCCGCCGGGACAGAGCATTGACCACTGACACGCCGACTCCATGCAACCCGCCTGAAACCTTGTAGCTTTTATCGTCAAATTTGCCACCGGCATGAAGAACTGTCAGGACAATTTCGGAGGCTGGCCTTTTTTCCTTGGGATGCATTTCAACTGGAATGCCGCGGCCATCATCAATGACTGTAACTGAATCATCAACGTGAATAATGACTTCTATTCTGGTACAAAATCCGGCCAGAGCCTCATCTACCGAATTGTCCACAACCTCATAAACCAGGTGATGAAGGCCCTCAGGACCGGTGCTGCCAATATACATGGCCGGCCTTTTTCTGACAGCTTCCAGGCCTTTCAAAACTTTTATACTATCAGCTGTATATCTTTCGTCTTTCATGCTTGCCACCCATAAAGATAAAAGCAGGGTCTAAATCAAAGAAAAATTGACCTGACCCTGAAAACATTTTCAATTTGAATTATAGTCTAAATCACTCTAAAAGTAAAGAAAAAAGTGCCAGAGAACCAGTAAAAAAGATGAGTTTAAATTATTTATTATCAATAGTTTATCGGCTCGTCAGATCATCTCCGGTCAAAATGGGTAAATTACGGCCAATTTTAGTATTATTTTACCATTAGAAAAGACGCTTGACAGCCCGAAAATTTCTCTTCGCCCGGAAAAAAATTTAAAATCGATAGCTAGAGAAAGCGGGTTTGCACCACAACTGGTAGTGGTCCCGGTCATGGTGAGCCGCTGGTTCATTTCCCATTCGGAGACGGACAAAGGTTCTGCTTTTAATTGGATTGGGTTGGATTGGATTAAATCAGATCAATTGGTCAGGCTATCACCGGGTCTCAGGTTTTCAGACGGCGCGGCCGCCAGCTCCATCACTCCCAGGAACAGCAATCTGGCCAGGTCTTCCAGTATTTCCGGATTAATCAGCGGCAGATTATCCCGGGTATTGTGATAGGCTGGATAAGGCAACTCCGATCCGGAAACAGAAAAAGACAGGGCAGGAATATTTTTCTCAACAAACCGCGCGGCATCAAGGCGGGGACGGGTCAGGTTATGCCAGTAATTGGTATCCATTGGCCGGTGAATATAGCTGGCATTGGCTTTCTCCAGCGGCCCATAGAGCCAGGGGAAATTTTTGCCGGCCAGTACGAAAATTTTTTCGCCTGAGCCGACTCCATCCAGGTTGATCAGGCCGACAGTTTTGTCTAACTCGAAAACCGGATGCTCTAAATAAAACTCAGAACCTTTAACGCCCTGTTCTTCGGCTCCAAAAAAGGCCAGAAGAATAGTTCTCCCGGGTTTTATTTCGCTTTTCATCACTGCCTGAGCCAAGCCCAGCATCACGGCTACGGCCGAAGCATTATCATTAGCCCCGGGCATTAAATCAGGACAGCTGCCGACGTGATCAAGGTGCCCGCCAATAATTATAACTTCGTCCCTCAGAACCGGATCCTGTCCCTCTATCCGGGCCAGAAGATTAAAGCCCTGACCCTCTGGATGATATGCGGTTTTGTTTTTGATAGTAAAAATTTTCCCGGTCCGGAAAGACCGGGGCTTAAGATTTTTTCTAATGGCCGCCGATGTTTCCTGGTAGGTCCGGCCACTGCCGGCAAAAATGTCTTCGACAACCGCCCGGCCAATATGGCTGTAGATAAAGCCATCAAGATAATCATTATTGGGATTGACGATTGGCCCATAATAATAAAGCAGCCCCCTGGCCCCATGGGCAGCAGCATTTTGAAGCTTATATTGATGGAAGGAATAAGGACGCCATTTTTTAAAAGTCTCCGGATCTTTATCCGGGCTAACCGGGACTTCACTTTCCATCAGAACTATCTTTCCCCGGACATCAACCCCTTGATAATCATCATAGCCCAGTTCTGGAGCAGTGATTCCGAAACCTGCATAAACCACTTCCGCTGTAATCTCTCCTGAAGCCGATGTTCCACCGGGAAAGTAATCATCCTCATAGCGGTAATATTTCTTTATTTCAGCTGATTGTTTCGAACCACTGCCGCCAGCGGTCAGATGAAGCGAGACCTCACCCCGGTCAAGGACCAGTGTATAGGGATCAGGAAAAGCCTGAAGATAAGTGCCATTGTCTCCGGCTGGTTTTACGCCCCAGGAAGCCAGGAGCGAGCTGACCCAGCGGGCCGCCTGATTAAAGCCCTCTGTTCCTGTCAGCCGGCCCTGGTATTTTTCTGAACTCAGTTCCTTGACCCAATCATAAAGCGGCTGGCTCGAAATCTGATGAAAGATCTGAAGTGGTCTGGTTTCGTTTCCGCCTCCCTGGTTTTGAGCCAGCAACTGACCTGAAACGGGTATAAGGCAGAGTGAAATAACGAGCAGTAGCCTGCCGCCAGTTGAAAAATGGTTTTTAACCAGTTGGCCGTTCATCTGCTTCCTCCTGAGACCGATAGTCAGTTGCTTACCGGGGCTAAATCCTGATGGCCAGGCCACCCCTTAAGATGAAGCCATCAAAAACTCCTGCTTCCAGACAGAAACTGAACATTTTTGAGATTCTGGCCCTGAGGCCAAAATCCATCTGAACAATAGGTAAAAAATTAAGAGAGAAATTCTGGCCAGCAGCCAGTCTTTCATCTTTTATTTCACCCAGAGTTTTAGTGGCCGCCTGCTCATAGTCCTGAGTTGAATTATCAGGCAAGGTCAGAGTACCGGAGTAGGCATATTGATAACTGGCCTCAAAAAAACTCTTGCCGGTTGACAGGCCGGCGCCAACAGTAAAATAAGGGGAAACCATTTTTGACGGCCAGAGCTCCCAGCGCAAATTTAGGTGGAAAGACAATGGCTTGATAATAAACTTACCCTGGGCAGCGGCTCTGAAACTGGCGGCCTGATCAAGGTCGTGGTCAATTAAATCGAGGTTAGCGGTAACTTCAGGAAAGCTGACCCGCATTGAACTCTTTTCAATACCCAGCCCAAGGCTGAAGGCACCCTGTCTTCCACCTGGATAAAATCTCAACTCAAAGCCAAAGTTATCACCCGGGGCATCGAAGGTGACTTTCTGGCTATAGCCATCTTCGGCCAGATTCGGGTAATCGTTTTGAATCTGGGTTAAAAACCTGTCCTTCAAGTCGCTTTCCAGAACATCGCTGACCATATTTTCTACCAGGTTTTTGGCAATGTTCAGCGTCCAGCGTGAATAGTGAAAGCTGAATTCCAGCTGGCCATCAGCCAGGAGAGGCCGGGACAGGACAAGCAGCAGGCCGGCCAGGAAAAATATTTTAAATTTTTTCATCTCTCAGGTTAACCTCAAAGCCGGGCTTTAAAACGTAAGCTATTTTATTTTTAACCTGATCTAGATGTCAAGGGAACTGGCAGTTGATTATTTTTTTTTAATTTGTTATTTTAAACTGAAAATTGGAGGTGTGTCATGAATAAATGGACTCTGGCTCTGATCAGTCTTTTGACTCTCTCCTTAGCCATCCCGGTTTTAGCTGCCAATCCAAAGGTTTTGATGAAAACTTCTAAGGGTGATATTGTTATCGAGCTTTATCCCGATAAGGCCCCGGTTACCGTTCAAAACTTTCTGTCTTATGTAGATGATAAATATTTTGACGGGACAATTTTCCACCGGGTCATCAAGGGTTTCATGATTCAGGGTGGCGGCCTGACCCCGGACATGAAAGAAAAAGCTCAAAAAAGACCGGCTATCAAAAATGAAGCTGACAACGGTTTAAAAAACCTGCGGGGAACGATCGCCATGGCCCGAACCCCTGAGATCAACAGTGCTACTTCTCAGTTTTTTATAAATCTCGTCGATAATCCATTTCTGGATCATGTGTCTTCCGATCAGGCTAAGTTCGGTTATGCCGTGTTCGGTAAAGTGGTTCAGGGCCTGGAAGTTGTTGACGCCATTGCCAATGTTCAGACGACCAGCCAAGGCATGTACCGGGACGTTCCGGTCGAACCGGTTTTGATTATTTCTGTCAGCCGGATGCAGTAACAACTTTTTGAGGATCGGCAGACCGACCGGCGAAAAAAAAAGCTGACCGAACTATCCGGACAGATGTTCAACTGGATCTTTGCTCTGGTTCATTTCATTCTCTATGTTGGCCTGGCTGGCTATGCGGTTCATTCTTTGATCAAAGGACGGTGGGCCGCCGGCCTGATGCTGCTGGCTTTTCTGGCTGCTTACTACTTTCTGGTTCTTCATCAGGCAGTTATCAAAGAAATAAACAGGAAGAAAAAGAAATCAGCGGGGTCTAAAAAAATCTCCCACTAAAAAACAGCTGCAACCGGCAACTGGAAGTCGTATAATTACCATTCAACAAAAATTAGAATAAAAATTAGCTGATAATAAATAAAAGAGGTTACTGATGAATAAAAAGTTTCTGGTTATTTTAAGTTGTTTAGTCCTGGTCTGGCTGGCGGTCAGCCTTGAGGCTGAGGAAACACCGGCCAGCCTGAAAAAGGCGGCGGCGGCCATTGATCCCATTCTTCCTTATCAGCTGGCTCGAACCATGGCCTCTCCTGAATTCGGGGGCCGGTTGACTGGAGATGAGGGTTATACCAAAGCCGCCAGCTGGGCGGCAGCGAAATTTAAGGACTGGGGGCTTAAGCCCCTCGGGTCTAAGAACGGCTACCTCCAGTCTTATCCTTCTCCCTATACCCTCATTGATGAGGCCGCTATGACTCTTTATCTGCCAGGAAAGCCGGGCCAGGACGGTCAGCCGGCAGAGCAGAAAGTTGAGCTAAAACCTGAAAAAGACTTTTTGCCGCTTTTCTTTTCTGATAGCGGAGATAAAACGGGCGAACTGGTTTTTGCCGGCTGGGGTATATCAGCCCCGGAATTGAATTATGATGATTACGCCGGCCTGGAGGTCAAAGGGAAATATGTCCTTTGCTTCCGCGGCACCCCTGAGCCAGGCAGGCCTGAGTTTCAGTATTATGATGAACACCGGACCAGAATGAAAACGGCTCAAGATAAAGGGGCCCTGGGTCTGATTTATATTTATCCTGAAGTTCAGGCCAATCCCAATGGAGACTGGCTTCAGGGCTTCAGACCAGCCATGATCAGCGAGAAAACAGCTGATGCTATTTTTAAAGAAATCAATTCGACCACGGCTGAGCTGAAAAAAGCCCTTCAGACTTACCGCCGCCCAATATCTTTTGCTCTAAAATCAAAGCTGGCCTATTCAGTCAAATCAAGGCATTTTCCGGATGGAATTGGCTATAATATTGCTGGCTGGGTTGAAGGTTCTGACCCTAAGCTTAAAAAAGAATTGATTATTGTTGGCGGGCATTTTGACCACTGTGGCCGGCATCTCGGGCTACTGTTTCCCGGAGCTGATGACAATGCCAGCGGATCAGCCGTCGTTATGACCCTGGCCAGGGCCTTTAGTGCGGGTCAGGTCAAGCCGGCCAGATCAATTATGTTTGTTCTTTTTGGCGGCGAAGAAATGGGGCTTCAGGGTTCAAACTATTTTGCCGGACATCTTCCGGACGGATTTACCAAGGTTGTGGCCATGTTTAATTTGGATATGGAAGGCGAGGGTGATGGCGCCTGGTGCGGACTGAGTGCTGAACCGCCCTCTCTTCGCGAAGCCGTGGAGAAAGCTAATCAGGAGATAAATATAGTCAGAGGAATTAGTGTTATGAGGCGAGTCGGAGTCAGGGGCTCGGATTTTGCTCCTTTCTTTTTGAAGGGTATTCCGGTGGTCAGCCTCGGATCTAATGGCCCCCATTTAGCTTATCATGCCCAGGGAGATACTATTTATCGCCTTAACCCTGAAATTATGGGGGCGATCGCCAGGGTTTCCTTCCTCTCTATTTACTATCTGGCTCAAAAATGATTTTGATGATAAAAGATAAAAATATTAAAGAGAAGATCCTATGAAGCTGGCCCGGGAAGGTTTGGTTTTCTGGCTGCCATCGCTTATCCTGGCCGCCTGTTTGTTAATTCCTGGCTGGTGGGTTGGCAGCCTGTTTTTCTGGTTGCTGACCGCAGCCTTTGCCTTCTTTTTCCGTGATCCGGTTCGCCATCCGCCATCCGGACCAGACCTGGTTCTATCCCCGGCGGATGGTCAGGTCTTGAAGATAGAGCCCTTTACCGGTCAGCCGGAATTAGCCGGCCCCGGCCAAAGGCTCACCATTTTCCTTTCCCTGCTGGATGTTCATTTCACCCGGTCCCCCCTGGCGGCTGAGATTATCAAAGTTGATTATCATCCAGGCCAATTTTTTCCAGCTTACCGGGACGAAGCCAGCAGCCAGAATGAATCAAATAGCCTGGTGCTCCAAACTGCAGCTGGCCAGCTATTTTTGAAACAAATGGTGGGAGTTGCTGCCAGGCGGATTAAGTGCTATGTTAAGCCTGGAGACAGAGTTGAAGCCGGTCAGAAAATTGGATTGATGTATTTTGGCTCGCGGGTTGATCTTTATCTGCCGGCGAATATCAGGTTAAAAATCGGCCCAGGACAGAAGGTGAAAGGTGGCTTAACCGTCATAGGAGAAATCGAACATGAAAGTCAAGATTAAAAAGCCAGTTTCAACCATCTATTTTCTGCCGAGCTTATTAACCCTGACCAATCTGTTTTTTGGTTTTTTGAGTTTGACCTCTACTTTTTACGGCCGGTACCGCTGGGCGGCCCTCTGGATAATTTTCGCCGCTTGTCTCGATGGACTGGATGGCCTGGTCGCCAGGGCTACTAAAACCACTTCTGATTTTGGCCTCCAGCTTGATTCTCTGGCTGATGCAGTTTCCTTTGCCATTTCCACTTCTCTTCTTATTTATTTTTGGGCTTTAAAGCCAGCCAGATATGCCGGCTTTTTCTTCAGTTTTCTGTTTGCCGCCGCTGGGGTTTTAAGATTGGCCAGATTCAATGTAAAAACTAAAAGCGTTCCTGATAAAAGATATTACCAGGGACTGACCGTTCCCTCCGCGGCTATCTTTATAGCCTCTTTAGTTATCTTCCGCCCGGCGCCTAACTATGATCTGGTTCCGGCTATTTATCTGGCGCTAATTGTGGCGGCTATTAGCCTGTTGATGGTTAGTTCCATTCGGTACCGGAATTTCATTAACTATTTTGTCAACCGGCCGATTGATATCAAAAGCGCTCTGGCCCTGGCTATTGTTATCGGCGGGCTGCTTTTTAAGCCAAAATATTTCATCCTGATTTGCTTTAGCTTGAATGCCCTGTCCGGGCCAGTCAGTTTTTTGGTCAACAGCTTCAAAAAGAAATGGCTGAAAAAGCGACAGGCAGAAAAGCCGCTAAAAGCAGCTGATTTAAATCATTAATTTTTTTCAGATTTAATACCGAAGATGAAATTCAGGAAAGTCAGGCGGTTAGTTTTATTATTTTCTCTGGTTGCAGTTCTCATCTTAATCCTGATTTTGCCCTTTACCCAGAGAAAGAAAGAAAACAGGATAGAAGTCAGCTTTCCACCGGCTGATGTCATTTTAACCGAGCCGCCGGTTAAAATAGAGAAAATCACCATCACTTCTGGTCAGACAATTACTGATCTCTTGACGGCCAGGGGTTTAACTGTGTCTCAGGTGTTAAATATCAGTAATCAGGTCAAACCGGTTTACGACCTGGCCCGGTTGCCGGCTGGCCGGGAGTTGAGACTGTTAAAACAGGGAGATAATTTTATCGGGTTAGAACTTGACCTTGCCCCTGAACGCTATCTGCATCTGGATCTTAAGGAAGATCAGGCTACGGCCAGAATTATAGATTACCCCGTAGTGAAAAAACTGGTCTTGATTGAAGGACGGATTGAAGATTCTCTTATTTCAGCCATTAATAAAACAGGAGAACAGGATCTTCTGGCTTTAATGCTGGCTGATATTTTTGGTTGGGACATCGATTTCTACTTAGATCTTAGAAAAGATGATACCTTCCGCCTTCTGGTTCAAAAAAAATATATCAATGGCCGTTTCAGCAGTTATGAGCAGATCCTGGCTGCTTATTTTATAAATCAGGGACATCTTTATGAAGCTTTTCGTTTTACTTATCCTGATTCCAGTCAGACAGATTATTTTGACTCTAAGGGAAATTCCCTTCGCCGGGAATTTTTGAAATCACCGCTTAAGTATACCAGGGTCTCATCCCGGTTCAGTTTGAGACGTTTACATCCCATCCGGAAAATTTACCGGCCTCACTATGGAGTTGATTTTGCCGCTCCGGTTGGAACGCCGGTTCAGGCCACAGCTGACGGTCTGGTCACCTTTGCTGGCTGGAACGGCGGGGCGGGCCGGATGGTTAAAATCAAACACAGCCATTCCTACGAAACTATGTATCTGCACTTAAGCCGGCTCGGGCCTGGAATCTATCAAGGAACCAGGGTCAGGAGCGGCCAGGTCATCGGCTACGTCGGGTCAAGCGGTGAATCAACCGGCTCTCATCTTGATTATCGCCTGCTTTACCACGGTCAGTATGTCAATCCACTCGGCTGGAAATTCCAGCCAGCCGAGCCCTTACGGGAAAAATACCGTGCGGAATTCGACCAGCAGGTAGAAAATCTCAGGCAGCTATTATTGTACCCCCTGGCTTTATTTACAGATTATTAACCATTCAGCTTTCCTCCTTATTCAGGCTCTGGTAACCATCATTTTTTGGCCGCTGACTAAGGAAGAGCCAGATTCTTGGCCTCTGTTGCCCGGAAAACCAAGCCAGAAGGCCAAAAGTTTAATTTGACTTTTCACCCGCTAACCATTTAAAATCTTGGCTGTCAGGAAAAGTCGTGAGGAGGCAATTTATGAAGATTACTATCAGTGTCTTAAAAGCCGACATTGGGAGCATTGGCGGGCATATAAAACCCAGCCGGCAAATTATCGAAACGGTTAGAAACTATGTAGATTCAAAGGCCAGAAGCCTGCTCATTGATTATTATCTCAGTACGACCGGGGATGACATCGCCATTTTAGCCACTCATACCAAAGGCGCCGGCCACGCCGATATTCACCGCCTGGCCTGGGAAGCTTTTCTGGCCGGAACTGAGATAGCCAAAAAGACCGGCCTGTATGGCGCCGGCCAGGATTTACTCAAAGATTCTTTCTCCGGCAATGTGAAAGGTATGGGCCCGGCGGTAGCTGAGTTAGAAATTGAAGAAAGAGAAAATGAAGCTTTTATCTTTTTTGCCGCCGATAAAACTGACCCTGGTGCTTATAACCTTCCTTTTTATTTAGCTTTTGCTGATCCCATGTACTGCTCGGGACTGATCTTAAGTCCGAAAATGAGCCAGGGATTTAGATTCAGGGTGATGGACGTCGGCTATACCGAAAAGAATAAAACCATAGAAATTGATACCCCGGAAGGCATTTACGATTTAGCCACTCTTCTCAGAGACACCGAAAGATACGTCATTGAAAGTATTTATTCGCGTTCAAGCGGCCATCAGTCGGTTGCTATTTCGACTCAGCGGCTGCACAACATTGCCGGCAAGTACACCGGGAAAGATGATCCCGTAGCCCTGGTCCGGGTTCAGGGTGAATTTCCGGCGACTGGTGAAATTCTGTCTCCTTTCAATATCGGGCACTACGTGGCCGGGTTCATGCGGGGCAGTCATATTGGTCCCCTGATGCCCTGCCGGCTTAATACCACGATTTCTTATTTTGATGGACCGCCCGTCATAACCGGAGCCGCTTTTTCGATGAAAGAGGGTAAGCTATCAGAGCCGGCCGATGTTTTTGATCATCCTTACTGGGAAGCAGTCAGACTTGAAGTTGCCAGGAAAGCGACCGACATCCGCCGCCAGGGATTTTGCGGACCGTCCATGCTGCCTTACTCTGAACTCGAATACGGCGGAGTGGTGGAGAAACTCAAACAACTCGAGAAGAGATTTGTCGTCTCTGATTGACTTTTAAAGGCCGCACCTGTATTTTAGCTTTTAAGGCTGGCCAAAAGATGACCGAAAGAAAGCACCCGGTTCCAACTGTAGATTTAATTATAGAGATAGCCCTGCCTGATGGACGGCCTGGCCTGGTTTTAATAGAAAGGAAAAATCCTCCTTACGGCTGGGCTTTACCTGGCGGTTTTGTAGAATATGGCGAGACACTTGAACAGGCTGCAGTCAGGGAGGCCAAGGAAGAAACTTCACTTGAGGTCCGGCTTATCCAGCAATTCCATACTTATTCCGACCCGGGCCGGGATCCGCGGCTGCATACAGTTTCAACCGTTTTTATCGCGGCGGCCTCCGGCCAGCCGCGGGGCGGCGACGATGCCGGCCAGGCCAGAATTTTCAGACGGGAAGAAATAACTTTTCCTCTTGCTTTCGACCACAGTCAGATTCTCAAAGATTACTTTGCCTGGCGGGATAGTCAGCCAAAAATTCCAGGCGGCGAGGTTGAAGACAGGGAATCAACATCCCTCTGGAAAGAGGCCGGAGAAGATAATGGTGAACTAAAAGAAGAGGACCTGGTGGAATTAACCCGGGTCTGGAGCCTGGCCGAAGCCGAAGTTATAAAAAGTCTTCTGGGCAGTAATGGCCTGATGTGCTTGCTTAAAGGCCAGATTGTCCATTCGATTTATCCTTTTACTCTGGATGGACTGGGAGAAACCCTGGTTCTGGTTCTAAAAAAAGACTTTGACCGGGCCAAAGAACTGCTCGAAGATTATACAACTTCAAGGTCGGATCAATAGGCCTTCTAACCACTTATATTCCCTTCTAAAAATATTTTATTTAGCGGGCTGTTTTTTTCTTGACTTTTATATTTTTCTTTCCTATATTTAACTCAAAACGGGATAAAACGGGATAAAATGGGAAGAGAAGCTGCTAACAACCAGTTGATAGGAAGTTATTCCGCCCGGCTTGATCATAGCGGAAGGCTGAAAATTCCAGAGAAATTTCGTGACCTTATAGAAAAATTCTATGGGCAGGATGTTTTTGTCACTTCTCTTACTGACGAAGCTATTCAGATTTATCCCCTGTCAGTCTGGGAAGAGATGACGAGCGTGGCCAGTGAAGGCGCCTTGCATCTTCGCCCTGATGTCAGGAAGTTTTTATTAAGGGTAAATCTGAAGGGTAGCCATCATCAGATTGATGCCAAAGGAAGAGTCCTGATCAATCAGACTCTCAGAGAAAAAGCTAAGCTGAACACTGAAGTCGAAGTCATCGGGTTGAATAATCATTTAGAAATCTGGAATAAGGACGTTCTTAATTCGGTCATCGAAGAAAAACCGCTGACTGAGGAGGATTTCGAAAGTATTGCCCGTCTTGTCCCCCGAGGAAAGACTGAATGAAAGGCTATGGGCATACGCCAGTTTTGCTTGAAGAGACCCTGTTCTTTCTCCAAGCCTCCAGGCCAGGGGTTTATTTAGACGGCACTTTTGGCCTGGGTGGACATAGCCTGGAAATCTTAAAAAGGAATAGCTCAGCCCGGGTCATAGGTTTTGACCGGGATGAAGCTTCTCTCCAGACCGCCGCCGGCCGGCTCAAAGCTTATGCTAACCGGCTCAGCCTCTATCAAGCCGACTTCCGGCAGCTGCTGGAGCTCGAAGGCCTCATTCCCTGGGATGAAGTCAGGGGCGCGCTGTTTGATCTCGGGCTATCTTCTTTTCAGCTGGCTGACCCGGCCCGGGGCTTTAGCTTTAACCAGGAAGGCCCGCTCGATATGAGAATGGATACCAGACAGAAAGTTACGGCTGAAAAAATCTTATTGACTTATCCGGAAAGCCGGCTGGCCGAATTGTTCAAAGAATATGGCGAACTTCATCAGAGCAAGCTCCTCGCCCGGAAAATCGTCAGCTTGAGAAAACTCGGGCTTTTAAAGACTACCTCCGATTTAAGACGGGTAGCGGAAGAGACTTATCACTGGATCCCCCAGAAAAACCGCCTGCATCCTGCGGCTAAAGTCTTCCAGGCTTTAAGAATCGAAGTCAATCAGGAACTCTCTGGCCTGGATGACTTTCTGGACAGGCTGGCCCGGCAATGCCGGCCAGGAACCAGGCTGGTGGTTATTTCCTTTCAGTCATTAGAAGACCGGCTGGTCAAAACTGCCTGGCAACGGCTGGCTGCACCTGAAGAAGGTCAGCCCGTAGTTAAGATATTAACCAGAAAACCGGTTAGGCCAACTCCTGAAGAAATTGAAGTAAATATCCGCAGCCATTCAGCTAAACTGCGGGCCGTAGAGAGGGTCTAACTATGATCAGAAAAAAATATTCGTGGAAACACTTTCTGTTATGGGCCGGGCTGGTCATTCTTTTTCTGGGCAATATAACTTTTTACATCTGGTACCAGAGCGAATCTATCAGGCTTGGTTATAGAATCAATGATCTTGAAACCCAGGCGGAAAAACGCCGGGAAGAGATTAAACAGCTCGAAGCCAAAAAAGAAGCTCTACTCTCTCCTGACCGGATTGACCGCCTGGCCCGGGAAGAATTGAAGCTGCGGGACATTCAACCAGACCAGATCATTTTTGAAGGCCAGGTGGAAAAATGAGACTCGTCATTGACAGGAGCCCGGTCCTATCCGGCCAGAACCGGAAAAAGACCAGGCTGGTTTTTGTGGTTCTGCTTTTCTGGTTTATGGTCATCACCTTCAGATTGATCGACCTTCAGGTCTTAGAGCATAAAAAACTAAAACAGGAAGTAATTGAACAGAGTCAGGATTTAATCACCATTTTGCCGACCAGAGGAACGATTTTTGACCGCCAGGGCCGGATTCTGGCCAGAAGCCTGCCAGCTGCTTCTGTTTTTTTTTCACCGGTCAAGGGTGAACCTATAAAAGAACAGCTCAATTCCATTTACCGGTTGAAAAGCCTGTTGAACCTGTCTAAGGATGAAATAAACCGGATCGCCAGTTCTATTGAAAAAAGAAAAAGATTCACCTGGATCAAGAGAAAAATTCCGGTTGAACTGGCAGAAAAAATCAGGACGCTCAAGCTCAGCGGGATCTATCTGTTGAATGAAAACAAACGCTTTTACCCTCAGGGCCGACTGGCCGCCCAGGTGCTGGGTGGCGTCAACATAGATGACTGCGGGCTAGCGGGGGCAGAGTACTATTATGATTCAGCCCTTCGCGGCCGGGAAGGTCAGCAGCTTATCATGAAAGATGCCCGGCGGAAAGAATATCTTATTGAGACTATTAAAGAGACTGAACCGGGGCAGGATATTTATCTGACCATAGATTCTAATCTTCAATATCTGGCTGAAAAAGAACTCGAACAGGCCATCGAAGAATTCAAAGCCAACTGGGGAACGGTCATCATCATGTCTCCAGCCAGCGGCGAAATTCTGGCCATGGCCAGTTATCCTGATTATGATCCTAATAATTTCCCTCCCCCGGAAGAAGCTATGCTTAACCGGGCTATCCAGTACACTTATGAACCTGGTTCGACAGCCAAGATCGTCACGGCCGCTGCGGCCAGAGAACTGGCCGGCCTTAGTTATGCAACTTATTATGATTGCCGGGCCGGCTTAATTAACTTTGGAGGAACAACGGTCAGGGACCATGTCCGGCTGGGAATTTTGAGTTTCCCTGATGTTTTTGTTCATTCATCCAATGTCGGCTCGATTAAGATGGCTGAGATTATCGGTGAGGAAAATCTTTACCGGATGTTTAAAGCTTTCAAGTTCGGAGAAAAAACCGGCATTGATCTCCCGGGGGAAGAAGCCGGCCTTGTCCACCCTCTAGAAAAGTGGAGAAAGTCCTCACTGCGGGTAGCTATCGGCTATGAACTGGCGGCCACTCCCCTGCAGATTCTCCGGGCTATGAATGTTTATGCCAACGGCGGTTATCTGGTCAGACCAAAAATTAATTTGAATAGCTCCCGGGCAGACGGCGTGATCTCTGAAGCCAGTTTGAAACCGGCTGAAACTTCACAGCCTGTGATTTCAGAAAAAACTGCCCGCGAACTGGTCAACCTGGTCTTTAAGGAAGTGGTGGAAAGGGGGACAGGCACTCCGGCCAGGATTGATGGCTACGAAATTGCGGGCAAAACTGGCACCGCCCAAAAATTTGATCCAGCCCTCAGGGCCTATTCGCTCTCCAGGCACGTGGCTTCCTTTGTTGGTTTTGCCCCGGCTGACGAGCCGGTCATCTCGATGATAGTGGTCATCGATGAACCCAAAGGGATAAAGCAATACGGCGGTCAGGTGGCAGCGCCGGTTTTCCGGGAAATTGCCAGAAAAGCTCTTCTTTATTACCATCAGCTTCCATCCAGGCTGCCTGACCATATGACTCTGGCCAGCCAGAATTCAAAACAGGCAGGAGTGACTGACTGAGATGAAACTCAGGGAACTTCTGGCCGAAATTCAGGTGGTTAACCTTTCCGGCCAGGCTGATCTGGAAATTTCAGGCATCGCCTATTTTTCCAGCCTGGTTGAGCCAGGCAACCTCTTTGTGGCCATCAGAGGTCTTAAAGCCGACGGCCATGATTTTCTGCCGGAAGCTATAATGAGAGGAGCGGCCGCAGTCATTTCCGAACGTCAGAAACCAGAAGGACTGGATATCACCTGGGTCAAGGTGACTGACGCCAGAGAAGCCTTAGCTTTGACCTCGGCTGCTTTTTATGGCTACCCTGCTCTTAAGCTAAAAACCATTGGTATCACCGGGACCAAGGGAAAAACAACAGTTAGTTATATGCTTGAAGCTATTCTCCAGGCTGCCGGATTTAACCCCGGGGTCATAGGCACAGTTGATTACCGCTGGAACCAGCAGCGATTGACTGCGGCCAGAACAACACCCGAGGCCCCCGATATTCAAAAAATATTAAAGCAAATGGCCGACTCAGGCGTTACTCATTGTATTCTGGAGGTTTCCTCCCACTCTCTCGAGCTGAAAAGGGTTCTGGGAATAGGCTTCGACCTGGCCATTTTTACCAACTTAAGCGGCGAACACCTCGATTACCACCAGACGATGGAGAACTATTTTGAGGCCAAAAAAAAGCTGTTCTTCCTGAATCACAAAAGACAGGCCTCCATTGTCAACATTGATGACGTCTGGGGACAGAAGCTGATTTCCGAACTGCCGATGAGAACTGTCACCTTTGGCTTCAGGCCAGAAGCCCTGGTCCGGGCTGAGAATTTTGACCTTGAAGGTCAGGAAATGAAAGCCCAGGTTTCTTACCCTGGCGGCAAGCTGAATTTCAGAACAAAATTAATCGGACGCCACAATTTATACAACTGCCTGGCGGCTATTTCGGCTGCCCTGGCTCTGTCGGTCAGCCCTCAGGCTATTGTCAAAGGGATCGGCCAGCTTCAATCAATTCCAGGCCGCCTGGAATTTGTCCCCAATTCTCTCGGCTTCTCAATCGTGGTCGATTATGCTCATACGGACAACGCTCTCGACAATCTGCTGCAAGCAGTCAGAAGCCTCAAGCCAGCCAGAATCATTTTAATCTTTGGCTGCGGCGGCGACCGGGACCGGAGCAAGCGCTCCCGGATGGGAGAAGTCGCGGCCCGGCTGGCTGACTGGACGATCATCACCTCTGATAATCCCAGATCAGAAGAACCGGAAAAAATTATCCAGGATATCGAGCAGGGCTTTCTTAAAACCGACAGCCGGAATTATGAACAGATAATTGACCGCCGGTTAGCCATCCAAAAAGCCCTGACTCTGGCCACCGCCGGCGATATGGTGGTTATCGCCGGGAAGGGTCATGAAACCTATCAAATTTTCAAGGATAAAACCCTGCCTTTCAGTGATTATGAAACGGCCTTAGAAATAACAAAAAGTCTGGAGGAGAAAAAACAGAATGGCTTCCCTGACCCTCAACCGGCTGGCTGAGCTGACCGGGGGAAAAATAATTTCCGGTGAGCCAGAGATGATGGTAGTAGCCTACACTTTTGATTCAAGGCAAGCCTCAGCCGGCTCTTTATTCTTCGCCCTCAAGGGATCAAGGGATGGCCATGACTATGTTCTCGATGCCTGGCGCCGGGGAGCAGTGGCGGCTTGCGTTTCAGAGAAAGTAACAGGCCTGCCACCGGGCTTTGGCCTGATTCAGGTGAATGACACCCTCCAGGCTCTACAGCAGCTGGCGGCTAAAGTTCTCGCCGACAGCCAGCTCAGGGTAGTAGGAATAACAGGAAGTATAGGCAAAACTTCAACCAAGGAATTGACTGCCTTGATGCTTTCTTCCCGCTACAGCGTGCTTAAATCCAGGGGAAACTACAATAATCAGATCGGGCTGCCGATGTCGATTCTCTCCCTGACCAGCTCCCAGCAGATTGCTGTGCTGGAAATGGGCATGAGTCAGCCAGGCGAGATTAAACGCTTGACTCAAATTGCCCCGCCCGAGGTGGCGGTCATTACCCGCCTGGCCCCGGTCCATCTTGAATTTTTCAAAAACCTGGAGGCTATCGCTCAGGCCAAAAAAGAAATCCTGACCGGAGCCAGGCCCGGAGCTTCAGCCGTTCTCAATGGAGATGATCCACTGATTAAAGAAATAGCTGCTGATTTTCCACAGGAGAAGATAATTTATTTCGGTCAAAATAATAAATATCCGATCAGGGCTGAGGGAATCGACCCCCAGGGCTGGTCCGGGATAAACTTTAATCTTATTTACGGCCAGGAAAAAGCCAGGGTCGCTCTGCCAGTCCTTAATGAAGGGCTTATTACGAATGTTTTAGCGGCAGCCGGTGTAGCTTATTATTTTGGCCTTGGTCTGAATGAAATTCTCCCCTCTCTCCAGACCTGGCCAGTACTCGCTCATCGGGGCCAGCTGCTCAAACTAAAAGGCGGAATAGATATTTATGATGACTCATATAATTCCAATCCGGCCGCTCTCCAGCAGGTGCTGAAAAGTTTAGGCCGTCTGCCGGCCGGGAGAAAGATTGCTGTTCTCGGCGATATGCTTGAACTCGGCCCAGCCGAAAATCAGTTTCATCAAGAGATAGGCTCAATGATCCCGGGTTACGGCTGGGATTACCTGGTGACTGTCGGGCCTAGAGCCAGGTTTATAGCCGAAGGTGCCAGGAGTCATGGTCTCGATCCGGCTCGCGTTCAATCTTTTAACCAGGCCGGGGAAGCTGCCGTCTGGCTTAAATCATTTCTAAGACCCCAGGACCTGGTTCTGGTTAAAGGCTCAAGGGGTTTGAGCCTGGAGGCCATTGTTGATTATTTAAAGAAAGAGATGGAGACCTGAGGTGCTTTACTGGTTGCTCGTACCGTTGCGGAAATATTTGTTTTTCTTTAATGTCTTCCGCTATATCACGGTCAGGACAGCTCTGGGCGGGCTGACCGCCCTCTTATTAGTCTTTATTTTCATCCCGGTCTTTATCAAGCTGCTTAAAAAGCACCAGGTCGGCCAGGAAATCAGAGACGAAGGCCCATCAGCTCATCTCGCTAAAAAAGGCACGCCCTCCATGGGCGGGTTAGTTATCATCGGAGCGACCCTCATTTCGACTCTGCTCTGGGGCAATCTCAGCAATATTTATGTCTGGCTGGGTATCGCCGGTCTCTGCCTCTTTGGTTTGATTGGTTTTATTGATGATTTTATCAAGTTTCGAGCCCGCCGTTCGCTCGGGTTAAACACCAGACAGAAATTAATTCTTCAAATCGCAGTTTCAGGCTTGATTGCCCTGGCTCTCGTTCTCATCGGCTTTAAAGGAAAATTCGATCTGCATTTGACTTTTCCTTTTGTTAAAGAATGGACTTTATATTTAGGCTGGCTGTATTTACCCTGGATTCTGTTTATTTTAGTTGGTTCGTCCAATGCGGTTAATCTGGCCGATGGCCTGGATGGCCTGGCCATAGGCTTAACTCTGATTTCGGCAGCAGCTTTAACCGCCCTGACTTATGTTGCCGGTCATGCCATCTGGTCTCAATATTTAAGTATCCTGAGGGTGCCATTGGCTGCTGAGCTGACAGTTTTTGCCGGGGCTCTAGCGGGAGCCTGCTTAGGCTTTCTCTGGTTTAATTGCCATCCGGCTGAAATATTTATGGGAGATGTTGGTGCTCTGTCCTTAGGGGGCACACTTGGCCTGCTGGCCATTTTAATCAAGCAGGAATTTTTGCTCCTCTTTGTGGCCGGGGTTTTTATCCTGGAAGCCCTCTCCGTTCTTCTTCAGGTGACTTATTTCAAGTTTTCTCACGGACGCAGAATGTTCCGCATGGCCCCGCTGCATCACCACTTTGAGCTTATTGGCTGGCCAGAAGAAAAAGTTGTTATCCGTTTCTGGATTATGGGCATTATTTTTGCCCTGTTCAGCCTGGCTACTTTGAAGTTGAGATAAAAAATGAAATTGAAAGATAAAAAAGTAGTCGTGGTTGGCTTCGGGCTGACCGGCCAGGCTGTCTGCGATTTTCTTCTCGGCCAGCAGGCCTCAATTATTGTTTCTGATAAAAAGCCTGAATCAGAGCTTGAAAAAGTTGACCTTTATAAGGCCAGGGGAGTTCAGTTTGATACCGGGGCTAACCGGCTGGAGACCCTGTTGCAGGCTGAGCTCATAGTTCTGAGCCCTGGTGTCCCGCCTTTGCCGGAAGTTCTGACGGCCCGGGAGAAAGGCTTGAAAGTCATCTCAGAAATAGAGCTGGCCTATCCTTACCTGCAGGGGAAGCTCATCGGAGTTACCGGTTCGAACGGTAAATCAACTACCACCACTCTGATTTATAAAATTTTAAAAAAGGCTGGTTTTAAGGTTCACCTGACCGGTAATATCGGCCGGCCGCTTATTTCATTTGTGAACAAAGTCAAACCCGGTGAGCTGATTGTAACTGAGCTCTCCAGTTTTCAATTAGAATTCACTGAAAAATTCCGGACTGATATCTCCGTTTTTCTTAATGTTTCGCCCAATCATCTTGACTGGCATAAGACTTTTGATTCTTATTTCCAGGCTAAAAAGAAACTCTTTGACCACCATCAGCCTGGCGATCAGGTGATCGTCAACCGTGATGATCCTCGTCTCTGGGCCTGGAAGCAGGAAGAAAAGCATGAACTCTATGCTTTCAGCCGAAAGCATTCAGTACCCCGGGGTTGCTACCTCCAGGGATCCAGGATCTGCTTTAAACTGGGGGAGGAAATTCCGGTTATAAAGGTGAAAGACATCAAGTTACGAGGGGTTCACAACCAGGAAAATGTCATGGCTGCCTCTCTCGCCGCTTATTTAGCTGGAGCCAGCCTGCTCTCCATCCGGCAGGCTGTCCGGGGCTTCAGAGGGCTTGAACACCGCCTGGAAGAAGTCAGGAAAATAAGAGGCGTCCTGTTTGTTAATGACTCAAAGGCGACCACTGTCGAGGCCACGATTAAAGCCATTGAAAGTTTTGCCCAGCCGATTCTTCTCATCCTCGGGGGGCGCGACAAGGGGGGAGACTTTTCCCCCCTTCGCCGCGCATTAAAAGGAAAAGTTAAACAGGTTCTTTTAATTGGTGAAGCCCGGGAAAAAATCAGACGGGCGATCGAGGGAGTTTGCCCGATCGAGGAAGCAGCTACTTTTAGAGAACTGGTGGAAAAGGCTTATACCCTCGCCAGCCCGGGCGAGATAGTTCTCTTATCCCCGGCTTGTACTTCCTGGGATATGTTTAACAATTTTGAAGAACGTGGCCGGTTATTTAAAAAAGAAGTCAACCGGCTGGCCCAAAAAGTTGCAGGGAAAAAATAATGGAAGTTTTCAGGCGTTATTCTTTTGACAAAACTCTGCTGGCGGCTACTCTTTTCCTCCTTCTGGCCGGAATTATCATGGTTTTTAGTTCATCCGCTATTCTGGCCGGGGAGAAATACCATCAAAGCTTTTATTTCTTTACCCAGCAGATCATCGCCGCCCTGACCGGCCTGGTGCTGATGTTTATTATCATTTCTATCCGGCCTCCTTTCTTTACCTTGAGACGCCTGGTTTATGTAGCCACTGGTTTCACCCTGTTACTGCTGCTTCTTTGCCTGGCCATGCCGCCGATAGCCGGGGCCCACCGCTGGCTTCAATTTTCCGGTTTTCGTTTTCAGCCTTCAGAGCTGGCCAAAATCGTTCTGATTGTTTTCCTGGCCAATTATTGTTCGGAAAAGTCTCAGACGCTTAACCAGTGGAAAACACTGCTGGTTCCAGCGGCCGTTATTCTGGCTTTTGTGCTGGCTGTTTTGCTCGAACCCGATTATAGTACAGCCGCCTTTCTCTGCCTTATTTCAGCTATTACTCTCTTCCTGGGGGGAGTGAAGCCTAAATATTTTATTATTCCAAGCCTCATCGCCGGTCTCATCTTCGGCTTATTCCTTTTTTCAGCCACTTACCGGCTAAACCGGGTTCATGGCTTTCTTAATCCAGAACAGGATTTGCTCGGTAAGGCTTTTCAAGTCAGGCAATCCCAGCTAGCCATAGGAGCTGGCGGCCTGCTGGGAACCAGCCTTGGCGCTTCGACTCAAAAGCTTTATTTTCTGCCCTGTGCCCACACTGATTTTATTTTTGCCATCGTCGGGGAAGAAACCGGCCTGGTAGGCTCCTTAACGGTTATTGGACTCTTTCTGGTTTTTCTTTTCCGCGGCTTAAAAATTGCTGACCGGGCTTCTAATCAAGCTTATCAGCTAATTGCCTATGGCCTGACGATCAGCCTGGCCATCCAGGCTCTTTTAAATATCAGTGTCGTCCTGGGACTGGGACCGGTGACCGGTATTCCCCTGCCATTTATTTCTTATGGGCGCTCGTCTTTACTTTGTAATCTGATAGCCGCTGGCCTGTTGTTAAATATTTCCCAGAGAAAAGTGGAGGCCAAACCGTTGCTATGAGCAAGACCACTATTATCATCAGCGGAGGAGGCACAGGCGGGCACCTCTATCCGGCAGTGGTTCTTGGCCAGAAGCTTAAAGAACTAAAGCCGGAAAGCGACCTGGTCTATATCGGCAGCCAGAGAGCAGTCGAGAAGAAAATTATGTCCGAGCAATCCTTAACCTATCTGACTTTACCGGTTGAGGGGCTTAAAGGCCGGGGCTTCAAAAAGCTCAGAGGACTGGCTTTATTGCCTCTGGCTTTTATCAAGTCACTGGCTATTATTTCCAAATATAAACCCGGCCTGGTCATCGGAGTCGGTGGATTCAGTTCGGGGCCGGTTGTCCTGGTTGCTCATATTCTGAACAGGCCAACTTTAATTCTGGAGCAGAATGTTGTGCCTGGTTTTACCAACCGGCTTCTCAGCCGCCTGGCCGATCGAGCGGTGGTTGCCTTCCCTTCTTCGCTCCAGTATTTCAAAGGAAAGGGAGTCCTCCTCGGTAATCCGGTCAGGCCTGAGTTCTATCAGATTCGGCGCCGCCAGCCCGGTAAAATTCTGACTCTGCTGATTTTTGGCGGCAGTCAGGGCTCAAAATTTCTAAATGATAGAATTATTGATAGCCTGCCTTATCTCCGCGGCCTGAAAGATTCACTGGTCATCTGCCATCAGACAGGCGATAAGGATTTTAGCCGGGTAAAGGAAGCTTATAGCCGGGCCGGCTTTGAACGGGTTACGGTCAGCCCCTATTTCTCACCGATGTCAGACTATTTAGCAGCGGCTGATCTGGTCCTTGGCCGGGCCGGAGCCACCACCTGCGCCGAATTGATAGCAGCCGCCAGGCCGGCTATTCTGGTTCCTTTTGCCGCGGCGGCCGACAATCATCAAGAGTGGAATGCCAGGGAACTCGAACAGGCCGGTGGCGCCGAAGTCATTCTGGAAAAAGATTTTAAGCCTGACCTTCTTCCAGCCAGGCTTAAATTTTATATCGATCACCCTCAGGCCCTGAGCCAGATGGCCGATAATCTGGGAAAGCTAAGACAGGAAGATAGCGCCGGGCGGATAGCCAGGCTGGCTCTTGACCTTCTTCAGTCTGCAGAAAGGAAAGGTTAGTGGTCAGAAGAGGCTACAGAAAGCTGAACCGGATTCACATGATCGGAATTGGCGGGACCGGCATGTGTGGCATAGCCGAGGTATTGCTTAATCTTGGCTACCAGGTCTCAGGTTCGGATCTCCAGGAAAATGAGGCAACTATCAGATTAAAAAATCTCGGAGCTCAGATTTTTCTGGGGCACTCCCCTGAAAATTTAAAAGAAGCTGATGTGGTAGTTATTTCTTCAGCCGTGCACGAGGATAATGTGGAAGTTGTCCGGGCCAAGACTCTGAAAATACCGGTTATCCCCAGGGCCGAAATGCTGGCCGAATTAATGCGGATGAAATACGGAATAGCAGTCGCCGGGGCTCATGGGAAAACCACTACCACATCCATGACCGCCCAGGTACTGGAAGCCGGCGGCTATGATCCGACCATTATCGTTGGCGGCCGGCTAAACACCATCGGCTCCAATGCCAAGCTGGGCGAGGGCGATTTTATTGTAGCCGAAGCGGATGAAAGCGACCGGTCTTTTCTTTATCTTTCACCCTTCATTGCTGTCTTGACCAATATTGACGAAGAACATCTTGATCAATACGGATCCCTGGCTGAAATTAAAAAAACATTTGTCTATTTTGCCAATAAAGTGCCCTTTTACTGTCCGGTTATCCTCTGCCTTGATGACCGCAATTTACGCAGCATTATGCCTCAAATTGAAAGAAAAATTATTACTTATGGTTTTTCAACCGGGGCTGACATTCAAGCTAAGGACTTTGAATTTGAGGGCTTTTCCAGCCATTCGACTCTTTATGTTCAGGGCCGGCCGGCCGGCCGGCTGAAACTTAATGTTCCTGGCCAGCACAATATTTTAAATGCCATGGCGGCCACCGCTGTTGGGCTGGACCTGGGCATAGAGATGGGAACAATTATCAAAGCCCTGGAAGACTATAGCGGTACCGGGCGCCGTTTCGAGCTAAAAAAAGTCGTTAAAGATATTATGATCATTGAAGACTATGCTCATCATCCGACCGAGATAAAAGCCACCCTGCAAGCGGCCCGGACCGGCTGGAAGCGGCGGCTGGTGGTGGTCTTTCAACCCCATCGATATTCCCGCCTGGCCAGGCTCAAAGCTGAATTTGTCACTGCTTTTCGTCAAGCCGACTTACTCATCCTGACCGAAATTTATCCAGCCGGGGAAAAGCCAATTCCAGGGGTCAATGGTCAGGCTCTTTTTGAGGACATCCAGCGGGCCGGCCAGACAAACGTCTGGTTCGAGCCAGAGCTCGCCCGCCTGCCGGACCTCGTGGCTGAAAAATTGCAGCCCGGTGACATGCTGCTTGTTCTGGGCGCCGGTCAGGTCAACCGGATCATTCCGGAGGTCATAAAAATTCTGGAAAGGGAGAAGAAAAATGGCGGTTGAAAATAGATATCCTTTGACCAGGCCATTGTTTTCGGGCCTTCCGGCCGGGGAGCAGGCTTTTCACCGCGCCGGGAAAAAATCCAGGGCCAGAGTCAGAACTTCAAAAAAGGTACTGTCGCCGGCTCACCTCATCCTGGCCTTCGGGCTGCTGGCCGCCTTCTTTGCCGGGCTGGCCGGGCTCTATTATTATGCGATTTCCTGTGACCAGCTGGAGATAAAAAAAGTTGAAGTCGTTTCAACCAGCCCTCAGGTCAAGCAGGCCATAGAGAATTACTTGAGCCGGCAAAAACTGGGTAACATTCTGGTTTGCGATTTGAATTATTTAAGGACGGTTTTAAACCGGCTGCCAGGCGTAAAAGATGTCAGGTTAGAAAAAATCCTGCCCTCTGCCCTTAAAGTCGAGGCTTTACCCAGGATTCCTAAACTGTATATTCACCGGGGAAGTTATCAACTGGTTGATGAGGAGGGAGAAATCATTGCCTCTTACTCTGAATTGCCTGACCAGTCCTGGCCGCTGCTTGAGGATAGCGATGGCTGGAGTCACAACTATAAAGAAAAAGTAGCCTTAGTCTGTCAGGCTGTCAGCCGCCTGGAACCAGCCGTGAGAGATAGAATCAGAATAATTAAGCTTTTAGGTCAGGAATCTATGGAAATTCAACTGGACGGAGATCCGGTTAAGATTATAGCCAGTGATTCTAATCTGGCTGAAAATCTAGCCTATTATCTCTCTTCCATAAATTTCTGGGCAGAACAATTTGGCCCGGTCGAATACATAGATCTCAGACTGGCTGACCGTATTTATATTAAACCGCTGAATTTACGGGCAGAAAAGACTCCTGCCAGGGAAAAGGAGGTAAGTTAAATGGCCAGGAATAATTATCTGGTTGGGCTGGATATTGGCACCAAAAAAACAGTAGCAATTATTGGAGAAATCACCGAAGAGCAAAAAGTTGAGATTATTGGCATTGGCGTCGCCGAATCACGAGGCCTGCGGAAGGGAGTGGTGGTCAATCTGGATCAAACCATCTCGGCCATCAAAAAGGCTCAGGAAGAAGCCGAGCTAATGGCCGGAGTAGAAATAGAATCAGCTTATGTCGGCATTTCTGGCGCCCATATTAAAAGTTTTAACAGCCGCGGGGTAGTGGCCGTTTCGGGCAAAAACCGGGAGATTTCAAGGGATGATATCAAGCGGGTTATTGACCAGGCCAGGGCCCTGTCCATACCGCCTGACCGGGAAATTATTCACATCATTCCTCAGGAATTTATTGTTGATGAACAGGATGGAATCAAGGATCCTCTGGGGATGAGCGGCATCAAGCTCGAGGTTAACGTTCATATTGTCACCTCAGCCATCACCTCGCTTCAAAACCTCAAAAGCTGCCTGGAAAGATCAAACATCGGCATTCAGGAAATAGTTCTGAACCAGATTGCCACCAGTTATGCCACTCTGACTCAGGATGAAAGAGAACTGGGCGTGGGCTTGATTGATCTCGGAGCAGGAACAACTGAGGTAGCGATTTTTGAACGGGGTTCACTCTGGTATACTTCGACCATTCCCCTTGGCGGGGACAATTTTACCAATGATATCGCCGTCGGGTTGAGAACGCCAATACCCGAAGCAGAAAAAATCAAAAAGAAATATGGCTGCGTCGCCCTGCCCCTGGCCGAAGAGCAGGAAACGATTGAAGTACCAACTGTGGGCAAAAGCAAAAAATCACGTCTTCTTTCCCGGCAGATTCTGGCCGATATCATCCAGCCGCGGGCTGAAGAAATTTTCAGGCTGGTTGATGGCGATATAAAAAGAATGGGCTATGAAAAGTCATTAAATTCCGGATTGGTAATAACCGGCGGAACCGCCCTGCTGGATGGACTGGAAGAGGTGGCTGAAGAGATTTTTGATTTGCCGGTCAGACGGGGCGATCCTAATTACATCGGCGGGCTGATCGACCGGGTCAGCACTCCTGATTATGCCACGGCGGTGGGACTCATTTTGTATGGTTATAATCAGATTCAGGTACGTGGTTTCTCCAGAGATAAGAAAAAAGGCCTCTGGACGAAAATTAAAGACTGGTTCAATGAATAAGGAGGAGAACATGAGAGACGAGTCGGGCAGCAAAATCAAGTTTCATTTAGCTGAAGATTCTTCTGGAGCCAAGATTAAAGTTATTGGCATTGGCGGCGGCGGAGGCAATGCGGTCAACCGGATGATTGAAGCCGGAATTGGAGGCGTGGATTTTATTGCCGTTAACACCGATAAGCAGGCCCTTTCCACCAACCAGGCACCAGTCAAGATTCAGATCGGCAATAAGTTGACCAAAGGATTAGGTTCAGGGGGCGATCCTCAGGTTGGCCGGCAGGCAGCCGAGGAGGATGCGGAGCAGCTGGCCGAGATCATTGAGGGAGCCGATATGGTTTTCCTGACCACCGGCCTGGGCGGCGGCACCGGGACTGGCGCCACCCCGGTCATCGCCAATCTGGCCAGCGGTCTGGATATTCTGGTCATTGCCATTGTCACCATGCCCTTTTCTTTTGAGGGCCGGGTGCGATTCCGCCAGGCAGAAGAGGGCTTGCAGGAACTCAAGCAGGTCGTTGATACCGTTATTGCTATTCCCAATGAGAGACTGCTGGAAACGGTTAATCTCAATACTTCCATCTCCGAATCGTTCCGGCTGGCCGATGATGTCTTGCGCCAGGCCACCCAGGGCATCTCCGATTTAATAACCAGACCCGGGTTGATTAACCTTGATTTCGCTGATGTCAAATCAATAATGAAAGGCATGGGCATGGCCTTTATGGGAACAGGCCTGGCTTCAGGTGAAAACCGGGCAGTCGAAGCAGCTCAAAAAGCTATCAGCAGTCCTCTGCTGATTGACACCTCCATCGAAGGGGCCAGAGGTGTCCTGATCAATGTGACCGGCGGAAAAGATATGACTTTGCACGAAGTTTCCAAGGCTTCAGAGCTCATTACCAGCCTGGCCGATCAGGAAGCCAATATAATTTTTGGAACTGTTCTGGATGAAGGCCTGAAAGAGGCGATCAAGATAACAGTTATCGCCACCGGCTTTGACCACCGGGATAACCGGCGGCTGACTCCTGATAGTCTGAAACCCAGAACCGCTAAAAGCCAGCCGGCTGTACCGGTCAACTCCCCCACTCCTCCCTATGTTTTTGAACCGGTAGGAAACCAGGAACCAGTAATTGAAGCCGGTTCGCCTGAGATTGACTGGAAAGAATTGAATACACCGGCTTTTATCAGAAAAACCAGACAGGTGGCGGTCAGGAAAACGCCCAATGATTTACGCTGACACAGCTGTGGCCAATATCTCCCAGCTGGTCACCTGCGCTGGAGATAAGGCCAGAACCAAAAAAGCTATGAAGACGGCCGACCTGATCGAAAAAGCCTGGGTGGCCGGTTTAAAAGGCCGGATCGTTTTTGCCGGGACGGAAAAAGACTTCCGGGCTAATGTTTCTTTGACCGATGGAGCCCGGGTAATCGAAGGCTCCGGCCTGGTCGGCCTGCCTGGCCTGGTAGACTGCCATACTCACCTGCCCTTTGCCGGTGACCGGGCTAAAGAATTTTACCTGAGAATGACTGGCTACACTTATCAGCAGCTGGCCGAACTGGGCCTGGGCATCCAGACAACGGTTAAAGCCACCCGGGCCATAGCCGCTGAGGACCTCCAAGCCATCTGTCTGAAAAGACTGGAAACAATGCTTCTTAACGGCACCACCACGATTGAAGCTAAAAGCGGTTACGGTCTCAATCACGACGACGAACTCAAGCAGCTCCTGGTGTTGCGAAACCTGGCCCGGCGTCAACCGGTCTCAATTGTGCCAACCTTTATGGGAGCCCATGAGATACCACCGGAATTTAAGTCTGATCACCGCCCTTATATAAAATGGTTAAAAGAAGAGATGATGCCCGAAGTCAAACAGGCGGGCCTGGCCGAGTTCTTTGACATTTTCTGCGAACCAACAGTTTTTAATCTGGAAGAAACCAAGGAACTGGCCAGCCGGGCTCTTCAACTTGGCTATAAGCTTAAAATTCATGCTGATGAATTTGTGCCTATCGGCGGAACAGAACTCGGAGTGGAACTCGGAGCCAGGTCGGTTGAGCACCTGATCAACATTACTCCAGCTGGAATTGAAAAGCTGGCCGGCAGCCGGACGGCGGCAGTTCTTCTCCCCGGAGTCTCGTTCTTCTTAATGTCTGATGAAAAAGCACCGGCCAGAGAATTGATTGATCAGGGAGCAATTGTCGCCCTGGCTACTGATTTCAATCCAGGCAGTTCTAATTTGCTGTCCATGCTTCTGGTACTGCAATTAGGCGTTTTTACCTTAAAAATGACCATTGAAGAAGCTCTAAATGCCTGTACCATCAATGCCGCCTATGCCCTTGACCGGCAGGCTGAAGTTGGCTCAATTGAGCCTGGCAAGTCTTTTGACCTGATCTTGTGCGATCTTCCCTCTTATATTCACCTAGCTTATGAACTTGGAAGAAACCCTGTTAAGACAGTTATCAAGGAGGGGCAAATAGCCGTTGAAAACGGTCAGATAAAAGTTTGAAGACTGGCCAGAGAGGCATCAATCAGTCTTCTTGTTTCTTCTTCCAGTACAGATAAGCCG
The DNA here is from genome assembly GCA_017992175.1 of Candidatus Saccharicenans sp. Lineage (GTDB taxonomy): Bacteria > Acidobacteriota > Aminicenantia > Aminicenantales > Saccharicenantaceae > Saccharicenans. The sequence goes on from JAGOPD010000006.1 coordinate 63,177, forward strand.
GGACCCCAAGAAAAATAATACCCAGTCCGGCCATGGAATTTAAAAAGTCCTTGATTAAGGAATTAACTGAAATGGCCAGAGCAGCCAGAACAAAAAGAGCTGGAGCCCAGGGATAACCCCAGGTTTTATATGGCCTGGGCAGGTCAGGCCTTTTGCGCCGGAGAATAAAAACGCCAGTCACTGTCAGAGCAAAAAAGATCCATTCACCAAAAATCACATAGGTAAAAAGCTGTTTGAAGGTCCCTGACAGGCTGAGAACTATGCTCCACAGGCTGATAGCTATGATCGAGACATAGGGAGTCTTAAATTTAGGATGAAGCTTAGCTATTGACTTAAAAAACAATTTGTCCTGAGACATCGCATAATAGACCCGCGGGGAGCAAAGCATGTTCTGGTTGGCCGAGCCCAGGATGGAGAAAAGGATAATGACAGAGATAATAGAAGCTCCCAGTGGCCCAACCGCTGCCATCATCGCCTCGGCCGCGACTCGATCCGAAGCAGCGATCGCCGAAGCTGGTAAAATATACAGGTAGGCCAGATTAGCCAGCAGATAAATTATAATAACACTAAAAAGTCCAATCAGAATTCCCAGCGGCAGATTTTTTTCTGGATTTTTTACTTCCCCGGCACTGTAGGTGGCTGTTTCCCAGCCTTTGTAAGCCCAGAAGGTGGCAATCAGGGCAACTCCAAAACTGCTAAGTAAATCAAGCGAGAATTTTCCCGACTGAGGATTGACAAAATTGCCCGGGTCGCCTTTTCCTGAAAGAAAAACAGCCGCACAGATACCAAAGATGCCGACCGTTTTTATTACCGTCAATAGATTCTGCAGATTTCCGCCCTGTCTGGCCCCAAAATAATTAACGGTGGCCAGGAAAATAATAAAACCGCTGGCCACCAGCTTGGTTACCGCTGGAGACATTTTTATAAAGTAAGGAAGATAATTGGAAGAAAAAGCGACAGCCAGAGTGGCAATGGCTCCCGAATCAATAACGAAAAAAAGCGTCCAGCCAAAAAGGAAAGAAATAAATGAGCCGTAGGCCTCACGGAGATAAACATAAATTCCGCCGGCCTCGGGCATGGCTGCACCCAGTTCAGCCAGGGCCAGAGCGCCCAGAAAACTAAGGAAACCGCCGACGACCCAGACGGCCAGCATCAGCATCGGGGATTTGACAGTTCCGGCGATTTCAGCCGGAACCATAAAAATCCCGGAGCCAATAACACCGCCAATAACAATCGAGGTGACATCAAACAGGCCAAAGACCCGGGGTAATTGATTTTTTGGCAGGCCAGACTTAATCTTGGATTCAGTACTCATGCTTATTTATTGAGGTAAGATAAATAAAAGAAGGCCGAAAGTCAAATGCCTCTTACCGGATGTCCAGCATCCGGTATTGCACCGCCTCAGCTATAGCTGCAGCCGATAGCTTCTCTTCGCCGGCCAGATCAGCAATTGTTCTGGCCACCTTTAGAATCCGGTCATAAGCTCTGGCACTGAACTGAAACCTTTTCATCGCCGTCTCCAGCAATCTCTGGCCTTCGGCTTCAGTCAGGCAGAACTGGCGAAGATCTTTTGACCCCAGCTGCGAATTAGCAAATATTTTCCGTCCTCTCAATCTTTCCAATTGAATTTTTCTGGCCGCTGAGACCCTTTTTTTAATTTCAGCCGAAGGCTCGCCCGGCGGCCGTCCGGTTATATCCTGATATTTAACGGCCGGGACTTCGATTTGCAGATCAATTCTGTCCAGCAGCGGCCTGGACAACCTCGAATAATATTTCCTTTTTTCTAACTCAGTGCAATTAATTCCGCTGCCCGAGCCGAGAAAGACATCACTGCAGGGATTCATGGCTGCTACCAGCATGAAGGAACAGGGAAAGGTCAAGCTGGAAGCTACCCGCGAAATGGTGACCTGCCCGTCTTCCAGCGGCTGACGCAGGCTTTCCAGCGCCTGGCGGCCAAATTCCGGAAATTCGTCCATAAAAAGAACGCCGCGGTGAGCTAAACTGACTTCTCCAGGCCGGGGGAAATTGCCTCCGCCCACCAGTCCGGTATCGGTAATAGTGTGGTGCGGGGCGCGGAAGGGACGTTGACTGATTGCTGCTCTTTCCCCTAAAAGCCCGGCAGAGCTATAAATTTGAGTTACCTCAACTATTTCTTCGAAAGCCAGAGCAGGCAGAATGGTCGGCAGCCGCCTGGCCAGCATGGTTTTGCCCGACCCGGGCGGCCCAATCAGCAAAATGTTATGCCCGCCGGCAGCCGCCACTTCCAGGGCCCTTTTTGCCTGCTGCTGTCCCCTGACTTCATAAAAATCTACCTCCTGTCTGATTTCTCCAATTAAATCAGACAGCGAATAGCTGGCCGGTTTAATTTCATCTGAGCCATTAAGCAGCTTGACCACCTCCAGGAGATGGTCTAAACCAAAAACAGGCAAATTTCTGACCAGGCAAGCTTCTTTTTCGTTTTTGCGGGGGAGAACCAGACCTTCTAATTTTTTTTCAGCCGCCAGGAGGGAGAAAGGCAGAGCTCCCCTTACCGACTTAAGGCTCCCCTCCAGAGTTAGTTCGCCGACAAAAAGAAAACGGCTAAGATTCTCCCGGTTAACTACCCCCAGAAAAGCCAGCAGCCCAAGAGCCACGGGCAGGTCGAAAGAAGAGCCTTCTTTCTTCCGGCTGGCTGGAGCTAGGTTAATAATTATCTTTTTGGCCGGAAAATCAAAGCCACAATTACGCAGGGCTGCTCTGACCCTCTCCTTGCTTTCACGGACGGCGGCATCTGGCAAGCCAACGATGATAAAGGCCGGCAGGCCGGGGGAAATATCGACCTCAACTTCTACCTGATAGGCTTCTATTCCGTGTAAAGAAGCACTTGGAATTCTTACCAGCATTGTCCCTTTAAAGGGACGGACCGGGGTATTAACAATTCTCAGATTTTTTTATTTTTTCTTAGCCAGGCCAAATTCTTTCGACAGGCGATCAATTTCCTGCTCTATGTCTTCTATCGATTGCACTTTTATTTTAGTTGTTGGAAAGGGTGACTCATCACCAGGTTTGACAAATTCAATCTGAGCTTCTTCTGGCTTTTTTTCTACCCTTCTTTTAGGCCGGGGGTGGTCAACTGTAGACTTCAGCTCGGAGGTGGTTAGGATTCTGGCTGGCTCGGCAGCCATTTCCCTGGATTTCTCCCCGCCGGAAAGACTTTCACCGAAGACACTGGCTCTGACCACTGGAACGCTCAACCTGGCAATTTCTTTGAGAGTTTCCAGAACTCCCCGGCCATTGATGGCTTCGGCCTCAATATACGGAGATTGGCGGGGATTCAACAAACGGTTCAGTGTTTCAACCGGAATTAGATTGGGCAAATCCCGCTTATTATATTGGAAAACCAGAGGAATCCGGTTGAGATCTATCCCCTGCTCCAGGCAGTTTTTTCTCAGGCCGTCAAAGCTTTCCAGATTAGCTTCAAGCAGCGGCAATTGCGAATCAGCCACAAAAACCAGTCCATCCGCTCCCTTGAGGACACTCTTTCTCGAAGCTTCATAAAAAACCTGCCCCGGGACAGTCAACAGTTGAAAATGAACTTTGAAATCCTTAATCAATCCGGCTTTGATGGGCAGAAGGTCAAAAAAGAAGGTTCTCTCGGCCGGAGTTTCCAGACAAACCAGCTCTCCCCGGTAAGCTGGTTCAAGCTTAAAATAGATATAACGGAGATTGGTGGTCTTGCCGCTCAACCCCGGGCCATAATAGACAATCTTGATGGCCATATTCTTGGTGACATAATTAACGTAGGCCATTTCTTCTCCCGGAAGCACTTATTGATAACATATTCACTTAGCTTTAGTCAAACTTCAAGAAATTTAATTGAAAAATAGTTAGCCTTTGAATTGAGACAAAAGCTATGATATTTTTTGATTTTAACCTGTATCCTGCACTGCTGTTTAATAGATAAGGCAGGTTCCAAAAGGAGAGAAGGTTTGATCGAAAAAGACCTGAGAAAAGCGAGAAGAGTGGCCGTCATCGGCGGCCACCAGCCTGATCAAGAATCACTGGACATCGCCTATGAAACCGGCCGGAGGCTGGCTGAAAGCGAGGCCATTCTCATTTGTGGTGGGCTAACCGGAGTAATGGAAGCAGCTGCCCGGGGAGCCAAAGAAGCGGGGGGCTTGACCATAGGCATCTTGCCCGGGACAAACCCAGAAGAAGCTAATCCTTTTATTGATCTCGGCCTGGCCACAGGGCTTGGTTTTAACCGGAATTCAATGGTAGTCCTCAATGCCGGGAGTGTTATTGCCATCGACGGCGAGTATGGCACGCTCAATGAAATTGCTTTTGCCCGGATCTACAATAAGAAAGTCATAGGGATTAAGACCTGGAATATCGAGGGAATAATAACTGCCAGTTCGGCTAAAGAAGCTGTCGAGCTGGCCCTGTCGGCTGAAACAAAATAAATAGCCAATTGAGAAAGATATGAGGTCAGAGCAACCAGTTCTGAGTTCTTCTGGAGAGGGCGGTGAGAAGTCCCCGGCCGAACAACCCTTACCTCCGGCTGGAAACTTTAAACTGATTATTTCTTATGACGGAACCGCTTATCACGGCTGGCAGCGGCAGCCAGGCAAAGTTACGATTCAGGGTTTAATAGAAGATGCTCTCCGGCGCCTGACCGGCCAGTCAATAAACCTCCAGGCTGCCGGGCGGACCGATGCCGGTGTCCATGCCCTTGGCCAGGTCGCCAGCTTCAGGGCGGCCCGCCAGTTAGCTGAAGCTGACCTCCTTCGGGCCCTCAATGCTCTTCTGCCTCCCGATATCAGAATCAACTCAGTTGGCCAGGTAGCTCAGGATTTTCAGGCCAGGAAGTCAGCCCGTTCGAAGGTTTATCGCTACCGGATTAATACTTCTCCGGTTTTAAGTCCATTTGACTACCGCTATGTTTTCCATTATCCCTATCCTCTGGACAAGGAAGCAATGATCCAGGCCGCCCGGCTGTTCGAGCGGGAGGATGATTTCACTGCTTTTTCTTCCGGTCATTATCAATATCCAGTCAGGCATGTCTATCATTCGGTTCTGGAAGAAGCCGGTCAGGAACTGATTTTTTCGATTGAAGCTAATGGCTTTCTTCGCCATATGGTCAGGACCATAGCCGGAACAATCATTATGGCCGGGCGAAGCAGACTGACCCCGGAAGAAATAGAAAAGCTTTTTCAGGGTAAAAAAAGGACAAGACTAAGCCCGACTGCTCCGGCTAAAGGTCTTTACTTAGTAAAAGTAAATTATTAAAAATGAACCGGAGCTAATTCAAATTCAAGCCCATCAGGTAAGCGTCTTCGGCGGGATTGCTATAATAATCTTTCCGGATGCCGAGGATATTAAACCCGAGCTTGCGATATAAGGCAATGGCTGGCCGGTTGGAAGTTCTAACCTCGAGCGTCACCAGCCGGGCTTGACTCTCCCGCAGCCTTTCAATCACATATCTCATGGCCTGCTCTCCAAAGCCTTTTCCCTGATAGTCCGGCCGGATAGCTACATTATTAATCTGGGCCTCATCCCCGATTAACCAGAAAATTATATAACCAATAATCTTCCGGTCCTCAAGATGAATTATCACCAGCGGGAAAGAGATGGTTTTGTTTTGAATTTCGCCAAAGAAAACATCCTGGCTCCAGGGATTGGAGAAACAAAGCTTCTCTATGGTCAGAACCTCTGGCAGGTCTTCCGGTCTCATCCGGCGGAACAGCAGTGGATTATTTTTTGGCTTGATCAGTTTTTTTCTCCTCGGCCTGGGACGAGCGGTAATAAACTGGTTCAATCTGCCCTGGCTTCAGGCCCTTTCCCTGGCTCAAAAGAGCTTCACCCAGCTGGCCGATTTCTGAGGCCAGATAATAGCTTCTGTCTGTTATGATGGCTCTTTCGCCCAGTTTCTCCTGGAACAGTGGAAAATACAGATCAGCTCCCGTTCCAATAAAATAAATCTGCTCGCCAGCCGGCAGCCTGGTTAAAAACTGGCCCGGCTCATAAGCACCAGCCGGCACGATTTCTTTTAGCTTTGAATTCTCAACCTGGAAAAGACAGCCAAAAACTTCACCTTTTCTGGCATCAATGACCGGCGAAATCATCTTAACTCCCGGCCAGAGCAGCTTCCTGGCCAGGGCCTGAAGAGAAGAAACTGAAGCTACCGGCAGGCCGGAAGCCAGTGATAAAGCTTTGACCAGGCTGAGGCCTATTCTGATGCCGGTAAAAGAACCAGGACCAGCGGCTACGGCCAGGCCCTGGAGCTGATCAAATTCTATCCCGGCAATTTTAAGCACCGCGGCTATAGCTTCCAGAACCTGCCGGGAATGAGTCGAGGGTGATAAGTAATTAATTTCAGCTAAAAGCTTCTGTTCCGAAACCAGACCGGCTGATCCAAACCGGGTAGTGGTATCCAGGCTTAGAACCAGCATCCTTAATCCAGTCACCAGCCCTGTCAGGCAGCCAGCTTACAGTTTGGCTGCCACCGCTTCAGCTATATCCAGGGTTTTAGCTGAGCCGCCCAGATCATAAGTCCTGACCTTTCCCTCCTTAATTACTTCGGCTATAGCCTGTTCAAGCCGGCTGGCCAGGCCGGTTTCACCGAGCCAGTCAAGCATCATTTTGACAGCTAGAAGTGTAGCTGTGGGATTAACTTTATAAAGCCCGGCATATTTGGGGGCTGAGCCATGAGTTGGTTCGAAAACAGCATAATGATCTCCGATATTACCGGCACAGGCAAAGCCCAGACCGCCGACCAGCTGAGCAGCCAGGTCAGAAATGATATCGCCGAAAAGATTCTCAGCCACCAGCACATCATAATCCTGAGGATTTTTTACTAACCACATGCACATGGCATCTACATTGGCTTCAAAAAACTTAATATCAGGATATTCGGCTGCTATCTTTCTGGCTTCCCGCAGCATCAGACCTCCAGTTTCCCTTAAAACATTAGGTTTCTCAACCAGGGTGACTGATTTCCTCTTATACTGTCTGGCGTATTCAAAAGCCGCCTTGACGATTCGCTGGCAGCCTTTTTTGGTCATGATTCTGGTCGAAACAGCAATCTCCTCAGCCGGGACATCCTTAAAATCTTTCATTTTAGGGTGCAGAAGCAAAGCTTGCCTGACTTCTTCTGGTAAGGGGAAAAACTCCACCCCGGCATAGCTGCCCTCAGTATTTTCCCTGAAAATGACCAGGTCAATATTATCACGATAATTAAGAGGGTTGCCGGCATAGGCCTTACAAGGCCTGAGATTTATATAGAGATCAAAGAGCTGGCGAAGTTTGACGATCGGGCTGACGTAGGATAGCCCTTTGCCCTGAAACTCAGGAGCCAGTTCTTTGGCGGCATCTTCTTTGGGCTTGGAGGTAATGGCTCCAAACAGGCAGGCATCAGTTTCTTTTAAAAGCTTAATGGTCCGGTCTGGCAGCGGATTCCCTTCCCGGCACCAGAATTCCCAGCCTATGTCTCCATAAATATAATCAGCGTCAAGATTAAGACGTTTAAGGACAATCATCGCCGCCTCAATGACCTCTTTACCGGTTCCATCACCGGGCAGAATTGCTAAACGGTACTTAGCCATTTTTAATACTCCTTGGATGAAAAATAATTTAAGTTTAATTATCTATAAAAAGCGCGGCTAAAGTCAACGCCCGGCCAATAGAAATACCTGAAAACAGTTAATTGGCTTCGAGGCATGGACAGGCCTTTGAAGCTTGACCGCCAGCTGGTTTAACATCCAGCTGCCAAAAAAAGAAGCCCGGAAATCCGGGCTTCTTTTCAAGGTCAGAAAAAAATACTGATCCGCCTGTTTACTCGAGCCAGACTTTGATAGTTGCCTCTTCATCATCAATTTCAACGATGGACATCGATCCTGCTTTCTTCAACTGTTCAATCAGCTGCTCGACATTCAAGTTCTGATTTTTTCCATCCATCTTGATCTCTTCCTTTCCGGCACAGCGGGCAAAAATCTCAACTAACGAAAGAGGCAGAGTCACTTTTACTTTTTCTTTACCGGTAGCCTTATCAACTATCAGAACTTTTAACCATTTGGCCTCTCCAGCCGGCTGGATTTTAGGGTTTTCCTGGACAGCCTTTTTGATCACCTGATAATCGTCTTTGTCTGAGGTGTAAGATGGTCCGGCAGTCAGGCAGAGAAAGATGACCATCAGAACCGCCATTATGACTTTCCTGTTCATTTTAATCCTCCTCGTTCCTAAAACTATTCAATCCAGATTTCAATTAAATTACCTTCATCTTCAATCCTGACCAGCTTCTCCCTCGATTTGGCCAGATCGTCAAGCAGCCGGTCAAGATTATACCCCTTCTGCCTGATCCGGTTTTTATCTTCTTCGGGCATAGCCTGAAGAGCCAGATCAGCTAAAGCCAGGGGGAAATTAACTGAAACACTGGCAGTTTTCTTGCCTTTTTCATAAATTCTGATTTTAATCAGGCGGTGATCGCCAGATTCAGAGTGGCTTTGTAGATCCTTAAAAGACTCGGGTGAAATTCTCAGCAGGGCAATTTTTGCCCGGTCAACCAGTTCTTGATCTTTCTCTTCAGCCATTAGCTGTTTCAGAACCGGTACCGCCTGGCTGGCCAGCTTTTTGTCACTAAGATAGCTCAGTTTAAAAGCCGCATAATAACGGATGACCCGGGACTGATCATTCAACCTGTCAGTTAGTACCCGGCCAAAGCTTGTTTGCCCGCGGTTATAGAGATTAGAAGCCAGATCCAGGCTGGAAATCTGAGCTTCTTCTACCAGGCTTTCGGGCTTATCCTGCCTGTTCAAAAATTCTTCGAAAGCCTGCCAGGCCTGAAGTTCTTTCCCTGGCTGTTCAGACAGGCATTTGCCCTTATAGAAAAGAGCCTGGGCATAAAAAGGACTTTGAGGATAACGGTTCAAAAGCTCACTCAGCTTCTGTTCAGCCTGACCCCATTTTTTATCGAAAATTAAAAGTTTGGCTTCCTGTAATAGCTGTTCATCGGGCTTTATCTTGCCCCCTGCCATCTGGGCAGCCAGCCCGGTGCAAAGCACTAAAAAGATGGCGGTTAAAAAGGCAAACATCTTAGCCTGGTTTTTCACTTTAAACCTCACTTGGCCTTAATTCTCTTTTGACCAGATTAATTTTTAGCAGAAGCTGCCGGCTGGTAATGAGGTCCTGCAGGCCTTTGAGTTCAGCCTCTGACATTTGCGGGCTGAGTTGAATGAGCTCCAGAAAGAGCAGTTCGATCTGGTCACAGAGCATCTTAGCTTTGGCCAGCTTAACCTCATTCAGCTGATTATTTAAATATTTTTTCTCTGTTAATAGTTCCTGAACCTTATCCTGAGTCAGAAAAGTCGAAGCCTGACTGACAGATTTCGCCTGGACCAGTTCCAGCAGCAGGTACTGGCTGCGGTCAAGGTAATCTATTGTTTCCCTCTGGGCCAGAGCCAGATCAACCCTCTGGACAAAACCGGCTGGTAAATTGACCGCTGTTTCTTTTGCAGCCGGGGATTGAGGTAAATGGCCTGGCCGTAACCATAATAAGGTAAAGAAGGCGCCAAGCAGCAGGCCGGCGACGAGACCGGCTACGGCTGGCTGCCAGCGGTGCCATTTAAGACCGGAAGACGGCCTGGCCTGCTCTCTCCCGGCTTTCTGTCCAAAGGCCCGCTCGGTGACCGTTAGCTGAAACCTGTCCCAATCAAGGCCAGCCATGGTTTCTTTAAGCTCATTCTTCAGATCATCTGTCTGACCGATCAACTTTCTTAGATCCTCTAACTCCTGCTGGCAGCGGCTGCAATTCTTTAAATGCTCGCTCATGACTTGCTGGCGGGCTGGATCAAGCTCTCCCCGCAGAAAAGCCAACCAGTCCTGACGGTAACGGCGGCATTTTTTCATAGCTCACCTCCCAGTGGTCTGGCCAGAAGCTTCCGCAATTTTCGCACAGCTTTATAGTGTAATGACTTGACAGTTCCGGTTGAAATGTTTAGCTCGGCGGCAATTTCCTCATATTTGAGTTCCCGGTAATGATGAAGAATAAAGACCGCCTGTTGCTTGGCCGGTAGCAGGGCCACCGCCTGGCTGATAATTTCTCCAGGGTTAAACCGGGCAGGATCTTCACTCTGATCAGCTAAATCAAGCCGTTCGCTACCCAGCTGATCCAGACTTTCTTTTTTTCTGGCTTTCTGCCGCCGGATAAAATCGAGGCAGATATTTCTGGCTATCTTCATCAACCAGGCACTGAAATTTTCACCTGTCCGGTAGCTGTTAATTTTTTCATAAAGCCTGAGGAAGGTTTCCTGAACCAGGTCAAGTGCATCTTCCCTTTCTCTGACCATTGAATAAGTCAGAACAAATACCTTTTGCTGATATAAACCGACCAGTTTCATAAAAGCCTCTTTATCTCCCTCTTTAATCCTGCTAACCAGAAATTCAGGACTTGATTGGCAGCTACCGGCATTCCTCTGTTCCATTCTCGATATTTATCCTTTGTCTGTCTCCCCGGATTTTAATATACATTTATTTCCGCCAGATCAGAACCTTTTCCTCCTCAAATCAGGTCTACGTTAGAAATAACGGAAAAAAGGCAGAAAAGGTTTACCCGGGTCTTTTCTATAGCTGGAGATGGCCCTAGCGGTGATTAGAAACCAGGCCACGGTCAGGAAAGCTTAGACTCTTCCTCTGGCTGGATGTTTAGAACTGGCGAGCTTAAGATTAAAAGATCAGAGTTTATTAAAAGCGGTTGAAATTTCTTCTACCTTGAGGTCCGGACCCCTGGTGATGATCGCCGTCTCTTCTTTCTCCTTTAGGCCTGGCCTCATTGACAATAATTTTGCGGCCATCAAACTCCGTCCCGTTTAACTTGTTCTTTGCTTCTTCGGCCATTTCTTCGGCTGACATTTCAACGAAACCAAAACCCCGACCCTGCAGGATGTTAACTGAGGTAACTTCTCCAAACTGAGAAAATA
>JAGOPD010000020.1:0-13660 GCA_017992175.1 Candidatus Saccharicenans sp.
CCCTGGCTGGGGATGTTGTTCTGTGCGCCAATTATAGGCCTCTGGTACTGGTGCACAGACCAGTACATTGTTCAGCGGGCTCTGGCCGCCAAGAACGAAACCCATGCCCGCCGGGGTTCGATTGCTGCCTCTTATTTTAAGCTCCTGCCTCTGTTTATTTTCATTATTCCCGGCATCATCTGCTATGGACTGGCTCTAAGCGGCAAGTTTCCTGGATTACAGCAGCAGCTTATCGGTCCCGATGGAAGTATCATCAGAGATCAAGCCCAGCAGGCTTTTCCTTTAATGGTAGCGAATGTGTTGCCCATCGGAGTCAGGGGCCTGGTGGTAGCCGGATTGCTGGCTGCCCTGATGAGCTCTCTGGCCGGTGTTTTCAACGCCTGTTCAACACTTTTTACCATTGACTTCTATTCGAGGCTTAAAAAAGGCGTTAGTCAGGAGAATCTGGTGCGCATTGGCCGGATAGCCACTATCGTCATGGTGCTCATCGGTCTGGCCTGGTTGCCGGTCATTCGCGGCGGGAAGGGACTGTATGACTATCTGCAGGGTGTCCAGTCCTATCTGGCCCCGCCTATTTTCGTGGTCTTTTTTGCCGGTATTCTCAACAAACGACTAAATGCCAAAGGCTGTCTGGCCGCCCTTGGCACCGGCTTTGCTCTGGGCCTATTCCGCCTGGCCATTGATACACCTGTTAAGCTCATCCCTGGATTTAATTATACTGAAGGCTCGTTTTTATGGATCATGAACAACATCTTTTTTCAATATTACAGCCTGTTTATCTTTATTGTCTCCATCGGGGTGATGTATGCGGTCAGCTATTTAACTGAGAAGCCGGACTATGAAAAAATTGCCGGTCTGACCTTTGGGACGGTGACTGAAGAGCATAAAAAGACAACCCGGGCTACCTGGAATAAGTGGGATGTCGTCGCCTCGGTTATCGTCTGCCTGTTTATCGTAGCCATCTACATTTATTTTTCTGGTATATTCCAGAAATAAAAAAGAACTTAGTGCTGGCGGAAACTGACTCATCAGTCTCCCGTTGCTGTAAAGGCAATGAAGGACTGATTGGTCTTCAGCTTTTCGACAGGCAGATAGTGGCCAGGTCAGTCAGACTGTTGTTTTCCCGGTCAGACCTTTTAAAATTTCAGCCTGAAGCGGGCTTGGATTAGAGACAGGCTTCAAGCGGAAGATTTTTTCCAGCCGGTGACTGAGGACCGGCTCGATTTCCAGGTTTTTATCACCGCGCAAGACTGATAGCTTTATCCGCTGGCCTGGTTGCCGCGAAGAAATCCATTGATTAAGATCTAAATCCCTTGCCTGCTGGCTATCTACTGTTTTAACCTCATCGCCGGCCATTATCCCGGCCCTATCGGCGGGAGAATCTGGCTCAACGGCCACTATCACCAACCGTTCATCTACCTTCTCGACCAGGGCCCCCAGATAAGCCTCTGGCAATTCTCCGGGCTTCTCCAGTTCCAGGCCGGCATAAGCCAGATATTTAGGATAATCAATAGCTTTGGTGCTGGAGGCATATTCAAATATCTCCGGCAGAGGACATCCCGCCACGGCTTCACACCCCTGACGAAATTCCTGGTCGGTAAAGCCTCTCCGTTTCTCTTTATAAAAGGAGTAATACAATGTTCTCATAACATCGTCGAGCGAGCGACGGTTCCCGGTTACCTGGCGAATATTTAAGTCGAGCAGAAAACCAAGGATAGCCCCTTGATCATAATATGAAATTGTTTTCCGGAGTCCGCTCCTCCCGCCACCGAATGGCCCCTGAACCCAGGTGTTGTAGCTTGACTGGGTAGCTGATTGAAAGAAGCGTCCCGGGTTGTTTTCCTGGGCAGCAATTATTTTGCCAATAGCCTCCAGAAATTCCTCCCCCGTCATGAGCCCGGCTCGGCACAGCAGCAGGTATTCATAATAGACAGTGAAACCTTCCGAGACCCAGAGCATATTGGTCAGATTGGGCCGACTATAATCAAACGGCCCCAGGGCCAGAGGTCGAATACGCTTGACATTAAAGTGATGAAAATACTCGTGAGCCAGAAAGGCCAGAGTACCAATTCGTCTTTGTCTGTTATCCAGACCGTCCCCGTTAAAAGACACCGCCGCTGAATCAAGATGTTCAATTCCACCCTGTCCGGGGCCGATGCCAAGGAAGGTATAATGACGATAAGGAATTTCGCCAATAACACTGAGGCCAGCCTCGATCACCGCTTTCAGTTCGTTCATGAACTGCTGGTGGTTAAATTTCCCCAGCTTGTAGCCGATAAAGTAATGGGGAATCCCCTGTATCTTAAATGGCGGCAGCGATTCCAGGTTTCCCATCAAAATCGGGCTGTCATAAAGCTCGTCAAAGTCAGCGGCGAAAAAGGTTTTAGCTTGCTCAGCCGAAACCGGATCAAGACCGGTAGCAATCGTCGTCCAGGCAGGGTTCAGATTGATCTTAACCATCACCGGCAAGTGTAGAAGCTCATCAGTATACATACAGACCGAAGCCGGAACAATATATCCTCTGTCTTCTCCGAGATAACTCTGGCCAACAAACTGGGAAGTTGCCAGAACTTCATAGTGAAGAATGACAGACTCTGCCTGATCGGTTACTACCCTCCAGGTGCTCGATCCGGTCTTTTCCCACTTTAGCTCCCGACCTTCACCGTCCTCAGCCCGAAAGGCCCGCACATTTCCGGCAAAGTCAAAAACCCCATAGTAGCCAGGCGACCAGACCGGCAGCTTAAAATCCCGGCTGATACCTTCCAGCCCCTGGCAGCTCAGAGTCACCTGATAACAATGGGAAACAGGGTTGTCCATTGAAATGGTAAAGACCGTCCTCACAGTTGAGGCCGCTTCAGCCTGGTAAGCTACAATTACCCCGGAACTAAACAGGATTAAAGATATGGCTACTGCCAAAATTAACCGCTGATCTCGTTTTTTCATGCCAAGACCTCGTTCTCCAGGCACCAGGACCTTAACTCGCTTCTGTCATCTGATTTAGACAGCTTGTTTTTTTTGTGACCAAGAGAAACTATCATAAGCGGGCCACAATTTTCAATTTATAATGCTGGTTTTTTCAAAAGGATCTCAATCTTCAGGGCAGTGATCTCCAGACCGGTCAATGTCAATTGGTTTAACCGGCTCTGGCTCTGCCTGCTTTCTTGTTCCCGGACCAGGAGTCAAGCTTAATGGAAATAATTGTTGACGTCGAGAAGGAATTTTGTTTAAAACTAGTTCTGTTGTCTTTTTAATTTCTGAACCGGGGAGGTCCCTATGACTGGCTATTATCTTAAAAAACGCTGGCCAGGACTGATTGTTCTGATTATATTTTCTTTCTGCCTTATTCTGACCCAGGCTGAGGCCCAGACGGCTAAAAAACCTATAAGCTATAAGGTTTATGACTCCTGGAAATCAATTCAAGGAACAAAAATCAGCGATGATGGCCGCTGGCTGGTTTATTCTTTAGTACCAGGAGAAGGAGATAGCGAACTGGTTGTCCTTGAGCTTCAGACCGGAAAAGAAAGCCGCTATCCGAGGGGGAAAGAAGCGGTTATCACTCCCGATAATCAATTCGTTATTTACACTATCACCCCGCCCAAAGCTGAAGTTGATAAAGCCAAAAAGGAAAAGAAAAAGCCAGAAGACCAGCCAAAAAACGGTCTGGGAATTATAAATCTTAGAACTGGCGAGCTCGTTACTGTGGATCGGGTTAAAAATTTCAAGATAGCTGAAGACTCAGCTAAATATTTAGCCTACCTTCTGGAAGCACCTCTGGCTAAAGAAGCTGATAAGGACCAAACAGGGAAAAAGGAAGAGTCTCAAGTCAGTCAGGAAGAAAAAAAAGAAGCCGGTCAAAAACAGGCTGAAAAACAGGACGAAAAGAAACCAGAAAAGAAAAAAGAGCCGGGGACAGAACTGGTCGTCCGCCAGCTGGAGACCGGAAAAGCTGTTTCTGTAGAGGAAGTTTCAGAATATGCCTGGAGTAAAGACGGCCATTATTTAGCTTATGCGGTTTCCTCTAAGAAACCCGAAGATGATGGAGCTTTTCTTTATGAGCCAGAAGCAGGCAAGACCACGGTGCTACTCAAAGGGCAAGGACATTATCTAAAGCTGGCTTTTGATGAAAAGGGCCAGAAAGCTGCTTTTCTCAGCGACCGCGATTCTTACCGGGAAAAGGTTTCCCCTTATAAGCTTTACTTCTGGGAAGAAAAGATGACCCTGGCCACTGAATTGTCCGGGCCAAAGACAGCTGGTCTTCCGGCTAACCATGCGCCCTCAGCAAACCGGGCGCCTTCTTTTTCTAAGGATGGCAGCCTTCTTTACTTCGGCTATGCACCTGTTCCTGAGCCAGAGCCGGAAGATGCTCCAGAGCCGGTCAAGGTTGATATCTGGAGCTCGACTGACCACGAGCTTCAGCCGATGCAGAAAGTTCAGGCCGAAGAAGAGAAAAAAAGGAATTACCTGGCTGTTTGCCAGTTAAAAACTGCTAACCGGGCCATTGTCCTCCTTGGCTCACCAGATTTACCAGAGATCAGGCTGTCTGAAGATGGTCAGAAAGCCCTGGGTGTCAGTAACCTTCCCTACCGCCAGCTCATTTCCTGGGACAGGAGCTACGCCGATTATTATACGGTGGAGATCAGGACCGGCCGGCGGGCGAAAATTCTGGAAAAATTCCCCGGACCGGTTAGCTTTTCTCCTGAAGCTAATTATCTGGTTTTTTATGATGATGGACCCCGCGCCTGGTTCACCTACCGTCTGGCTGACGGGAAAAAGTTCGATCTGACCTCCAAACTCGGGGTCAATTTCTTCCGGGAAGAATGGGATACACCGGGCGAGCCCCCGGCCTATGGCCTGGCCGGCTGGACGGAGAACGACTCTTCTGTCCTTATTTATGACCGTTATGACCTGTGGGAAATAAAACCAGATGGTTCCGGGGGTAGGGTCTTGACCGGAAAGTTCGGGCGGGAGAAAAATCTGGTCTTGCGCTATCAGCGGCTTGATCGAGAAGAAAAATCAATCTCCCTGAAAAAGCCTTTGCTCCTCTCAGCCTTCAATGACCAGACCAAAGCCACGGGCTTTTTCCGCCTTGATCCGGCCAGAAACCAGTCCCCTTCAGAATTAATTTATCTGGATAAGATGCTGGGTTCACTCCAGAAGGCCAAAAAGGCCGAGGTCTATATCTTTACCGCCCAGACTTTTGAAGAATTTCCTGATCTCTGGCTGAGCGGCCCTGATTTTGATAAGCCGAAAAAAGTCAGTCAGGCCAATCCGCAACAGGCCAGTTATCTCTGGGGAAAAGCTGAGTTAAGCACTTATCTTAATGCCGATGGCCAGGAACTGCAGGCTATCCTGATCAAGCCCGAGAACTTTGATCCAGGGAAGAAATACCCGCTGCTGGTTTATATTTATGAGCAGCTGAGTGATGGTCTCCACCGTTATTATGCACCTGGTCCGGGGACAAATATTAATTTCAGCCGCTATGTCTCCAATGGCTATGTTCTCCTCCTGCCCGATATTGTCTATGAAATTGGCTACCCTGGTTCGAGCGCCCTTAAATGCGTCGTTCCGGCCGTCGAAAAGGTCATTAACCTCGGCTTTATTGATCCGGCCCGGGTGGGCATTCAGGGTCATAGCTGGGGCGGTTACCAGATTACCTATCTCATCACCCAGACTGATCTTTTCGCCGCCTGCGAAGCCGGGGCTTCGGTCGCCAATATGACCAGCGCCTATGGCGGCATCCGCTGGGGAACAGGGATGTCCCGGGCCTTTCAATATGAGAAGACTCAGAGCCGGATCGGAGCTCCTCTCTGGGGAAGAGCCCTCCAGTTTCTTGAAAACTCGCCTGTTTTCTGGGTGGAAAGAGTCAACACTCCATACCTCACCATTCACAATGATGAAGACGATGCGGTGCCATGGTACCAGGGCATAGAATTTTTTACTGCCCTGAGACGGCTGGGCAAGAAAGCCTGGATGTTTAATTTTAATGGCGAAAAACACGGACTCCGGGAAAGAGATAATCAAAAATACTGGACAGTTCATCTGGATGAATTTTTTGATCATTATTTGAAAGGCGCTCCCGCCCCGGCCTGGATGACTCAGGGAGTTCCCTATCTTGAGCGGGGTAAAAGGGATGTTTCCGTCCTTTTTAAGCCCGGGGAAGAAAAGCCCGAAAAATAGCCGGTCAAATTTACCGGCTGGCCGAGGCCGGGAGAGGCCCCGGATATCTCTTCCCGTTCCCAGTGTCCCTCTGCCCTTCAGCCTGCTGACAGCGGGCCGCCAGCCTGGAATTTAGCCAGGAGTTCAGGAAAGTCAGAAAATCTAAATAAAACGGCTTAAATGATTGAAATTAACTTTCCAGTTCTGGTATATTATTTTTCTTTAATAACTTAAAAGGAGCGGCCTAAATGAATGTCTTCGTTTTAAATTGCGGCAGTTCTTCCGTCAAATTCCAGATCATTAACACCGACCTGGAAATGTTTGAAACCGATAGCGACCACCGGGTAGCTAAGGGTTTGATTGAAAAAGTGGGAAAAGACGATGCCATCATTAATTTTGAGGCTGATGGCCAGTCACCGGTTAAAGCCACTGAGCCTATCCATGACCACCGGGAAGCCATTTTGAGAATTAAAAAATGGATGGAAGACCCGGTGACTAAAATCAACGGCATTCATAGCTGGGATGACATTCACGCCATCGGTCACCGGGTGGTTCATGGCGGAGAGAAGTTCACCAAATCAGTCAAAATTGATAAGGAGGTTTTAGCCCAGATTGAAGAGTGCTCGGATCTGGCTCCACTTCACAACCCGGCTAACCTCAAAGGTATTTATGCCTGCTACGAAATATTTGGCGATAAGATTCCGCAGGTGGCCATCTTCGATACAGCTTATCACTCGACCATGGCCGCCGAGTCTTATATGTATGCCATTCCTCTCGAGTATTATGAGAAGTACCGGGTCCGCCGCTATGGTTTTCACGGGACATCACATCGTTATTTAGCCTACCGCTACCGCAAACTGGTCGGAAAGCCCAGAGAAGAAGTGAATATCATTACCCTCCACCTCGGGAATGGCTGTTCGGCCGCCGCCATCAAAAAGGGCTATTCCGTTAACACCAGCATGGGTTTGACCCCACTCGAAGGCCTGGTCATGGGAACCCGTTCAGGCGACCTGGATCCCGCCGTCGTTGAATACCTTTTCAATAAAGGAATTGGCAGTGTCGCCGATATTTTCAACCTGTTAAACAAAAAAAGTGGGATGCTGGGTGTTTCAGGCTTGAGCAATGATATGAGAGATATAGAAAAGGCAGCCGGAGAAGGTAATCGCCGGGCCGAACTGGCTTTGAAGATGTTTGCTCTCCGGGTAAAAAAATATATCGGGGCCTATCTGGCCGAAATGAATGGGGCTGAGGCTATTGTCTTTTCAGCCGGTATCGGTGAAAATTCTGCTCTGATCAGAAAGATGGCCTGCCAGGGGCTGGAAAATCTGGGCATCGAGCTGGATGAAGAACTGAACAAACAGGCGGTTGGCGGTAAATGTTTGAAGATTTCCAAACCCGGCAGCCGGATTGCCGTCTGGGTTATTCCGACCAACGAAGAACTGCTGCTGGCCAGAGATACCGTTAGAGTAGTAAGAGATGTGCCACGGAATTGGTGATGAAGGCAGGAAGATAACAGGAGGATAAGATGAGTGGAAGCAATTTTGTTAAAGAAATAAGAGAAAAGGCAGCTAAGAGATATCTAAGAATCGCTTTTCCTGATGCTGAAGACCTGAGGACTATCCAGGCGGCCAGGACCTTAATTGCCGAGAAAATCGGCCAGCCGGTTCTGGTTGGCAATCCAGAAAATATAAAGAAAATAGCTGCTGATAACAACCTTAAATTTGATGACCTGGAAATTATGGATCCCGTAACTTCCCCCTGGAAAGAAGAGTTCGCCGGGCATCTTTATGACCGGAGAAAAGCCAAAGGTATGAGCCTGGAAGAAGCTACAGCTCTGGTTCAGACCCCGCTTTATTTTGCCGGCTGTCTGCTGGCCAAAGACCGGGTCCAGGCGGTAGTTGGTGGCAATATTTCAGCCACCGGTGATGTGATCAGGGCTGCTCTTTATACGGTCGGAACAGCTCCTGGCATCCAGATTGTTTCCAGCTATTTCATCATGGTCTGGCCTGAAAAACTGCTGTGTTTCGCTGACTGTGCGGTGGTGCCGGATCCAACTGATGCCCAGTTAGCCGATATCGCTATCTCTTCAGCCAGGAATTTCCAGGCGGTAACGGGCCAGGAACCTCGGGTAGCTATGCTGTCCTTTTCCACTAAAGGCTCAGCCAGTCATCCCTATGTGGACAAAGTAATCAGTGCGACTAAAATTGCCAGGGAGAAAGCTCCAGAGCTTTTAATTGATGGAGAAATGCAGGCTGATGCCGCCTTAGTTCCCTCGGTCGGCGAAAGAAAATGCAAGGGGTCACCGGTCGCTGGCCGGGCCAATGTGCTTATCTTCCCTGATCTCGACGCTGGCAATATTGGCTATAAACTGACCGAAAGACTGGGCGGGGCTGAAGCTATCGGACCAATTGTCCAGGGACTGCTCAAACCCTATTGCGACTTGAGCCGGGGCTGCTCGCCTGATGATATGGTCAATGTGGCCGCTATTTGCAGCCTGATGGCTTGAATAAGGGCATAATACAAAAATCTAAAATCTAAACTGGAACTATCAGCTTTATCTTTCTGGAAAATTAAAAATCCTGCTGTTAGCAGGCCTTTTCAGGCCTTTTGTTTCTGCTCGCCTCTCATCCCAACCAGCAGGGCCGCCAAGCCAATTGAGTAAAACTTCGAAACTTCACTATCTCCACGTGAAGTTAAAATGCAAGGAGCCAGGGCCCCGGTCACGATAGCCGCCAGGCTGGCACCGCCCATAATCGTGCAGGTTTTATAAAAGACATTAGCGGCTTCAATATTGGGGAAGATAAGAATATCAGCTTGGCCTGCGCCTTCTCCTTTGAAGCCTTTGATGGCCGCGCTCTCTCTGGAGATGGCAATATCTATGCCAACCGGCCCCTCAACCTTGGACCCTTTTATCTGGCCTCTTTCCGCCATAACTTTAATCAGGGCTCCGTCGACGGTCGAAGGAACTTTTTGACTGACCGTCTCCGCCGAACTGATCAGATAAGCATAAGGGTTTTCTATTCCTAAGGATTGGGCAACTTCAATTGCATACTCGAGCATTTTTACTTTCTGCTCCAGATCGGGGAGAACCAGGACGGCCACATCCGAAACGACCAGAAGCTTGGGATAGGCTGGAGCTTCAACGACAGTGACATGGGACAGTAACCCGCCTGGCGGAACGAGCCCATTCTCTTTATTCAGGATGGCTCTCATATAATCAGGAGTGGTCACCAGCCCTTTCATCAGGATATCGCCCTCACCGTCTCTGACCATCTTAACGGCCAGATTCAGAGCTTTTTTGGTCTCTTGTTCATGTATAATTTTATGGAAAATGGAAGAAACGCTATGTTCACTGGCGACCTTCTCGATCTTTCCTTTATTACCAACCATTATGACTTCAACCAGCCCTTCACCTTGAGCCCGGGCGACAGCTTCAATGGTATGAGGATCTTCACCACAAGCTACCACCAGCCGTTTTTTCGGGCTGCCTTTAACTTTGGCAATTAACTCGTCAAGTTTTTTGATCATCAGCTTTCCTCCCTTATTTCCTGTTCATAAATCTTAGCCTGTTCCTCGCCTTCCAGCACTCTTAAGGCTCCTTCGGCCAGAGCTCTCATCTCATCCCCGCCGGGATAGACATAAAAAGGAGCAATAAACTCACATCTCTCCCTAATCCAGTCAACCAATTGCCGGTAATGAGCCAGACCACCGGTCACCACAATCCCGTCAACCTGTCCTTGGAGGACAGTAGCCATTACTCCAATCCATTTGGCCACATTGTAAGCCATGGCTCTGGTTATCAATTCGGCCTTTTTGTCTCCAGCCTTAATCCTGTCCTCGACGGCTACCATATCGTTAGTTCCGAGTAAGGCCACTACCCCGCCTTTTCCGGCCAGCAATTTTTTTATTTCGGCCCTGGTGTACTGACCTGAAAAGCACAGCTCGACCAGGTCCCAGGCTGGCAGGCTTCCAGATCTTTCCGGAGCAAAAGGCCCATCACCGTTAAGAGCATTGTTGACGTCAACAATTTTCCCCTGCCGGTGGGCTCCAACGCTTATTCCGCCACCGAGATGGACCACGATAAAATTAACCTCTTCGTACCGGCGGCCAAGATCCTTAGCCGCCTGTCTGGCTACTTTTTTCTGATTCAAGGCATGAAGAATACTTTTCCTCTTGATAAAAGGCAGCCCGGTAATTCTGGCTATCTCTTCCATCTCATCAACCACCACCGGGTCAACAATATAAGCCGGAATATTAAGTTCGCTGGCCAGAGTCTTTGCGATTAAGCCACCCAGGTTGGAAGCATGTTCGCCCTGAACTTCCGCCTTTAAGTCCTCGACCATCCTGTCCGTCACGGCATAGGTGCCGCTGGGAATCGGCCGCAGTAAGCCACCCCGGGCCACCACCGCCTGGATTGATTCTCTGGGAATCCCGGCCCTGGCCAATTCTTCCAGAATAACTTCTTTTCGGAAATCAAATTGGTCAATTACCCTGGAATATTTATGAATCTGCTCGACCGGATGAGAAATGTTGACCTTGAATAGTTCTGTCTCATCATCAAAGACAGCTATCTTGGTGGAAGTCGAACCAGGATTGATAACCAGAATCCGCCACATTATCTAAACCTCCTGCGCTTAGACTATAACTGCCAAAACATTTTAACTTTGGACCGGGAAAGGCACTGGCCCCTGTCAGCCACTAAGTCTAAACCTCTTTCTTTAAAGAAGCCTTATTATAATCAAAATCCTGAATAAAAAAAACTAAAAAGCTGATTGGCAGCAGTTTCTCCTGCCGCCTGGCCAGAGATGATAACTGGTCTCAGGGGCGGCTGAGATCATATTTTTTGACCAGCTGATGGGGATGGTAGGAGAGCTTCGACCGCCGCAAGCCAGCCAGTCCTGCATCCTGCTCGCGGTTGATATAGAGAAATTCCTCTTTTGCCCGCCGGGCACATTCTCTATTCAGAAATTGATAGAGCCCGGGGATCTCCCGACTGGCCACTTCGACATGAACCACCACTGTCTCTGGATTTAATTTTTCCCCCAGACAAAAGCCTTCCACCCGGCCATTAATCAGAACCGCCATGGTTGAGAAACCAAACAGGTCAACATTCAGGAGAGCTTCTTCCATCGCCCGGACGGCAGCGCCGGTATGATTGTCTTCTCCGTTTTTTTCTTCGCGATCCTCGCTTCCCTCGCCCCAGGCCCTGACCAGTTTCAGGCAGCCCTCCAGATGGCTTTTGTCCACGCTCGACACTTCAGATTTAAATTGCTTTTCAAACCGCCGGATCCAGTTTCTTTTACCGTCAAACTTTTTGCCACTGAGTTCGGCCAGCTCCCCGGCCAGATAGACATAATCAAAATTGTCACGGTCTTCTTTTAAGGCATACTGCCCCTGAAGCTTTCCCAGAAACTTCTCGGAGAGACGCGACAGCCGTGGAGCCAGGCTCAGGCAGAGATTGACTGTCTCGTCAAGCTTGTTCTCCCCGACCGGTTCGAGAAAATAAGCCGGCTCATCAGGGGGTGAGCACCGGACACATAAATTGCCATTGATTTTTGTCAGGTGCGGCTTTTCCCAGTCACGCCAGATGTAGATATTGGCAAAGGTCAGCTCGCAAATATCAGGAGGGAAAAGTTCTAAATAATTTTGAACTTCCTCTTTATCTTCCAGTTCAACAGGTTTTAGCTCAGGAAAATCAGGAATCATAATCAATCCAGTCAGGCCCAGCTTCCAGTTTTACTCCATACTTATTATCAGTTCGCTTCAGGGTCGTTCTCATTCAGGCTAAATGGAACATAGCCGTACACTTTTTCCGGTCGCAACCGGCACACCAGTCATTATTTTTTTCCAGAGCAGGCGGGATTTTATCAGCTTTTTTAAAACCCAGAGGCTCATAAAAACGAGGTATAGTGGTCAGCAGATAGACCGGCTGGCCCTTAAAGCTTTTCAAAGCTTCTTCCACCAGCTTCCGGCCTGTCCCCATCTGACGGTATTCTTCCAGGACTCCCACCGCCCGCATTTCCAGAAAGTCACCAAAATCCTTGAGGCCAAGAATCCCGACAATTTTTCCCCGCTCTTCAGCCACAAAAAAGAGATCATTCTCCAGACCGGGGTAATCGAGGGCCAGCCGCCAGGCTATCCTGGTAATATAAGGCATGTCTTCTCCGGTCGCTCTTCTGACTATCATAATAGCTAATTATAGCAGAACTCGGGCCAGCCTGAAGAATTGGGGAGCAAAACAAAAGCTGGTGAACTACTTCTAATATTCTGATCAGACAACGTTTCTCTCGGTGACTGCCAGTCTGAGGTCTACAGCCAGATTTAAAGGCAGGCTCTTAAACCTGTCGTCCAGGGAAATTCTTTTACGACCCGAACCAGACTAATGGCTTGAAGATGAGAAAATTTCCGGGCAGTTTTTGATCTGATATTCCTCATAAACCGGATAGTCGCCGTCAGTATTAATCAACGAGAAGCCCGATTCCAAGAAATCAATAGCGCTCCATTTCTCTAAAAACCGGTCGGGAAAAACCAGAGCGTAGAGGTAGGTTCCTTCCCGGTCAAAGACATCGAGCTGCCAGCGGTGAGGAGCTGTAATTCTAAAGACGCCGAGCTCGCCGCCTGGTAAATAAGTCAGGTTGAGCATAACCATCAACTGATCAGGATAAACGGCCAGCATTTTTTTGACTACCTCTTCGCTGCCTTTTCTTTTACCAACAACCGCCTGAAGAAGCAGTTCCTTGTCTTCTCTTGAAATTGATACCCTCTCAGCCGGGACTTCAATTTCCATCACCTTTTGCCCATCCTGGTCAAAAATTTTTAGCTGGTAGTTTGACTTAACAGCCACTGCTATTCTGGCGTCTGCCTTATTTATTGACCAGATGATATCGTCGGTTCCATAGGACTCAGAAAAACCACCGGCTCTGTCGCTCCAGCGGATCATACCCAGCTCGGAGCCACTCAATAACTCTACTGTCGCCACTGTTCCTTTTTGATCTATCTTTTTGAGCAGCAGCTTCTTAACCCGTCTATTATTTTCCATAGCGGTCAGGTCGGTTAGATAACAATCAGGGCGGAGAAAATAGGCTGACTGGTCAGGAATCTTAAATTCCCCGAGAAGCTGACCGTGGCGGTCGAATCTGGCCACTTTCATATTACCCACTCCCCAGATTTCATCGCCCTCAAAATCCAGCCAGAATCCGGTGTAGGAGGGGAACTCACCTGGTCCCTGGCCAACTCTTATAAAGCTACCGAGATAAGCTCCATCCCTTGAAAAGATTTTAGCCGCCGGTTCATTCGGATCATAAAGTATGATCTGTTGCTTGTCTCTCAAGACCCAGAAGTATTTCAAATTAAAGTCAGGGACCTTATAGGGATTGAGTTCGAAAGTTTTCTCGGCCTTGATCTCGATAGTGCCTTTTAGCGGGCGAGCCGGATTGATGACCTGCCTCACCCCTCCTGTTTCTTTGACCTGAGGCTTTTCCGCCTGTTGCCGGCAGGCCAAAAA
>JAGOPD010000020.1:13760-18451 GCA_017992175.1 Candidatus Saccharicenans sp.
TCAATTTCTCCATACCAGGCATCGCGATAAAGACCCGCATATTTTTCAAGTGGAAGAGAGGGTTTGGAATTTTTATTTCTCTCATCATAGGCTTTTTTAATTTCATCTTGAGTCCTCTGGCGGCTTCTCTCCCGGACCTTAGCGATAGCCCCAACCCAGTCAACGGCCGGGGCCTTAAGATAATAATCAGCAATGGCGTAGGTCAGAGACTGATAGGCTTCATCCGCTTCTTGATTGGTCAGAATGGTTACTCCCAGGCCTATTTCCGGCATCAGCCAGACCTGAGAGACATAACCGGCCAGGCCGCCGGTATGGGTTACCACCTTGTAGCGCCGGAAATCTCTCAGTCTGACCCCCAGGCCATAGCCATTAAAATTCATGGCGGCGGCGGCCAGCTCCGGTGCCGGCTTATAGATTGGTATTGGTGTCTGCAGGGAAGTTATTTCGCTCATAACCTTTTCTGAAACCAGCTGGCTCCCATCAGGTAGCTTTCCCTGTTTAAGTAACACCAGCATCCATTTGGCCATATCTTCGGCACAGGAGTTAATCCCGCCGGCCGGATTGATATTATCAGGAAGATAAGGTTTAATCGGTTTGACCTGGCCTTCAACCCGGGCATGGGGCCAGGCTACATTAGCCTCTTTAGCTACCAGCGAGCAGCGGGTATTGCTGTAAGTCATTCCGGCTCTCTTCTGGATTTTCTCCTGAACAAAATCTTCCCAGGGCCTACCGCTGACCTTAGCCAGCAGTTCTCCGGCCACGGCAAACATCAGATTGCTGTAAGCATAAGTTGTTCGGAAAGAGTAAGCCGGTTTGATGAAGCGTACCCGGTGCAGAATCTCCTCTCTGGTCAGGGTGGTGGCGGGCCAGAACATCAGATCTCCGGCTCCCAGGCCAAGACCACTGCGGTGACAGAGAAGGTCTTTGACCATCATTTCTCTGGTCACATAAGGGTCAGACATCATGAATTCCGGGAGATAATCAACCACCCGGCTATCCCAGCTGATTTTACCTTCATCCACCAGTGTGCCCAGAGCTACGGCTGTAAAGAGCTTGCTGTTGGAGGCAATGCCGAACAGGCTTTGAGCATCAACCGGGGCTGGCTCGCCGAGCTTTTTGACTCCATAACCTTTAGCCAGCAGGACCTGACCATCTTTGACGATGGCTAAACTCAAACCAGGCACTTCAAAAGTCTTCATCGCTCTGGTCACCAGCTCATCCAGGCCCGGTGGCAGAGAGGCTTTTTTAAGGCTGGAAGCAGTAGTCGGGGTTTGAGCGGCGAGTTGAAATTGGCTGGAGAGGAATAAGATAAGAATGGCTATAAAGACGATCAAACTTAAAGGCCGCCCTAGCCTCCTTAGTTTAAGATTTGATAATGGTAGCAGCGGATCATGCTTGGTCACTTAAGACTCCTTTCCCTGAAAATAGACTTAGATGATACAAATCTATTTTTGATTTTATCACTCTTCCAATCGAGGGATAAAGGAAGAAATTGCTCAGGTTGATTCATGAGCTTGACGGCCTTAGCCGGATACAAAGAACAGAAACGACCAAGCAACTGCTTCAGTTATTTTTTCTTAGCTTTTCGCCTGCCCAGAATCCCGCCCTGGAGAAACAGGCCAGCACCCAGGACGAAGCCAAAGTTATACCACCCGCCATTGTTGTGAATCTCATAAATCCGGACATTTGGGCTGAATAATGAAATTATGAAAGTTACCGGCGAGATGAAGCCATGCCAGAGCCCTGAAAGAAAGCCAGCCATATGGCCGTCCTCATCAGGTGTTTTCTCCGCCGTATTCGGGCCGGGCGCACAGGCCGTCAGGGATAAGACCAGCAACAAGACCAGGGTCACTACCTTCCATTCTTTATTCTTCAATTGGCCTCCTCTCACCAGTAGATAGTTATCATCGGGGCTTATTGCCCAGAACTCTTAGCGTCAGTCAAGCTCTTTCCGGCTCTTTTAGGCCGGCAGAGACGAAGATAAATCAGCTGCCCCGGCAACTTATTTATTATCAACGAGTTCCCGAGGCCCGACCCCATCCTGGCAGACAGAAATTTACCTGATAGCCGTTGCCGCATTGCTGGCACCTCAGGTCGAAAACCACCTGGCGGCATTTAATTCCCTTCTCCAGGCTTTGTTTTATGGCCCACTTCCCGCCGCACCGTTCACATTTTCTGGCCATAACCAGAAAAACATCTATCTTCGCTGTCGGTTTTTTGGGCTGACCGGCTGGCAGGGCTACCCGTCTTTTTTTGATTTCATAAGACAGTCCCTGAGTATCCTTTAATTCCTGCAAAAAGTTTTTATAAAAGTCCAGGCTCTCCGCTGATTTTTTAACGGCCAGTTCGCGGCCGGCCCGAGTTCTCATATTAGCCGGGAGGACAGCTGCATAGGTCATTTCTTTACTCAGATGATTCATAATGGCCCCATGCAAATTCCGGCCGCGGAGAGTGGTTTTAATAAAAAAATTGGCTACTCCAACCAGCCCGAATTTGGCCAGAAAATCAGCATCATGAATAACATCAGTTAAAGGATCGCCGGTTACCCCTTCCCGGTGGAGATTAATCAGAATATCCTTTAGCCGCTGCCGGTCCTTCTCTTTAACTCCAGCCGCTTTTAATAGTCCTGAAGCCACTTCGGTTGAAGCTTCTTCCTCCGGGATCCTGTCCCGGTGATATAGGCCGCCTTGAAATTTCCCGGCATCGTGGAGCAAAGCTGCCAGGCCAGCCAGAGTGGCGTCCTTTTTTTCAGCTTTAGTCATTTTCCAGGCTAAATAAGCGACGTGAAGGCTATGTTCCCAGAGAAAACTATCTTCAAGTTCACCGCCGGCAAACTCTCTCTCGCTTTTTTCTATGGCCTGCCTGATTCTATCTGCGGTCCCCGGATAACGCCGGTCAATCGCCCGCAAAAACTCAGACTGCTGCGTCTGGTGTTTTTTACCTGGCTTCTTTTTTGTGGAAGGCTTGGTGATCATTGTTTACCCTCTCTCCAAAATTATTGACGACCGAATTATCATGACCATTATGGCCTTCTCTTCAGCCAAAAATCAAGCCAGCCTTCAATTTTAATGATATGATAATGACTGGAAAAGCAGGCGAGATAAAAATGGAAAATGGCCAGACCTTTAAGGAGATAACTGCCATCATTCTGGCCGGAGGGCAGAGCCGGCGCATGAGCCGCGACAAAGCCAGCCTGCCGGTCAATGGCCAGACCTTACTCGAACAGCTCATCGGGCAGTTAACCGGTTATTTCCGGGAAATAATAATAGCCGTGTCTAAGGGCCAGCCTTATGAGCTAAAGAATGTTCGTCAGGTCGAGGATCGTTATGAAAACGCCGGTCCGCTGGCCGGTTTACTGGCTGGCCTGCAGGCTTCTTCTTCGGACATATCACTGGTTGTTCCCTGTGACCAGCCCGAAATCGATCTGGGAATAGTCAGGGACATGCTCCAGGTGCTGGGCCAGCATGATCTGGTTTATCTCAGGCTTGACAGCCAGATTCCCCATCCCCTTTTTGCCCTCTACCGCCGCTCGCTCCTGCCGGTGATTGAGCGGTTGATCAAAGAAAGAAAACTGAGCGTTCTTCATCTTCTGGCTAAGGTTAATTCCTTAGCTCTTGATATTCCAGCAGACAGAATTCCCTGGCATCTTAACAATTTTGAGGATTATCAAAACTATCTCCAACACCTGAGAAGAAAAAACCAGAAATCAAGCGGCAGTTAAACACCCTGTTTTTCATAGAGACTAAAAAATACCGCCCGGCCAATCAACTCCTCAATGATGATCAGAGCCAGGATCAAAACTGGCCAGAAATAACCCTGGAGCCAGGCTGAGCCGCCCGGCCAGAAAATATAAAAGCCAGCTAAAAAGGCCAGAATTAAAAGCAGAAACCTAATTCTTGATAATTTTTTAAGCCCTGAACATTTTTCAGGCTCAATCCGGCTTTTCAAAGAAAAAAGACCCGCCACCTGGTCAAACAAAACCAGATAGATTAGCGAGATAAACAAGGTTAGCTGAAGAATGACTGTCAGTTGAAGCCTGGAGTCGGGCCAGGCTTCAAAAATGGCAAGGCCAGTTAGAGGTGAGAAGCCAGCTCCGGTCAGGAGGGCAGTCAGATAAAAAGAAAGGGGCGTTCTGAAGCTATTCCAGGCCGGGACGGCGGGCAGGCGGTAAATTTTTGACATAATGAAAATTAAAGCCAGCCCGACCAGCATGTCCAGGCAGGATATTAACAGAAGAATGGTGAGCGGCCAGCCAAAAAAAATAGAAACAGTCAAGAGTAACAGACCGGCGAAAAACAGGCAGGCAGCCAGTATTTCCCGGCTGAGCCAGGAAGTTTTTAGATTGACCACAGCCAGATAGGCTGAGGCAGGCTGCCCAAGGTGGAACAACGAAATAAGCAGACAAAAGCCCATCAACAGAAGAAGGCTTAAGGCCGGGCGAAATAACCAGGGGAAAAGCCAGGTTGAACCAAATTCACCCAGATGGCGGCCATTGATCACCAGCAGGCCAAACAGGAAAATAAAAGACCCGACCGCGGTCTGCACCAGGACGGTAAAAACGATTAAAGGCCAGTCTTTAAGATTGAGCTTCATTTAGCTTCTCCTCCGGCCATCGCTACCACCGCCGGCTGAGTTGAGATTTTTATGATTTTAGAGGCCAGAGCCAGCAGGAGAAGAGTCCCAAAATATTG
>JAGOPD010000021.1 GCA_017992175.1 Candidatus Saccharicenans sp.
CGGGTTAGAGAATCACCGGTCTTAAAATAACGTCTTACTCCCAAACCGAATAGCCATAATCCACTGAGAATTAGGGCTCCGCCCCCGGCCAGGCCAGCTTCGCCGGCCATTTCCAGATAATCATTATGGGCATGATCAATAATGACGTAAAAATCTTTCTCCAGATAGTGGTTGATGGCCTTCACATAAGTCCCCAGACCGGAGCCCAGCCAGGGATAATCTTTTATCAGGCCGAGGGTGTCTTTATAATAAATCAGCCGGCTCTCATCAATCAGGCTCTGGCTGGTAAATCTTTCCAGGATGGGCTGGATGCCAATCAAAATAACCGCGGCCAGAACGATGAAAACAACCAGATTAACCAGCCTTCTCTCTGTCTTTCTTCTGCCTGAAATACTGGCTATGGACAGCAAAAGAACCATCAGGAAAAAAGTCAGGAGAAAAATGATGATACCTGTGCGGCAACGGGAAAAGAACAGTCCGACCCCAATGATGAGTGGCGGCAGAATAAATAAAATTGATTTTTGTAATTTTTCCTGGCCGAACCAGGCTAATTTCTGTTTCCGCGACAGTCCCGGTGGTAATGAAAAATAGTCAGCTCTGGCTAAAAAATAACCAAGGCTCAGTGGAAATATCATTTCGAGAAAAGCTGAATAATGATCGCGATTAACAAAGGTGCCGAAGGCACTGCCCGAATAATACCTGTTCACCCAGGTGAATATCCGGTGGCTGCCGCTAAAATGCTCCGATAGCCCGTAAAGAGATTGAAAAATACCAGCTCCAATTAGAACCAGAGTCAGGGCCCTGGCCTTTTTTCTGGTATCAATCGCCCTGGACAGGAGAAAGGCAAAGACGCCCAAAGCTAAATATTTCACCAGCTCAGACAGGCTATCAGCCGGAGAAAGTGAAATGGTCTGCCACCTGAGCTTAGCCTGATCGACGAGGCTAGAGCTGACCAGCGTCTGCCGCCAGTCATAACCAGCGGGAGATATCTGTCTGACCACCGCCGCCGGTAGAGGAACAATCTGCAGCAGGCCGGCTAAAAAAAATATGACAAGCAACCACAACGGGATCAAAGGAACCAGCCTTTTTTCCTCAGCCTGAGGGCTGCCCTCCGGGTTTTTCTTTCTACCGGTTACCAGGTAGAGAGAAAAAAGAATAAAAACACTGGCCTCAAAGCCGAAGATGGCCCATTCGATATTACCGCCAAACGGTAAAGGCAGAAGAAACAGCAAAAGACACAGGACAACCAGCAGCCAGGTCATGATTGTTTTATTATATAAAAGGCCGGAAAAAATAAAAGCAGGATCTTACAATCCTGCCTCCTTTATATAAATCCTCCCCTTTCTTCAGGGGGTCTAATCAGCTTTCGGCTTCAAAATGGCTTTACTTCTTGGTTGGAGAAGCTTCTTCTTCACCTTCCAGCAGTTTAAAAGTGCCGTAAAGAGCCAGAGTAGTAGCTACCATCAAAACAGCAATCCCGGCTGGTGTTCTGAAGAATGAAACTTTTTCCTTCTCAGGAGCTTTTTCCTCACCCTGTCCGCTCAGGGCTTTGACCTCACCGGTTTTCAGGGCCAATGACAGCTTGCCCATTTCTCCGCCCTTAACCTTCAGCATATAGTCAAAATTGTAATCGCCAGTTGGAGCATTGATGCCAAGAACGTAGGTGCCTTCTTTAATCTGGCCAATTTTATAGGAACCGCTGTCATCGGTTGGGCCAGAAACATATTCCTCTCCACTGTTCAGATTGCGAATCTTGACCACTGCCTTTTGAACAGGAGTCTTCATATCACTTCCATAGATAAAGCCGACCAGAGAACCTGCTTGAGCCGGCGCCTGAGCTAAAGATTCCAGGGGCAGCATGATCAGCATGAAAGAGAAAATAGTCAGGACCAGCAAAGCCGGAGAACGGAAAATTTCTTTTCGAAGCATATTCGCCTCCCTTTAGAGGTAATATAACAACAATAATTTCAAAAATCAAGTACCTTTTTATCTTTTAAAAAAAAGAAACTTCTTTCTGTCTTTATCTGGTCTGACCGGAGAACCCCAGTCGGGGATGATTTCATTGTTAAGAATGGCCAGGGGAATATCATCGACCATGGCTTCAGCTTTTTCCCGGCCAACCAGGGCAGCAGCGGCTTTAACTGCCTGGCTCAAGACGGGCTTCCTGCTTTTTGGATCATGAGCGTCGGTAGCAATAAACTGAACAAGATTATTTTTTAAAAATAATTCAGCTCTTTTATAGACCGCTGAACCAAATTTACCGGTCAAACTCATGGCTGTTACCTGGGCCAAACAGCCCCGGCAGACCAGATCATATAAAAGCTCAGGCTGGCCACCGAAAACAGAATTTCTCTCCGGGTGGCTGATAACCGGCGTTAAGCCAGCCAGCATCATCTGGTAAAACAGATCCTTGGTCCCGGCTGGCACCTGATCCGAAGGGAATTCAACAAAAACATATTCGCTGCCATTCAGGCCAAGGTTTTCCCGCTTGACGTGTTTGATGATATCGGGATGAATAAAGACTTCAGCCCCGCGGTAAAAGCTTATTCTGTTTTCCTCTTTATATCTTTCAGAGAATTCCTCAAATTTTGACCGCAAAACATCTGGATTGTTTCCATGCCGGGAAAAGCGCAAATAATGAGGCGTAAGACAGATGGCTTCAGTTCCGTCTTCCACCGCCAGAGCAATCATCTGGTCAACTTCCTCCCAGGAATTAGGGCCATCGTCCCAGTCAGGCAGCAAATGGCAGTGCAGATCGATCATGCTTTAACCCCTGGATTCCTTATAGTAATGGCGATAATAATGCCGGCCATAATAGCCATGATTTTCCAGATTAACGGAATTGACCACCACGCCTAAAGTCCGGAGTTTAAGGAGATTGATTAATTCTCTGGTCTGAACCAGGGCCTCGCGTGGAGTTTTCCCGGCCTGGACCACCAGCACCAGTCCATCAACCAATTTGCCCAGAATCTGAGCATCAGTCACAGTCAGGATGGGAGGGGTATCAATCAAAACAAAATCAAATTGATCCTTTAACAAAGCCAGCAATTTCGACATCCGGTCTGAGCCCAGGAGCTCGGCCGGATTGGGCGGAATCGGACCGGAATTAATCAAATAAAGCAAAGGCACCACCGTCGGCTTGATTAATTTTTGAACCGCCAGATCCAGGGCTAAATAACTGGTCAACCCTTCATGATTCTTGATTTTAAAAATCTGGTGCTGCTTTGGCCGTCTGAGATCAGCATCTATCAGGAGAACCTTTTTGCCGGTTTGGGCCAAGCTGACCGCCAGATTGGAAATGGTGGCCGACTTACCTTCTTCCGGCAGCGGACTGGTAACCACAATAGTTTTAAGGCTGCCCTGAGGACTCGACAGAAGAAGGGCTGTCCGGAGAGAACGGTAGTTTTCAGCAAAGGCCGACTCGGGGGCGAAATGTACGATCAGCTCTATATTCTTTGGCTTCCCGGAGTCTTCTTTTTTCCCTTTACCTTTTTCTTCATCCTTTTTCTGCCCGTAGCTGTAATAGTAGCCATAAGCCCGGTTGGAATCATCTCCAAAAACTGGAACAACCCCGAGAGTAGGCAGGCCGGTATAGCGGCCGACTTCTTCGGCACTCTTAACCGTGTTATCCAGGTATTCCATGACAAAAGCCAGGCCCACCCCGCCGAAAAGCCCTAAGAAAAGAGCCAGCAGAAGATTCCTCAGCTTTTTGGGGCTGGAAGGATTGATGGGCAAATCAGCCCGGTCAACCACCCGGATGTTGGAAGTCCTTAAGCCCCTCAGCCTGGCCGAAACGCCCGTTTCGCTCTGCCTTTTTAACAGTGATTCGAGCAGGCTCTTCTTGTTTTCAATTTCAATTTTCAGGCTGTTGTAAAGAATAGCATTGGAATTGAGGCGGAAAGCCTCATCTTTCTGGCGCTCAAACAGACCTTTGAGGGAAATTTCCTTTTTGAGAGCAGCTTGATATTCAGAGTAAGCTGCTTTAACCAGTCCCTCGGTTTCGTTTTTGAGTAAATCCCTGGCACTGTCCAGCTCGGCTTTGAGCCGTTGCATTTCTGGATAATCAGGTTGGAATTGCTCCTGCATCTTGGCATATTCTCGGCTGAGCTTCAGATAGTCTTCTCTCAGGCGCTGGATTAAAGGGTTATTAATGGCTTCCGGGATATAATCCGGATTGGCATTCTT
This sequence comes from Candidatus Saccharicenans sp., assembly GCA_017992175.1. GTDB lineage: Bacteria > Acidobacteriota > Aminicenantia > Aminicenantales > Saccharicenantaceae > Saccharicenans. The sequence goes on from JAGOPD010000021.1 coordinate 4,186, forward strand.
GATTTCGTTGTAATAAGCTTCTTTGCGGACCCGGTCAATCTGGGCTTCGGTCAGAGCTTTATTGACCTCCCCTAATTTGTCCAGCATCGTTGTTTCTTTATCGCTCAGAATAACGATATCTTTTTCCTGACCGTAGTTCTGCAATTCCTGTTCTTTCTGGCTTATTTCTTTTTTCAGGTCATCTATTTGCTGGCTTAAAAATTCAGTGGCCTGTTCAGTCGCTTCAAATTTTGTCTCGATATTCATATCAACAAAGCTAGCAAAAAGGGCGTTAACCGAGTCAGTGGCCAGCTGCGGATCATGGGCTTTAAAATCAACTTCGATCAGCCTGGTCATCCTGACCGGTTTAACCTCCAGCCGGCTGAGAAATTTATCTACCAGCTTCCGCCGGAAAACAGGATTATTCCAGTCTTCAGCCGTAGCTGGCTTCCGGCCGGAAAATTCCGAAGTTCCCCAGAGTTTCAGCCTTTCAATCGTTCTTTCCGCCAGGCTGCGGCTTTGCAACAGCTTATACTGGGTTTGAAAATAATCATCCCGGAAAGTTTCAACCTGGAAAATCTCTTCGAAACTCAGGATATTTGGTTCTTTTTCGATCATAACCGTTCCCTGAGCAGTGTAAACCGGTCTCATCGTGAAAGAAACCAGAAGAGTAATAACCAGGGCGATGACTGTGACTGAAATGATTATCCAGCGCTGGCGGATAATGATGTCGATATATTTTCTTAAATCAATTTCCCCGCCTTCGGCTGCTTCGATCTCGACATTATTTTCATTCATCTCACGCCTCTTTTCCCCGTCTTTGTTTTCCGGCCTAAAAAATACTCTGTTTGACTATAACCACGTCTCCTTCCTGAAGGGGAACATCTTTCTTCTTGCCTTTTATAATATCATTTAAATTAACACTCAAATTAATTTCCTGGCCGCTCTTATCCCTTCTCTTGATAGTCACTCCTCTTTTGGTAGCATTTTCGCTGAGTCCGCCGGCCTGGGCGATGGCCTGGAGTAAAGTAATCTTATTCGACATTTTCACCTGCAGGGCTCCTGGCTGTCTGACCTCGCCAAAAACATAAACATTCATCAACTTATCGACCGGGACATTAATCACATCATTGGCCTGAATAGGAATGTTCAGATTCTGATTGCCGTTAATCATCAGATCCTCAAGATCAATGCTGATTGAAGCCGCTGTCCCGTCCTGACCTTCACGCAACACATAAATCTCGTTAGCGGCGGTATCCTTAAAACCGCCTGCTTGAGAAATCATCTGCAACAACGTTTGCCGACCGACCAGTTCATACATCCCGGGTTTCTCGACTGCCCCGATAATGGCTACCCGGCTGCTTTGATATTCTTTAATAAAAATTGAGACCTGAGCTTTTTTGACGTATTTTGCCAGAATCTCTGATAGCTTTTTTTCAGCCTTATCCTTAGTCAATCCGCCTATTTGAACATTGCCAATAAGCGGCAGGGTAATCGAACCGTCTTCAGACACCCTGACGGTATGATCAAATTCCGGTAATTCAAAAACTTTAATTTCCAGCAGATCCCTTGGCCCGATTATATATTCTCTGATGAAATAATCCCGCCCGTTAACCTGATTCTCTTCCTGGCCGCGGCTGAGGGGCACAGCCTGTTGCGAGCCAGCTGGTCTGACTCCAATAATCAGAATCAAAAAAACAAAAAGAATCAGGGCCGCCTGTTTCTCTTTTCCCATAGCTTCTCCCTTTATCAGACCATATAAATATTTATCTTAAAAATCATAAGTCAGATTAAGTCCGATAAATTTTCTGTTTGCATCCCAGGTAAGAACATTAATTTCTCTCTTCCAGTTGCCAGCGGTTATTCCAATCCCGGCTGTTTTGCTTATTCTATAATAAATGGCCACTGAATTTAAAGTATAATTATCGCGGCGGGGCGAACTGCCTGGAGTTTCCCCCAGAGGGTAGTCATTTTTTGTCTGGCTATAAGTATAATCCAGGCGAATTTTCTTTCTGAAAATATAAACAGACGGCCCGGCCGACCAGTTTGTCCCAATATAGTAAGGGCTATAGGACCAGACAGAAAAATTTATATCCCGCTGATAGTTGCCACGAAGAACGAGCGGCCTCATAATTTGCCAGCTAACAGAAGTATCTCCTACCAGACCCTGGTAATCTGGCAGTCCCGCGTCGAGGGTCTCAAACCATTTATGACCAAGCCTGATCTGGCCATGAAGGCGGCCAGTCGGAGAAAACTGGAAGCCGGAGTAAATTGTCTGGCTGCTGGAATCTCCGGGATTAAGCGGGTCCTTAAAATCATAGGAACCTTTCTGCCCTTCGACAAAAAACTGAATTCTGGCGTTAAGCCGGTAATAAATCCGGCCGCTTAAATAATCCTCATAATGGCTTAAACGTTCATTAATATTGACCGAGTCATATTCCAGGCTTTCGTAGGTATAATCAATGGTTCTGGCCGTAAATTCAAAAGACAGCCGGTATGATTTCTGATAAAGAAAAGAAACAAAACCGCTTTTTTCTTTCCGGCGGGGGCGGATATCTAACTCCGTACTCCAGCGCTCCCGGGCATTATTCAGGCTGCCGCCAACGGTCAGTAAAAAACGGTTAAAACTAAGGGAAATATCCCCGTTGAGATAATTATTCCAGGTCCTTTCCCTTTTAGTCTTGGAGAAAAAAACGTATTGTGGAGATTCAAAAACATGAACTATTATCCTTCTTCTGGCCACGAGATAAACATCAGCGGCCGGTCCGGCCGTGAGCCAGAAGTCAGAGGTAGCTTCAGGCTGATAGTAAATATTCGAATCATAGCCGGCATCTTTAATCAGAATGGCCGGCTGCAATTTTAAAGGTCCAAATTGCCAGGCAGCTTTCTCGGCCGCCAGGCGCAGCTCCCTGGCTTTCCAGGTCTCAGCTCCAGCCGCAGTCCACAGGGTCAGACTCAAGCTGAGGAGCAAAAATAGCTGACTGGCCTGCCGCCCTATTTTCCCTTTCAACTTTCTTGATCCCATAATAATTCATTTACTTTTTAGCATAATCTGGAGGCAGCTTTCAACTTGCCAATTTTTCTTTCTGGCTAAATTCTTCGACCTTTACCTTGTTTTTAATCAAAAGGCAATTGTATATTAATCAACAGATGATTAGAGATAAGTCCAATAACCGGCCAGTTTACGGCTGGCTGACCGTTTTAGTTATTTTTATGCTTTTCCCTGCCTTTTTTCCCCTTGAGTTAGAAGCTGTTCCAAGCCGGCAGTCCGCTCCGGTTTCAGATGAACCCTTTCGCCTCCTGGCTACCTACCAGGAAAAGAAGGGGGATATGATTCTGGCCGCAGGCCAGGTAGAGCTCCATTTTGAGGATCTGACCCTGCTTTGTGACCGGCTACAACTGAACACAGCTACCTACGACCTCCAGGCCGAAGGCCAGGTCTGCCTCCAGCTCCCGTCAGAGGTGGTCAACTGCCAGCGGCTGACCTACAATCTGAAGACACGGGAGTCTAAGCTCGAAGACGTCCAGGCGATTTCGCGCCCCAGTCTTTTATTTGGCGCTAAAGAAATCAGCCAGAACTCAACTGAGGTAATGAAGGTAAAAGAGGCCTGGTTGACCAGTTGCACCCAGCCCGTTCCCCGCTGGTCATTTAGTTTTAAACAGGCCGAACTCAAAACAGATGATTATGTCTCTATGTCCCGGGCGGTTTTTTCTATTAAAAAGGTTCCTGTTTTTTATCTGCCTTACTTGAAATATCCACTGAAAGAAAGAGCTACCGGTTTTCTCTTTCCAGAGATAGGTTACAATCAGGTCAAAGGTCTGGCCATCAGTCAGAGTTTTTATTGGGCTATAGCCAGAAACCGTGAAGCCACCCTGACCGCTGATTATTATTCCAGTCAAGGGGCAGGAACAGGAATTGATTACCGCTATCTTTTAAGAGGAAAAACTAAAGGAGAGGCCAGCGCCTATGTCTTTTTCTTCAAAAGGCAGCCTGATTCAGTTCAGCCTGATCCTGGTTATTTACTCCGCTGGAGCCATCAGCAGCTTCTGCCCGGCAGTTTCCAGTTTAACGGGCAGGTTGATTATTCGAGTTCTTTTGATTTTTTAAGGGAATATGAGAATAACTTCAGCCTGTCCACCAGCAATAACCGTTCCTACCAGTTTAACCTGACCAGAAACTGGTCGTATTTTAGCCTGAACCTCCGGGCTTCCCGCTTTGAAACTTATTTTCCGGCCACAGGTCAGAAGGTAATCTCCAATTATTTCCCGCAACTTAATTTTAATCTGCTGAAATACCGGCTTTCCTCCTCCCTCTACCTTTCCTGGGAATCTGGCCTGACCAACTGGCACTATTCTTATCAAAACGAAAATCAGCCAGCTACCAGTCTGGCTCTCGGTCAGGCCTTTTTCAGGCCGCTTTTAAGCTTGCCTTTTTCTCCGGCTCCTTTTTTGAATCTTTCTTTTTTCACCACCGGCCTTTTCAGCTATTATTTTCAGAGTTATGCACCCGGGACGGCGACCAGAGAAAACAAGCCGCTTCTGACCGCCCAGGCCAGACTGGGCTTTAATCTGGAAGGGCCAATTTTCTACCGGATTTTTTTCCGGGGCGGGGAGCCATATCTAAAGCATCTCATTGTCCCTTTCTGCTCTTACACTTTTGAAAGCCTGCTCAGCCAGAGCATTTCTTCCCGGATTATAAGTCCCCTCGGTTTCTATCGTGACGATGATTTAAAATACGGTTTTACCCAACATCTTCTTATCAAAAACGGTGAAACCAGCCGGGAAATAGTAACTTTCGGTTTGTCTCAGGTTTATTATTTTGACCCGGCTACCAGCCGGATAAGGTTTTATTACCCGCAAAATCCTGACAGGCATCTGGCCCCGCTTAACGGCCTTTTACGTTTTTATCTTCAAACCAGATTCAGCCTCGACCTTAGCGCCGATTATAATACGTATGAAAACAATTTTTTGAGCTTCAGATTAAGCGCCAATTACGGCGCCCCGTCAGATAATTTCTTTCTCGGGTTGAACTGGTCGAAGAGTTATCAGATCCTGGCCGCCGACAGCTTTTTCCGGAGTAATCAGCTCGGCCTCCAGGCCAGTTTCCGCCTGCCGGCCAGGCTGGATTTCAAGGGCCAGATAGAATACGATCTCCAGCTAAAAAAAGTTATCTATACCGGCCTATCCTGTACCTACCATTATCAATGCCTGGACTTCAGTCTTGATCTGAGAATCTTCAATTACCGGCTCAGGCCGGAAACCCAGTTCAGGTTTTCGGTCGGGCTTGGAAATATCAGCCGCAGTTCGGATTTCCTGGGAGGTTTCGCTTTCTAATTCCCTGGCCCGGACTGACTGGCGGCCTGGATAACCGGGGCTGCTGCCGGCCATCGCTAAATATTTTCCCTCTTTTAATTTGACAGCCGGAGCCAAAAAGGCTATAAAAATCTTAAAAATAAGCAGCCGGATAAGCTGGTATTTGTTTGGGAGCAAAGATGAGGATTTTAGTTACAGGTATTTCAGGTTTTATTGGCAGTCACTTAGCAGAATATGTCAATTCAAATTTGAAGCAGAATGAACTTTATGGTTTAATCCGGCCCAGGTCCTCACTGGCCAACCTTCAAAAACTTTCAGGGCAGGTCAAATTTTATACCGGGGATCTATCGGAATTCCACTCGCTACTGGCTCCTCTGGACGAAATCAGGCCGGATCTTGTCTTTCACCTGGCCGGGCAGGGCGCGCCCTCTTTTTCCTGGAGCCTGCCAGCCAGCATCATGGAAGTCAACCTCGTCGGTACAATCAATTTATTTGAAGCTCTGAGAGAGCTTCGCCTTAATCCCAGGATAATTATAGCCGGAGCCGGTGAAGCTTATGGCCTGGCCTCCGCTGATGAACTGCCCATGAAAGAAAGCTCCCATTTCCGGCCGCTTAATCCCTTCGGCGTAAGTAAAGCCGCTCAGGATATGCTGGGCTTCCAGTATTTTAAGAGTTATAATTTAAAAATAATCAGGGCTCGCCTCTTCAGCACCGTTGGCCCCAGACAGCCAGAATACTGTTTCACCTCCAGCCTGGCCAAACAAATCGCTGAGATTGAAAAAAAGAAGAAGGATCCAATTCTTTATGCCGGCAATCTGGAAAATAAGAGAGATTACACCGATGTCAGAGACCTGGTCCGGGCTCTCTGGCTGGTGGCTGAAAAGGGAGAAGACGGAGAAGCTTATAATCTTGGTTCGGGACAGGCCTGGTTCGGTCAGGAGATACTGAAAACTTTATTAAGCATGACCAGGGCCAAGATTCTGGTTGAAACTGAAGAGAAACGTTTCCGGCCGGCTGATCCGCCAATTCTCTTAGCCGATATCAATCGCCTGGTCAAACTGACTGCCTGGAAACCGCAAATCAATCTGAAGCAATCTCTGCTGGATATTTTAAATTACTGGCGGGATGAAATTTAATAGTCTTCCGGCCAGTTGCTGCCGGAAATTTACTTAGTCTTTTTTATGTCCAGCTCCAGCTGGTTTTCCTGAATGAGTCTTCTCTCATCTTCTATCGCCTTAAGAAGTTCCGGCGTCACATCTCCGGTTGGATATTGACCGTCAAAACAGGCCGCACAGAAATATCTCAATTTTGGATTTTCCATTCTGATGGCTTTTTTCAGATTGGCCAGGGTCTGGTAGATAACCTCATCGGCACCGATGCGGCGGGCCACCAGCTTTTCATCAGCCTCCCTGGCCACAAACTCGGTCTTGGTCTGCATGTCTATACCATAAACACAGGGATAACGGAGAGGAGGCGAGTAAGAAGCAAAATAAACTTTTTCTGCCCCACATTCCCTGATCATTTCCACAATCGCCCGGGAGGTGTTCCCTCTAACAATACTGTCATCAACCAGCAGAACTTTCTTACCTTCAATTTCCGAGCAGATGGGATTCAATTTCTGCCGGACAGAACTCTGCCTTTTGGCCTCGGCCGGCATGATAAAAGTCCGGCCGATATAACGGTTTTTAACCAGGGCTTCACTATATTTAAGCTTGAGCCGCCGGGCAATTTCAATGGCTGCATCCCGGGCGGAATCAGGGACAGGCACCACCACATCAATATCTAAATTTTTCTTTTTAATCTCACCGGCCAGCAGACGCCCGAGATTAACCCGGCTTTTATAGACATTTACCCCGTCAATAACCGAATCGGGCCGGGCAAAATAAACCCACTCGAAAAGACAGGGAGTATGTTTTTTCTTAATTATTCGCCGGCGATGAAGCTGCCGGTTGCGATCGATAAAAATGGCTTCGCCGGCTTCGATATGTTCGATATCGTCAAAACCCATCAGGTTCAGGCTGACCGTTTCCGAGGCAAAGGCATAAGATGGCAGCAGGCCGTCTTTCCGCCGGCCAAAACTCAAAGGCTTAATGCCATAAGGATCGCGGAAGGCAACCAGACCCTGTTCAGCAATATAAGCTACCGTCGCATAACTGCCTCTAACCCGCCGGTAAACCCCGGCCACCGCTTTAAAAATGTTGTCAGGTGTAATGGCTTTAATGCGCTGCTCTTCCAGTTCCTGGGCAAAAATATTAAGAATGACCTCAGCATCGCATTCAGAATTAAGCAAGCGCTGATGCTTTTCGAACAGTTCTTTTTTCAGCTGCCGGTAATTAACCACATTCCCATTATGAGCCAGGACAATCCCGAAGGGAGAATTAAGCATAAAAGGCTGGGCGTCTTCCTGGCCACCGCCGCCAACTGTCGGATAACGGGTATGGCCGATGCCAATATGGCCCTTTAACTGGGCTGCTTCCTCCGGGCCGAAAATATCCATGACCAGACCTCCGCCCTTTTTCTCATGAAACTTGCCGTCATAGGTTATAATACCGGCGGCATCCTGACCCCGGTGTTGAATAGACAGCAAGCCCTGATAAAGGTCATGGAAAACTTCATCATTGGCCCAGATACCAATTACACCGCACATCAGCTGAAATTCCTTAAGTTTAAGTGCATATTATAGCAAATAGTTGCCTTCTTTTAAATAAAAGGGGGCCTGGAGCCAGCCTACACCTCTTTTTCGACTCAAAACCCGGCAAGCCCAGCCCAGCTAGAAGTCAGCCACTGAAGGCCGACTTACCTTTCTGGAGCTTATTGTCCCTCAAATATTAACCAAGAATTAACAATTCTTTCACTCTTTCTTTATTTTCGCCATTTATACTTCCCATCTGAAAAAGCCTGAGACCTGGCCAGGCGCCGGTCAATGTCTCGGCTGAAAATCTCATGATCAGGAGGAAAAATGAATCTAAGAAGAAAGATTACAAGAAGCAGAAAGCCGGCTCTGGCTGGGTGGCTCCTGGTTCTGGCTATTGGCCTGCTGGGATTAGTAACGAGCCAGGCGCAAGCCCAGCAAAAGTTTTCAACCACCATCTACCTTGATTATACTTATTATCTCTCCAATAAAGGACCGATTACCAATCCGGCCGGGAATGAGACTTTTAAGAACAATTTTTTCACCTTCCGCCGGGCCTATTTCCGCTACGACAACAAAATTAACAATCACTTAAGCTTCCGGCTGACCTTCGACGGAGAATATGTCAAAGCAATCGATGCTCAGGGGAAAAAAGATGATAAGTTCAGGCCGTTTGTCAAACATCTCTACTTTCAGTTGACTGACATAATTCCCAACTCAGATATCAAAGTCGGAATGGCCGATACCCTCACTTTTAAACTGGCTGAGGACCGCTGGGGTTACCGCAGTGTGGCCAAGACCCTGCTCGACAATTTTAAAGATGTTACCGGCAAAGAGATTGATGCCTCCAGTGCTGATCTCGGTGTCAGCCTGGCCGGGAAAATCGCCAGGCCCTTGCGCTATGGTTTCATGGTTACCAACGGAGCAGGCTATTCCCATCCGGAAGGCGACAAGTACAAGAAACTCATGGGCCAGATTCAGCTTATTCCCCTGCCCGGCCTGTCCATTGTTGGTTATGCTGATTATGAAAAACAGGCACCAGGAGCTAAGGCTTTAACTTATAAGGGCGATCTTTACCTGGAAGCAATTAAGAAGCTGGTGGTCGGGGCTGAATATTTCGTTTACCGCAATGATCTCAATACAGTCAATATTGATGAACGCTATGATCGAACCGGTTATTCCATTTTTGGCCGCTATACAGCTATTCAGGACAAACTCAATGTCTTTGCCCGCTTTGACCGTTATGAGCCAAATAACAAACTCTCCCAGGATGAAATCAATTTAGTCATAGCTGGCCTGGACTGGGCTCCGATCCACAGCAGCCTCAAGATTCAACCCAATCTCTGGTTCTACAACTACACTGACCCGGCCAAAAAGGATGATGTGGTTTTTAATCTAACTTTTATGATGGCTTTTTAATCATGATTTAAAAAGGAGAAAAACATGAAAGGACAATCTAAAATCAAAAAACACCAGAAACCGGTGGCCTGGCTTTTAACTGCCGGCTTGAGTCTGATTCTATTAGCTGTCTTCCTGGTTTCACCAGTCTCAGCTCAGAGAAAAATGGTTCAGATTAAAGGTTCTGACACCATGGTCAACTTAGTCCAGATTCTGGCCGAAGAATACATGACCAAATATCCGGGCACCGCTCTGGCTGTAGTCGGTGGCGGCTCGGGAACCGGCATTACCGCCATTATCAACGGCACCTGTGACCTGGCCAACCATTCTCGCGACTGGAAGAAATCAGAGTTAGACCTGGCCTATGAAAAAGGCGTTAGACCCAGAATTTTTGCCATTGCTGTTGATGCCCTGAGTATCGTGGTCAATGAGAAAAACCCGATTGACACCTTAACTATGGCTCAAGTTGGCTCAATTTTCCGGGGTGAAATAAAAAACTGGAAAGTGCTGGGTGGACCGGACGGAAAAATTTCACTCTACGGCCGGCAGTCCAACTCCGGCACCTATTCTTTCCTGCAGGAACATGTCTTGAACAATAAGAACTATTCCCCTGAGGTGAAAGAAATGAATGGCAATGCCCAGATTATAGAAGCGGTCACCCAGGATGCAGCTGGTATTGGTTACGTGGGAGTTGGTTATGTTTATGATGACCGGGGCCAGTTAAGAAAAGGAATAAAAGTTTTAAAAATCAAAAAAGATGAAAATTCCCCTGAATATTCACCACTTGATAAAGATGCAGTCTATTCAGCTAAATACGCTATTTCCCGGCCGCTCTATCAATCCACTAACGGGAAACCTTCAGCTGCGGTCAGTCAGTTTCTCCAGTTTGAACTCAGCCCGGAAGGCCAGGCTATCGTCGAAAGAGAAGGCTTCTTCCGGATCGGAAAAGACTTAATGGAACAGAACGAGAAGAATCTAAGATAAAAGTGATCATCAAGGCAGTAAGAAAATGAGATCGGTCAAGAAGAAGGGCGTCTTTGGAGATTTAAGAGAAAGCTTCATTCACCGGCTTTTTCAGGCCAGCGGGATGCTGGCCATTCTCATCCTGGCCGGTATTCTGGCCCTTCTTATTTACACTTCGGTTCCGGCTTTTAAAGAAATTGGTTTTAAGGAGTTTCTGACCTCGACCCGCTGGGATCCGACTTCACCCGAGAAACCCGAATATGGCTTTCTGTCCATGCTGGCCAGCACGGTTATGATTACCATGGGAGCTATGCTCCTCGCTTTTCCCCTGGGGGTGGCTGTCGCTTCCTATCTTTCCGATGTAGCTTCTCCCCGGGTAAGAGAAATTGTCAAACCAATAGTCGAATTGCTGGCAGCTATACCTTCGGTGGTCGTTGGTTTTATTGGCCTGACCCTGGTCGGCCCTTTTCTGGCCAGAATTTTCAATCTCAGTAACGGGCTGAATGCTCTCAATGGCAGCCTGCTTCTGGCTATTATGGCTTTACCCACCATCATCAGTATTTCTGAGGATTCTCTGAATGCCGTCCCGGCCGCCTACTCTGAAGCTTCCCTGGCTTTAGGGGCCAATGTCTGGCAGACTCTGATTAAGATAAAAATCCCGGCAGCGGCCTCCGGCATAATTGCTTCCTTAATGCTGGGTATGGGACGGGCCATTGGCGAAACCATGACGGTTCTGATGGCCACAGGTAATGCCCGGGCTTTCCCTCATGGTTTTCTTCAATCAGTTAGAACCTTGACCGCTAACATTGCTATCGAACTGGGGGAGGTCCCGTTTTTCTCAACTCATTATTACGCTCTCTTTGCTCTTGGGTTGATTCTCTTCCTTATAACGTTTTTCATCAACCTGTCGGCTGACGTCATTCTGGAAAAACAGAAGAGGAAACTCCAGTGAAAACTTCGGTTAGAAAAAGCAGAAAGAACTCCAAGAGCCAGCTCACTCAGTTTCTGGGCTTTTTGGTCCTCCGGCTCTCTGTTTATCTCGTTTTGTTTGTACTCATCTATTTCTTGTACGATGTTTTGAGCCATGGGTCCAAAGTCATTTCCTGGGAATTTTTAAGCCAGGCTCCCAGGAAGGGCATGACTGAAGGCGGTATCTTCCCGGCTATTTTTGGCACTTTTTTAGTGACCCTGATTACCGCGGCCGTGGCGGTCCCTCTGGGCATGGCAGCGGCTATCTATCTTAATGAATACGCCCGGGCGGGGCGGCTGACCAGGTTGATCAGGTTGTCAATCAGGAATCTGGCTGGAGTTCCTTCAGTGGTCTATGGCTTATTCGGGGTAATATTATTTGTCAACCTGTTGAAGCTGGGTACTTCACTTTTGTCCGCTGGCTTGACCCTGGCTTTACTGACTTTACCCTGGACAATTACAGCCAGCGAAGAAGCGCTCAAAACTGTGCCTGATTCTTACCGCGAGGGAGCCCTGGCCCTGGGAGCTACCCGCTGGCAGATGATCAGAACCAATGTTTTACCTTATTCGATTCCAGGCATGCTGACCGGGGCTATTCTTGGCCTGGCCAGAGCTGCCGGGGAAACCGCTCCCATCATGTTTACCGGCGTAGCCTTCTACCTGCCATTTCTGCCGGCTTCCTTAAAAGATCAGTTCATGGCTCTTCCCTATCATCTTTATGTCATGGCTACCCAGCATCATTCCCTGGACAGAGCTAAATCCTTAGCCTATGGGACAGCTCTGGTTCTTATTGTCTTTGTGATTCTTTTTAACCTGACGGCCGTTATCATCAGGTCAAGACTCAGGCGAAAGTGGAAAAATTGATCATGGATAAGACAGATATCAATGCAGTTTATAAGCCAAAAATAGTGGTTAAAGATCTGAATCTTTATTATGGTCAGAAACAGGTCCTGAAAAGTATCAACCTGGCCATTCCGGAAAATCAGGTTACAGCCATTATCGGTCCTTCCGGCTGCGGCAAATCCACTTTTATCCGGGCTCTTAACCGGATGAATGACCTCATTCCAGAAGCCAGGGTGGAAGGTAAAATCTTAATAGATGACGAGAATATCTACGACCCGGATATTGATTTAGTCGCTCTGCGTAAAAAGGTAGGCATGGTTTTCCAGAAACCAAATCCTTTTCCTAAATCAATTTTTGATAACGTTGCTTATGGCTTAACCATTGGTCATCACCGACCTAAAGCCGAGCTGGAAAAAGTGGTTGAAAAAAGCCTGCGGCAGGCAGCTTTGTGGGAAGAGATCAAAGACCGTTTAGAGCAGAATGCCCTGAAGCTGTCCGGCGGCCAGCAGCAGAGGTTATGTATTGCCCGGACTCTGGCCGTCGAGCCAGAGATCATTCTCTTTGATGAGCCCTGTTCAGCCATAGATCCTATCGCCACCTCCAAAGTTGAAGAACTCATTCGTCAACTTAAGAAGAATTACACAGTGGTCATTGTCACTCATAATATGCAGCAGGCAGCCCGGGTATCTGATTTTACGGCTTTTCTCTGGCTGGGGGAACTTATTGAGTTTGACCGGACTGACAAGATCTTTACCAACCCGGCCAATAAACTGACCGAAGATTATATAACTGGAAGATTTGGATGATTGGGAAATAAGAATGACCGAAAGAACTTTCGACCTGGAATTAAATGAGCTCCGGGAAAAAGTCGCTTATCTGGCCGGAATAACCAGTCGGGTACTGGATACGTCCAGCCAGCTATTGACAGAACAGGATCTATCTTTGAGACCGGAAATAGTCAGGCTGGAAAAGGAGTCCGACCTGCTGGAAAATGGAATCCAGGAAAAGGCCTCCACTCTGATGGCCCGCTATCAGCCGGTAGCAGTTGACCTCCGATTCCTTCTCGTTTCAATAAACATCGCCCATGAGCTGGAAAGAATCCCTGATCAGTGCCTGAATCTTGTTCAGCGTCTGGAGGAAGTCAGGGCTTTTCTACCGGTAAAACTCCCGGCAGAACTTTATGAAATGGTTTCCAGAGTAAAGGAAATGTTAACCATGGCTGTGGAGGCCTATCTCCAGAGAGAAGACAGGTTAGCCAGCCAGACTATCGGCCTCGACGTTTTTGTCGATGATCTTAAAACCCTGGTCATGAATAAGTACCTGGACCGGGTTAATAAAAAAGAGATAGATCCGGCCCTGGCTGTTTTCTTTATTCTCTTAAGCCGGCACCTGGAAAAAATAGGAGACCTGGCTACAAACATCGCTGAAGAAGCTTATTATTTAGTCCGGGGAGAGTTTATCAAGCATCTGCTGACTTCCCGCTCTCGCCTTTAAAAGCCTGTCCTGAGAGCCGAAGGGCCGGAGCTTTAAATCCTCAATTCCAGATTTAATCAAATCACCTCAGAGAAAACGGTGCAGTCGAAGTGGACAATAGCTGCCTAAAATCGTATAAACATATAGAGGAATCAATCCAATGGTCAGGACAATTGCGGTGCTGGATGATGAAGAGGATATCCTGGAACTGCTTCGCACTTATCTGACCAAAGCTGGTTTTAAAGTCGTAGCTCTGGCTGAGCCGGAGAAGTTTTTAAAGACAGTGGCCAAGGAACCACCTGATTTAATTCTTCTAGATCTGATGCTTCCCGGGACTGATGGCCTCGAGATTTGCCGGTATCTTAAAAAAAGCCCGGAGACAGCTTCTGTTCCCATCATCATGCTGACCGCCAGAAGCCAGGAAGCTGACCGGGTAACGGGACTGGAGCTGGGAGC
>JAGOPD010000045.1 GCA_017992175.1 Candidatus Saccharicenans sp.
CTTTCCTGGATAATGTCGGTGCAGGCTCTGACGGCTGAGGGCTCAAAGAGCGTCCCGGCATCGCCGTTTATCTCCTGCAGGACCAGGTCAGGAGCGACAGCCGAGCGGTAAGGACGGTGCGACAGCATCGCCTCGACTACATCGGCCACAGCCAGAATTTTCGCCATGGGGTGAATCTGGTCATCCTTGAGTCCTAATGGATAGCCACTGCCATCGAGTCTTTCATGATGCTGATAGACGATATCGGCCACCGGCCAGGGAAACTCAATGGTCTTTAAAATTTCATAGCCGACCCGGGGATGATCTTTAATCATTTCATATTCGTTGGCATTGAGCCGGCCGGGCTTGTTAAGAATCTCAGCCGGAATGGAAATTTTTCCCAGGTCATGAACCTGTGCAGCCAGACGGATTTCGTCAATTTCCTCCGCCGGGAAAGCCAGCCTGGTCGCAATTGAGCGGGCCAGATCTGAGACCCGCCGCTGATGTCCAGCTGTGTAAGGATCGCGAGATTCAATGGTGAGGGAAATAGCCTCAATTGTAGCGCGCATAGTCTTCCTTAGCTTGGGCAGAGTTTCCACCAGCTGGGTTTCAGTTTTTTTCCTGGAGGTGATATCTCTTAAAATGACCAGGGTATAACCGGGCTTCGTTTCAAGAGGGGAGGTGCTGGCTTCAACGTACCTGACCTCACCCTTAAGATTAACCAGCCTGAACTCCACCAGGCCTGTTCCGCCGGGCAGATTGGGTTTGGAAAAGGACCTGGTAGTGGTAGAAAAAAGATGACGATCATCGGGGTGGACGAGACGCAGGAAATTAAAAGTTTTCGAGTAAATCTCTTCTTTCTTAAACCCGGTAAGCTTTTCAAAGGCCGGGTTAACAAATTCGAAACCAGCCGGCGAAATAACGTAAATACCCTCGCGCGTATTGTTTATAATCGCCTTGACTATTTCCTGGTTGCTTTCTTTAAGATCTTCAACAGTCATCGGAGGACACCTCTACTTCCTCGCTTCCAAATGGTTAGTCGCTCCAGGCGGTCAAAAATTGAAAAAAAATAATAGCTAAAGGTACTTGAAATATCTTTCGTTTTGGTTTATTAAATAGCATCAGGCAAATTGAGGCAGAATGAACAGTCAACATCGCTAACCCTAATCGGGAGACTCTCCATCGTGACCAATCTTCGTCGTTTACAGGTGTGAAGCTAACCTTTGCGGGTGAGACAAAAAATGTTAATTTCACCCCCGGGTTAGCCGGAGTTGAGTATTGACGCTATAAGAGAGAAAGAAGAAATTGAGGGAGATATTGGAAGGCGAGAAAGATTTCTTTTGACAAATTTTGCTCAGAATGTTAGAAAGGCCTTAAAAGATGTCTTCTAAACTTGGCGAGTTGCTCTTAAGGGAAAAAATTATCGATTCGGAAAAACTGCGCCAGGCAATCGACTATCAGAAAAAGAATAACCTGCCAATAAGCTCCGCCCTGGTGGCTCTTGGCTTTCTGACTGAAGAAGAGATTGCTCAGGCTCTGAGTCGGCAGCTCGGTTATCCCTATATTGACCTTGATCAGTTTGAAGTTTTTCCGGAAGTGATCAGCCTTATTCCAGCTGAGACAGCCAAAAGAAATCTGGTCATGCCCATCCACAAGATTAAATCTTTCCTGACTCTGGCTATGGTTGACCCCACCGACTTAGAGGTGATTGAAGATATCAGATTCAGGACTGGTCTGAGTGTCCAGCCGGTTATCTCCACCGAAACCGGTGTGACCAATGCCATCAACAAGTATTATGGAACCAGTGATGCCCTTAAAGTTAAGAAACTCATCGAAGATATTGAGCTGGCTGATGAGAGCCGGGTGAATATCATTGATGAAAAGGAAATTGCTGAAGGCTCTGACTACGATGTAGCCGAAATGGAGCAGGCCAGTAACGAGGCTCCCATTATCACCCTGGTCAACCAGACATTTATTGATGCCATTAAGAAGGGGGCCAGCGATGTTCATTTTGAGCCATATGAGCAGCAATTCCGTATTCGCTACCGGATAGACGGCGATCTCTACGAGGTGGCTGATCTGCCTTTAAAATTCAGGAGCCCGGTTTTATCGAGAGTCAAAATTCTGGCCAATATGGATATTGCTGAAAAGCGTCTCCCTCAGGATGGAAGAATTAAGCTGCGGGTCAAGCTGGATAACGGGAAGAGAAAAGAAGTTGATATGCGGGTCTCCTCGCTGCCGACCATGTTTGGCGAGAAGATTGTGGCTCGTATCCTCGATAAAGAGATGCTCAAGCTCGACCTGACCCAGCTGGGCTTTGAGTCAGAATCGCTGGAAATTTTTCAGGAAGCTATCCACCGACCGTGGGGCATTGTCCTGGTCACCGGACCAACCGGTAGCGGCAAAACCAACACCCTTTATTCGGCCATCTCGACACTCAACACCATTGATGTCAATATCATGACGGCTGAAGACCCGGTGGAGTTTTATATTCCTGGCATCAATCAGGTCCAGATCAAGGAAGAAATTGGTTTGACTTTTGCCAATGCTCTGAGGTCGTTTCTCCGCCAGGACCCCGATATCATGCTGGTCGGCGAAATCCGCGACTATGAGACAATTGATATGGCCATTAAAGCCGCTCTGACCGGTCATCTGGTCTTCTCCACCATTCATACCAATGATGCCCCATCCACCATTGCCCGTATGATCAACATGAACGTTGAGCCGTTTTTAATCGCTGACTCGGTCGTGCTGATTGTTGCCCAGAGATTGGTCCGTCGGCTCTGTCAGAAATGCTGTGAACCGCATGATCTGCCCAAGAGGGCGCTGCTCGATATGGGCTTTGGCGAAGACGAAATAGATGATCTGCATATTTTTAAGGCTCATGGCTGTGAGGCTTGCAATAATACCGGTTATAAGGGCAGGACAGCTTTATTTGAAGTGATGAAAATCAGCGATGAAATAAAAGAGATGATCCTTAATCGAGCTACCAGCCGCGAAATCAAGCGAAAAGCCATTGAAAATGGCATGTTGACTCTCCGCCACAGCGGACTCATCAAGATCAAAAAAGGTGTTACCTCGGTTGAGGAAGTCCTCAGAGAAACTGTCAGAGACTGGGAATAGGAGGAATGAATGGCCAAGCAAATTTACGAACTCTTAAAAATTGCCGTTGAAGAAAATGCCAGCGATCTTCATATCACGACCTATGTGCCGCCGCGGATTAGAGTTGACGGTCGTTTAAAAAATATCGATCACCCACCGCTTCAGCCGTCGGAGACACAGGAACTCATCTACAGCCTGCTCAATGACAAACAGAAAAAGGTTTTTGAGGAAAAATGGGAACTTGACTTCTCTTTTGGCTTGAAGGAACTGGGTCGGTTCAGAGTCAATGTTTTCAGACAGAAAGGAGCAGTAGCAGCTTCTTTCCGGCGTTTCCTGCCCCAGATGTGGAGCTTTGCCCAGCTGGGAATTCCCCAGCGGGTAGTTCAGCTCTGTAGCCTGCCCCGCGGTCTGATTCTGGTCACCGGTCCTACCGGCTGCGGCAAATCTACCAGTATTGCCTGCATGCTCGACTATATCAACCACGAACGAGACGTCCATATAGTCACGGTTGAAGACCCGATTGAATATTACTTTGTTCCCAAGCGGGCGATCATCAACCAGAGAGAGCTCTTCACCGATACCCTCTCTTATGCCAACGCCCTGAGATCAGTCCTGCGGGAAGACCCGGATGTGGTTTTTGTTGGTGAAATGCGGGATTATGAAACAGTTGAGGCCACCCTGCGTGTCGCCGAGAC